>JBIJAH010000025.1:0-54705 GCA_044345845.1 Roseomonas sp.
AGCTGAACAAGGAACCAGCCACCGCGTCATTGCCACGCATCGCAACCTCGACCAAATGCGACGACAGTGAATCATAAATACGGAAATCAGGCTACGAATTTCAGCAGCCTGCTAGAGCAACTGATTTTTATGATGGAACTGATCGAAGTTTTTATAAAGAGAGCATTCATTTCGAAAAATGCAGCGACACAACTGGAGAAGAACATTCCACCAAGGGAAACTCGGCCAAAATCATAGCGAATTGGAAAGCTGAAAAGCGTTACTCGGACGCCTTCCGCTTTCTTTCGCTCTCCGTCTTCAACTGCCCGCAAGCGGCCAGAATATCACGCCCACGCGGGCGGCGAATGGGGCTGGCATAGCCCGCATCATTCAGAATATCGGCGAAGCGATGAATGGCTTCCGATGTGCTGGTTTTATACGGGCTGCCAGGCCAGGGGTTGAAAGGGATCAAATTCACCTTGGCTGGCATGCCGCGAATAAGGCGAACCAATTCACGCGCCTCAGCCTCACTGTCATTCACGCCGCGCAGCATCACGTATTCAAACGTAATGCGCCGCGCATTGGAAGCACCAGGATAGCGCCGGCAGGCGGCCAATACATCCGCAATCGGGTATTTGCGATTGAGCGGCACAATCTCATCACGCAATTCATCCGTGACCGCATGCAAGGAAACTGCCAAGCCTACGCCCAGCTCCACCCCACACCGATCCATCATCGGCACAACACCAGATGTGGAAAGCGTGATGCGCCGGCGCGAAAGCCCAATGCCTTCATGATCCATCACGATCTTCAGCGCCTTGGCGACATTCTCATAATTATAGAGCGGCTCGCCCATGCCCATGACGACGATATTGGAAAGATGGCGCGGCGTGCCATCCTTGGGGCTTGGCCATTCGCCATAGGAATCGCGCGCGGCGATGAATTGGCCGACTATTTCCGCCGCACCCAGATTGCGCACCAAGGCCTGCGTACCGGTGTGGCAAAAGCGGCAGGACAGCGTGCAGCCCACTTGCGTTGAAATGCAGACCGCGCCGCGATCCTCATCAGCTGAGGGGATATAAACCGTTTCCACTTGCTGCTTGTCACGAAAACGGAACAGCCATTTGCGCGTGCCATCCGCGCTATCCTGCTGCGTCGCTACTTCCGGGCGGCCCACCACGAAGCGTTCCGCGAGCTTCATCTGCATGGGCTTCGCGATGGTATTCATGCGGGCGAAATCGGTTTCACCCTGATGATAAAGCCAATGCCAAAGCTGCTTGGCACGAAAAGGCTTTTCGCCGAGTGCCAGCATTTCCGCGGCCAATTCCTCGCGCGAAAGGCCAACCAGGTCGCGCCTGCCATCGGGCAGAGTCGCCGGCGGCGGGGCAAAGGCCGCTGCCTTCGCCAAAATCCGCGCACGTTCGGCTTCGTTCAAGTCCAGGACAGCGCTATTCATCGCCGCGCCGGGCATTCACGCGAAATCGCGTCATGGGCCGCGGCGAAGCCGGCCAGGCTGAATTGGTCATTCGCATTGCCACGCCCGCCAGCGGCGGGGCCGCGTATCACGGCACGGTTGCCGCCACGCATGGCAGCGACCACCGCAGCGCCATCGCGCGCAAAGGCGGAATTGCCACCGGTGTAGAAGGGCAGGTTCGTCTGGCCCACGGCCATGGTCACTTCCGCATTGCGCGGATAGGCATAGCCCGCCGTAAGCGCCACCGCATCACGCCCGCCCGGGCGATGCGTGACCGTCAGCACCACGCCTTGGCGGGCGGGTTCCGCCTTGGTCGCGCGGGTGAAAGCATAGCAAATCTTCTGACCGTTCTCCTGATAGGTCACCGCCGTCCAATCCCGGAAAGTGCCAAGCTGGCGCGGCGCGGGCTGCTGCACGGGTGCGACTGGGCGTGACTGCGCCAAGGCGGGCAGGGCCGCCAGGGCCAGGCAAAGCGGCAAAAGGCGAATCAGGGAAAGCATGACACCTTAGATACGCAGCCTGAGGGGGTGGGGCAACCGCTGGGCCCAGGGTTTCGGCTTTTCCCAGGCTTGGTAGATAGGGGACATGAAAGACGCTGCCGATGCCGCGCTTGCCGCGCAATATGATGCCTACCCCTATCCCCAGCGGGACCCTCGGGATGAGGCCAAGCGCCTGATCATTGGCAGCCCGAGCCATTTGCGAGAAGTGGATCACTGGATTTTCGGCGCCCGCCGCCCGGCTGCCCAGCCTTTACGCGCCCTGGTTGCCGGGGGCGGCAGCGGCGATGCCACCGTGATGCTCGCCCAACAAATGACACATGCCGGGCGCGCGGGGGATGTCACCTGGCTTGATCGTTCAGCGGCAGCGCGGCGTGTGGCGGAAGCGCGTGTCGCGGCGCGTAAGCTTGGGAATGTGATCTTCCAGGAAGGTTCCCTGCTGGACCTGCCGGGCAGTGGGCTTGGGCCTTTCGACTATATTGATTGCTGCGGCGTGCTGCATCACTTGCCCGACCCGCTGGCGGGGCTGCGCGCGCTGGTTTCAGCCCTGGCGCCGGGGGGTGGCTTGGGGCTCATGGTCTATGCGCCGCATGGGCGCACAGGTGTTTACATGGCGCAGGATGCGCTGAGGCTTCTGGCGCCGCCCGATGAAGCGCCGGCAGCGCGGGTGGAGGTGGCCAAACGGCTCTGGCGGCAAATGCCGGAAACAGCTTGGCTCCGGCGCAATCCCTGGATCACGGATCATGAAAAGGGCGGTGATGCCGGGCTTTATGATTTGCTCTTGAATCCGCGTGATGTCGCCTTCACCGTGCCGGCCTTCAATGCGCTGATCGAAGCGGCGGGCCTGCGTATTGTGTGCCTGGTGGAACCGCTGCGCTACGACCCACTTTCCTATCTTTCCGATCCCAAGCTGCGCTCGCGGATTGAAGCGATGGATGTGGTGCAGCGCGCGGCCTTGGCCGAGGCGATCACCGGCAATATGGGTGTGCATATCGCCTATTGCGTGCGTGCCGATGCGCCCATGGTCACCGCCCCCTGGGATGATCCCGCCGCCATTCCGTGCCTACGCGAATTGGATGGCGCCAAGCTAGCCGCCAACCTGCCGCGCGATGGCGTGCTGCGCGTTACCTTTGATGGCTTGACCGTGCCAGTGCCTTTGCCGCGCTTGGCTGGCGCGATCCTGTCGCGCATTGATGGCAAGCGTAGCATTGGCGAGATTGGCGATGATCTGGCGCAGAATGGCACAGCGCGAGAGGTTTTCGCGCGCGAATTCCAGGCGCTGGTGGCCGCGATGGAAAAGACCAACAGATTACTGATTAGCGCCCCGTGAAATTCGGTTTGCGCTTTTCAAGGAAAGCCGCGACGCCTTCGCGCCGGTCTTCCGTGCCGCGCGTGGCATCCTGTTCCACTTCAGCCAACTCCACCGCTTCAGATAGGTTTTGGAAAGCCGCCAGCGTCATTTGCCGCTTGATGACGCGCATGGAACGTGGCGAGCAATTATTGGCCAGATCAGCCGCGTAAGCCTGCACGCCAGTGTGGAAACCATCTGCCGGCAGCACGCGCACCAGCCCCATGCCAGCGGCTTCTTCCGCCGTGATGCTGCGGCCTGAAAGCAAAAGATCAGCGGCATTCATGGGCCCGATCAGGCGAGGCAACATCCAGGCGCTGCCATGTTCTGCCACCAAACCACGCCGCGCAAAAGCCGTGGAAAGCTTCGCCCCCGTCGCCATGAAACGCATATCGCAAAACAGCGTCAGGCAAAGCCCAACGCCAGCTACCGCGCCATTTATGCCTGCAATCACTGGCTTGCCGATATTGAGCATATAGGAATAGCGCCGCGCGAAATCCTCGGTCGGCGGCGCTTCACCGGGCGGTGGTGTCACCCCCGCATAGGTTGGGCGTTCCGCGCCGCGTGTGGCAATGGCGGAAACATCGGCGCCAACGCAAAACCCCTTGCCGGTTGCGGTCAGCACAATGGCGCGCACGTTTTCATCCGCCACAGCCAGCGCGAAGGCCGCGCGGGTTTCGGCTTCCATCACGCTCGACCAGGCATTCATGCGTTCAGGCCGATTGAGCGTGATGGTCGCGACGCGATCCGCAACTGAGTAGAGAATTTCGTTGAAGGCTTCGGTCATTTCTTCGGTGTCTTTTCGCGCTGTTTTTCCCAGGCGGCATCATCCCAGGCCAACATCTCTCGCACGCCAGCCCGTGCCCCGCCGAGATAACGCCGCCCGCCATCAATCACCACGCATTCGCCCGTGATGTAGCCGGCATTCTCTGAAACCAGATAGGCAGCAAGGTCGGTGAGTTCCTCATGCCGCCCGGCGCGGTTCAACGGCACATCGCCATGATCCAAACCACCGGGACGCAGCCGCGCCACGGCGGCCTCGGTCGGGAAAGTGCCAGGTGCAATTGCCACCAGCCGAATGCCATGCCGGCCCCATTCCACCGCCAGGCTTTGCGTCATCGCCAAAACACCGGCCTTGGCCATGGCGGATGGCACGGTGAAGGCCGCACCCTGCAAGGCTGAAAGCGTCAATATGCTCAGCACAACGCCGGGTTGCCCCTTCTCAATCCAGCGCCGCCCGACACCCATGGTGCAATAAGCCGCGCCATGCAGTGTGGTGGCCAGCACCGAATCCAAGGCGCGCGCTGAAAGCCGATGCGTCTGCGCCAGGAAATTCGCCGCTGCGTTATTCACCAGAATATCGGGCGCGCCTTCGGCGAAGGCCGCATCCAGCATGGCCTCCACTGCTGCTGCATCACGAATATCGCAGCCATGGACGGTGATCTCCGCGCCGGGAATTTCCGCGCGTAGCGCCGTGGCGGTTTCCTGCAACACCGCCAAACGCCGCCCGCAAATCGCGATGCGCGCGCCCAATCGCAGGTAGCGCCGAGCAATGGCGCGCCCCAAGCCGGTGCCACCACCGGTAATCAGCGCGCGCCGCCCGGAAAGCAGCCCCGGCTCGAACAAGGATCAGGCGCCCTTGTAAGTCGGCTTGCGCTTTTCGCGCATCGCCGCCAGCGCTTCCTTGTGGTCTTCCGTGGTATGCGCCACCGCCTGCATGGCGGAAGACATCTCAAGCACAGAATCAAGCCGATTATTCCAGGCTTCCCGCAACAGGCGCCGCGCCATGCGCACGGCATGGGGCGGATTGGCGGCGATGCGCCGCGCCAGCGCGCGCGCGGCATCCAGCAATTCCGCATCCGGCACCACCTGAGACACCAGCCCATAAGCCAGCGCCTGATCGGCAGAAAGCGCATCGCCGGTCAGCGACATTTCAGCCGCCTTGGCAAAGCCCACCACGCGCGGCAGCAGCCAGGCGCCGCCATCACCGGGAATAATGCCAAGCTTCACAAAACTTTCCGCGAAGCGGGCGGATTGTCCGGCAATGCGCAAATCACACATGCAGGTCAGGTCACAGCCCGCACCCATGGCTGGGCCATTCACCGCCGCAATCACGGGGATTTCCAATTGTTCAAACATGCGCGGCAGGCGCTGAATGCCATGGCGATAATAGCCGCGCGCCTGGGCCGGCGTGCGTTCCGTGGTACCACTCGCAGCCTCACCCATGCGGCGCACATTGCCGCCGGCGCAAAAGGCGCTGCCGGCGCCGGTCAGAATTGCGACGCGCGCCTTGGCTTCCGCATCCAGCTTCATGAAGGTGGCAATCAGGGCATCCTGGGTTTCAGGATCGAGCGGATTGCGCGATTCGGGCCGGTTCAGCGTGACCAGTGCAATGTCATCGGTGATTTCAACAAGTACGGGCGCTTCCATGGGGTATTCCTTATCCAGATGACCGCAGGATGGAACGGCGGGGCCGGGGCGGCAAGGGAAGGTACGTTTTTTTCAATAGTGTCAGGGCTTTATCCAAGTAAATACACCCTCCCATGCCGGGCAGCGCCAACGGTCTCTCACGCCGCCCGTTTCTACATCGCGCCAGCTCGGCCCGTAGTTTGCAAGTTTCTCTTGCAAATTCTTTTAGAATCGGCCACGAAGGGTTCGATGAAAACGGATCCCAAACTTTCCGAGGCTATCGCTCGTCTCAACGCCGCCCAGGCGGAAGTCGACAAGTGGTCGACGTTCATTCGCCTCTATCAGGAACTTGACCCGTCTTCAACCGGGGCGGCGGGCGTGATGTCGCCGATAAAACAGGAAACTCTGCCCCCCAACGCAATGCACCGCCGCGAGACCGAAACCAGTTCACGTCTCGGACAAAAGGGCTTGATGACCGAACAGGCAGCCATCGCTGTGTTGAAGGAGGCAGGCCAGCCTGTTTCAACTGAAGAAATGGCGGAGCGGCTGTGCGAACGGGGGGTAGATATCGGCGGGCGGGACCCTATTTCGACCCTTTACGCCCGACTGAGGCGCGCGCGCGCGCTTGATTATGATCGTCGTTTCGGCTGGAGGCTGGTCGAGCCTCGTCAAGAAATCGGAACCGCAGGCCCCCCGTCGGCCGACGAACCTGCGGCATCCGAAATTGCACCCATCAGCAGCCCCGTAGAGCCGGCGGCGGGAGGTGGCACATGACAACATGACGCCACCACGTGGAATGCGCGCCCCATCGTCTAGTAGCTAGGACACCCTGCTTGTACCAGGGTAAGACCGGGGCAGAACCGGTTGGGGCGAACAACCTCACAGTTCAAAACTAACACAAGGGATTCTCTTTGGGAATCCCTTTTTTTGAATTCAGCAAACGCAATTTCGCATGATGTCAAGCAAAAAATTAACTCTTACGCCACGCAACAGCAACTGATGAATAGACGTATTTGAACTTATCGACGTATGTCATGTAAGATTACGTCTCTACAAAGCGCCGAAGTTGAGGAGTCGCCTAGCGGAAACGTATCAAGAACATTAGTGGGGCTGGGCTTTCTAGCGAGTACTGCACGTTATTACGTACCAAGGATTTTTTCGCTACATATAACTATGCTACATATAACTATGCCTCCTTGCGATGGCCCATCCACAACAAAATGACAAACAAGAATACGAAACCCACCCTAAGCAGCTTCAAGCAAAGGATAAATGGAGTTTCAAAGCACGTTTCTAGCCGTGCAAACGCGGTGACTTAGACCTAGCTACTAACCCTCGGCGCCAGCACCTTATCCCGGTAATTGCACGAAGCCCGCGCCGGGCAGCGCCAGCATTCCGGCGCGCGCGCCTTGCAGATGTAGCGCCCATGCAGGATCAGCCAGTGATGCGCATCGCGCAGCAATTCGGGCGGGCAGCGCTTCATCAGCCCTTCTTCCACCGCGCGCGTGGTCTTGCCGGGTGCCAGGCCCGTCCGATTGCCGAG
Organism: Roseomonas sp.; assembly: GCA_044345845.1. Lineage (GTDB taxonomy): Bacteria > Pseudomonadota > Alphaproteobacteria > Acetobacterales > Acetobacteraceae > Neoroseomonas. Next base: position 7,251 of record JBIJAH010000025.1, read on the forward strand.
CCGAAAAATGTGGGTATCCACCGCCATGGTGTTCTGCCCAAAGGCGACATTCAGCACGACATTGGCGGTTTTGCGCCCAACGCCGGGCAGGGCTTCCAGGGCGGCGCGGTCTGATGGCACCTGCCCGCCATGGAGTTCCACAAGCTGCGCCGCCAAAGCCGCTACATTGCGTGCCTTGGCCTGCCATAACCCAATACGACGAATGAAGGGCGCGACACCCTCAGCGCCCAGCGCCGCCATAGCGCCGGGGGTGGGTGCCGCTTCGAACAGCCCCGGCGTGCATTTATTCACCGCCGCATCGGTAGTTTGTGCAGACAGCACAACCGCCACCAGCAGGGAGAAATGATCCTGATAAAAAAGCTCAGTCTCCGGCGCGGGATTACCCTGGGCCAGGGCGCGCAAAAAAGCCTCGGCCTGGTCTTTCGACATCAGGCGGGCGCGGCGCGGGGCGCGGGCGGAACCGTGATCGGGCTTGGCTTGGGGCATGGCGTAACGGTGCTATTCTGACCTAGACTGCCCCGCGATGGCACCCCCCCGAGAGACCATTCTGTTCGAAGCAATCTCAACGCCGCCGCAAAGTTTCACGGTGCGGGGCTTTCGCGTGCTGGCGGGGCTGCTCATTCTGGCGGCGGCCATCCCGGCGGGTGTCTTCTTCGCCCTTGGTGCCTGGCCGGTGCTGCCCTTCATTGGGCTGGAAGTGGGCGCGGCGCTGGCGCTGCTGCTCTGGCATGCTCGCGCATCACGCCGGATCAGCGAAATGGTGCTGCTGACCGATGCCGGGCTTTCCATCCGCCATGTGGATCATCGCGGGCGCGTGGTGCGCAGCGTCTTGGATGCCTATTGGGCCACGGTGGAATGGGATGAAGCCGCACCGCGCGGCGGGCGCTTATGGATCAAAAGCCGGGGCCGCACCCTGGAAATCGGCCGGCATCTTTCCGCGCCAGAAAAGACTGAGCTTGCCGAAGCGCTGCGCGCTGCCTTGGCCCGCGCGCGGCGGCCGGATTTTGATAATCCTCAATTGCGCGGGGATTAGCGCGGGGCTTTACCAAATAATGGCTTGCGGGACTCATAGGTCCTTCATCTTCTGGCGATAGACTAAGTCCTGCGTGGCATGAAGGCCCGCACCAAGGCAGGACTATTCCATGGCTTCTTCGCAACACACTGGCGGTTCCGCGCGGTTTCTGATCGGGTTTGGCCTTGTCGCTGGGCTTACGGCCATGGGCACTGCGGGCATTATCCATGGCCTGCCGCAAACCCTGCCACCGCCGCCCAGTGACCCGCGCCTGCCCATGCTGGCGCGCAGCCTGGATATTGCGGAACGGGCAACGCAGCTTTCTGGTGCCGTGCCGCCCATGCTGCTGGCACGTTCCAGTACAGAATTGGCCGAAGCTCAGCGCCGTGCGCGCCAGGTTGAAGACCGCCTGAATACGCTGCTGCGCGGCAATACGAATACCCCCGCCGGAGTCCAGGCAGCCAGTACCGGCCTTGCCGGCGCCTTGCGCCAGCTTGGTACGGCGCTGCAAGCGGAACAGCAGGCGCGGCAGGAAGCGGAACGGCAGATGGCCGCACTTGGCGCTGCGCACCGCATCTTCCGCGCCACCTTGCTGCCTGCGATTGAAGAAGTGGGGCAGGAAATCAGCCGCGCCATGAATGGTGCGCCAGCGGCACGCGGCCAGGCACCAAGGCCGCGCGGCTTGCTGACCAATAATGAAATTCCCCGGCAGGCAGCATTGTTGCGCGCCCGCGGTGCGGCGGAAGAACTTTTCGGCATCGCCAATCGCGCCGGCGCTGTGCGCGATGATGCCGCGCATCGGGCGCTGATCTCCGCGCAGAACGCGGCTCTCACAACACTGAATGCCGCCTTGGGCGCCCTTGGTGACGCGCCGCGCTACCAATCGCTGCGTGAAGCCGCCGCCGCGCTGCAACGCGCGCATGAAACATTTGAAGCGCCCTCAGCGCACCGCGCACGCGAAGCGTCATCTGGTCAGGATGTCGCAGCCGCAGCGGCACGTTTGAATGATGCGGGGGCGCGTTTCCAGACCGTCATCGGTCCCGTGCTGACGGCTGCAGCCGAAGAAGCAAGGCGCAACCGCCCAGCTCAGCCGCAAACCCTACCGATGCAGGTGCTGCCAATCATTCTGGGCACGCTTGCCTTGGTCCTGGCTGCGCTTTCGGCGCTTGTCACGCTGCGTCGCGCCGCATCCAATGCCTCAGGCTCTCAGCGCGCTGAAAAGCGCCCAGATACTGGCCTTCTTGCGACACTGCGCGCCGATCTGACCAGCGCCACAGCCGCAGGGCATGAAGCACAGGCGGAACTCAGCCGCCTCAAGGCCGAAAATGCCGCACTACGCGCGGAAGCCAGCCGTGTGCTGGAAGTGGAAATTGCGCCGCGCCTGAACGGCCTTTCGCAGGAAGCGAAAACCAGCCGCGAAGCGCTTGCCACATTGAATGAGGCACAGCTGTCTGCGCGGGAAGCCACCGCCGGCATCGGCACCAGCGCCGACCGTGCGCGGGAGGAAACGGGCAAGGTTGCGGCGGCAGCAGAGGAACTTACCTCCACCGTCGCGGCGGTTTCCGATCAAATCCGCAATTCGGCGGCGATCGCCGCACAAGCCGTGAGCGACGCCGGGCGCACCGATGCCATTGTGCAGGGCCTTTCGGGCGCGGCGGAGAAGATCGGCGATGTGGTGAAGCTGATCACGGCTATTGCCGGCCAGACCAATCTTTTGGCGCTGAACGCCACCATCGAAGCGGCGCGCGCTGGTGATGCAGGCAAGGGCTTTGCCGTTGTTGCTTCCGAAGTGAAGGCGCTGGCGACGCAAACCGCCAAGGCGACCGAGGAGATTTCCCGTCAGGTGAATGAAATCCGCAGCACCTCTGCCGAAGCGGTTACGGCCATTCAGGGCATTGCCCAAGTGGTGCAACGCATTGACAGTATCGCCGCCGAAGCGGCTGATGCGATTGAACAGCAAGGCGCCGCCACGCGCGAAATCGCGCAGGGCATCGCCGCCGCAGCCGAGGGTACCTCCGCCGTGGCGGGCGCGGTGGCGACGGTGCAGGGCAGCATGGAAGCCGCCGGCGCGCCCGTCACCGCGCTGGGCCAGCATGCCGATGCGATGGCGCAGCAAAGCGCTGTCCTGCAACAGGAAATCGTCACCCTGGCGGCCCGGCTGCGCGCTGCCTGATAAGGCAAGCAGGGCGCTTGTCGCCGGGCGGGGGGCGGGATAGACCCATGCCCCATGTCGCATAACAGCTTCGGTCATTTGTTCCGCGTTACCACCTGGGGCGAAAGCCACGGGCCAGCGATTGGCTGCGTGGTGGATGGCGCGCCGCCGCGCATGACGCTTTCTGAAGCCGATATCCAGCCCTTTCTGGACCGGCGGCGGCCAGGCCAGTCCAAATTCGTCACGCAACGCCAGGAAGCGGATCAGGTGCGGATCCTGTCCGGCGTGTTTGAAGGCCAAACCACCGGCACGCCCATTTCGCTGCTGATCGAAAACACCGACCAGCGATCCAAGGATTACGGGGAAATCAAGGATCGCTTCCGCCCCGGCCATGCCGATATTGCCTATGAGCTCAAATACGGCATTCGCGATTATCGCGGCGGCGGGCGTTCCAGCGCGCGCGAGACCGCCACGCGCGTGGCCGCTGGCGCCATTGCGCGCAAGGTGCTGGGCGATGGCGTGCGCATTCGTGGCGCTTTGGTGGCCATGGGCGGCGATGCGGTTGACCGCGCCAATTGGGACTGGGCGGCGGTGGACGAGAATGATTTTTTCTGCCCAGACCGCGCCGCCGCCGCGCGCTGGGAAGAACAGCTGCTCGCGCTGCGCAAATCCGGCAATTCGGTCGGCGCAGTGATTGAGGTAGTGGCGGAAGGCGTGCCCCCCGGCCTCGGTGCGCCCATTTATGGCAAGCTGGATGCGGATTTGGCCGGCGCGCTCATGGGCATCAATGCCGTCAAAGGTGTTGAGATTGGCGATGGCTTCGCTGCTGCTGGCCTGACCGGCACCGCCAATGCGGATGAAATGCGGATGGCTGAAAGCGGTTTGGTTGCTTTCCAGGCCAATCATGCCGGCGGCGTTTTGGGCGGCATCAGCACTGGCCAGCCAATTGTGGCGCGGTTTGCGGTGAAGCCCACCAGCTCCATCCTGGAACCACGGCTTGGGGTGGACAGCTTCGGGCAGGATGTGGACATTATCACCAAGGGCCGGCACGACCCCTGCGTTGGCATCCGCGCCGTACCGGTGGGGGAAGCGATGATGGCGCTGGTGCTGGCGGATCATTTGCTGCGCCACCGGGCACAAAACCCAGATGCGCCCACAGCGGCACGCCTGCCGCGCAACTGAACGCTTCTCCCCTTCGCGTCAGCGCGCCAGCTTGGCTGTCCGAAAGACGCCAACAACCAAGGGTGGAACGCCCACCTAACGAACAGACCTGGCCGGATAGCCGCTACATGCGCGGTTGGGGGCGCCCTGAACTGCTCTGAGCTTTCAATTCCTGCGCCAGCGTCCAAACCCTATGCGGGTCCATCCGGACCCCGGGGTCATTCAACAGCCGGTCAAGTTCCGCTGTCTTCTGCGCTATTTCGGCTTCCGACATGAGCCTGCTCCATAAGTCCCGGAAGGGGGGCAACCGGGAGGAGTAGGTATCTCCCCCAAAAACGTCGGAAAAATGGAAGAATTCCGGCCGCGCCGTGATTTCGCGCAGCCGGCAATAACCCTTCAGGCGGCAAGCCGCGCCGCGCGCACGCCGCGCATCCGCCCGCCCGGGATCGCCCCCTTGATGGAAGCGGCCATATCGGCGGCTGCCAGCAGGCTGTTCCAGGTGACGCCTGTATCCACCCCCATGCGGCGGAACATCCAAACCACATCTTCTGTGGCCACATTTCCGGTGGCCCCCGGCGCAAAGGGGCAGCCGCCAATGCCGCCCGCGGCGCTATCAATCACGCGGCAGCCCGCTTCATAGGCCGCGGCCACATTGGCGACCCCCATGCCGTAAGTGTCATGGCCGTGAAAGGCGAAGCGCTGGCCCCAGGCGGCATGGGCTTTTTCAAACACGCGGCGCACCTGGTCAGGGCTGGCATTACCAGTGGTATCGGCCAGCGCGATTTCCATATCGGGGTTCAGCGCCACAATGCGTTCCACCCAATCCAGCGCTTCGACATCCTCCACCACGCCATCAAAGGGGCAGTGGAACACGCAGGAAAGATTAAAGCGGATCAGCGTGCCCTTCGGCGTATCGCGCACCAGGGATGCCAATTCGGCAAAGCTTTCTTCCCGCGTGCGGTTTAGATTGGCCTTGTTGTGCCCTGCGGTGGCCGACATGAAAAAGCCAAGCCGTTCCGCGCCCCCCGCCAAGGCGGCATCAAAGCCGCGCCGATTGGGGACCAGCACGGTGCTTTCCAGCCCCGGCAGCGTTTTCGTGAAGGCCAGCACCGCCGCCGTATCGGCCATTTGCGGAATGGCCTTGGGCGAGACGAAGGAACCGATTTCCATCCGCCTGAGGCCCGCATCATACAGCGCCTGGATCAGGGCGATTTTCACCTCGGTCGGCACGAAATCGCCGGTGATGGACTGAATCCCGTCACGCGGGGAGACTTCGCTAATGGTCACCTTGCCGGTCATGCCTGCTTCTCCTTTGCCTCGGCCAGAAGTTCCTTGAATACATGGTCATTATGCGCCCCCGCCGCCGGGCCTGGCCAGCGCACAATTTCCTGCGGCGTCACGCCATCAAAGCGGAAGGGTGCCGCCGGGTGCAGCACCTGGCCCAGCAGAGGGTCCGCCACTTCCATCACCCAGCCGCGTTCGCGGAAATGCGGGTCATTGGCGCAATCGGCCATGTCATAAAGCCGGGAACAGGGCACTTCGGCCGCTTCCAGAATGGCCTCAGCCTCCGCGGCAGGCTTGGTGCGGGTCCAGGCGGCAATCGCGGCGTCCAGCTCGGCCAAATTATCGCAGCGCAGCCCATTGGTGGCGAAGCGCGGCGCATCCGCCAATTCGGGCTGGCCAATCGCGGCCATCAGGCGGCGGAAGATCAAATCCGAATTGCCGGCAACACACAGCCATTTGCCGTCAGCGCAGGGGTAGGTATTCGTCGGCGCCGCGGTTTTGATGGCCGCCCCCTGCGGCTGACGCACCCAGCCGAAAAGCCCGTATTCCGGCAGCATCCCTTCCATGAGCGAAAAGACGCTGCTGACCAAATCCACATCCACCACGCGGCCCTTGGCATTGGGGTCACCCTTCACGCCCCAGCAGGCGGCAACCACGGCAAGGGCGCAATACATGCCGGCCAAATCATCGCTGATGGAAACCCCGCAACGCGGCGGCGGCAGCCCCTGTTCGCCGGGATGGCCCGTGAGGTGCCTGAGGCCGCCCATGGCTTCCCCAATCGCGCCAAAGGCGGGCTTGTCCTTGTAGGGACCATCCTGCCCATAGCCCGAGATTCGCCCGATCACGAGGCGCGGGTTTTCCTGATGCAGCACATCCGGCCCAAGCCCCACGCGTTCCAGATAGCCGGCGCGGAAATTCTCGATCAGCCCATCAGCGCGGCGGAGCAGCGCGATCAGCTTTGCGCGATCATCGGGTTTTTTGAGATCGAGCGTGACGCTGAGTTTATTACGCCCATGCACGCTAAACCAGACAGCATTGCCGTTGATATTGCTGCCCCAACCCCGCACCGGGTCCCCGCCTGGGGGTTCCACCTTAATCACCTCAGCGCCCAGATCAGCCAGCAGGCGCGTGGCGAAAGGGGCGGCAATGTAATGGCCAAGCTCCACGAGCTTGAGGCCGTTGAGGGGGAGGTTGGGGGCGGGGGAGGGCATGGGCCGGGTTTAGCGGAGAATGCGGGCGCGGGAAATCGGCGCGGGCCAGTGCGGGAGGCTGACGTGACTGGGCGGGTTTCAGGCCCGCCCAGGGTGGTAGGGCAGCGTTAGAGCGAGCCGGCGGGAACGCTGACCCAAGCCCAGCCGGGCCTCATATAATCTATGTCGCCGGGTCTTAGCGGATCGACGGCAAAGTTATGGATAGCCAAGTAGCCCCGGTCTTGGGTTCGCCGCACCAAAGGACCCGAGACACCCGGTTGAAAATTGGTTTGTGACCTTCCAGGTGCTTCGCGATAAAGGATTGCTGTTCGGCCATGCGAAACGAGCGAAAAGCCGGGCATTTTGGTGCTAACTGATGGCGCATTGCTCAAATCCGTGGAAGCAACATCAAAAAGAGCCATGCGAAGTAAGATCATGATTTCAGGTATCAAAGCGCGTGTGGCCTGCCGAAGGCGGGCGTAGTTGTTTTCCTTCCACAACGCTAACGCTTCTTCTTCAGATGCCGCTTGGATCGGTGGCGAGAATGCAACAAAATCGTAACTGTTCAACCAGGTTGGCCGTTGATCGCCTGGCTTCCAAGCCAATTGGGAAACCCAGAGTTGTAAGGTTATGGACCTGGCATCCTGCGTCAACAAACTCCCCAAACGCATGTTGAGTTGAATCTCATCTTTCGGGGCCATACTCCATGACACAGGGCGACTTTCGATCCGCTGTATCGGCATTCGTGTTCCCCGCGCAATCTCGGCAGCCAGGGCATCGCGGAATTGCCTCTGAAGGTCTGCGCCAACTTCTTCGGTGGGGCCGAGCTGATCCCGCAAAGCCTCTGCACGACTGCGCCGCGCATTGGCACGCGCCGTCTCAGAGCCCTGTGCCGCGCCGGCAATCAAGGCGCCCACAGCCACTGCCGCTAAAGGCGCACCAACCATCGGCCCCGCACTAACGTTGGAAGCAGGTCGGCCCGGATCGAGTATCACCTTCGGATCAGTTGCAATAATCGAAATGATATGCGGACGTGCAATCTGCTCGGCAGAAATCAGCTCTGGCTTAGGCGCGCAAGCCGTCACCAGAAAAAGCCCCAAAGCTGCAACCATGGTTCCAATACGGCGCATCTCATCCCCTCAAGGAACGGGTCAGCCGACCCGGATTTGGCATCACCGAGGAAAAGCCTAACCAGGGAATGTCATTCCGGCAATCTTTCGCTAAGCGAGCATCTGGCCCCGCACGGCCAAAACTACGCGCAAATCGCCGCCATCGAAACCGAACAGCAATCTTTCGCGGCTATCCTGTCTTCGTCGCCAGTTTTCTAAGCGATTTTGTCTCTCCCATCGCACGCGCCGCGACTTAAAGGCGGCGCAACATCCCGCACTATGGATGACCCCCCTGGGGTGAGGTCTTTGTACCTCACCCCATTTTTGCGCCGCATCCAGGGTTCCAGAGGCGCCGCTTTTCCGGCAGGCTACTCCGCGCAGTATGGGGGCGACCATTTCAATGACCGAAGAAGAAATCCTGGCCCGCGCGGCGGGCATTACCGCTGGGCTCAAGACCCACCCCAAGGAAGTGGCGGAAGCCATTGCCGCATCCCGCCGCATGGCCGGCGCCTTCACGCGCGTTGCCAATGAAACCGCCGAACCCATGCCGGCCTATGCCGCGCCACTCCCCGCCAAGGGGTCACGCGCATGAAGGCCTTGCATGAGCTTTCGCTGACCGAAGCCTCCGCCGGCATCGCGCGGCGGCGCTTTACGCCCGTGGAATATCTGGATGCGCTCCACGCCCGCGCGGAAGATGTCGGCGGCAAGGTCAATGCTATTGTCCGCCCGCTTTGGGATGAGGCACGCGAACAAGCCGTGAAGGCCGGGCGACGCATTGCCCGCAGCGGGCAGCGCTCAGCGATTGATGGCCTGCCGGTCGGGCTCAAGGATATTATTGATGTAGCGGGGCACCCCACCACCTGCCATTCACGCATTTTGCTGGACAATCAGAAAACCGCCGACGCAGCCGTGGTCGCCAAGCTACGCGCTGCGGGGGCGATTTTCCCGGCCAAACTCGCGACACATGAATTCGCGATTGGCGGCCCGGCCTTTGACCTGCCCTTCCCGCCCGCGCGCAACCCTTGGAATACCGTGCATCATCCGGGCGGGTCGTCCTCCGGTTCCGGCGCGGCGGTGGGCGCCAATATCCTGCCCGCCGCGCTCGGCACCGATACCGGCGGCTCCGTCCGCCACCCGGCCAGCCATTGCGGCATTGTCGGCATGAAGGCGACTTATGGCCTGGTGTCTCGCCGCGGTGTCTTCCCGCTTGCCTTCACTTTGGATCACGTGGGGCCCATGACGCGCACAGTCACCGATAACGCGCTGCTGCTTGGCATGATGGCCGGGCATGATGCGGCTGATCCCGGCAGTGCTGCGCATAAGCCCGAAAACTATGCGCGGCAGATGAAGAAGGGGCTGCGCGGCCTCACCATCGGCTATGTGCGGCATTTTCATGAAAAGGATCAGCCGGCCTCCGCCGAAATGGCTGCCGCGCTGGATGCCGCCGCGAAATTGCTGGCGAAGGAAGGGGCGAAGATCAAGACCATCACCCTGCCGTCACTGACCGAATTCGCCGGCGTCAATCGCGCCATTCTGATGTCTGAAGCCGCTGCCATCCATGGCAAATGGCTGCGCGAAAGGCCGGGCGATTACGCCAATATCACTTTGCGCCGCCTGCTGCCCGGGCTTTTCATGCGCGCCGAGGATTATGTGCAGGCGCAGCGCCGCCGGCGCGAATTGGTCGCCGCCGTGGAAGCTGCCTTTGGCGAAGTTGATTTATTGCTGACAGCATCATCCATGGATGCCGCCTGCAAGATTGACGATCCGGAAGCAGTGGAACTCACCTATCCGCGTCAGGCCCGCACGCCCTTCAATGTCACCGGCCATCCGGCCATGACCATGATGTGCGGTATTTCCAAGGCAGAAGGCTTGCCGCTTTCCTTGCAATTGGTGGGGCCCAGCTTTGGGGAGGCGGCAATCTACCGCGCCGCTGCCGCTTATGAACGTGCCGCGCCCTGGAAGGATTTGCACCCAGCCCTGTAGTTTCGCGCATGTTGCAGACAGGCTTCATTGATCGGCGCTGGCGCCACCCCGCGCTGGTGCCGTTGTTCTTCCTTGTGCTGGCGCTGTTGTTGCGGAGCTTTTCCTTCGTCGCCGCCGTGATTGATACGGATGAGGGGCTATACATGCTCCAGGCGCGGGAATGGCTGCGCGGGGGCTGGCCGCTGGTGGCGGTTTGGGACATGCACCCGGTGGGCGCGCCGGCGATTTTCGCTGTGGCCATGGCGCTTTTCGGCGATGGCATTTGGGTGCTGCGCGCCCTTGGCGCGGTTTGTGTTGCGGCCACGGCTTCGGCGCTTTTCCATGCGGTGCGCTATGCGGGCGGTTCACCCGCGCTTGGGTTGGCGGCGGGTGTGCTTTACATCGCGCATAGCGGCCTTTTGGGCGGGCTTGCCACCAATACGGAAATTCTCTTCGCGCCCTTGGTGGGCTGGGCCATGGCGCTTGGCCTGCGCGGCGCTGTGGATGCGCTGGAACGCGCCAAGGCCCCGCGCTGGCGCGACATGGTGGTGATGGGCGGCCTGATCGGCTTCGCGCTGACCCTGAAGCCAGTGACGTTTTTTGAAGGCGCTTTGGCCTGGTTGATATTGGTGCTGCCCGCGCTTCGCTTTGGGTTGATCAGCCTCCGCCGCCTTGGCGCGATGGCGCTTGCTTACGCCGCGATCTGCGCCATGCCCACGCTGCTTTTCGGCCTGGCTTTTGCGCTGCGCGGTGAGTTTGATTATTTCCTGGAAGGCGCGTTCCTGGCGCCGCTCCGCTATGCTGGCGCAAGATTGAGTGCGGCGGATTCCTTCCGCTTCGCCCTGGTTGCGACCCTTCTGCTGCTCTGGGCCTTTTTGCTGACGCTGCCCGCCCTGATCCGCCCACGCAATCGCCAAGGGCCACTATCGCGGCTCAGGCAATTCGGCATGCTCTGGTTTGTGGCGGCGACATTTGCGGTGGCGCTGCCGGGCCAATTCTATCAGCATTATTTCCTGATCTGGCTTTTGCCGCTTTCGGTGCTGGCGGCACTCGGTGCGCGGCAATTGGCGCGGTATCTGCGCCCAGGCATGGTGGTGCTCGGCTTTCAATTGCTGATCGGTGCGGTGGCGCTGGATGCTTGGCGTGTTGCTGCCTTGCCGCGCCTTGATCGTGGCATTGGCCTTGGTGCGCCCGATCCCGTGCGGCGCACCGCCGCTGCCGTGCGCGCGGAAATAGACTCGAATGACCCGATCTGGGTCGTGAATTACCATCCCGTGATCTATGTGCTGGCCGATGCGGCGCTACCCACAGGCTTTGCCTTTCCGGCGCATCTGGCCGGGCCCTTTTATCGCGTGACGGGGATTGATTCTTATGCCGAAATCACCCGTATTCTGGAAAGCCATCCGCGCGTTTTGGTGATTGATCGCGGCTGGTGGCCGAATGTGCGCCGCCGCGCGGCGATATTGGTTGAAGCTGCGCTGGAAGAACAATACGAACTGGTCGCAACAGTGCCGGAAGAACGCGGCCCGGTGGAAATTTGGCGCCTGCGATGATCAGGCATGGCATGATCCCTTATGGATCACGCCATGCCTTCAAAATTGGAATGGTCGCAAAATCACGCCTCAGCCGCGGGGGCGCTGGTTTCCTTGGGTGCGGGTTCACGTGATCCGGCAGCGCCAGAACGCAGCACCACCATCAGCTTTTCAATGGCTGTCGCCTTGTCACAACGGTCAATGGCGGCGGCTTCGGCAGCCAAGCGGTCCAGTGCCAATTCATAGATTTGGCGTTCGCTGAAGGATTGATCAGGCTGGCCGGCATTGCGGAACAGGTCGCGCACCACTTCGGCGATCTGTACCGGATCGCCCGAATTGATCTTTGCCTCATATTCCTGCGCGCGGCGGGACCACATGGTGCGCTTGATGCGCGCACGCCCCTTCAGCGTATCCATGGCTGGCTGGAAGCTTTCCGTGGTGCATAGTTTACGCAGGCCCGAAGACGATGCCTTGTTCACAGGTACACTCAGCTTCATGCGGTTTTCCTCAAAGGTCACTTCAATGACCTGCAAGGAATAGCCGGCGGCCTCCACAGTGCGGATGCCCTGCACAGTGCCAACGCCATGGGTCGGATAGACGACGTAATCACCCGTCTTGAAATCCTGTTTTGGGGCAGGGACGGGCTTTGGCGCGGAAGATGACATGGGCATACCAGGACGGGGCGGCCCACCACCCGGCGGGCGCATCCCCAATTGAACATTGGGGCGCATGGTGGGCGGCGGTGGGGAAAGAGGCGAAATGCTGGGCGGCGGCGCCGGGCGCGGCGCCCGTGCTGGGATAGGCGGTGTCACCATAGCGATTCCCTGCTCTTGAATGAGGGCAGGCTTGGGTGGCCGAATAGCCTCCGGCGCTGGGCTGACGCCTTCGGCGGGCCCTGCTTTTGGCGCACGCGCCTGAGGCATAGGGGCGGCGGGCTTCGGGGGTGCTGCTGCCTCGGCGGGCGCCGCTGCATCAGGCTTTTTCGCCTTGGCGGGCGCTTTCGCAGGCGCAGGTGGATTGGCGGGCGGCGCGGCAGCCGCAGCTACCGCCGGGCCAGGATTCGTGGCGGGGTTTTCTGGCTTTGTGGCCACTACGGGTTTGGCGACCGGCGCGGCACTGGCGGGCTTGGTTGGCTTGGCGGCGGATTGCGCGGGCTTGGCCGCAGGCGCTGGCTTTGCAGCATTCTTGGGCTCGGCCTTGGGCGCGGGCTTGGGTGCGGATTTGGCAGTGGGTTTAGTGATAGGCTTGGCCTTGGCTGAAGCAACGACCTTCTGAGCAGCCGCCTTGGGCGCGGCCTTCTGGACTGGCTTGACGGCCGACTTGGCTGCAGGCTTGGCACTTTGCTTGGTTGTGGGTTTAGAGAGTGATTTCGCAGCCACTTTCTTGGCCGGTTTCGGCGCCGCCTTCTTGTTTTGCTTGGGTGCCGCCTTTGCCTTCGCGCTTACGGCCTTGGCGGCTGGCTTCGCGGCTGGCTTGGTGGCCGGGCGTGCCTTGCTTGCGGGCTTCTTGGCGGCGGCACGGGCCGGCTTGGCGCTACTTTTGGCAGACGTCTTGGACACTGGCTTGCGTGTCATAAAAACAGGACTCCCAATGCATAACCCGGGCCTGCGTGGCCCGGTCGAGCAAAACCCGGACCTAAGCGGCCCGGTCGAGAAAGCAGACCATCATTCCCAGCAGAAATTCTGGACAAAGCCAGATACTGAGAACAAGGAATTCATTAATAACACACAAGCCGCCCAGGGTCACCCCGAAACCGGCCACCACGCGGGGAATTCATGCCAGACCGCGTCAGAAATCCAGCCTAGAGCCGATCCTGTTCAGATGGATTCATCTGAGCGGGTGAAGATGTTCCAAAAACAGGGATATAGACCGGGTTGCGTGAACCCATGGGAACGCAACCGGCTCTAAGCCCGCGCTGTTATCGTACCGGAAGCCTCAGGGCTTGCCGGGATTGGGGCTGAGCAGCGCCTGCTTGCCTGGCTTGTCTTTCCAATCATCCGCATCTGCGGGTGCTTCGCCCTTGCGGGTGATATTGGGCCATTGCTGGGCGTAATCGCGGTTGAGTTCTACCCAGGGGGTCGCCTTGTCGTCGCTATCGGGCAGAATCGCCTCAGCGGGGCATTCCGGTTCGCAGACGCCGCAATCAATGCATTCATCCGGGTGGATCACCAGCATGTTTTCGCCGACATAGAAGCAGTCCACCGGACAGACCTCCACGCAATCCATGTATTTGCAGTTGATGCAATTTTCGGTGACGACATAGGTCACTGGCGGTATTCCTTGGGACTGAGCCTATCCAAAATCGCGCCCAAAATGACCGCGTCAGACGTTTTAGACAAGGTGGCTTGACGCATAGCTGTCAAGATTCAGGCAAGCACCTCATACAGCGTTTGCGCCTCACTGGCCGGACCGCGCCTTTCGGCTAAGGCTAGCACGCGCCAAAGGATGATCTGCCCGGAAGCCCCCTGGCCCACGGAAAGCGTCAGCATATCACCCGGCCGCAGCTTGGCATGGGGCTTGTCGGTGGGCAGGCGATTGATCCGCACCACGCCCTTTTCCACCTGCCGCGCGCATTCTGCCCTGGTCTTGCGGAAGCGCGCGCACCAAAGCCAAGCATCCAGCCGCTGATAATCCCGCCCTTCCGCGTCTGCCGCCACCGCGACCAGCTCAGTCCTTTTTGAGCTTCAATGCGGCCAGCACCGCAAAGGGGCTATCGGGGCGCGGAATGGGGGGCAGTGCCACGCGATCTTCCCGTGGGGGGCGCGGGCCGCGCGGGCGGTCATTGCCGCCCTTGTTGCCGTAATGTTGGCGCTGCTGCTGTTGCTGCTGCCCGCCGCCATCGGGCTTGGGGCGGCGATCTGGGCGTTGATCAGGCCGGCGTTCCGGGCGCTGCTGTTCGGGCCGCGCCTGATCTGGTGTGGTGCCCTCGGCCGCATTGGCCTCGGCGGGCTTGTCCTCACGCTGGCGCTGATCCGGCCGAGGGCCGCGCCGATCAGGGCGCCGGTCGTCGCGGCGCGGGCCTTGGTGCTGGCGGGGCTCGAAGCGTGGTGCGCGCTGCTGGCCGATGCGCGCGGGCGCGGGCGGGCCGAAGTTTTTCTCGTCCAGAGTTTCCGCCAGGATCAGGCGGAAGCCCATGGCATCCAGCACCGGGCCCAGGTTTTCGCCCTTGATCCCCAAGCGGCTGGCCAGATCCCCCGGCAACAGGGAAGGCGCCTTGCGCGTCAGATGCCCCAATTCGCCGGCAATGCGTTCCGCCACATCAAGGCGCAGCAGCACGGGGCCGGCGGGTAGCCAGCCCATGGTCTCGGCAAACCCGCGCGGCCAATCGGCGGGCGGCGCCACCGCGATCAAACCGCCCGAGGGCAGTTTGGGCGTTTCAATGCCACGCAGCAGGGACCAAAGCTGCGCGCGCAGCGCCATCGCGCGCGGCTTCAGCGCTTCCGGTACGTAAAGCGCATAGCGCCCGGCGCGGATACCAATGCCCTTCAGCTTTTGGCGCAGATCGGGGCGGATATCCGCATCCGTCGCCCCCATCGCCAGGCCCAATTCCTCCCGCAACCGAAAGGCCGGGCCGCGCAAGGTGTTATCCTCGGCGGCCTTTTCTTCCGCCGTGAAAATCGCCCCCAGATCGCGCTTCACCAGCGCTTCAATCCAAGTCGCCAACCGCGCGCGAATGCGTTCGCGCTGCGCGCCGTCCAGAAATTCTGAGGGCAAAACTTCAATCAGCGGCTTGCCAGGTTCAGAACCGGGCTTCAGCTTCGCCACTTCCGCAATATCACCAAGCCCCGCCGGCATATTCGGTGCATGGGAATAGGCCCAGGTGACGCCATGCTGGGGCGTCAACGCAAAAGCCTCATCCTTCGCGGATTCCAGCATAGTAACGCGGCGCGGGATTTCCGCCCCCAAGGCACGGCGCGCGGCACGCAGCACCACGCGGCGTTCTTCTTCCTTCACGGCTGCCGCATCGGGTTCAAACAGGAAGCCCTTCACATGGCCGACCGGATGGCCTTCCACCACCACTTCCCCACGGCGCGTGACGGCGGAAAGCAATTCCTCATCGCTTTCATCAAGCGCACGGATCAGATGCGCCGCGCGGCGGTCAACAAAACGTGCGGTCAGGCTTTCATGCAAAGCGTCGGAGACCATGTCTTCCACGCGCCGCGCATCCACCTGCAAGCCCGTGGCATCATCCAGCCAATCAGCCCGCGCCGCGACATAGGACCAGACGCGAATGGCAGAAAGGCGCGCCATCAGCGTATCAAGATCGCCTTCTGCCATGCCAAGCTGCGCGAGCGATGACGCCACCCAATCGCGCGGCAGGCGACCTTCGCGCGCCAGATGCGTGAAGATGCGCGCGCAAAGCCTGGTGTGGCTATCATCCGCAAGCTTGCGGAAATCCGGCACCTGGCAGGCTTCCCACAGCAAGCGCACGCGCGATGCGGTATCGGCCAGGCCGCGAATTTCTTCTTCCCGCACCAGCATGGAAAGCGTGATGTGGTCCACCGCATCATGGCCCTTGGCAAGGCCCGGCAGCGGCGCCGCCGCACCAAGGCTATCGAGCAGCGATTCGACCGAGGAGAAATCCAGATCGGAATTGCGCCAGGCGAGGGTTTTCAGCGGTTCAAAAGCATGGGTTTCAATCTGGGTGATGATGTCATCATCCAATGTCGGCGCTTCCGCCGTGGTGCCGAAAGTGCCATCGCGCATGCCACGCCCGGCGCGGCCCGCGATTTGCGCGATTTCCTGTGCGGTGAGCGCACGCGGCTGATGGCCATCAAACTTGTTCAGCGCGGCCAGTGCCACATGGTCCACATCCATATTGAGGCCCATGCCGATCGCATCTGTCGCGACCAGGAAATCTACTTCCCGGTTTTGATACAGCGCGACTTGCGCATTGCGGGTGCGCGGCGAAAGCCTTCCCATCACCACCGCGCAACCGCCACGCCGGCGGCGCACGGCTTCGGCAATCGCGTAGACTTCCTGGGCGCTGAAGGCGACAATGGCGGAACGTGCCGGCAGGCGTGAAAGCTTGGCGGGGCCGGCATAAGTCAGCTGCGAAAGCCGTGAGCGGGTTTCGATTTCAGCGCGCGGAATCAAGCGGCGCAGCAAAGGCGCAATGGTCTCAGCACCCAGGAACATGGTTTCCACCATGCCGCGTGCATTCAGCAGCCGATCGGTAAAGACATGCCCGCGATCCGGGTCTGCGCAAAGCTGGATTTCATCAACGGCGAGGAATTCCACCGGGCGATCCAGCGGCATGGCTTCCACCGTGCAGGCGAAATACTTCGCCTCGGGCGGGACGATCTTTTCCTCGCCGGTGATCAAGGCAACGTAGCGTTCGCCCTTCATCGCCACCATGCGATCATAATTTTCACGCGCCAGCAGCCTGAGCGGAAAGCCAATACTGCCCGAGGCATGGGCGAGCATCCGCTCAATCGCGAGGTGGGTCTTGCCGGTATTGGTCGGGCCAAGAATGGCGCGAACCCTGGGTTCGAACATGCGGGGGTCAATGTCCAAAAGAAAAACGCGCTGCTCCGTGGCATGATGCGGCGCGCTTGTCCATGGTGGCGGCAGCGGGCAGGGTTGCGGGCCTGTGATGAGCCCCGCCACCCGCTTCGCCCTGATCTTCGCCGCGCAATTCGCGGCCTTTGGCGTGATGATGCCTTTTCTGCCGCCGCTTTTGCTGGCGCGCGGGCTGACACCGGCTGATTTGGGCACGGTGTTGGCCGCTGGCAGTGCGCTGAAATTGCTGGCGGGGCCGCTGGGTGGGCGCGTTGCGGATTGGCTGGGTGATCCCAGGCTGGTGCTGATTTGCTGCACCGGCGCGGCGGCGGTTTTCGCGGTGGGTTTTGGGCTTGTCGGCGGGTTTTGGGCGCTGCTGCTGGTGCATTTGGCGCTGTCGGCGGCGCTGGCGCCGACCACCGCGCTGGCCGATGCGATGGCGCTGCGCGCCGCCCGCGAACCGCCCGGCTTTGATTATGGCCGCGCCCGGGCGGCGGGTTCCGCCAGTTACATCCTGGCCGCTGTGCTGGCTGGCGCGCTGGTGGGTGTGCTGGGCGCGGGGAGTGCCGCCTGGCTGATTGCCGCCATGCTTGGCCTTGGCGCCGCCGCTGCCTTTCTGCTGCCGCGCGCTGATGGAAGCGGCCGCGGTGGTGCAAGCGGCTTTCGCGCCGCACTCGCGCTGCCTTGGCTGCGTCGCCTGATGCTGATTGCCGCGCTGATGCAGGGTAGCCACGCGGCCTATTACGCCTTCGGGTCCATCCATTGGCAGGCTTTGGGCTTCAGCGCCGGGGTGATTGGCCTGCTTTGGGCCTGGGGCGTGGTGGCGGAGGTTGCGCTGTTCCTGTGGGGGCGCGGCCTGGTGGTACGGCTTGGCGTGCGCGGTCTTGTTCTGCTGGCAGCGGGGGCGGGCGTGCTACGCTGGCCGATTATGGCGGTGAGTGTAAGCCTGCCGCCGCTGATTTTCGCGCAAGCGCTGCATGCGCTGACTTTTGGCGCCATGCATTTGGCTGCGATCAAGCTATTGCAGGAACGCGTGCCGAGCAGCCTGGGCGGCACGGCGCAGACGCTGCTCGGCGCCGCCGTGGGGGCGATGACCACGCTGCTGACGCTGGCTTCAGGGCCTGGCTATGCCGCGCTTGGGGCGGGGATTTTTTGGGCCATGGCGGGGCTTTGTGGGGTGGTCGTGGTGTTGGTGTGGGTGGGTTGGCAGCGGCAGGCCAAAGGTGAGCATCAAGCATCCTGAATCTCAGTGGGTACCTTACCAAGAAGGTCCAACGCGGCTTTTGGAAACAAAATACACAGAATCGGCAGAAACTGCGACTTCAGATCAGGATGTTCTTCCATCAGGTTGCGCTCAATTTTCGTTACCGTTGAGGATTTGACCTCAAGCAGTTGATTCTTATCATAAGCCTCAGCTATTGTTCTCAATGTTGCAGTCCAGCCACGGCAACTATTTTTCTCCAGAAAATCATTGATTATCTGTGGAATTTCGTCAGGCGAGAATCTTGAAGCGTCCAGCTTTTTCCCTGCGGCAACTGTGCTTAAAACGCCAACAGCTTTGAATGGATCAAACTTCTCAGCCTCGCGCCAGTCAGGTACAGCCAGTTGACCTTCCAAGCCTCTCCATATGAGTTCGAACTCATGCCTTCGGCTTTGGTCTCGCGCCGCATTGATAAGCTTCTTTCGACTGTCGTCCCAGCCGTGAATTAAAACCCAATGTCGAAAACATTCAGCGAAACTTTTTTTACGGGCAGGTCGAGAAGTTTCGGCGGACCAATCCATCCCAGAAATAGAGATAGATTCTCGTTTCCATATCGATTTAAAATTCCCGTTGCAAAACTCGGGCACGATGGTAAGAGAATGCAACAAGGCTCGGCCTATCTCCCGCGAAAGCACGGCAATTTTTTCGTCAATCTCAAAAATCTGGCCGTGGTTATGCCAGTAAATGTCCTGAAACCCCTGCCTTTGAAGATCGCTTACATTTCCTGTGGAAATGAGCCAGATATATCTTATTGAATTTGATTGATAAAATTTTTCCCTTTCATAGATAGTCGGCATCTGAGTTGTGGCTAACTGAATATCGAATGCGATTTCGTATGGACCAAACTTCGCAATCACATCGGGCTTTCGCCACGCAGGGGGACAGCTTACAACTTCCTCGGTCCGAATGTCGGAGAAGCCTGGATCAATGCCCAAGGTGCTAGCCAGAAGCGCCTTTAGCCGCTTGTGTTGGGAACTCTCCTGACGCCCTGCAAATTTTTCCGTATCAATGACCTCTGGATGACGGCTAACCGTATTCCATGGACAATTTTTTGGGCCACTTGCATGATGGCTAAAGTGACTGCAACCACTGAGCGAAAGATACACCGGCTCTCGACACTCACCGCACAAAAATCTTGATTTTCCTGAGATGCGACTATTTTGAATTGAGTCCCTTAAACGGCTGATCTGAGAAGCTTCCAAGTGGTCCAGGGTAGCAGAAACCGACTTGAAGCGTGCACGACCTTCGGCATGCGTGTCTTCGACGACAAGAATTGTTCGCCTAGATCGGCGACGTTCGTCCTGACTCATTGCCCCTTACCGCTAGACTTTCGGACCGAATTAAGCGTCCGCCTCCGCAGCCGACGTTCGAATCGCGAACTCGGACCTTAGCATAGCAAGCGCGGGCAGAAAAAAGCGGGATTTTTTGATACTTAAC
Source organism: Roseomonas sp. (assembly GCA_044345845.1). GTDB lineage: Bacteria > Pseudomonadota > Alphaproteobacteria > Acetobacterales > Acetobacteraceae > Neoroseomonas. The sequence continues at coordinate 26,853 of JBIJAH010000025.1, forward strand.
CGCAAGTAATCCGCGTCACCACACCGTTTTCGATCAGCCCGGTTGCGCGATCTAGCCGATAATCCTTGGTCATGGGCGTGGTTGGCCCGCCCATGCGCACGGTGCTGATGCCAGGCATGGCTTGCAGGGCAGCGCGCACTTCTTCGGGAGCTTTGCCGAGCAAGGCAGGGAAGCGCGCCTCATGCCGCGCGCAGCCTTCAGGCGCCTGGGCCTGCGCAGCGCCGGCGATGGCGAGAAAGCCGACAGTCAAGGCAAGGGACCGCAGTTTCCGTATCATAGTTCATTCCTTCTGAAGCCTTCTTGGGCAACAAAGCGAGTTGAACATTTTGCCATGGCGAATTTGCGGCGGAGCCACGCCAGATTGCCGCGCGGCTGCGCAAGCGCCATTCTGGGCCGTACCGCTTTGCAAGGAACCCGCCCCATGGCCCAGCCGCTTTCCATCATGTCTACCCTCGCTTTGCAGGGCGTTCTGGAAGTTTTGGCGCCGCTTTGGGCCAAGACCAACCCGGCCCCTGCCACGGTGTTCGACCCGACAAAATCCATTTCCCAGCGCATTGCCGATGGCGCACGGGGCGATATCGCCATTCTGACCGCCGCCGCCGTGGATGATTTCATCGCCAAGGGGATTTTCGCGGCAGGCAGCCGGCGCGATCTGGCGCTTTCCCATATTGGCGTCGCGGTCGCCGCCGGCGCGGCGCGGCCCGATATCAGCACGCCCGATGCCTTCCGCGCGACGCTGCTGGCGACGCCATCACTCGCCTATTCCCGCGCGGGGGCAAGCGGGTTGTTCTTCGCGGGGCTGATCGAACGGCTTGGCATAGCGGCGGAAGTCAACGCAAAAGCCACCGTGATCCCGCAGGGTTTTACCGGTGAATTGCTGAAGCGCGGCGAAGTGGCTTTGGCCATTCAGCAAGTCAGCGAATTGATGACCGTGCCGGGGATAGACATTATCGGCACGCTGCCCGCCGAAATTGGCGAGGTGATGACCTTCTCAGCGGCCATTTTTGCCGAGGCTGCGCAGCCCGAAGCCGCGCGCGCCTTCATGGAATTTTTGGTGCAGGGCGCGGATGCAGGGTTGCTCCGCGCCAAGGGGTTGGAGCCGGTGTGAAAGGAGTCACGCCCCCAACACAAACCCCTCATACCCCTTCTCCGCAACCTCATCGCAAATCCGCCGATACCGCGCCATGCCGCCGATATAAGGCATGAATACGCGCGGCTTGCCCGGCACATTGGCGCCCAGATACCAGGAATGCAGCGTTTTCGTGAAAAGCGTGCGGTCGGCCACTTCCTGCACCTGCACCATCCAATCATCCACGGCATCAGGCTTGGCTTCAATGCGCGTCTGGCCAGCGGCGCGCATATCCGCGATGCAGCGGGTGATCCATTCCACATGTTGTTCGATTGCAACCGGCATATTGGTCAGCACGGAAGGGCTGCCAGGCCCGGTCACGGTAAACAGATTGGGGAAGCCCACCACTTGCAGCCCCAAATAGCTGCGCGGGCCTTCACGCCACACATCGCGCAAGGCCAGGCCATCGCGCCCCGCGATATTCAGATTAAACAGCGGCCCAGTCATGGCATCAAAACCCGTGGCAAAGACAATGATATCCAAAGGATATTCGCCCTTGCTGGTCTTCACGCCGGTGGCGGTGATGCGTTCAATCGGCTCGGCCCGCAAATTCACCAGCGCCACATTATCGCGGTTATAGGTTTCGAAATAGCCGGTATCAATCGGCGGGCGCTTGGTGCCGAAGCCGTGATCAATATCGGCAAGGATCGCGGCCTTGTCAGCATCCTGCACGATCTGACCGATCTTTTTCTTGAGGAAGGCTGAGATAATCTCATTCGCTTCCTCATTGGTCAGCACATCGCGGAATTCAGCGCGCAAACGAAGCCCGCCCTTTTCCCAGGCTTTTTCAAAAATCTCGTTCCGTTCCGCATCGGTCACTTCCAGCACGGAACGATCCGCAATGCGCCAGGGATGGCCATTGACGGTGGAACGCATCACATCGCGGATTTCGGCGAAGTTTTCGCGTACGTATTTCTTGAAATCATCCGTCAGCGGTGCATTGCGCGCGGGGATCGAATAATTCGCCGTGCGCTGAAACACCGTCAGATGCTTCGCTGCCGCCGCAATCACCGGAATCGCCTGAATACCCGTGGACCCGGTGCCGATTACGCCCACGCGCTTGCCCGCGAAATCCACACCCTCATGCGGCCATTCGCCAGTGTGATACCATTTGCCCTGAAAATCCGGGATGCCATCAATCTTCGGCAGATTGGCGGAAGAAAGGCAGCCCACCGCCGAAATCAAATAGCGTGCGGCGTAATGCGCGCCTTGTTCGGTCTGCACATGCCAAAGATTCTCGGTTTCATCATACCGCGCCGCCACCACCCGCGCGCCGAAGGTAATGTCGCGCTTCAAATCAAGCTTATCCGCAGCGTAATTCAGGTAGCGCAGAATCTCCGGCTGGCTCGGGTAGCGTTCAGACCATTCCCAGCCCTGCACCAGCTCATCCGAAAAATGATAGCAATAGCTATGGCTTTCGGAATCACAGCGCGCACCGGGGTAGCGGTTCCAATACCAGGTGCCACCCACGCCATCGCCCGCTTCCAGCACATGGGCGGAAAGGCCCAAGCGATCCCGCAAGCAATGGAGCTGATACATGCCGGCGAAACCGGAACCGATGATCAGCGCGTCATAAAGCTTGGCGTTGGTTGAGGTGGCGGCAAGCGGGGCTACGGCATCGAGCATGGCGGGTTCTTCTGGTTGTTCATGGGCTTGGCAAAGCTAACCCACACGGGCGCCCGGCGCCAAGCGGGGGCAAATCCTTGCCATTTCGGCGGGGCTGCCCACATGGGGTTTTGTCGGCTCCGCAAAGCCCCCTGCCTTCTGGCGCCGTTTCGACCTTGGGAAAGACCAATACCGTGAATATTCAAACTCCTGCCTCTGGCCTTTCTACGGCCAATGCCTCTCTGGAGCCGCGCCCATCCCGCGCAGAAGCCGAAGCCGCAGTGCGCACCCTGCTGCGCTGGGCCGGCGATGACCCGGACCGTGAGGGCCTGGTGGATACCCCCGCGCGCGTCGCCCGCGCCTATGAGGAATTCTTCGCCGGCTATGAAACGGACCCGGTGGATTTGCTCGCGCGGTCCTTCGAAGAAACCGATGGCTATGATGAAATGGTGATCCTGCGGGACATCCGCATGGAAAGCCATTGCGAACATCACATGGTGCCCATCATTGGCCGCGCGCATATCGCCTATCTGCCGCAGGGCCGGGTGGTTGGCATCAGCAAGCTTGCCCGCGTGTTGGAAGTTTATGCCAAGCGGCTGCAAATCCAGGAAAAGCTGACGGCACAGGTGGCGAACACCATTGAACAGGTGCTGAAGCCCAAGGGTGTGGCCGTGGTGATTGAAGCGGCGCATCAATGCATGACCACGCGCGGCATCCATAAGCCCGGTGTGACCATGGTGACCAGCCGCATGCTGGGCGCCTTCCGTGATGATGCCAGCACGCGGCGCGAATTCCTGTCCATTATCGGTGGCCAGCGTTCGAACGTGATTGAAGGTTAAATCCTCAGCGCGGGGATAAGCGACGCCAGCATCAACACCGCCATGGCGATGTTGAAGGCGCGCAATCCCCGCCCGGGGCGCAGCAGGCGCCCCGCCCCCGCGCCAATCACGCCCCAAAGCCCGGCTGAGGGCACGCCCACCGCGGCGAAAATCAGCGCAATCAAGCTTATCTGCGGCAGCAAATCATCCCCCGGCCGCGTAAAGGCCGGGATGGCCGCCAGGATGATCATCCAGGCCTTGGGGTTCACCCATTGGAACAGCACAGCGCCCAGAAAGCCGAGCGGCGGACGCGCCGGCCCTTCCCCCGGCGCCCCGGCGCGGGCGATTTTCCAGGCAAGCCAAGCAAGCCAGGCCACCCCGCCCCACTTCACCACCTGATGCAGCAAGGGGCTGGCCATCAATGGTAGTGCCAAGCCTAACCCCGCTAGCCAGATCATGGCGGCAAAGCCAAAGGCAATGCCCAGCACATGCGGCACCACTGCGCGCAGCCCATGATTGGCAGCGGATGCAGCCACCATCAGCGTATTCGGCCCCGGCGTGGCCGACGTGGCAATGGCAAAACCAAGCAAAGGCAGCAGCGTTTCCATGGGCGGATGTTATGTCAGCAATACTGACCTGTCATCCCTTCGCCAGAAGCTTCACTTGACCACGGCACGGGCCGGCGCGCAGATGGGGCATCATGCGTTTTTCCACCCCTCCCAGCGCCGAAGATTTGGTCGAATTGGCCGAAGATGCGCTTGCCGCCATCCCGAAACCGCTGCGCGATCTGCTGAAAGGCGTTGCCATCCTGGTGGATGACATCGCTGAGGAGGAGATGCTGCGCGAACTCGGCATCGAAAACCCCTATGATCTGACGGGGCTTTATCTTGGCATACCGCTCACGGAAAAGAGCAACGCGATGGTGCCGGAAGACCCAGACCGCATCCTGCTATTTCGTGAACCCATTCTGCTGGAATGGATCGAAACCGGGGAGGATCTGTTCCGCCTGGTCCGCAATGTGCTGATCCACGAAGTCGGCCACCATTTCGGCTTTTCGGATGAGGATATCGAAAGGCTGGAAGACGGGGAGTAGCCGAAGTCCCTGCTGGGCCTCCCGGGGTAGCCCCCCCGGTTTTAACTCGGGCTCTCCCGTCCTAAATAAAGTTTCATGTCCATCACCTTCACCCTGAATGGCGATTTGCGGCGCCTGCCTGCGGAAACGCCCCCGGCCATGACCTTGCTCGATTGGTTGCGCGGCCCGGCTGGGCTGACCGGCACGAAGGAAGGCTGTGCGGAGGGTGATTGCGGCGCCTGTACTGTGGTGATTGAGGCGCCGGATGGCGCCCGCGCGCCCGTGAATGCCTGCCTGATGACGCTGGGTCAGGCGCATGGCCTAGCGATCAGGAGTGTGGAGGGGCTTTCCGCCCCCGATGGCGCACCCCACCCGGTGCAAGCAGCGATGCTGGCCGCCGAGGCCACGCAATGCGGCTTTTGCACGCCGGGGATTGTCATGTCGCTTTATGCCCATGCGCGCATGGGCGGTGATGCGCATGAGGCATTGGCCGGGAATCTCTGCCGCTGCACCGGCTATCGGCCGATTTTGGATGCGATGGCGGCCATGCCGGCGGCGGCGGATGCTGCGCCATTGTGTGCCGCGAGTGATGTCACCGCCTTCGGCCCGGCCGAGCATCGCTTTTTCCTGCCGCGCGGCTTGGATGAAATGTTGGCGTTGCGGCGTGATCATCCTGGGGCGTGGTTATTGGCCGGCGGCACTGATCTTGGCCTGCGCTTTTCGGAACATCGGGAAAATCCTGGTTCTATCATTTGTCTGCGTGATGTCGCGGAATTGCGCGGCATAGTCGCGGGGCAAGCGGGGCTTTCGGTGGGCGCGGCGGAACCCTATGTGGCGCTGCTCGATCAAATCGCGGATGATCCAGATTTCGTGGCTTTTGCCGGGCTGTTGCGCCGGCTGGGGTCACGTCAGATACGCGCGCTTGGCACGCTTGGCGGCAATCTCGGTACTGCCAGCCCGATTGGTGATGCGCTGCCGCCTTTGCTGGCACTCGGCGCGCGGCTATCGCTTGTAGGGCCGGATGGGGCGCGGGATGTGGCGGTTGAGGATTTCCTGCTCGGCTATCGGCGCAATGCGCTCCGGCCAGATGAGGTGATTGCGCGGGTCTTCATGCCAAGGCCGAAACCGGGCGCGATTTTCGCCGCCGAGAAACTTTCGCGCAGGCATGATCAGGATATCAGCGCGATTGGGCTTTCGGTGCTGCTGGAATGCGAAGGGGGTGTGATCACCCGCGCGCGCATCGCCCATGGCGGCTGCGGGCCGATGGCCGCACGTGCGCCGGAAGCGGAAGCGGTGCTGGAAGGCGCTGTGTTCACGGAAGCGCAAGCGCGCGCGGCGGGTGAGGCTTTGGCGTGCGCCATCACGCCCATGGATGATTTGCGCGGGACTGCGGAATATCGCCGCGTGGCCGCGCGCAATCTGTTGCTCAGGCTTTATTGGCGCGCAGCGAGGCCGGATGCGGCGACGGAGATCATGGCGCTGCCAACGCCGCATGCGCCGCGGTTCATCGCGCCATGAATGCGCCTCTCGCCCAGGGCGCCGCACTCGCGCATGATTCCGCGCTTGGTCATGTGACGGGCCGTGCACCCTTCGCGGATGATGTGCCGGAAGCGCCGGGCTTGCTGCATGGCGCGCTGCTGCTCTCACCCGTTGCGCATGGGCGGCTTGGGGCTTTGGATGTCGCGGCGGCGCGCGCCATGCCGGGTGTTGTTGCAGTCATCACCGCGCATGATGTGCTGGGGGCAAATGATATCTCGCCTTCGGGCCGGGAAGTTGAACCGCTTTTTGCCGATGGCGTCTTGCGCCATCACGGCCAACCCATTGCGCTGGTGGTGGGGGAGTCGCGCGATGCGGCGCTGGCGGCACTCGCCGCGCTGAAGCCGGAGATTGAGGCGCTGCCGGCGATTCTTTCCATTGAGGATGCGCTGGCAGCACAGGCGTATTTGCTGCCGCCGCAGGAAATCACGGTTGGCGATGCGGCGGGTGCCATTGCCGCTGCACCCATGCATGCGTCAGGCGAGTTTCGCGCGGGCGGTCAGGAACATTTCTATCTGGAAGGCCAGATCGCCCTAGCCCTGCCAGGTGAGGATGGCGATATCGCCATTACCTCCTCCACCCAGCACCCGACCGAGGTGCAGCATATCGCAGCGCGCGTGGTGGGTTGTGATTTCAACCGCATCACCGTGCGCTGCCGGCGCATGGGCGGCGGTTTTGGCGGCAAGGAAAGCAATGCGTCCTGGGTGGCGGCAGCGGCAGCACTGGCCGCGCGCATCACCGGGCGGCCAGTGAAGCTCAGGCTGTCACGCAAGGCGGATATGGCAGCCACCGGCAAGCGCCATCCGTTTTTGTATCGCTGGCGCGCGGGCTTTGACGCAACCGGGCGCATCACGGGGCTGGAGGCGATGCTCGCTGCCGATGGCGGGCATAGTCTTGATCTGACCGGCGGCGTGGTGTTTCGCGCCCTGACCCATGCGCTGAATTGCTATGATGTGCCGGCGGTAAAGCTGCGCGCGCTGTCGCTGCGCACCCATACCGTGAGCCATACGGCCTTTCGTGGCTTTGGCGGGCCGCAAGGCGTTTTGCTGATGGATGATGTGCTGCGCGGTGTCGCTGCCGCAACGGGACAGGATTTGGAAGCGGTGCGCACGCGCAATTTCGCGGGTGGAGATAACGGCAGCAAGGCGCCTTATGGCCAGGCGCTTGAAGGCGATTTGATCCGCCGCGTTTATGCCGAAGCCATGGAAGATGCCGGCTGGGCAGCGCGGCGCGCGGAAATCACGGCCTTTAACGCGCAGCATCCGTTTTTGCGCCGTGGGCTTGGCAGTTTTGTGCTGGCCTTTGGCATTTCCTTCGGCCTCATGCATCTGAACCAGGCCGGCGCTTTGGTACATGTTTATGCGGATGGGTCCATCCGGCTCAATCACGGCGGGACGGAAATGGGCCAGGGGCTCAATATCAAGATCGCGCAGGTGGTGGCGGATGCCTTTGGCGTGCCGATTGGCCGCATTCGCATCACGCCCACCAGCACGGCAGAGGTGCCCAATACCGCGCCGACAGCGGCTTCCACTGGTTCTGATTTGAATGGTTGGGCCGCGCATCTGGCGGCGAGCGCCATCCGCGAACGCATGGCCGCCGAAGCGGCGCGGCTTTGGGAAGTGCCGGTGGAGGTGATTGGCTTTGGTGAAGGCCGTGTTTTTGTGGCGAAGCCTGGTGACAATCGCGCCATGGATTTCGGTGATCTGGCGCATCGCTGCTGGGTGCAGCGGATTTCGCTTTCTGCCACAGGGTTTTATCGCACGCCCGACATTCACTGGGATGCGAAATCCATGCGAGGTGAGCCCTTCTTCTACTTCTCCTACGGCGCAGCCGTGGTGGAAGTGGTGGTGGATACGCTTACCGGCGAACATCGCGTGTTGCGCGCTGATCTGGTGCAGGATTGCGGGCGTTCGCTGAACCCCGCGATTGATCGCGGGCAGATTGAAGGCGGCTTCGTGCAGGGGCTTGGCTGGCTGACAACGGAAAGCCTTTATTGGGACAAGGAAGGGCGGCAGCGCACACTGGGACCCTCCACCTACAAGATCCCAGGCAGCCGCGACGCACCGCCGGATTTCCGCCTGCGCTTGCTCGCCAATGCGCCAGCGCGGGCGGAGACGATTTTTCGATCAAAAGGTGTGGGTGAGCCGCCGCTGATGCTGGCAAGCGCTGTTTGGAATGCGCTTTGTGACGCGACGGGACTAACCGCGCTTGACCTGCCGGCGACGCCGGAAGTGGTATTGATGGCGCTGGAGAAAGCGCGCGCCTAATCGGGTTTCAGGCGCATATAGATCGGGCGCAGCAGGAAGGGCGTCAGGAAAAGCGGGAATTGGCCAAGCGCGAAGAACAGCAAAATGCGCTCATCGGTTGCCGCCGGCAGCACCGCCAGAAACAGCGCCATGTTGCGATTGCCACCCAGCAAGCCCGCCGTGAGCGCCAACTTCTTGCCGGTGGGCGCAAAGACCAAAGCGGTTGCAGCATTCAGACCGAAATTGGCGGCAAAAGCCAAGGCCAGGCCGCCCATCACCCAGGCGGGGTCTGAGGTGATTTTGGCCAGCATCCCATCCATCACGCCAAAGCCGAAAATCACGACCAGCCACACCACTGAACCATCCAAGGCGCCCGCATAGCGTTGCAGCCGCGCCGGGCCCAATAGCCGGCGCAGCGCCACCGCAATCAGCAAGGGCAGCCCGACCACCAGCATTAGCCTTCCCATCAACGCAGAAAGCGAAATCGCCAAATCTATGCCCATCAGCCCAAGCGCCAAGGGCGGCGCAGTGAAGGGCACAATCAGCGTGGTGATAATGGCGACCACCAATGAGATTTCCCCATCCAGCCCCACCATGCGCGCGAAGGCCGGGGATGATGTGGCCGCACAGCCCATGGCGCTGATCACCAGCCCCGCAACCAGGGGCCCATCAAAGCCAAAGCCGCGCAGTACCAGGAAAAGCAGAATGGGGCAGACCAGCATCATCCAGGCGACCAGCACCGCCACCAGCACGGGCCGGCGCAAATACGCCACCACCTGCGCCAAATCCACGCGCAGCAGCACAATGGTCATCAGCGTCGCAACCGAAAAGGTGACCACATCGCGAAACAGCGCGGCCAGGGGCGGGATGAAAAGCCCCGCGAAAATGCCAAGCGCCAGCAGCGGGCCTCCACGCCGGGCGGACCATTCCAGAAAGCCAAGGGCCATCAGCTTGGGCGTTTGCGTGCTATCATGGCATCAGCATTCCAATTCGGGGCGCGCGACACAAGCTATGGTGGAATACTGCAAGGAGAATCCCGGCCATGCTGGCCCATGAACCGCTGATCAGGCTCGCGGCCTTTCTGGGCGTGCTCGGCGCCATGCTGGTGCTGGAACGCGCCTTTCCGCGCCGGGCGCAGCGGCTGTCCTGGCGGCGCTGGCCGGCGAATCTTGGGCTGGTGGTGCTTTCTTCCCTGCTGGTGCGGCTGCTGGCGCCCGCTGCGGCTATTGGTGCGGCGCTTTATGCGGAAAGCCAGGGGCTTGGGCTGCTGCGTTGGCTCGGGCTGAATGGCTTGGTGGGCGGCGTTTTGGCCGTGCTGCTGCTGGATCTGCTGATCTATTTCCAGCATCGCGTCTTTCACGCCGTGCCCGTGCTGTGGCGCTTGCATCGCGTGCATCACGCTGACCCGGAATTGGATGCTTCTTCGGGGCTGCGTTTTCATCCGGTGGAAATCCTGCTTTCCATGGCGATCAAGATGGCGGCGGTAGCGGCGCTTGGCGCGCCGGCAGAAGCAGTTTTAGTGTTCGAAGTGCTGCTGAACGCCACCAGCCTGTTCAACCACGCGAACCTTGCTTTGCCCGCCTGGCTGGACGGCGCGCTACGCCTGGTGCTGGTGACGCCCGATATGCACCGCGTGCATCATTCCGAAGTGCGTGAGGAAACCGATAGCGATTTCGGCTTTTGCCTTTCCTGTTGGGACAGGTTGTTCGGCACCTACCGCGCGGAACCGGCAGCCGGGCAGCTTGGGATGGTGATTGGCGTCGTGGAATTTCGCGCCGATCAGGAACAAAGGCTGGATCGCTTACTGACGCAGCCCTTGCGGGAGGCTGGGTGATCACTCAGCCGCCGCCAGCGCCTGCTTCGGTTCAATGCGTCCATCATACAGCGCGCGGCCCAGGATCGCGCCTTCAATACCGGCGTCGGCTTCGCGCAGCGCCGTGATATCCTCAAGCCCCGCAACCCCGCCCGAGGCAATCACCGGCAGGCGCACCGCCCGCGCCAGCGCCGCTGTTGCCGCGACATTAACCCCGGTCAGCATGCCATCGCGCGCGATATCAGTATAAATCACCGCCGCCGCGCCGGAATCCTCAAAGCGGCGCGCCAGATCGGTCGCACTCACATCGCTGGTCTCAGCCCAGCCTTCGGTCGCCACCATGCCATCACGCGCATCAATCCCAAGCGCAACACGGCCCGGAAAGGCGCGGCAGGCCGCGCGGGCAAAATCCGGGTCCTTCACGGCGGCGGAGCCCAGAATGATCCGGCTGACCCCTGCGGCCAGCCAGGCTTCCGCAGTCTCCATGGTGCGAATGCCGCCGCCCAATTGCAGTTTCGCACCCGGCACGGCGGCGATGATCGCGCGCACGGCAGCGGCATTGGCGGGCTTGCCGGCAAACGCGCCATCCAAGTCTACCATATGCACCCAACTAAAGCCGGCTTCGATGAAGATGCTCGCCTGCGCTGCCGGATCATCGGCATAGATGGTGGCCTGATCCATCTCGCCTCGTTTCAGGCGCACTACCTGCCCGCCCTTCAAATCAATGGCGGGATAAAGCGAAAAGCCCATTACTGCGTGGGGTCGAGCAAAGCGCCAGTCGCGCGCCCGCGGCCTGGTTCCAGCGGCTTGAAATAATAGCGCCCACCCACGGTTTGGCCATTCACGCGCGCGTAAAAGGGATGCGTGCCCCAATGCACGTAACCCAGCGCTTCAAATAGCGCGATAGCGGTGGATTGAGTCTCCCGCACGTCCAGGTTCAGCACGCGGTGTCCCAGCGCGGCGGCGCGTTCTTCAACGCGCGCCACCAACATGCGCGCCAGGCCATGGCCGCGCGCATAGGGCGCCAGATAGGCATGGGTCAGCGTGGCGCCGAAGGATTGCGCTTCATTATGGCGCGGCGGGCGCACAAGCTGCGCTGACCCCACCACATGGCCATCCAGCCGGGCGATGAATAATTCGCGCTCCGGCACCAGCAGCGTGCCGCGAAAATGCCGCGCGAGTGCTTCCCGCCCCTGGGGCTCCAGCCAACCGAAGCCACCGCCTTCAATGATGGCGGCATCCGTCGCCTCACAGAGGTCGGCCAAATCCGCATCCGAAATCTGGTTGGCGAGTTCCACAGCCAAATCATGGGTAAAGCTCATGGTCATTGCGCTATTCATGGCACCCATTTCAGGAAATTGGCGAGGATACGCAACCCCACCGGGCCGCTTTTCTCCACATGGAACTGAAGCCCGGCAAGATTATGGCGGGCAATGGCGGCGGTCACCGGCCCGCCATAGTCGGTGGAGGCGATGACATCCTCCCCCCGCGCTGCGGTGAACGCATAGGAATGGACGAAATAAACCTGATCCCCGGGCGTGATCCCAGCCAGCAAAGGGTGGCAGCCTGGGCGGAAATTCAGCCCATTCCAGCCCATTTGCGGCAGGGGCAAAGGCCGGCCATCGGCATCTTTCGGGTCCATCGGTGCCACTTCGCCGGGCAGCCAATCCAGCCCAGGGGTGGTGCCATGTTCCAACCCTTGGGTCGCCATCAGTTGCATGCCAACACAAATGCCAAGAAAGGGCACACCATCCCCGCGCACGCGCTGTTCCATGGCCGCGACGGCGCCCGGCAGCGCATCCAGCCCGCGCCGGCAGGCGGCGAAAGCCCCCTGTCCGGGCAGAACCACACGATCCGCCGTCAGGATATCCGCCGCATCGCGCGTGACGCGGATATCGGCGGCCACGCTTGCCTCCCCCGCCACTTTCTGAAACGCCCGGAGCACGGAGGCGAGGTTGCCCGAACCCGGGTCTATGATCACCAGCTTCATGACAGCCCGCGTGCCAAATCGGGGCGGCGGTCCGCCAGGTTCAGTACCGCGCCATCCTCATTCCGTCCCTGCACCACGCCCATCAGGCGGAAGCCTTGGCGTTCCAGGCTCCAGCGCTGAAGGTTGCGCGCTTCAAACCCCGTCAGGATTTGTAGCGCCATCATGGCCCAGGGGGAGACGGTGGAAGGCAATACAAAGCCGATCAATGTGGCCAGCGCGAAATACAGCGCCGCCACCAGCCAAAGCCGCTTGGCCAGGAACCAGATGAGCGGAAACAGCGCGGCCAACCAGGAAAAGCCTTCCCGCACCATTACCGTGCGCGCGGGCTTGCCCGCCATGGCCGGGCGCTGATGAACGGTCCAGACGCGCATCTCAGGCTTCCAGCACGCCTTTGGTGGAAGGAATGGCACCAATCGCGCGCGGGTCAGGTTCCACAGCCTCCCGCAATGCGCGCGCCAAAGCCTTGAAACAGGCTTCCGCCACGTGATGGGCGTTGGTGCCGGCCTTTTGCGTCACATGCAGCGTGATACCGGCATTGAAGGCCAAAGCGCGGAAGAATTCTTCGAATAATTCCGTATCCATTTCGCCAATTTTGGGCTGAGCGAAGGTGACGGACCAGGCAAGGAAGGGCCGGCCAGAAATATCCACCGCCGCTTCCGCCAAAGCCTCATCCATCGGGATCACGGCAGCGCCGTAGCGGCGGATGCCGCGCTTATCGCCCAAGGCTTGGCGCAGGCACTGGCCAATCACAATGCCAACATCTTCGGTGGTGTGGTGGAAATCTATGTGCAGATCGCCCTTGGCCTGCACCTTCAGGTCGAACAAGCCGTGGCGGGCGAGTGCGGTCAGCATATGGTCCAGAAAGCCAATGCCGGTGGCGATATCCGCGCGCCCTTCGCCATCCAGGCCGAGGGCGACGGTGATCGCGGTTTCCGAAGTCTCGCGGCTGATTTCCGCGCGGCGGTTCCAGGGCGGGGTGGTCTTCATACAGCCTAACTACGCCTCGCGGTGGGGGGGATGCAACCGAAAGCGCGGGCAAGATAAGGCCGCCGGGTCCATGGGGGCTTGGGGACCCGGCGGCTGAGGAAGACCTATTCTGCCCGGATCGGGTCTCGCGCCCGTTTCGGACCTTCGCCCATCGGCTCGGTGGGCATTTTCATAAAAGGCGCATGTGTCGCCGCTATTTCGCCGCACGGGGTTTTTTGTTTCAGCCATATGTCGCGCGACGCAGAGTTGCCTATGCGCCCGAGGCGCGCCATTTCATGACCCATGACACAGACACAACACGACCCCCTGGGCTGGCACGGCACCACCATTCTTTGCGTCCGCAAGGGCGGGCAAGTGGCCATGGCCGGGGATGGGCAGGTCTCGCTTGGCCAGACAGTGGTGAAGGGCAATGCGCGCAAAATCCGCCGGATCGCCGGCGGCAAGGTGCTGGCAGGCTTTGCCGGCGCCACGGCCGATGCCTTCACGCTGCTGGAACGGCTGGAAGCCAAGCTGGAACGCTTCCCCGATCAATTGGAACGCGCCTGCGTTGATCTGGCCAAGGATTGGCGGACGGATCGCTATTTGCGGCGCCTGGAAGCCTTGCTTGCGGTGGCCGATCACAAGCGGTCCCTTTTGGTGACCGGGCAGGGCGATGTGCTGGAACCGGAAGACGCCATTATCGGCATCGGCTCGGGCGGCAATTACGCGCTTTCTGCCGCGCGCGCGCTGCTGCCCGTGGAGGGCGTGGAAGCTGAGGAGATTTGCCGGCGTGCGATGAAGATTGCCGCCGATATCTGCGTCTATACCAACGGCAATATCATCCTGGAAACACTCGCCGCCAGCACGGGAGACGCAGCATGACCGAAACCGTCAACCTCTCCCCGCGCGAGATTGTCTCAGAACTTGATCGGCATATTGTCGGCCAGCAGGAAGCCAAGCGCGCGGTGGCGATTGCATTGCGTAATCGTTGGCGGCGCCAGCAATTGGCCCCGGGGCTGCGCGAAGAAGTGGTGCCGAAGAACATTCTGATGATCGGGCCGACCGGCTGCGGCAAGACGGAAATCGCGCGCCGCTTGGCGCGTTTGGCGCACGCGCCGTTTCTGAAGGTGGAAGCGACGAAATTCACCGAAGTTGGCTATGTCGGGCGCGATGTTGAAAGCATCATTCGTGACCTGGTGGAAGTTGCCATCACCATGGGTCGCGATGCCGCGCGCAAGGGCGTGCAGGCCAAGGCGGAATTGGCGGCGGAGGAAACGCTGCTGACGGCGCTGGTGGGCGAAGGGGCATCAGGGGAAACTCGGTTAAAGTTCCGCCGCATGCTGCGCGAAGGGCAGTTGGAAAATCGCGAGATTGAAGTGCAATTGGCCGATTCTGGCCCGGCCATGCCAATTGGCATGATGGATTTGCCGGGCGGTCAGCCGCCGCAAATGCAGAATTTGCAGGATATGTTCGGCAAGATGTTTGGCGGGCGCAGCAAATCCCGCAAACTGACCGTGGCCGAAGCGCGCACCGCGCTATTGAAGGATGAAGCCGACAAGCTATTGGATCAGGATGCGGTGGTGCGCGAAGCGCTTGCCAATGTCGAAGCCAATGGCATCGTTTTTCTGGATGAGATTGACAAGATCTGCGCGCGCACCAGCGAAAGCGGGATGCGTGGCGGCGATGTCTCCCGCGAGGGGGTGCAGCGTGATTTACTGCCGCTGATTGAAGGCACAACCGTCACGACCAAGCACGGGCCGGTGAAGACGGATCATGTGCTGTTCATCGCGTCTGGCGCGTTTCATTTGGCGAAGCCATCCGATCTTTTGCCGGAATTGCAGGGCCGCTTGCCGATCCGCGTGGAATTGAAGGCGCTGTCGCGCGATGATTTCAGCCGGATTTTGACCGAACCCGAACATTCCTTGCTGAAACAATACACCGCGCTGCTTGGCACGGAAGCGGTCACGCTTGATTTCACGCCTGATGCGGTTGAAGCGATTGCTGATCTGGCGGCAGAGATCAACGCGAGTGTCGAGAATATCGGTGCGCGGCGGCTGGCGACGGTGCTGGAGCGACTGCTTGAGGAGATTTCCTTCACCGCGACCGATCGTGCGGGGGAAGCGATTGCGGTTGATGCTGCCATGGTACGCGACCGCGTGGCACCCTTGGCTGCCAGCGCCGATCTTTCGCGGTATATCCTGTAGGCCATGCCTGCTTCGCATCCGCTCACCAGACATGGCCTAACCTATGTTTGGCCGCATTTTCCGAGTCGCCAAGTGCGCACACTTGGCTTGAAAATGAAGCGCAGATTTTGGTCGCATTTTCCGAGTCGCCAAGTGCGCACACTTGGCTTGAAAATGCCGCGTAGACTTTGGTCGCATTTTCCGAGTCGCCAAGTGCGCACACTTGGCTTGAAAATGCTCCAGCCATGAGCCTTACGGTCAGCGCCACCCCGCCGCCGCTTGATGGCCGGGCAGCGGCTGAACTGCGCGCAGCTTTTGAAGCTTTGGAGAACCCTTCCCTCGCCGCGCGGCTTTCGGCAACGGTGGGCACCCCGATTGAAGCGCTGACCGCCCGCTTGCCCAGCCCCCTGCAAGGTGGGCTGCAAGGCGCGGTGCGCACGGCGCTGACCACGGCGATGGGGGCAGCGCTGCGATCATCGCCGGCGGCAAAGCCACCGGGCATATCCTCATCCTGGTTGCATCGCGGCTTGGCGGCGGCAACGGGTGCCGCGGGCGGAGCCTTTGGCTTGGCGGGCACACTGGTGGAATTGCCGGTTTCCACAACAGTTTTGCTGCGCCAGATCGCGGCCATTGCGGCGGAAGAAGGCGAAGATTTGGCGCGGCCAGAAATTGCCGCCGAATGCCTGAAGATTTTCGCGCTTGGCGGGCGCGGCAGCGGGGATGATGCCGCCGAATCCGGCTACTTCGCCTTACGTATTGCGCTGGCTGAGGCGTTGAAGGGCAGCATTGGCGCAAGCGTACTGCTTGGCTTCATCGCCGCCATCGCGTCGCGCTTTGTGGGACCCGTGGGGCTGAAGCTTTCAGCGCAGGCCGCGCCTTTGATTGGTGCGGCGGCGGGTGCAGCCATCAACCTGGCCTTCCTGGAACATTTCCGCACCGTCGCGCGCGGGCATTTCACGTTGCGCCGGTTGGAAAGGGTGCACGGGGCAGCGGCGGTGCGTCTCGGTTATGAAAAGCTCGCTGCAACCCGCGATGTAGCCTTTGCGAAGGGCTAGTCAGAAACTGGGCAGACTGCGGGGGCTATGCGCCCCCGCAACATTCAATTTCAGCCGGCTTCTTCCGTCGCAGCCAGCTCAGCGGCCAATTCGGCTTCCAGGCTTTCGGCCTGGGCAGCGGCCGCGGCGCTTTCGCCACGGGTCTGCTTTTCAGCTTCTTCGCGGCTACGGGCGACATTCACCACCACCGGGATATGCACTTCCGGATGCAGTTCTACCTGCACCGTGGAAATACCCGTGCTCTTGATCGGTTGGCCAAGCAGCACTTGCTCGCGCGTGATGGTCAGGCCCGCTTCGGTGCAGGCCACCGCGATGTCGCGCGATACAACGGAACCATAAAGGCCGCCGCTTTCGCCCGCTTGGCGGATCAGCACCACCGAAAGCCCGGCCACACGTTCGGCCACGCGCTCAGCCTCACCACGGCGCTTGATGTTATCCGCTTCAAGCTGGACGCGGTCGCGTTCGAAGCGTTCCAGGTTTGCTTTGCTGGCGCGAATCGCCTTGCCGGTGGGCAGCAAGAAATTACGCGCATAGCCTGGGCGCACCTTCACGCGTTCACCCATTTGGCCGAGCTTATCCACGCGCTGCATCAGGATCAGGTCAATCATGTCATGCCTCCGGGCGGCTGATTGCGCCGCCCCCATTGTTCGAAAATGCCGAAGGCCGTAACCGCGATTGCGGCCGGCACGCTCAAGATCACAAGCCCAGCGTAGAAAACGCCGAGCATGAAGGGCCGGGCGGTGCGTCCGGCAGAACGCCGATGCACCGCGGCAAGCCCCAGCAGGAAAAACGGTAGCAACAGCACCACAAAAAGCGCGAAGGGCAGGCTGCTTTCGCCGCCTATGCCGCTCAGCCAGACCACCGCCGCCCCGGCAGGGAGAAACCCGTACCAGATCGGCAAGCGCGCCTCAGACCAACGCGGCGTTGCGGCCAAGGCCATGCCGCGGCGCGTGAGCGCAGTTTGCGCCCCAATGCCGCAGATGATCAGCGCTGCCACCATCCACCCCGCCATGGCCGGGGCCATGATGCTGGCCAATTGCTCCACCGGCATGCCGGCATCCGCAATGCCCATGCGCGTTAGGCCCTGCTTCACGGAAGCGGTCAGCGCACCGTCGAAGCCGCCTGGGCTATCGGCCAGCAGTACCGCCACCAGCAGGATCACCAGCGCCGGCCAAATGCCGGTCAGCGCCAATGGGCCGGCACTATCCAGCCGGCCAGCCCGCAGCCCCGTTGCCACCATCAGTAGCGCCGGCAATGCAAAGCCCAGCAGATAGATCAGCGTTGGCCATTCACTGGCCAGCACCAGCAGGATCAAGGTGCCAATACCCAAGGCGCCAAAGGCGGAACCGCTGCCAAAGCCAAGCCCAGCGGCGAAAATGGGCAGGGATGTCAGCCAGAAAGCCGCAAAGCCAAGCGGCAATCCACGCATGGCCCATAGCGCCGCGATGGCGGAAACAATCCCACCAATCGCCGCCGCGAGCCAACGCGGGTCATCCAACAGGCCACGCCTGATTTCCATGGCTGGAACCATGCCCTTTCGCCGATGTGTCTTGCCTAGTCAGCAATCACGTAAGGCAGCAGCGCCAGGAAGCGCGCGCGCTTAATGGCAATGGCCAATTCGCGCTGCTTCTTGGCCGAAACTGCGGTGATGCGCGAAGGCACAATCTTGCCGCGTTCGGACAGGAAGCGCGACAGCAAGCGCACATCCTTGAAGTCAATCTTCGGCGCGCCCTGGCCGCTGAAGGGGCAGGATTTGCGACGACGATAGAAAGGCCGGCGGGCCCCAACGGCGGGGCGGCGGGCGGCGGGGATCAGATCTGCATTGTCAGACATCGCTTATTCCTCACCACCCATGGACATATCCATTTCGTCGCGGCCGCGGGCACGGAATTCCTCGCGGTCATCGCCACGGCCACCACGGCCAGAACCAAAGCGGCCGGCAGGGCGCGGGCCACGGAAGCTTTTTTCCCGGTCACGATCGTCACCGCCACGCTTGGACATGACAGCGGAAGGCGCTTCGTCAATCGCTTCCACGCGCACGGTCAGCAGGCGCAGCACGTCTTCATTCAGACCCAGCTGACGCTCCGCTTCCTTGAGAGCGGCAGGCGGCGTATCAAGGCCAAGAAGCATATAATGCCCCTTGCGATTCTTCTTGATCCGGTAAGCAAGGCTGCGAAGGCCCCAATATTCCCGCTTGCGGACTTCACCACCGCCTTCGCCCAGAGTCGCGGCGACCTGGTCGGCAATGGCTTCAACCTGCTGTTGCGTGATATCATTGCGTGCGATGAACACGCATTCGTATAGCGGCATGTGATCTCCCTTTGGCTGGCTCAGCCCTGGCCCCGGGATGGGGCGCGCATAAGGGCATAGCCGGGCACTTGCCTTGCACCCGGCAGGGGAGGGGGGCGTAAAGCACGAAGGGGGGGCGGGGATCAAGCCCTGACTGTCGCGTCTTGCAGCTTTATGCTTAGTAACACCAAGAAAACGCGGGGAGCTTCCGGATGAATCGTCGCAATATAGTGATGGGCCTGCCCTTGGCGCTGCTTGCCAGCCAGGCCCGCGCGCAGGGCGCCTGGGCGCCAAGCCGCCCCGTGGTGCTGGTGGTGCCATTCGCCCCGGGTGGCCCGAATGACCTGGTGGCGCGGCTGGTCGCACCGGCCATGCAGGCAGCCCTTGGGCAGAATGTGGTGGTGGAAAACCGCCCTGGCGCCACCGGGGCCATCGCCGCCCGCCATGTCGCGGCGCAACCGCCCGATGGCCATACACTGATTGTTGCCGCCAGCGGTACCATGACCATCAACCCCGCTGTTATGACCCGCCCTGGCTATGACCCCGAGAAGGATTTCGCCCCGGTCAGCCTGGCGATGTCGGTGCCCAATATGCTGGTCGTGCATAAGGATGTGCCCGCGACCAATGTGGCCGAGGTGGTGGCCTGGCTGAAGCGCGAAGCGGGCCGGGCTTCCTATTGCTCAGGCGGCGTGGGCTCTACCGAGCAATTGGGCATGGAGCTTTTCCTGAAGCGTACCGGGACCGAGGCGACGCATGTCCCCTTCCCCGGCGGCGCCCCGGCGGTGACGGCCATGATCCAAGGCCAGGTGCAGATCGGCATCCTGAATGCGGCAACGGTGCGCCCGCATGTGGTATCTGGCGCGCTGCGCGCCATTGCCATTGCCGGCACCAAGCGCTTTTCCGGCCTGCCGGATGTGCCGACCATGGTGGAGGCCGGCCTGCCGGATGTGCTTTCCGCTTCCTGGTCCGCCTTCCTGGCCCCAGCAGGGACGCCCGCCCCGGCCATCGCCCGGCTGCATGAGGTAATTGTCGCGGCGCTGCGCGCGCCCGAGACCACGCAGCGCCTGACGGCAGCCGGCTTCACCATTGATGCGTCCAGCCCTCAGGAATTGGGCGCCACAATTTCGTCGGAGCTCGCCCGCTGGAAGCAGGTGGTGAAGGACGCGAATATCCAGATGAACTGATGCGGTTGACAAGCCGGGGCCGCGCGGCCATTCGCGCGGCCTGACCTTAACCATCACGGAATTCTGATCATGGCCTTCGCCTTCGTCTTTCCCGGCCAGGGGAGCCAGGCCGTCGGCATGGGCCGCGACCTGGCCGATGCCTTTCCCGCTGCCCGCCACGTCTTTCAGGAAGTGGATGATGCTTTGGGACAGAAGCTCAGCAAGCTGATGTGGGAAGGCCCGCAGGAAGAATTGACGCTGACGGCCAATGCCCAGCCGGCGCTGATGGCGCATTCCCTGGCCGTGGTGCGGGCGCTTGACGCCGAAGGCGGCTTTGCGCTTGCGGGGCGCGTGGCGCTGGTGGCCGGCCATTCGCTTGGCGAATATAGCGCGCTGACTGCCGCCGGCGCTTTTGATATCGCCACCGCTGCGAAGCTTTTGCGCCTGCGTGGCGAAGCCATGCAAAAGGCCACCCCCACCGGCACTGGCGCTATGGCGGCACTTTTGGGGGCGGAGATTGATCTGGCGCAGGAAATTTGCGCCGCCGCCGCCACCAACCCCGAAACCGGCAAGGCCGAGGTGTTGGAAGCCGCCAATGATAATGGCGGCGGCCAGGTGGTGATTTCCGGCGCCAAGGCGGCGGTTGAGCGCGCGATTGAAATTGCCAAGGAAAAGGGTGTGAAGCGCGCCATGCTGCTGCCGGTCTCCGCCCCCTTCCATTGCGCGCTGATGGCCCCCGCAGCGGATGCCATGGCGGAAGCCCTGGCCAAAGCCGCCATGCAGGCGCCCGCCGTGCCGGTGGTGGCGAATGTCACCGCCGCTAAGGCCACAGACCCCGCCGAAATCCGCGATTTGCTGGTGCGCCAAGTGACTGGCACGGTGCGTTGGCGCGAATGTGTCGCCGCTATGGCCGCGATGGGCTGTGATAAGTTTGTTGAGGTCGGCTCGGGCAAGGTGCTGACCGGCCTCATGAAGCGCAATGCGCCGGAAGCGACCGCGCTTGCCATCGGCAATCCGGCCGAGCTTGAAGCTTTCCTGAAGTCGCTCTGATCATGGCCGAGATCACACTCTCGGAGATTGAGGATGATCCCGCCGCCAAGGTGGCTCTGGCTGGGCTCGAAGCCCTGAATGCGCCCTTCATCGGCAGCCATGGATATAAGCCGCTGTCACTGGTCGTGCGTCGTTCTGCTGAAGCTGAACCCGTTGGCGGCGCTTTCGGCTGGTGCTGGGGCGCGTGGTATCAATTGCACTATCTGTTTTTGCCTGAGGATCTGCGCGGTGCGGGACTTGGTTCAAGCCTGCTGACACGATTGGAGGCCGAAGCCCGCGCCAGGGGCTGCATCGGCGTCTGGCTCGATACCCTTTCCTTCCAGGCGCTGCCCTTTTACGAAAAGCACGGCTACGCGCTTTTCGGCAGTATCGAGGATCATCCGCCCGGCCATGCGCGGTATTTCCTGTTCAAACGCCTTAACCAGGGATGAGTGATATGTTTGATCTGACTGGCAAGACTGCCCTCGTCACCGGCGCCACGGGTGGCATTGGCGCGGGCGTGGCCCGTGCGCTGCACGCCCAGGGCGCGACGGTCGCCATCACGGGCCGCCGCGCGGCAGAATTGGAAGCACTCGCTGCTGAACTTGGCTCACGCATCATTGTAGCGCCGGCTGATCTGGCGGACCCGGAAGCGCCGGCGAAGCTAATTGAAAAGATCGAAGCCGAAGCAGGTGGCCTTGATATTCTGGTGAATAATGCCGGCTTCACGCGGGATATGCTGGCGCTGCGCATGGGTGATGCGGATTGGAATGCGGTGTTGGAAGTGGATTTGACCGCGCCGTTTCGCCTGGCGCGCGCCGCTTTGCGCGGCATGATGAAAAAGCGCCAGGGGCGGATCATTTCCATCGCGTCCATCGTTGGTGTCACCGGCAATGCCGGCCAGGCGAATTACGCCGCCGCCAAGGCGGGCTTGATTGGCATGTCCAAGTCACTGGCGCAGGAAGTGGCGACGCGCGGCGTGACGGTGAATGTGGTGGCGCCCGGCTTCGTGAAGACCGCCATGACGGACGCGCTGAATGAGGCACAAAAAACCGCCCTGCTGACGCGCATCCCAACGCAGCGGATGGGATCGCCCGAGGATATCGCCGCCGCCGTGGTCTATCTGGCGAGTGATGAGGCCGGCTGGGTCACGGGCCAGACATTGCATGTCAATGGCGGCATGGCGATGATCTGACGCCATGGTCGAAAAACTCAGCACTATGGAACGGGCCGGGCTTGCGGCCACGCTGCCGGCATGGCAGCTGGTGGAAGGGCGCGATGCCATCACCCGCAGCTTCCGCTTCAAGGATTTTTCCGAGGCCTGGGGATTTATGGCGCGCGTGGCGTTGCTGGCCGAAGCGCAGGACCATCACCCGGAATGGTTCAATGTATGGAACCGGGTGGAGATTACGCTTTCCACGCATGACGCGGGCGGGCTCTCCGCGCGCGATGTCAGGCTGGCCAAGGCGATAGACGGGCTGTTGGCCGGGTAGATTAGTTCGTCGGCACGCTCGGCAGGCTGGGCAGTGCCGGCGCTGTCGGGGCCGTGATCGGCGCCGGGCCATCCAGGATGGAGCGGTTTTGCTGGGACGCGCCCTTGGTCAGCAGCGCCAAGGTCAGCGCCAGGGCAAAGAAGGCCGCACCCAGAACGGCGGTGGAACGCGTCAGCAAATTAGCCGTGCCGCGCCCACCCATGAAGGACCCCATGCCCTGGGATGAACCCACGCCAAGCCCGCCGCCTTCACTCCGCTGGAGCAGGACCACGCCAATCAGCGCGAGCGTCACGAAAAGATGCAGGACAAGCAGGACGGTAATCATGGTGGCGGGCTTTTAGCCGAGCCTGCCGCGCCCGGCTAGACTGAATCTGGGCAGTCACAAACAAGTCGGCGCCAGACCCTGGACCAGGGCGCTCCCCATCGCCATTGTGAGGGGTGAGAAAAGTCAGCAGAGGCTTGTCATGGATAGCATCTTCTTCGGACGCCGCGCGCTTCTGGCCGGCGGGGCCGGGCTGGCGGCAGCGGCGACAGGGCGCGGCGCGGCGGCGCAGGGTGCGCCGATCCGCATTGGGGAGCTCAATTCCTATAGCCGCATGGCGGCCTTCTGCATCCCCTATCGCAACGCCATCCAAATGGCCGCGGAACAGATCAATGCCGCGGGCGGCGTCATGGGTGGGCGGCGGCTGGAATTCATCTTCCGCGATGATGGCTCAACACCAGGTGACGCGGTGCGCGTGGCGGAAGAATTGCTGACGCGGGAGAATGTTTCCTTCATCGCCGGCACGTTTCTGTCCAATGTCGGGCTGGCGGTCGCGGATTTCGCCAATCAGCGCAAGCGGCTGTTCTTTGCGACCGAACCGCTGAGCGATGCGATCACCATGGCGCAGGGCAATCGCTATACGTGGCGGCTGCGCCCTTCCACCTTCATGCAAACGCGCATGCTGGTGGAAGCCGCGCGCGGCAAAACGCAAAAGCGCTGGGCGATTGTGGCGCCGAATTACGAATACGGCCAATCGGCGGCGGCGAATTTCAAGCGGCTGATCGGCGGCGCCATTCCCGGTGCAGAAATCATCGCCGAACAATATCCAGCGCTTGGCCGCGTGGATGCGGGTGCGACGGTGGGCGCTTTGGCGCAGGCGCGGCCGGATGCGATTTTCAATGCGCTATTCGGCCCAGACCTGACGGCCTTTGTACGTGAAGGCAATACGCGGGGCTTGTTCGAACGCCGCTTCGTGCTTTCCCTGCTGACGGGCGAACCAGAATACATGATCCCGCTTGGCGATGAAACGCCGGAAGGTTGGGTGGTGACTGGCTATCCTTGGGACCAGGTGGAAGGTGCTGCTCATCGCGCTTTTGTTGAAACCTATCGCACGCGCTTCAATGACACGCCGCGCAAGGGCAGCCTGCTTGGTTACGTGACGGTGCAGGTGTTGGCCAATATGCTGAACCGCGCCAATAGTCTGGATAATGAGGTGTTGGTGGATACGCTGCGCGATCTTCGCACCGATACGCTGGTGGGCAATGTGACGATGCGCGGCATTGATCAGCAGGGCAGCATGGGCACCTGGGTGGGTGAAACCACGCAGCGCAATGGGCAGGGCACCATGCGCAATGCGCGCTATGCCGATGGCGCCGATTACATGTTCCCTGAAGAAGAAGTGCGGGCCGCGCGCCGGGCTTGAGCGTGGAATTTAGCTTTCTGCTGGTCCAGTGCCTTTCGGGCCTGGCCAGCGCATCCTCGCTTTTCATCATCGCCTCGGGCCTCACGCTCGTGTTCGGCGTGACGCGGATTGTGAATTTCGCGCATGGGTCGTTTTATATGCTCGGCGCCTATATGGCGGTGACGATTGTGCCTTGGCTATTGCAGATTGAAAGATCGCCGACGCTGTTCTTTGCCGGCGTGCTGATTTCCGCCTGCGTGGTGGGTGTGCTTGGCGTTGTGATGGAAGTTTTACTGCTGCGGCGCATCTATAAGGTGCCGGAGTTGTTTCAATTGCTGGCGACCTTCGGCGTGGTGCTGATGGTGCAGGATGCGGTGCTGTATCTTTGGGGGCCGCTGGATATTGCCGGGCCACGCGCACCGGGGCTCCGCCATGGTGTGATGATTCTGGATCAACGCTTTCCGGCTTATGAGCTTTTCCTGATCGCGGCCGGGCCGGTAGTTTTGGGCTTGCTGTGGCTGCTGATGAAGAAGACCCGCTTTGGTATTTTGTTGCGCGCTGCAACACGAGACCGAGAAATGGTGGGCGCGCTTGGTGTCAATCAGGCTTTGCTTTTTACTGGCACGCTGTTTCTGGGCGCCTTTCTGGCGGGGCTGGGTGGCGCGTTGCAAATACCACGCGTTTCGGCTTCCGCCCAGATGGATCTTTCCATCATCACTGAGGCCTTTGTGGTGACGGTGATTGGCGGCATGGGCTCCATTGGAGGCGCTTTTCTTGCCGCGCTACTGATTGGGCAATTACAGGCTTTCGGCGTGCTGATCTTCCCGAAAATCACCCTGGTGCTGGTGTTCCTGCTGATGGCGCTGGTGCTTGTGGTGAAGCCCTGGGGCTTGCTTGGTCGGCCAGAAAGCGCTGCGGGTCATAGCGCTTTGCCTGAAGGCATCATGCAACCGCGCGGCTTTGCGGCTGCCGAGAAATTGCTGTTGCTGCTGGCAGTGTTGGCAGCGGCTGCGGTGCCGATTTTTGGCGATACCTATGCGATCAAGGTCGCGACCGAGGTGCTGATCTTCGCCCTTGCTGCCTTTTCGCTGAATTTCTTGGTGGGCAATGGCGGGATCGTGAGCTTCGGCCATGCTGCCTATTTCGGCCTTGGCGCTTATGCGAGTGGGTTATTGGTGACGAAGCTCGGCATGCCAATGGAACCGGCGCTGATCGCGGCCCCCTTGGCGGGCGGATTTTTCGCGGCCTTGTTCGGGTTTTTCATTGTGCGCTTGCAGGGCATTTATCTGGCGATGCTGACGCTGGCTTTCGCGCAGATTGCCTATGCGGTCTGCTTTCAATGGGTGGAGGTCACGGGCGGTGACAACGGCATTGTCGGTGTTTGGCCTTCGGCCTGGGCAGCATCACGCAGCGCCTATCACTACATTGTGTTAGTGGCGGCAATGGCGGGCATTTTGGCGCTCCGCCACGTGATCTATGCGCCCTTTGGCGCGAGCCTGCGCGCCGCACGAGATTCCGCGCAGCGCGCTGAAGCGATTGGGATTGATGTACGCAGCCACCGCTGGCTTGGCTTCGCCATCGCGGGTGCTGCGGCAGGGCTGGCGGGTGGGCTATACGCATTCTCCAAAGGTTCGATTGATCCGACTTTACTTGGTATTCCGCTATCGGTTGATTTTCTGGCGATGATTCTACTGGGTGGCATGCAAACCGTGATGGGGCCAGTGCTGGGGGCGGCGGCTTTCCACAGCATCAAGGATGTCTTCATGCCGCTCACGGATTATTGGCGCTTCCTGCTGGGGGCTTCCATTATTGCGCTGGTGCTGATTTTTCCGCGCGGCTTGGGTGGCGCATATGCAGCGCTGCGCGCGCGGCTATCGAGTGGCGCGCCATGACGCTGCTGGTTGTGGAGAATTTGAACAAGAATTTTGGCGGCGTGGTGGCGGCGCGGAATGTGAGGTTCTCGCTGGCGGCGGGGGAAATTCTCGCCATGATCGGCCCAAATGGTGCCGGCAAATCCACCAGTTTCAATATGGTGGGCGGGCAATTGCGTCCCGATAGCGGGCGCGTGCTACTGGCGGGGCAGGAGATCACCGGCCTGCCGCCACGCGCCATTTGCCGGTTGGGTGTGGGGCGCAGCTTTCAGGTGGCGCAAACATTTCTTTCCATGTCAGTGCTGGAAAATATGCAAATGGCGCTGATTGCCCATGCAGGCCGCACGCGCGATATGCTGGCACGCAGCAGCGCTTTGTTCCGTGATGAAGCGCTTGGCTTGCTCGATCAAGTTGGCATGGCGGGGGCAGCGGACCGGCCCATGGGGGCGCTGGCTTATGGCGATGTGAAGCGCGTGGAACTGGCAATCGCGCTTTCCGGTGCGCCGCGCCTGCTGCTGATGGATGAACCCACCGCCGGCATGGCACCCGCTGAACGCGCCGCACTGATGCGCCTGGTGGCAGGCATTGCGCGGCGTTCCGCCATCGGCGTGCTGTTCACCGAACATGACATGGATGCGGTTTTCGCCCATGCGGATCGCATCCTTGTGCTGGTACGGGGCGAGATCATTGCCGCCGGCACGCCGGAAGACGTACGCGCCAATCCAGAAGTGCAGCGCGTTTACCTCGGCACCTCGGGCTTGCGCGCCGCCTTGCGCGCCAGGGCAGCGGCGCATGGCTGAAGCGGTGCTTGAGGTGGAAGGATTGCGCGCCGGCTATGGCCCGGCGGAGATCCTGTTTGGCGTTTCGCTGAAGCTTGCGCGTGGTGAGGTCGCGGCGCTGATGGGCCGCAATGGCGCGGGCAAATCCACCACGCTGAAAGCCATTATGGGCCTGGTGCCGCCGCGCGCCGGGCGCGTACGCTTTGCCGGGCGCGACATCACGGGGCTGGCGGCCTTTCGCATTGCGCGGCTTGGCTTGGGCTATGTGCCGGAAGATCGGCGCATCTTCACCGATCTGACAGTCGCGGAAAATCTGGAAGTCGGCCGCCGCCCGGCAGAAGGGCGCGATCCCTGGACTCCCGAGCGGTTGTTTGAGGTTTTTCCAAACCTGGCTTCCATGCGCCACCGCCGCGCCGCCGCCATGTCCGGCGGGGAACAGCAAATGCTGGCAATTGCGCGCACACTCATGGGCAATCCAGAAGCCGTGCTGCTGGATGAACCATCCGAAGGCTTGGCCCCCGTCATTCTGGAATTGATGGCCGATGCCGTGCTGCGCATGAAGCGCGAAGGCATTGCCGTATTGCTCTCAGAACAGAATTTCGATTTCGCCGCGGCAGTGGCGGATCGCGCCTATGTCATTGAACGAGGCGAGATCCGCTATGATGGCAGCATGGCAGCGCTGGATGCTGACCCAGCGCTACGCGCGCAACACCTCAGCCTCTAGGAAGGTTCGCAAAAACCTCATCCACCGCAGCGCCAAAGCGTTCCACGATCATCTCCACATCCCGCGCATTCACGATGTAAGGCGGTGAAAGGATCACGTGATCGCCATGCTTGCCGTCAATCGTGCCGCCCATGGGATAACAGGCCAGGCCATGCGCGAAGGCCGCATGCTTGATGCGTTCGTTGATGCCAAGTGCTGGATCGAAGGTCGCTTTACTCGCGCGGTCTTGGACGAATTCCACTGCCCAGAACAGGCCGCGGCCACGGATATCACCGACATGGCGATGATTGCCGAGCCGTTCCATCAAAACGCGTTCCAATAACGCGCCCATGGCGCGCGCATTGGCCAGCAGGTTTTCTTCCGCAATCACTTCCTGCACCGCCAGCGCGGCGGCACAAGCCACAGGATGCGCCTGATAGGTATGGCCA
>JBIJAH010000026.1:0-54058 GCA_044345845.1 Roseomonas sp.
GCCGGCATGCCATCCGACAAGGCACCCGCCTTGATCAGGATCGGCGCCGTCTTCGCCGCCATCACCGCATCACGCGGCACCGCGACATCCATCGAGCCAACCCAAGTGAGCGCCTCAAAACCCGCCTGACCTTCGCGCATCGCAAGCACCATATCGCCCGCGCGTAGATCCTCCACCTTCGCTTCGCCAGCCGGTGTCATGATCCGCGTGCCTTCCGCAAAGCAGATCACGCTTTCCCAACCCTGCGTATAGATGAAGGTACCATCATCGCGCTGGTAAGTCGTCCAGGGACTGACACTTGGGTCCTTCGGATTGTCCACAAGGACTGACCAGCCGCCATCACCAAGATTAAGCGTGTCACTCCCGACACCGCCAAACAGCGAATCATTGCCGAGGTGCTGCGTCGCCAGATAGCTGTGGTAATCATTACCAGCACCAAAATCCAGCCAGTCATGATCATTCCCGCTGCCGCCGGACATCGCGTCAACGCCATCGCCACCCAGCAGCGTATCAGCGCCGCTGCCGCCAAGCACGCCTTCAAATTCGCTGACACTGTCATTGCCCGCGGCGCTGCCAATGCTGCCCGCGCCAAGGTCAACCGTGACCGCGCCGCCGGTGCCGCTGTAATCCAGCAGGTCATTCCCTGCACCACCAAAGAGCGAGTCAGTCCCCGCGTCGCTGGCAACCGTGTCATCACCCGCGCCGCCATCCAGAGTGTCATTGCCGGCAAGGCCAGAAAGCGTGTCATTGCCATTGCCACCCGTGACACCATTAGCGGCATTGTCACCCACCAGCGTATCATCATTCGATGACCCAAGCAGGCTTTCAAAGCCGGTGATCGTATCCGCACTTGCCGTCGCGCGGCCAAGCGACAGATTGGCAATCACACCACCCGTGGCACCCGCGTAAGACAGCAGGTCGTTCCCGGTGCCGCCATCCATATTGTCATCGCCAGAACCGCCATTCAGCGTGTCATTGGCAAGCCCGCCAAGCAGCGTGTCGTTACCCACACCACCTGAAAGGCTGTCATTACCATCCTGGCCGAACAGCGTGTCATTGCCGGCATGGCCTGCAAGCGTGTCGTTATGGTCGCCGCCATCAAGCTCATCATTCCCACCAGCACCCATCAGGCTATCATTGCCATCAAGCCCGTGCATGGTGTTGTCGCCGCCGACAGCAGCCACAGTATTGTCCCCAGAACTGCCAGAGACCGAGTCATTGTTGAAACCACCAACAATGCCTTCAATGCCGGAAAGCGTATCATTGCCGAGGTTGCTGAGAACCGTGCCCGCGGCCAGATCAATGGTCAGACCCGCCGTTAAGCTACCGTAATCCGCCCAATCAACGCCTGCGCCGCCAAGCAACGAGTCATCACCCGTCGCGCCCGCAAGCGTATCATTGCCAGCGCCGCCATCCAAAGTGTCATTCCCGCCGGCGCCCGCCAGCACATTGGCATCGCTATTGCCCAGCAGGCTATCATCGCCATTGCCAGACAGGACATTCTCAAACCCGTTCAGGCTGTCATTGCCATGGCCGCCGCCAAGCGTATTGCTCGCCAAGCCGCTGCTGGTGCCAGCGGCCAGATCAACCGTTACCGCACCAGACGCACCGTAAACCCCGTCCCGCACAGAGGCATAAAGCGGCGTTTCCGCGTAGCTCACCCAGTCATTGCCGCCACTACCGCCAACCAGCGTGTCATTGCCACCAGCGCCAATCAGCGTATCATCAAATCCTATGCTGCCGACAATCCAGTTCGGATTGTCATTGCCCAGGGCCCATTGGGCGTTCTGCACATTCTGAATGTTGACAAGACTGTCATTGTCCGTTGCGGAGATGAACGCAAACCCAGCCACCAGATCCACTGTTAGGTTTTCAGGCCCCTGGTACCAAGCCCCAACACCAACGCCAATGATGGTGTCATTACCACCCATGCCAAGAGCAATTTGGCTGGCGCCAACAACAATTACGTCAGCGAAATCAGATCCTTGGGCTTGCTCAATGCCGATTAAGCTGTCAATGCCTTCCGCACCTGAACTGGTGCCCGCAACAAGATCAACCGTGACGCTACCGGTTGCGTAAGTGTATCGTACCATATCAACAAGGACGCCGCTGGGGTCACCGCCCACAATCGTGTCATCACCCTGGCCACCAATGTAAATTTGATTGTTGGAAGCGGTTATGGACCTAGGATTGTAATTGCCCAACAGGCTGTCATTGCCACTGCCACCGAGTATGTTTTCGATCCCCGCCAGGCTGTCTTCACCATGCACACCGGAACTGGTGCCCGCCACCAGGTCAACCGTCACCGCGCCCGTAGCGCTGGCGTAGCTGACGAAATCACCAGCACCGGAATGTGCCTCGCCCGCAATCGTATCATTGCCAAGCCCGCCTTCCAGCCAATTGTGAGTGCCATCACCTTGGATGGAATCATCACCATTGCCACCAAGAATGTTTTCAATACCCGACAGACTGTCATTGCCCGCCGCACCTGATGACGTGCGGGTCGAAAGACTTACCGTGACAGCACCGCTGGCCGCGCTGTAATCCGCCCAATCACGAAAACGACCCAGGCCGTTTGCGTTAATGTCGCCCCAGCTTTGCGCCCCGCCAACCAAAGTGTCATTACCGGCAAGCCCGGCCAGCGTATCTGATCCGTCTTGGCCGCCGCTGATCCAGTTATTCGCGCCATTACCCGCCAGGCTGTCATTGCCAGCACCGCCAATGATGCCGACAAAGCCCGAAAAACTGTCATTCCCCGCGCCTGCAGATGTGCCGGCAGCAAGATCAACCGTCACCCCAATTAGGCTATCCGTGACACCGGTGAAGCTGATCGTGTCATTGCCACTGCCCTGGATGTTATCGTTGAAGACGCTGCCGATCACGCCTTCAATACTGATCAAGCTGTCATTGCCAAGCGCGCCACTGCTGGTGCCCGTGACAAGGTTCACCGTCACCGCGCCCGTCGCGTCAGCATAGGAAGCCCAGTCAAAGCCAGCCCCGCCATCCAGCGTGTCATCGACCAAGCCGCCCTGAAGAGTGTCTGCCCCGCTTCCACCGTTAAGGATATTCGCGCCAGCGTCGCCGATAAGCAGATCACCACCGGCACCACCGAGGATATTCTCAAATCCCGTAACGCTATCCGTTCCATAGGCACCGCTAGCAGTATCAGTATTGAGCGCGACAGTGACGCCACCCGTAGCGCCTCCATAGCTGACCCAGTCATTGCCGGCGCCGCCGATCAGCGTATCATTGCCAAGCCCGCCATCCAGCGTGTCATCGCCAATGCCGCCTTGGAAGATCTCATTACCTGCAGCGCCCAATAGACTGTCAGCGCCGTTACCGCCAAGGATACCCTCAATCCCCGTCAGTGCATCAATGCCTTCCGCGCCGCTGCTGATACCGGCTGCAAGATCAACCGTGACCGCGCCAGTAGCCGCACCGTAGAAAGCCCAATCGTTCGCACCCCCACCAATAAGCGAATCATTGCCAAGCCCGCCGGCTAGCGTGTCATTGCCACTGCCGCCAACAAGCGTGTCGTTACCCACACCACCAAGAAGGCTATCATCCGCGCTGCCGCCCAAAGCGGCTTCAATGCCGGTCAGGCTGTCCTCGCCACGCGCGCCAAAAGAAGTGCCTGCGCCAAGATCAATCGTAACCGCGCCAGTGCTTGTGTTTGTCGACAGGCTTACTGTGACAGCGTTGCTAGCCCCAGCGTAGCTCACCCAATCCGCGCTGCCTGAGCTGCCGCTCAGCGTATCATGACCACCATCACCCAGCAGTGTATCATTGCCCGTGCTGCCTAGCAGGCTATCATTGAAATCGCTGCCACGTACCGCTTCGATGCTTGAAAGATTATCATTGCCAAAGGCGCCACTGCTTGTGCGCCCGGTCAAGTCAACCGTAACAGCGCCGGTTGCATCAGCGTAACTTGCCCAATCACCACCGCTACCGCCGAAGATCGAATCATCACCGAGCCCACCGTGGAAGGAATCATCGCTGCCAGCTGCCAGCAGCGTATCATTACCAGCCCCGCCAGAAAGCGTATTGGCGCCGCTGCCACCGTCCAGGATATTTGCCTGGGAGTCACCCAGAATGCTGTCGCCAGCCGATGAACCAAGAGCGTTCTCAAAGCCAGAAAGTGTATCCGCAGCCACCCCATCCCTGAAAATGCGATTGGCGCTGAGGTCTATTGTCCGTGCGAGCGCTCCACCGGCAAAGCTTACCCAGTCAATGCCGTCACCACCGACCAGTGATGCGAAGCCGCCGCTACTGCTGCCAATCAGGCTATCATTGCCCGCGCCACCGTCCAATGTATCCAACCCAATGCTGGCAGAAAGCAGGTTCGCGCCGCTATCGCCCAGCACGCTGTCATTGAAGTTACCGCCTTGCACGGCTTCAATGCCGGAAAGTGTGTCATTACCATCGGCGCCAGATGTGGTGCCCGCAACAAGGTCAACCGTGACCGCACCGGTTGCTTGGGCGTAGCGCAGCCAATCACCCGCCCCGGTGCCGCCATTAATCAAATCATTGCCAAGACCACCTTCCAATGTGTCATTGCCAGCGCCACCGTTCAGCGAATCATCGCCCAAGCCGCCCTGCATGGAATGATTGCCATCGTGGCCGAATAATGACTCATCGCCACTACCACCAACAATTATATCATTTCCGCCGTAACCATCCAGCGTATTGGCATCACTATTTCCAAGTATGCTGTCACGTCCATACCAAGTAGCTTGAATGCGATGGATTCCGTAGATACTGTCATTGCCAATATCCAGCCCCCACGCCCGGCCAAGAACCATATCAATGGTGACGTTGGTCCCATCCCAGTAAGAAACATACCCTCCACCATCAGTGCCCAGCAGGGTGTCATTGCCAAGCAGGCCGCGCAGTACATGTCCATTATTGCCGGCTATAGGCCAGTCAGCAGCCAGGCTCCTGCCGGCTACAAGCCAATCATCATAATCACTGCCATGCACTTCTTCCATGCTGGTAATGCTATCCTGGCCATCAGCACCGGAAGCCGTACCCGCAGCAAGATCAACCGTGACAGACCCTGTAGCGAAACGATAATACAAAGTATCAGAAAAATTCCCGCCAAGGATTGTATCGTCACCCATGCCACCCGCAAAATGTCCACCGCTAGGCGCGCCCCTGGATCCCGTACCGGCAATCAAAAGGTCATTGCCACTACCGCCCATGATGCCTTCAAAACCCACCAGGCTATCCTCGCCATGGGCGCCGCTGCTGGTACCAGCCATGAGGTCAACGGTAACCGCACCAGTGGCTGAGCGATAACTTGCCATATCACCGACCGCGCCATGCTCGCCGCCAACTAGCGTATCATTACCCAGCCAGCCTTCCAGCCAATTGGAAGTACCGTCCCAGGAAGTGGTGGTATCACTTCCGATAATGAGGTCATCAAAATTACTACCAAAATTATTCTCAACATCCACAATGCTGTCATTGCCCGCAGCGCCGCTGCTGCTTCCAGCACCGAGATTGACCGTGACCGAACCACTTGCGCCGCTGTAATCCGCCCAATCAGCGAAGTACTGCATGAAGGATTGCTGTAGGTCTGGAGTACCGCGACCACCAACAAGGGTATCATTACCGCCAAACCCAGCCAGTGTATCCGCGCGATCATCCCCATTGGCGGCCCCGCCGATGAACCACTCATCGCCATTGCTGCCTAGCAGACTGTCCTGGCCAGTGCTGCCAAAAACACGTTCAAAGCCGCTGAAGCTATCATTGCCATGCGCGCCACTACTCGTCGCCGCGCCCACATCCACCGTGACAGACGATGTTGCCAAGGCAAAGCTTAGCCAGTCAGTACCAGCCCCACCGAATAGCGAATCATCGCCCGTACTACCTGCTAGGGTGTCGTCGCCATTGCCCCCATCAAGCGTATTCGCGGCGCCATTGCCTAACAGGCTGTCATTGAAATCACTGCCAAGCACAGCTTCAATGTTCGTCAAACTATCATTGCCGGCCGCACCACGGCTAACACTCGTATTAAGATTGACCGTCACCGCGCCTGTGGCCGCGGCGTAGCTTGCCCAATCGCTTAATCCACTTCTGCCATCCAGCGTGTCATGGCCGAGGCCGCCTGATAGGGTCTCATTCCCGGTGCTACCAAATAGGCTATCGGCACCACCACCGCCCGAAATACCCTCAAAACCTGCCAGGCTATCATTGCCATGCGCGCCAGAAGAACGACCGGCGCTGAGATCAACGGTGACGTTGGCGGTGGCTGTGTCGTAGCGCACCAAATCAGCATCACCGACGCCACCATCCAAGCTATCATTGCCATTGCCGCCAGCCAGCGTGTCATTACCATTGCCACCAAGCAGCGTGTCATGCGCGTTCCCGCCCAGCAGGCTATTAGCCGCATTGCCACCCAGAACAATTTAAATCCCACTCAGCAAGTCATTGCCCAGCGCTCCGGAAGAAGTGTTGGCCCCCAAGTTAACCGTGACAGCCGCCGCCGCATCAGCATAGATGGCCCAGTCAGCACCAATGCCACCGAATAGCGTATCATTGCCCGCAGCACCTTGCAGCGTGTCACTGCCATTGCCGCCATCAATGCTATCAGCGCCAATGCCGCCCAGCACAGAATCATTGCCGGAATTGTTGGTAAAGGCGCCACCAGGGAAGGTATCGCCACCATTCGCCAAACTGACCGTCACACCACTCATATGCTTTAACTCCGTAGTTCCTTATCCACCCAAGGCAGGGAAACAGTCGCAATTTCTCCGCACGGTCCAACGTTAACGGTTATCCCTGAGGGAACTTGCAAATTTCTGTTCAAACGCAATGAACATCCTAAGGCAGATTATTTTTTGAAAGCTAACGGATTTTGATGAGTGTTGAAATAATTTCTCTATTGATTTTTAAAGCAAAATTCAACGATCATGTCATTTGACTGAGGTATTAATCAGTCACATTTACGTGTACTCAGAAAGCCCAACCAGCCTTTGGTGTCATGAAACTACCCACAATCAACCCTGGGTTGTTTTTAAATCTTGGTGTTCGGGGAAGCCATAGTGACGCGCACTCCGGGAACTCCCGCACGCTCTACGGCATGATCCAAGGTGGTTTTCTCATGGCACCTATGGGGGTTTGCACCCCCCGGCAGTATCACGGCCTGATCGCGGGGCTTTCAATCACCATGCCGCGCGCTCTTTCCATCAAAAAGGCTTCAATGGCAATGAATTCTTCTGAACCATAACCAAAGGGTTTAGCGCGCACACCCACCATGCAGCCGCGCAACCGCCGATGCAATGATCCCACACCCTGCCATTCCAGGCGATAGATCGGGTAACCGGTTGGGTGCCCTTGCGGAATGATACTGCCGGCAAGCCGGCGCCCCGCTTGATCGTCATGACATTGCACGCAGGATAGATCAATTTGTCCAAAACGCGTTGTGTAGAGTTCTCGTCCGAATGCGCGCGTGGCGCGCATGCCGGCATCCTCCGGCGGTGCAATCGGCAAGCCGCGCGATTGATGCGCCACGAAACTGGTCAGCGCCAGCAGGTCTTGGCTTTCACGCGCCAAGGGCGGGCCGGCTTGCTGCGTCTCCCGGCATTGCATGATGCGCCCTGCCATATCAATCGCGCTACCGCGTGCCTGATCAAAGGCAGGATATCGCGCCGCCACACCGCGCATGCTGACAGCTGCATCACCATGGCAATCGGCACAGGATTTCGCATTGGGCGCGGGTTTCCGTTGCCATAGCGCCTCCCCATCCAGCACCCACAGCATGCCAGGGTTCATGCTGTCATCACGCTGCATTGCTTGCGCTTCCGGGCGCATATCCAAAAGGCCAGAACGCCTTTCTTCAGCGCCCGCCACCGAACAGCAGGCCAGCAGCGCCAGCGCAATACGTTTCATGTCACGGTGATATGGCGTGTTTCGGTTTGCGCGAAGCCGTTATCACCTTCCCAGGTGAAGCTTACGGGGCCTGATTGCGTCGCAACGGTGGTAAAGGCGATGAACGGATTGGCTGCGATGGCCGGTGATAGGGTTGCGTTGAAGACAACCTCCCCATCATAGCGGCAGGTGAAGCGCCAGATGATGTCACGCGGCTGCAAGACGCCTTCCGCATTCGGGCGATAGCCGGTTTCCATCACATGCTGGATCAGGGCGCGGATTTCGATCACTGAGCCCTTTTCTGCCATTGTCGGCACCCGCAATAAAACACGCGCCATGGCCTTAACCCTCAATACAGGCGGCCAAGGTGACAATTACCTCAACACGCTGCGACCAGAAACTGCCATCACTCATTTCCGCAACCGCGACCAAAGCCTGAGATGTTGCCAGGCGGATATGTGTGGCCAAGAATGCACGGCCCGATCGCGGCCCAAACTGCGCGGTAATGACATTGGGTTGCGGATTGCGTTCATTGAAAACACCAATGCGGCGCACGTGATCCGCGGCGGTCATGGGCGTTTCAACAACAACCGAAATCGGTACCGCATTGCCATTTTCAACAAGCGGCGAGACATCAAGCCGCACACGCCCTTCACGCATCGGTTGGCCGCCGGTGAAGTCCCGCAAGGCTGCCGCAAGGCGTTGTTGATCCGCACGTGTTGCTGCCGGCATCAGCAACGCCCCAGGCGCGGCCAGAAAAACGCGGCGCGTCATCTTCATGGCGCTTTCTCCGCCGTCAGGCCCATCAGAAAGGCCAGCACATCCTCAATCTCACTGGCACTCAATATCGGCCTGTCACGCCAGGCGGGCGCCACGCGATTCAATCCCTCAATACGATGGTACGCAGGCATGATACTCTCCGGATTGACGCGCTTATTATCCATCAGGCGGAGCCGAAGCTGCCCCTCATTCCAACGGCTGCCGGCACCTTCCAGGCTTGGCGCCAGATTGCCTTGCAGCGGTTCCTCATTGAATGGCCCGCTATGGCACAGCAAGCAAAAACCCTTTTGGCGATCAATGATGATCGCGCGCCCGCGCTGAGGATCACCCGCACTGCCCGTGAGTGATTGCGCCACAGCATCACCTGTCACCACACCTGCTTGCGCCCTGGCCATGGCTGGGATTGCCATGGCCAGCAGCAGGCCCGCCAGAAACCGCGCAGCCCTCACGCCCGCCTGAGGTCAGCATGCTTCAGCGGCAATTGGCGTACCCGCTTTCCGGTTGCAGCAAAGATCGCATTCAATACCGCAGGCGCGGCGACCGCGATGGTGGGTTCGCCCACACCGCCCCAGAAGCCACCGGATTGCAGAATGATGGTCTCCACCTTTGGCATCTCATCCATCCGCAGCACCTGATAGGTATCGAAATTCTTCTGCTCAATCCGCCCATTCTTGACGGTACTTTCGCTGTGCAGCGCAGCCGAAAGCCCATAGACAAAGGACCCTTCCACCTGCATTTCAATCTGCTGCGGATTGACCGCATGCCCGCAATCCGTCGCGGCTACAATGCGGTGGATTTTAAGCTCGCCCTTGTCACTGACGGAAACTTCAGCGCAGGCTGCCACATAGCTACCAAAGCCATGGGTCTGCGCGAGGCCACGGAAAACCGCCTGCCCATTCACCGGCGCGGCTGCGCTACCCCAGCCGACCTTCTCCGCAACCGCATTCAACACGGCCAGATGGCGCGGATGATTACCCATCAGCGCGCGGCGAAACGCCAAGGGGTCCTTGCCCGCCGCATGGGCCAATTCATCCATGAAGCATTCCAGATAAATCGCATTCTGATTCAGGTTCACGCCGCGCCAAAAGCCTGGCGGCACATGCGGGTTGCGCATGGCGTGATCAATCAGCAGGTTCGGAATGCTGTAGCCGATATCTGCTTCTCCGCCGCTGGCATTGAGCCCCTGGAACACCACCGGGTCGCGCCCATCGCGGATATTCTGCGGGAAAATGCCCGCCACAATGGATTGGCCGGAAATACGCATATGCAGGCCAGTCAGATTGCCTTGAGCATCCAAAGCACCTTGCAGCTTGCACATGGTCACGGGGTGGAAGCGGCCCTGCAGCATATCTTCCTCACGCGACCAGATCATCTTGATCGGCGTGCCGGGGATTTGCTTTGCGATGGCGACCGCCTGGCGCACCCAATCATGCACCGCGCCACGCCGGCCGAAGCCGCCGCCCAGATGAATCTTATGCACCTCACACCGCGCGGGCGGCAGGCCAGCGGCTTCTGCCGTTGCGGCCAAAGCCGCTTCACCATTCTGCGTGGGCGTCCAAACCTCGCAGCGCTCCGGCGTCCAAACTGCGGTCGCGTTCATGACTTCCATGCAGGCATGGTTCTGATGCGGATAGCCATAAACCGCTTCAATACGCTTCGCCGCACCCGCCAAGGCCGCGCGCGCATCACCATTGCGATTGCCCACCGCGGCTTCCGACGCATCCAGCCCGGCCTTCATCACTTCAGCAAAGGAAGCCGAGGACGCAGTAGCGTTCGCACCCTCATCCCAGGTGATCTTCACCGCGTCCAGCGCGGTCTTGGCGCGCCACCAGGTATCGGCCACCACCGCCACAGCATTATCGCCAACGCGCAGCACATGCTTGACGCCGGGCATCGCTTCCGCTGCTTTGCTGTCAATTGCGCCGATCTTGCCGCCAAATACTGGGCAGGCGTGAATCGCTGCATTCAGCATGCCGGGCAGGCGCAGATCCATGCCGTAGATCTGGCTGCCATTCAACTTTTGCGCGGTGTCCAGCCGTGGGATGGATTTACCAACCAGCTTCCAATTCTTTGGGTCTTTCAACAGAATATCCGTGGGCGGTGTCAGCCGTGCCGCCGCTTCTGCCACCTTGCCGAAGCTGGTGCTGCGCCCACTCGGGCCATGGGTGATGATGCTATTGGTCGCGCTGCATTGCGCCGCCGGCACGCCCCAGGCATTGGCCGCCGCCTGCACCAGCATCATACGTGCCGCTGCTCCGCCCTTGCGGACATAATCATGGCTGTCACGAATGCCGCGACTGCCGCCCGTGGACATATTCCCCCAGGCGCGATTGCGCGCAAGGTTTTGCCCCGGTGTTGGATATTCCGTGGTCACCTTGGACCAATCGCATTCCAATTCCTCGGCCACCAATTGCGCGAGACCCGTCAGGGTCCCCTGCCCCATTTCAGAACGCGCGATGCGGATGACAACCGTATCATCGGCCCGTACCACGACCCAGACATTGATCTCCGGCAGCGCGTTGCTGCCTTGCGCGGCAGCGGATTTAACCAGCGGCGCATGAAAGCCGAAGGTGAAGGCGCCAAGGGCTGCGGATACTGTCGCCAGCAACCCACGGCGGGAAGGATGTGTAATGGCATTCATGATGCTGTTCCCCCTCAACCGCTTGTGCTGATGCCAGCGGCGCGCTGGATGCCGGCAATGACACGATTATAAGTCCCGCAGCGGCAGATATTGGTCATCTCCTCACGGATCTGCGCCTCGGTCGGTTTGGGATTGGCCGCAAGCAGCGCGCTTGCCGCCATGATCATGCCGGGCTGGCAGAAGCCGCATTGCGGCACATCCAAAGCAAGCCAGGCCTGCTGAATGGGGTGGCTGCTATCGGGCGAAAGCCCTTCGATGGTGACGATTTTCTGGCCCTCATTGAAGGCGGAAACCGGCATGGCACAGGCGCGCACCGCCGCGCCATCCACATGCACGGTGCAGGAACCGCATTGCGCCACGCCGCACCCGTATTTCGTGCCTGTCAGCCCAAGCTGTTCGCGCAACACCCAAAGCAGCGGCGTATCCTCTTCAACCAGGATATCCACCACGCGGCCATTCACATTGAGTTTCGCCACTTCTGCCTCCGTTTCATGTTGTTCCTGGACCACCCAAAGTGAGGCCACCAAACGATCCTTGATTGTGGTCGCCTGGGTACGCTTTTGATCTGAAGCGCTTTGACATCATTACTAGCCTAGACCCCCAAAGGCAGGGAAGGCCAAAACATATCAGCCTTGGCTTCGTGGGGTTTCACGGGGGACCCAGCAAACCGAGAAAAACGCAAGGCAACCGTGCGAAACAGGGGCAGGTCCATCCTTATATCGCATAATTAACGCAAATAATGCGGCCCGATCACGGCCAACATACTCCACACCCCCATTATGATGCTCGACAAGATCAAGAGCCTTTTCGTGCCAGGTGGAAAGGGCGCGATGGAGAGAATACTATGCCGAATTCCAACCCCACTCCCGGGGGTCTCTGTTATTCCGCGAAGACGCAGACAAAACGGGAAACCAATGCTGTTGATAGATTTGTTGGTGAGCGCATCC
Organism: Roseomonas sp.; assembly: GCA_044345845.1. Classification (GTDB taxonomy): domain Bacteria; phylum Pseudomonadota; class Alphaproteobacteria; order Acetobacterales; family Acetobacteraceae; genus Neoroseomonas. Next base: position 12,241 of record JBIJAH010000026.1, read on the forward strand.
GGCTGTATCGAACAATGCTTGGTGTAAGCCAGCAAAAACTGGCCGTGAGTCTTGGGGTCACCTTTCAGCAGCTTCAAAAATATGAACGCGGGCAAAATCGGATTGGCGCGGGCAGGCTACTCGTGGTGGCAGAAACTCTTGAAATCCCCATATCCTTTCTGTTGGACGAACATGCCTATTCTCGCGGTCAAAATGCCAGCAATCCAGCCGAAGCGGATAAACCCGACCTGTCGAGGGAAGGGTACCATGTCGGACGAGCTTTCTCTCAGATCACTGATCCTGAGGTAAGGCGCTCCATCTCATCCCTCGTGCAAAGTTTGGCGCGGAATGAGGATGATCTCTAGCTTCGGATAATCCAGAGGGTAGCCGAAAGCCGCCCGAACTGAAGCCGCACGCCAAATTCGGCAAGCTGCGATTTATGATACTGCCTCAAGGGTATATTTCGACAAAACATCATCCCACCCAATTGCGGAGGGTAGCGCCTGTGCCATTTCAATCACGCGCGCAAGCTCGGGTATGGCAGCGATTTCCTGTTGGGTGAAATTTCGTTCCATTTGCAGCGCTGCGGCCCAAAAATGCAACACCGCCAGCTCCAGCTCCGGGGAGATTGGCTTCTTCATGTATACGACGACATCATCCTGTGACATTGAAGATTCTCCCATAAAGCCAAATTCTTCTTTTGTTGAGACGCTTGGTTTCGAGGCGCGGCACGCAGCCGCATTCGTGCTACCCCCCATCCTCGCGCCTGGCATGTTGCGCTTTCCTAATGGAGACCGCGTAATCACCAAGTTTGCGATGCGGGTCCTTATTCGGGCGTACGATGGTCTGGCGAAAATCATCCCACTCGGTATCACCAAAACCAGTCAAATCTTCAACCACCGTGAACTTCTCTGCCGCTGTCCCATAAGCTTCACGCGGAAGGGGCTGCACCTGAAGGAAGGGGAAGTTCGGATCGAATTCGATTGGGTGATGCGTGCGGGTCAGGCGTACATTGATGAAAAGCGGGCCGAACCAGGTGCTGGTTTCGACAATGCCTTCATAGCATTCATAGCCGCGATTGCGGACAAAATTGGCCGGTGCACGAATAAGCACGGCCCATCCCGGCGCGGTGCGCATGGCAAGGCCGCTCCAGATCTGTACCAGCCCTGGTTCGATGAAGGTGCTGAGAAAAGGCGGGGAATAGCCCTTGATATCTTCCGGCGCCGCGTCATCGAATTGCGCCGCGAAATGCGGGAATTGCGCCGTGGTCAGCGGGAACCAGTCTTCTACGCCATCATAGGTCCAGATCACATCTGAACCATCCCACATCAGCTTGAAGCCGATGGGCGGGAAGACATACCACCCGAAGGAGGAAGCAGTCGTCATTGCCTCGCAAAAACGGAAGGCCCTTGTGGGCATGGTGCCGGCTGCCGCACGATCGGCACGCTGAGGAGGGCGCGCCGAGGGTATCATACGAAAGAAAGTGGCAAGCGGCGCTTCTGCCTTGCGGGGTTCAGTCACATTCCAGCCTGTCATGTGGTTGGGGGATGAAGAAGACCAAAGTCTTCAGCAATTCCCCCAATTCCGCCAGCTTGGGCGCGGCGCCCCAGATGCAATTGGCGCCAGCTTCAACGCGGCAAGCTGGGGGCGTAGCCACCAATGCGGACCTTGCCTGCGTCGGCGGCTGAATCAGCAGAGAGACGCACCGGCGGCAGGCTTGGGGCGAAGCCCCCAACGCGGACCTTTCCGGCATCGGCAGTCGCGGCCCCGTCGAGGGAGACCGGCTTCATGGAAGGAAGCTGTTGAATGTGCATTTCGCTCATTTTATCATCTCCTATGTTTGCCCCTGCCTGAAAACCACCTGTGGTTGAGAGGGGGCCGCTGTTTTGAACTTGTTTTCGCAGCTTGCCGCCTGGGCGTGAATGCGCTGTGAAGCCAGCATCACATAAGCGTTAAAAAAACGCTCCTTCAGCGTGAAATATCACTTGCGAACCACAACCACAGGTTATAGCTTGGTTGCATAACGTCCCAGGTGGACAATCGCAGGGGGTGGCATTGGCGCGACAAAATGCCAATCAGAACAACCTTGTGGCGCTGGATGTCGGCGCCCGGCAAGCGATTATTCGCATCCACCTCCTCGGTGCCCTTCGGGCCATCAGCTATTTGGGGGAGGATTTGGTACCCCGCGGGCGCAAGGCCCGCGCCATCCTTGGCTATCTGTGCCTGCATGCCGGGCAAAGAGTACCAAGGGCCAAAATAGCCTCTCTGCTTTGGGACCGGGTACCAGACCACCAGGCCCGCGCCAGCCTGCGCCAATCCTTGCGGGAACTGCTGCTGGCCTTTGGCCCTTTGGCGGCGGAGGTTTTGGAAACTGATGCCGAAATGGTCCGCCTCAACCAGCGGGTCTGCTGGGTGGATAGCGCTGCCATTCTGGGCGGCCCGCATCCCGCCAATCTGCTCAGGACCGATTTGGCGGCCTTATGCGAAGGCGAATTGCTGGAGGATTTGAACGGCATCTCAGAAGCCTTTGACGAATGGCTCTTGATGGAACGCGCGCGCTTCGCGACCGAAATCACCGGAGTTTTTGACGAGGAGCTGCATCAAATTGCCCGGGCGGATGTTCCCGCCGAAAGGCGCGCTGGCCTGGCGCGCCGGATCATTGCCTGTGAGCCGACCCATGAAGGTGCCAGCCGAATCCTGATGACCGCCCTGGCCGATATGGGGGAAAAGGCGCAGGCGCTCCGCGAATTTGAACGTTGCCGCCTGGCGATGCGAAACCGGCTGGAAGTGGAACCCGCGGCTGAAACCAGGGCACTTTACGAAAGGCTCCGTTCAGCGCCCACACCCACAAGAATCGAACTTGGCAATGGGCCACAGGCCCATCATGAACCACGCGCTGGTGCTGGGGTTTCTGCACCCGCCCCATCGCGGTTACGGATAGGTGTCATTCCCTTCCAAGCAACTATTGCCGAAAATGCACAGCTGGCCTTTTCACTCAGCCAGGAAATCGCTTCGGCATTGGCGCGGTTTCGCTGGTTTGATGTGGTGGCCGCGCTAACGCCGCAGCCGCAACAGGCCCAATGGGATGAAGCTTTCCTCCGCGCCAAAGGCTGGCACTACGCGGTGGAAGGCAATCTGATCAGCGGTGCGGACAAGATCAGTATCAGCATTCGCCTTTTGGATATTGGCCAGGATATTCGGCCTGTCTGGAGTGATCGTTTTGAAGTCGCTACCCATATGATGGATCAGCTATATGATCGGGTCGTAGCGCCAGTAGTCGCACGTATTGATCCCGCAATCTTTTTTATTGAAGGTAAGCAACCCGTCCAGCGGCGGTCGGGAGCAACAGGCTTGGTACTTCGCGCCCTGCCACTCATGTTGATGATGCAGCGTGATCCTTTTGAACAAGGCGGGAGGTTGCTGGATGAAGCGTTAAGCAATGATCCACAAAATGCAAAAGCGGCCGCCTGGAAAGCTTTCTGGCACGTATTTCATATTGGCCAAGGCTGGTCTCTTAATCCGCAAAGTAGCTTAAGGGACGCTCAAGAACTTGCCCTCCGTGCGATCAAGAACGACCCCGAAAACGGAGAGGCATTCGCTATCTGTGGCCACATCTGCTCATTTCTGGAGAAAGATTTCGACCTTGCTCGGCATTATTTTACCATTGCTCTGCGCTTGAATCCAAACATCGCCTTCACTTGGGCGATGAGCGCCGCGACCTTTAATTATGTGGGGGACCCCACGATGGCGCTTGAGCATCTTGAGCATTACACAACTCTCGCGAGTTTTGACCCAAATGCTTACTTCGGTTACAATATCTACGCGACCGCTCATCTCCTGAAGAAGGATTACGAAGCAACCTATCGCTTTGGCAAAAGGGGCACACGGGCATGCCCCGACTTCTCCAACGGCTACAAACCCCTTATTGCCGCCCTCGGCCATTTGGGCCGGCGTGACGAAGCTGCTCTCTATTTGCAGAAGCTCCTGCAACTTGAACCACATTTCACTATCGCTCAGTTCACCCGCAACTACCCCCTCGCCCGGCCGGAAGACCGCGAGAATTATGCGCGCGGCCTGGAATTGGCCGGCGTGCCAAAGGGCTGAAACCTTGCGCGACACTGCCCCTTCTGCGTGATTTGAAATGCGCGTGTCGGCCAATGAACAAAACCTATCACCGCCAGCCAGTAGAAGCGCCATCCTTCACGGCACATTATGGGCGGCGCTCACGGTCATTGTCTGGTCCGCCTGGCCCGCCCTCACGCGGCTTGCGGTCACCGAATCCGTCACACCCGCTGATATTGTACTGCTCCGCTATGGCATTGGCGGGCTGATCCTACTGCCGGTGCTGCTGCGGCTTGCGGGCTCCATGCCGCGCCACGCCTGGAAGGAGGGTCTTTGGTTCGCGCTCCTGCAAGGCGCGCCGCTTGCCATGTTGACAACAAACGGTCTCGCCCTCGCGCCAGCCGGGCATTTGGCGCTTTCCACTGGCCTCATGCCGCTTTTTACCAGCCTTCTCTGCTTTTATGTCCTGCATGAGGCGATTTCACGCCGGCGCAAATTTGGGCTCACGCTCATCACCCTTGGCGCGCTCGCGATTGGCGGGGTGAGCCTCACCAGCATCCACCCGGATTACTGGAAGGGCGATATTCTGTTCATCTGCGCGGGCATGATGGGTTCCGTCTATCTGCTGCGCATGCGCCGTTCCGGGCTTTCCGCCATGCAGGGTGCAGCCTTGCTCAGCGTCTATTCCATGCTGATCTATTTTCCATTCTTCATCTGGCTTTGGTGGGATTCATCAAAACTTTTGCAAATCCCAGCCTCGGACCTGCTCTTTCAAGGCTTCTATCAGGGCGTGCTGATGGGCGCCTTGACCATCTTCTCTCTTGGGCGTTCGACCATGCTTCTGGGCGCGCCCGCAGCAGCAATGAGCCTCGCATTACTGCCGGTCGCAAGTTTTCTGCTGGCGTTTTTGATACTACACGAAATCCCCACCGTCTTCGAAATCCTGGGCGCAATCGCAATCAGCCTAGGCGCCTTTCTGGCCGCTTTATCCGCGCTTGAAAGAAAGGCGATCTGAACCGTAACGGGGCGATAGGCAGCCTCATTGATCCTGTGCGTATCGTCCGCGTTGCGGGCCATGTTCATGGCCATGTATTTGATGAATGCTATATCTGGGGTCCAACGCAAAGCCGCCTGAAGCCTGCGTCAGAAGCGGTCACTGTCAGGGGAACATCGTATTTGTACCGGCCATTCACCTGAAGGCGTTGTGTTCGCACATATTGACGATAGCACCGCTCATTGCCGCATTATTCAGCAAGTTATCCACCTGAAGCCGCATTTGCTCCCGCGCCATGCATTTTCTGGCCCGCCGATAGGTGGAGAAAAGAGGTACAAATTTCCGCATTTGAAAATAGGTCAGGAATAATTCGGTGAATTCGCGGGTCTTGACGTTGCGGTCATGAAGATGACTGACAAGTTCAGCGATTTCCTTGTCATCACAGTGTCGCCACATGTTGAAAAGCCCGTGAAAACCAAAGCTGGGGAAGTTTGGCTCATCCCTTTCATAGGAAAACTGGGCGGCGACATTTTCCGGGGCGAAGCGAACCTGAAATGCGCCCATCAGGTAATCGCTCTGCGCGATACAGATCTGAACATCTTCCGGGATGTTTTCCAGAACCGGAAAACTATCGGCACTTGTGATATCAAGCAATTTTTTGGATCGAAGTGAAAATCCACCATTGCCAACCCTTTTGCCTTCAGGGTGCCAATGCCAACGTGCACCAACATAATCATAATTTGTGAATTCCGGCCGCCAGGCGCTGGCGTCCAGCACGTAACCGTCCCATTGAATTAAAAGGACAAAATCCGTTGATATATAACCGCCGATATCCTTCAGAATGAACTTATTGTAGGAATCAATACTGTCAATTTTGTCTATTTTAATGATCTCTACAGGTGTATCCAAATTTATCTTCTTGTCCGTAAAGAAAAGAACCTGATGAAAATCACAAACACGCAAGGATTTTTCTATTGCCAATGAAGCCAAATATGGGTTCGCGCAATCGGCAATACACAAGGTCACATTCTGCAATTTCAGTTTTCTTGTGGATTGAGACATGGAATCACCCAAGGAATTGCGCAAAAAGCTACGGTTTTATGGGCCTGTTCCGTGATTCTCGCTAGCCCGCATTCTTCATTATGGGCGCGCGGCCATCAAGCGCGCGAACACCGCCCCAGCCGGGGTACGCGGCGGGTGCGCATCCCATGGACTGTTCTTCAAAAGCGGGATGGAAAAGGTTTAGGGCTCTGATTTCATTGGTGGGCGCACAAGGATTCGAACCTTGGACCCGCTGATTAAGAGTCAGCTGCTCTACCAACTGAGCTATGCGCCCGGCGGCCAGGGATCACCCCCGGCGCGACCAAGGCGCGCTACATAGCGCCCGGGGCGGTTTTGTCCAGCCCCTTTGCGCCGGGAACCACCCTACCGCGCCGCGGCCATCAGCGCCCGCCCATGAATAAACCCATAGGTCGGGAACTGCGTCCCACCGAAATCATCCACCGGCGGATACCAAACCCTGACCAGGGACCAATCCCCACGCGGCGAGACATCCAGCACCGGCTGGTTATGCGCAATCTGTCCCCTCGCCCGCCCGCTTGCCCAATTGGCGTGATCCACGCGGATTTCACGGGCGGAAACCACGCGGGAAACCACGGCCAGATGGCCCTGAGGGTTGCGGCTGGTGCGCTTTAACACCAGCACGCTACCAGGCTGCGGCGCCTTGGACCGTTCATACTGCCCCGCTGCCGCCTGCCACCATTGCCAGGCATCGCCGCTGATACGCAGGCCCGAACGCTCCCGCGCGAAAGGCACGCAGGACAAATCCCCACCCGCATAACCCGGCACGCCGGAACGCGACGCGATGCGCCCAGAGGCACAACCGGCGAGTGCGAATATCAGCCCCATCGTGACCATGCGCCGCATGATCGCGAACCCCCTAAATTTCCCCTGAGGACCAGTTTAACAAAGCTGACGCGCTTTGGCAGCGAAAATCGTGCAACAAAAAAGGGCGCCCCCTCATCAGGGACGCCCCTTCGGAAAAACCCGGCAATCAAACCGGGGTGAACATGAAGGCCGGCGGCCCATCACCCTGGGTTGGCTTAAAGACCAGCTTCACCTTCTGGCCGATCTTCAGATTATCCAGATCGCAATCCACAATATTGGTGAAAACGCGGATACCCTCATCCAATTCAACATAAGCAACGCAATGGGGTTCCTTGGTACGCATCACCGTGAAGGTATAGATGCTGCCCGTGCCCTTGGCTTCCACCAATTCGATATTGTTGGAAAGCGTGAAGGGTGAACAGCCGCGCGGATACCAGAAGAACTTGCCGGTATCATTGCATTTGCCAATCAGCAGCTTGCCGGCGCGCGCGCCATCAAAGAACGGCTTATTCGTTGGGTCTGTCTTGATCTCAGGCAGGGCGCGGTCGAATGCCATGGTAGCCATGTTGATTACTCCCTTTCCAGAATGACGGTGGCGCTGCCATGGCGCGTGCCAAGCAAGCCACCCGTTCCATGCGCCAGCGCCAGCGTGCAGCCAGGCACCTGCACCTTCGGGTGAGCCTCATGGCGCAATTGCCGCACAGCTTCGATAACCTTGGTCATGCCGCCACGATTGGCCGGGTGGTTATTGCACAACCCACCGCCATCCGTATTGAAAGGCAGTTTGCCCACGCCGGAAATCAGATTGCCGTCGGCCACGAACTTCCCGCCCTCACCCTTTTTGCAGAAGCCAAGGTCTTCCAACTGGATCAGCACCGTGATGGTGAAGCTGTCATAGATGGAAGCGTATTGAATATCCTTGGGCGTCACGCCCGCTTCTTCAAAAGCCCGGGGCCCGGACCAGACAGCGCCGGAATACGTCAAATCCGTATAGCCGGCATTCTGATTCTTGGTGGCTTCCCCATGGCCCTTCACCTTCACCAAGGGCCGCTTCAGGGATTTGGCGATTTCCGGGCGGGTCACAATCAAGGCGCCGCCGCCGTCGGAAATCACGCAGCAATCCAGCCGGTGCAGCGGGTCTGACACCATGGGCGAATTCACCACATCTTCCACCGTCACCACCTTGGGCAACATGGCGTGCGGGTTGTGCTGCGCATGATGCGAAGCCGCCACCTTGATCCAGGCGAGCTGTTCGGAAGTGGTGCCGTATTCATACATGTGGCGCATGGCGCACATGGCATAGGCATTGGCAACCGTGCGGCCATAGACAATTTCAAACGGATCATCCGGCACATTCACGCCCCAGGAACGCGGCGCGGTGCCGGTTGCCATGGCTTCGGCGCGCGGGCGTCCGGCCAGCGTGATCAGCGCAACATTGCACTTGCCGAGCGCGATCGCTTCCACCGCATGGCCGACATGCATCACGTAAGAACAGCCACCCATATCGGTGGAATCGAGGTGTTTGAGCTTCGTCAGCCCCAGATAATCCGCCATATTGAGCGGGCCGAGCCCCGGCGCGGCGCCGGTGCAGAAAAACCCGTCAACATCATCCTTGGAAAGCCCGGCATCCTGCAGCGCGCCATAGGCGACTTCAGCATGCAGCTGCGCCACGGATGTATTATCGGCCTTGCGGGTCGGGTGCTCAAAGGCGCCCACGATATAGCCCTTGCCATTGGTACTCATGAGTGGCGTTTATCCTCCTCGATTTTGGTGGCGGGATGGAAGCAGCGAAGGGGCGGCTTGTCACCCCCCGGCGCGCGGAATTTCCAGCTTAGCGCGCTGCGCCCATCACGGGCACGGCAATCCCAAGCCCATCACGCGGCAGGCGCGCCCCGGCGCGGCGCAGCTTAGCCTCGGCAGCGCGGATCTGGCGCGCGGTTTCTTCTTGCGTCAGGTGCGCGACGCGCTCCTTCAATAGCGCATGGCCGCGGGCGATATCGGCCAGCACCGTTTGGTAATTCTTGATGGCGGCGGCGCGATTGGCGAAGGCAGCCTCATAAAGCGTTGCCAGGTCGCTCAGGATTTGCCGGCTTGGCTCATCGCGCGCTTCGCGCAGCAGGCGCTGATAGCGTGCGCGCGCCTGATCCGCAGCGGCTGCCTCAGCCGGTTCAAGCGTGGCGATGGCTTCCAGCATGGCGGCAATCAGCGCTTGCAGGGGCGCATCGGCTTCGCGAATGGTGGCGCGCAGTTGCGGGGCGCGCGCCAAGGAACGCCCGCGATCACGCAGCAATGCACCAAGCGTCTCAATCGCCTCAGCGCCTTTCGGGCTGGTGGGCGCAACGCGCGGCGCATAAGCGGCCAAGGGGCCTTCGCGGATCATCAAAAGCCCATCAGCCGCGAGTGTATCCAGCGCTTGCAGATAGGTGGCCAGTGCCTGCTGCATGGCGTTGATCGCGTCAGCGGCTGGCGAGACAGCAGGCGCCACGCCCGGGCGCGTCACCAGTTCCGGATAGATGGCCGCATGGCCGGCAACATTCGCCCAATCGCGCACCGGCGTGTAATCCGGCGGGCTGCAGCTTGTCAGGCTTACCAAGGCCACGATACCGAAAACACGGCTGCTATAGGAAGATAACTTGCTGTTTTCCATCATGAGTACTCCATCCCTCGTCATCGGAGCATGCCAGCAGGAATAGCCAGATAAGCAAGGTAGATTTGAACGATTGCAAAAATGGCCATAATAACGGTAAGGGAAGCCGTCCATCGTGTGAGCAACAAAATCTGTCGATCTTGTTTTGCCGCTTCGTTTGACTGCCTAATGTTTTCTTCGTGTAAAGCTTTAAGTGTGGCTTCCAATCGGCGTGTGGCCGAAGCCCCATTCCAATCCTCCAGGGGAATGTTCATGACACCATCCATACCCCGGCTTCCTGCCGCACCGCGCCTTCTGCCGAAAGCTTGATCAAATGCGCGGTCAGGCTGCGCGCAGCAGCCGGGATCAGCCTTGGATCGAGCGCCATACCATAAACCGGCGGCACCAGCGCCTCAACACCCGCACGCCCGGCGCGGTGAAGTTCTTCCAGCACCCGCGCCTCTCTCTCCCGCCGATGCGCCGCCAGCGCGGCAACGAAGGGCGGTGGGTTGGGTAGCGGCGGCCCATGGCCGGGCAGATAAAGATCATCATCGCGCGCCTGGAGCTTCGCCAGTGAAGCCATATAGGCCGCCATGTCGCCATCCGGTGGGCTGACCACGCTCGTGGACCAGGACATGACAAGATCCGCGCTGAACAGCGTGCGTGATGTGCTGGCATTTTCCAGCGCGAAACAAAGATGATTCGCGCAATGGCCAGGCGTGTGCAAAGCCGTGACGCGCCAATCGGCGCCCGCCACCGTGGCGCCATCGGCAAGCGTCACATCCGGGCGGAAGGTATGATCGCCCCCTTCGCCGCCCTGTTCCGGCGGCGTCATATGCGGGCCGAAACCATAGCTCGGCGCGCCCGTTGCGGCCTTCAGCGCGGCCACGCCGGGCGAATGGTCCCGGTGCGTGTGGGATACCAGGATATGCGTGACGCGCTCACCCTTGGTGGCTGCCAGCAAAGCGTCCAGATGCGCCACATCCACCGGGCCCGGGTCCAGGATTGCCACGGAATTCCCCTGCCCAATGATCCAGCTATTCGTGCCGCGAAAGGTGAAAGCGCCGGGGTTGTTGCAAAGCACACGCCGCACGCCAGGCGCGGTCTGTTCCACCGCGCCTGGGGCCAGGCTGTCATTTTTCAGGAAGGGAATGCTCATCGCCTCAACCTCATGTCGTGCCGCAGGGTGCGGCGAGGCCCGCCGCTCTGCAAGCCCTGCCTATTGTCCTTGCCGCTTCATCCGCCCGCGCACCAATTCCCGGTGCAGGATGTACAATCCGGACAGCACAATCAGCACCGCACCGAGGATGGTTGCGATGGTTGGCATATCCCCCCAAATCAACCAGCCGAGCCCAACCGACCAAAGGATGGAGGTATAGGAATACGGCCCAAGCGAAGATACCTGGGCTGACGCATAGGCTTCCGTCAGCATGACCTGCGCCACACCGCCAACCAGCCCCACCATGATCAGGATGAGCAATTCCCAAGCATTGGGCGTGGTCCAGAAAAACGGCAGCACCGCGGCGGTGAAGGCCGTCATCAACAGCGACTGCCAGAGCACAATGGTGGTGGAGCTTTCCGTGGCCGAAAGGTTCCGCACCAAAAGCGTCGTCAGCGCGGACCACACACCTTGGGAAACCGCGACTGCCATGCCGATCAACACGGCCCTTTCAGGCCAGTTACCGCCCTGAAAGGCGCCCTGACCAAGCGCAATCACCATAATGCCGATGAAGCCCAATATCACCGCGGACCAGCGATGGATGCCAACCTTCTCCCCCAATAACGGGATGGACAGCAGCGTCACGAAAAGCGGCGTGGTGTAGGTGAGTGCGGTTTGTTCCGCCAAGGGCAGCACCGTCAGCGCAAAGAAGGAACAGCCCTGCGCCATGGTGCCGGTAAAGGCGCGCAGCAGATGAGAAGGGAAACGCCGCGTGCGCAAAATGCCCCATTGCCGGCCTCGTGCCACGATCACGAAAATCACCGGCAGGGCAAAGGCGGAACGGAAGAACATGATTTCGATGAAGGAAATGCTCTCCGCGATATCCTTGATCATGGCAGACATGATGGTGAAAAGCGCGGTCGCCCCCAGCATCAATAGCGCGCCGCGGCGGATATCGTGGCGGAGCGCCATTACGCACCTTCCTTAATGGTGGTTTTGGTCGCATTTTCCGGGTCGCCAAGCGATCTCGCTTGGCTTGAAAATGCTCCGGCACGTTCCGCCGCCCGCCTCACCTGTTCGCGATACACATTGTAAAGCCCCGCTGCCACCACCAGGGACGCGCCGGCAAGCGTGGTCCAGCCCGGCACCTCGGCCCAGATCAGAAAGCCGATAACGCCACCGATCAGCAAAGGCGAATATTCGAAGGGGGCCAGGACGGAAACCGGCGCCAGCGCAAAGGCGCGGGCGAACATCAAATGCGCCATGCCATTGAAGACACCAAATAGCACCAGCAGCAGCATGGTATTGGTGGAAGGCAGCACCGATGGCGGCGGGAAGGCCGGCAGGAACAGGAAGCCCATCGGGATATGCGCCATCATCAGCCAGAAGGCGATCGCCGCCGGCCCATCACTGACCGAGAGCATCCGTGTCCAGATGCGTGTCACCGACATCAGCACCACCGCGCCCAGCAGCGCCAAGGCTTCAATGCGCCAGAGATCACCCGAGGGTTGCAACATGATCAGCACGCCGCCAAAGCCGATCATGGTGGAGGTCCAGCGCCGCCAGCCCACCTTTTCGCCCAGCAACGGAATGGCAAACAGCGTCATCAGCAGCGGCGTGGCGCAAGCAACCGCGTAGGAATCCACCAAAGGCATGCCCTGCGCCCAGGCCCAATACCAGGTGGCGGAGACACAGCAATGCAGCAGGCCGCGCCAAGCGAGCAGCCGGCGATTATTCGGAAAAAGCCCCCGCCCGCGCGTGAGGATCACCACCGTGATGCCACCCACCACGCCACGCCAGATCATAGCCATGGCCGCGCCCACTTCCGGCAGCGCCCATTTCACTGCGGCATCGGCGCCGGTGATGACAATATAGGCCACCAAAATAATGCCGATGCCGCGCAACGTCTCGGCCCCGGTCGGCACGGTAAGCGCGATTCTTGGCGCCTCAGCCATGCGAAAGGCAGCGTCCGGCGGCTTGGTCTGGCATGGCCCCGGCAAGGGCGCCCACGCGGCGCAGCGCGGGCAAGGGTGGTGGCGATTGCATGTTTATTGGGCGTAGTCTCGGCTCAGAAGCGGGCCGATGCAAGCCTTTTGGGGCATCGAGTCGAAGAGCAGAAAACTGCGAATCTCGCCAGGGGAGAGCCTTGCCATGAGAACGATGTCATATAGTCTTAAAAATTTCCGATCCTTGATCTGAAGGGCTTGTCGTGAACGAAAAAATGAAAAAGTATCTCCACTGCAAATTCACTTGACATTCCCATTCTCCTTGAACGACGATTTTGGAGCGCTTGACGCGCGATCAACAGGAGCAAACAATGTCGAACGAATCCACAAAATCCACGCTGCATTTCGGCGGGGGCATCATCTCCCCTACACTTCGCGTTCATCTTGCCAAAAAAAGCACTAAGCCCGCTAAGCAACCCCGCCAATTCGGCGCCGGCAACGCGCCAGCGAGTATCCGGGCGCATTTTGCAAAGCTATCCTGATCCTACACATCACATCGGGTGAGGATTCTGATACTTTCAGGCGGCGGCGGGCATGTGGCTTCGCCGCCGCGATAGCATCAGCCGCAACAGCGTCAGAGGAAAGCCACATGTTCCGCGCACAAGGTCACCAGAAACCGTGAACGAGACAGCCAGCCCCCCCGCCGTGATCTTCCATCGCATCTATGCCGATGCCATCCCACCCATGCGGGCGGATAAATCCGCCCTTGGCACCATGCCTGCCTCCGCCTTTCAGTATTGTGAGGCGATGCGCGCAGCATCTTCCTTCGGCTGGTATATCTTTCCGCCCATGGCCCTGAACCTGCGCTGGACCGGAAGCGAAACCCTGATCAAAAATGCTGATGATGAATGGGATTCTCTAACCTCAGTTTTTCTGGATGATGAATTTGAAGCGGAATGGGAAGCCAAGGCGCCGGAGGATATGAAGGATTGGCGTATCCCGGTGGCCACACAAATTCCGATACCCGCAATTGTGCAGATTTGGACCGGGCTTCTGGTCAGCACGACAGAGGATTGGAGCCTGCTGGCAAGGCCCATCGCTAACGTCGTGCCACCACGCACCCATTCGTGCTTTGAAGGGCTGATTGAAACTGATCGGTTCAAGCCCTGCCCGCTTTTCATCAATATCCGTCTGCAAACAACGGAACGTGATATCGTTATTGCGCGGGAAACACCGCTGTTTCAGGTGCAACCCATCCCGCGCACGGCATATGCGGAAGCCAATATGCGCTTTGTTGAATATGTCGGCCTGGATCGCAGCGAAGGGCCGGAATACGGACTTTCGGATCAGGACTGGGACGGGCTGCGTAGAACAACACGGTCCTTGGGCTCCCGCGATCCCGGGACCTATGGCGCGGCTACGCGTCGCCGGGGCAAGCAGGAAGTCAGCGAATAAGCCAGCCTTAAATCGCTTCGTCTCAAGTGCTTGCGGCAGCGCGTTCTGCTGCACGGCGGCGTTGTTCGCGATAGACTGTAGAGAGCCCTGCAGCCGCGACCAGCGCCACGCCGTACAGCGTGGTCCAAGCAGGCACATCCGCCCAAATGATGAAGCCGATAATGCCGCCGAATAGCAAAGGCGAATACTCGAACGGCGCCAGCACCGAAATCGGCGCCAGGGCAAAGGCGCGGGCAAACAGCAACTGGGCCAAGGCGTTCAAGACCCCGAAAAGGACAAGCCAGAAGATCACATTGATGGTGAACACATCGGCCGAAGGCGGAAAAGCTGGCAGCAAGATCAATCCCATGGGGATATGCGCTACCATGAGCCAGAAAGTGATGGTGGCTGCCGAATCACTCGCTGTTAAGGCACGGATCCAAACACGGACAAGCGCCAACATGAAGGCCGTGGAAAGAATTACAAAAGCATCCAGGTGCCAAAGGTCACCGGAAGGTTGCAGCATAACCAAAACACCGATGCAGCCCACACCTGTCGCGATCAAGCTTTGCCAGCTGACCTTCTCCTTCAGTAAGGGGATCGCCAGAAGCGTCATCAGCAAAGGCGTGATGGACTGCACGGCATAGGTATCAATCAGCGACATGCCGCGCGCCCAAACGTAAAACACCATGCCGGAGGCAGTGCAACGCAAAATGCTGACCCAAAGAAGCAACCTCGGTTGATTGGGCAATAGTCCCCGACCGCGGGCCAGGATAGCCACGGTCATGCCGCCAACCACGCCGCGGAAAATCATGGCAACGGCCGGCCCGACCTCGGGTAGCACCCATTTCACCATCGCTTCGCTCACAATGGTAATAAAATACGCCGCCAGCATCACCCCAATCCCACGCAGCGACTCGCCGCCTGTCGGGACAGAAAGCTGGAACTGCGGCCCCTTAGCCATGGGCGGGGTGCGGGCTGACCGAAGCCTGGATCATTGGCAGGCCTTTCCTGATGGCTGGGGTGGATGACGTCATGCTGTGGCGCATACTCTGCCCTTCGGTGGGACGGCGCGGCAAGCCAAATAAGGCAGGCTTAAGCCCATCCCGCCTTGTTCCCGCCCCGCCGCGATGCGAAACAGCCGCTCGTGGAAGCCGCCGAATATGACCTGATGGATGCGGTGGAGGAGCGCATGTGGTGGTACCGCGCGCTCCACCTTCGTGTCCTTGATGCCTTGTATGGCCGCCCCGGCGCGCCTGGGGCGTTGCTCGATGCTGGCTGCGGCACGGGCGGGCTGCTCCGCCGGCTGGCCGGCAAGCCCGGGCGCGCCTTGATGGGGCTTGATTTCAACCCGGAAGCCGCGCGGCGCGCGGGTGCCAAGTCTGGCGCACTCACCACCGCGGGGGATGCCAATCGCCTGCCCTTCGCCGATGCCAGTTTTGGCGCGCTGGTCAGCATGGATGTGCTGTGCCACCGCGCCGTGGAACCGGGCCTGGCGCTCGCGGAATTCCGCCGCGTGCTGAAGCCGGGCGGCGCTTTGGTGCTGAACCTGCCGGCCCTTGATTGGCTGCATTCAGCACATGATATCCGCGTGCATAATGCCCGCCGCTTCACCGCCACCCAGGCCCGGGCATTGCTGGCGGATGCCGGCTTCACCGCCATTGAAGCCCGCTACTGGAATGCGCTGCTGCTGCCGCTCATGATTCTGCAACGCAAAATTCTGAAATCGGACGCCGAGGCCAAAAGCGATGTCGCCCCCTTCCCGCCATGGTTGGATGCCATGCTCTACGCTGTAACGGGGCTTGAACGGTTCATGGCCCGGATCGGTCTGCGCTACCCCGCGGGCGGTTCGGTGCTGATCACCGCAACGCGGCCCTGAGAACGGAGAGAATTGAATGTCCCTGATATCGGCCGGCAAGGAATATCCCGTCGGTCTTTCCATTGTGGTTCCGGTCTATCGCGGTGCAGCCACGGTGGGCGCGCTAGTGGAAGCGCTATCGGCCCTCACGCCCGAAGGCGGGATCGAAATTGTGCTGGTGAATGATGGCAGCCCGGATAATTCCGGCGATGTCTGCCGCGCGCTGCAACAAAGTGCCACGGTGCCGCTGACCTATATTGAACATGCGCGCAATTTTGGTGAGCATAACGCGGTGATGTCGGGGCTGCGCCATGCGCGTGGCGCTTATGTGATCACCATGGATGATGATTTGCAGAACCCACCGGAAGAAGTGATCCGGCTTTATGACCACGCGCGGCTTGGCAATTTTGATGTGGTGTACACACGCTACGCGGTGAAGGAACATGAAGGCTGGCGCAATCTGGGCAGCGCCTTCGCCAATTGGGTCGCGGATCAATTGATGGACAAGCCGAAGGGGCTATACTTGTCTTCCTTCCGCTGCATGTCGGCGCTCGCGGTTTCGGAAGTTGTGAAGTATCGCGGGCCATACCCTTACGTGGATGGGCTGCTGATGCAGGTAACGCAGCGGCTTGATTCGATCGAGGTAAAACACTTCGCGCGCGCTGAGGGCCGTTCCAACTACACCATGCGGCGCCTGATCCGGCTTTGGATGAATTTGGCGACGAATTTCTCCGTGCTGCCTTTGCGGCTTGCGATCATCGCCGGTGCGGGCATGGGCGTGCTAGGGCTGCTGGCCGCGCTTTATGTGGTGATTGAAGGGCTGATGGGACACACGCCTTCGGGTTGGGCCTCGCTCATGACCGTCACGCTGCTGATTGCGGGTGTGCAATTCCTGATTCTTGGCGTGCTCGGCGAATATGTTGGGCGGTCCTTCATGTCGGCCAATGGCAAGCCGCAAGGCGTGGTGCGCGAGGTTCTGCCGGCGCGCGATGAGGGGCGCGCTCCATGACAATTTATTGGCTGGCGCTGGTTGCGGCGATCAGCACATCGCTGATCGGGCAGGTCTTGTTAAAATCCGGCGCGTCCAGTTCAGTAGCCTCCGAGGGTGGGTTTTTCGATCAGTTGTTTCGCCTGCCGACCATGGTGGGGCTGGTCTGCTACGGCGGCGCTGCGCTGCTTTACATCATTGCGCTGCGCCGCATTCCGATGAGTGTCGCGCTGCCCTGCACTGCGGCTTCCTATATCGTGATTGCGATTATCGGCTGGGCGGTTTTTGGTGAGAGCTTGGGTGCGCAAAAAATCGCCGCCATTGCGCTGATTGCGGCCGGTGTGGCGCTGCTGGCCACTACCGCGTGAAGACCGCGCTTGGTGTTTTGCTGTTGCTGGCGGGCTGCGCTGCTGCGCCGCAACCCTGCCCCGTGGGTGCAAGCCCGGCTACCATTGCGGAAGCCTATTTCGGGCGGAATGTGAAAACCCGCGCGCCAGTGACTGAAGCCGAATGGGCGCGCTTCATGGCGGAAGAGGTGACCCCTGCCTTCCCCGATGGCCTGACCGTGCTGAATGGCACCGGGCAATGGCGCAACGCGGCGGGCCTGATCAGCCGGGAAGATAGTAAGGTTTTGGTACTTGTCCTGCCGGGGCAAGATCAGGCGGTCGCAGCGGGGCGCCTTGCCCCGGTGACCACGGCATGGAGGACGCGCTTTGCGCAGGAATCTGTGCTGACTGTCTTCCGCCCGGGCTGCGCGGCTTTTTGATCTGGGCTAGAAGCCCCCCATGAAAATCAACGGCATCCCCTTCCGAAGCATCCGCCTTGATGAGGCCGATGGCTGGTCCATCCGTATCCTCGATCAAACGAAGCTGCCTTGGCAGGTGGAATGGCTGCGCCTGCTTGATGAAGACCAGGTCGCGCATGCCATTCGTTCCATGCAGGTACGCGGCGCGCCGCTGATTGGTGCCGTGGCCGCCTATGGCCTCGCACTCGCGATGCGGCGTGATCCCACTGCCCTTGAAGCCGTGGCCGCCATGCTCGGTGAAACTCGCCCGACCGCGATCAATCTGCGCTGGGCACTCGAAAAAATGCTTGCAGTGCTGCGCCCCCTTCCCGCCGCCGCGCGCGAAGCCGCTGCCTATGCCGAAGCGGTAGCCATTTGCGATGATGATGCCGCAACCTGCGAAGCCATTGGTCGCCACGGGTTGCCGCTGTTGCAAGACATTGCCGCACGCAAGCCAGGCAAGCGCGTGAATATCCTGACGCATTGCAATGCCGGTTGGATCGCGACGGTGGATTGGGGCACCGCACTCGCGCCGATTTATATGGCGCATGATGCCGGCATCCCCGTGCATGTCTGGGTGGATGAAACCCGCCCACGCAATCAAGGTGCCGCACTCACGGCCTGGGAATTGGGCGCGCATGGCGTGCCGCATACGGTGATTGCCGATAATGCCGGCGGGCATCTGATGCAGCATGGTGAAGTGGATATCGTGATTGTGGGCACGGATCGCGTCACGCGGCGCGGCGATGTCGCGAATAAGATCGGCACCTATCTGAAGGCCCTTGCCGCGCAGGATAATGGCGTGCCGTTCTGGGTGGCCTTGCCGCATTCCACGCTGGATATGCGCGTGGCGGATGGCGTGCGGGAAATCCCGATCGAAGAACGCGCGTCTGAGGAAGTGACCGACATCACCGGCCAGGATAGCGCCGGGCGCATCACGCGCATTCGCGTCGCCGCCGCAGGCAGCCCCGCCGCCAATCCGGCCTTTGATGTCACGCCGGCGCAGCTGGTGACGGGCTTGATTACCGAACGCGGAAGGGTCGCGGCGAATGAAGCGGCGCTCGCCGCGCTCTATCCGGAAAAGCTCGTAAGTTAGCCGCCATGTGCGGGCGCTATTTCCAGCATCGCTCCAGCGGGGAAATCGCCCGCTACGCCCGCGCGGTGAATGCGCCGCCCAATCTGGTGCCTTCCTTCAACCGCGCACCAACGCAGGATGGGCTGGTGTTGCGTCGCCACCCCGAAACTGGTGCGCGGCATGTGGATGCCTTGCGCTGGGGCCTAATCCCGCGCTGGGCGGATGACCCTTCCATTGGCAGCCGCATGATGAATGCGCGGTCTGAATCCATCGCGGAAAAACCATCCTTCCGTGATGCCTTTGCCAAGCGCCGTGCCATCGCCTTTGCCGATGGCTTCTATGAATGGCAGCGCCTGGGGGAAGGCCCGAAGGCGCCCAAGCAAGCCTTTGCGGTTGCCATGGCCGATGGCGCGCCGATGCCGCTTGCCGCGCTGTGGGAGGGCTGGCGTGGCAAGGATGGCGAAATCATCCGCAGCTACACCATCATCACCACCAATGCCGCGCCGGAATTGTCGCCCCTGCATGACCGCATGCCCGTGATCCTGCCGCCTGAGGATTGGGATGAATGGCTGGGTGAAACACCCGCCGAACCCGCGCGACTTCAGGCGCTGCTACGGCCCTTCCCCCGTGCTGGGCTGGCGGTTTGGCCCGTCTCCGCACGCGTCAATCGCGTCGCGGAAGATGATGCGGCGCTGTTGGAGCGTGATCCGCTGGCCCAGCCGCCACCCGGGCTGGATGATCCGGCGCCTTGGTAATGCCCTGGCGCAGTTTCCCCTTGCGTGATTAGCTTCACCCAACAAAATTGGGGGAAGAAGATGCGCCAGAAACTGCTTGCTGCCTTGCTGGCTCTTGGCTGCCTATGCGGCTTCACCATCGCGGCCAGCGCACAAAGCGCGGATACCAATTGGCCCACGCGGCCCATTACCATGGTGGTCGCCTATCCACCCGGCGCCATTACCGATACGGTCGGTCGCCGCGTGGCGGAACGGCTTTCCCAGGCGCTCAATGTACAAGTGGTGGTGGAAAACCGCGCCGGCGCCGGTGGCAATGTCGCGGCGGCCTTTGTCTCTCGTGCGCAGCCGGATGGCTATACGCTGCTATTCACCTCCTACGGCAATCTGATCATCGCCGCCGCCGCTGACCTCAATGTCGGCTTTCACCCGTGGCGAGACCTGGCGCCGGTTGGCATGATCGGCCCCATGACGGTAGTGCTGCTGGTGCGCCCCGGGCTGCAAGTGAACACCTTGCAGGATTTCGTCCGCCACATCGCCGCCAATCCAGGCCGCGTGAATTTCGCGAGTGTCGGTGTCGGCAGTTCCTATCATTTGCTGATCGAACAGATGATGGCCTATGGCAAGCTCAACATGACCCATGTGCCCTATCGCGGCGGCGCCGCGGCCATGACGGATTTCCTGGCAGGCCGCGTGGATGCAACCCTCGCCACGCTGCTATTTGCGCGCCCCTATATGCAGGATAATCGCGGCATCGGGGTTGCGGTTGGCAATGCTGAACGCTCCACCGTGCTGCCCAATGTGCCCGCAGTGCAGGAGGTGATTCCCGGCGCCAAGCTGACCGATGGGCTTGCCGTGCTGGCGCCTGCCGCCACGCCGGCGCCGATCATGGCACGCGCCAATCGCGCGCTTCAGGACGTGATGAACCAACCCGCCATGCGCGAATGGTTGACCAATGAAGGCGTGCCCCCACGCCCCGGCCCGCCCGAGGCCTTCATGGCGGAAATGGCGCCGGCGACTGAGGAGCTGCGCAAATTGCTGCGCGATGCCGCGATCAAGGTGGAGTGACCGCCCCATAATGCTTCCCGCGCCTGCGTCTTCCGCGCTATCCATGCGCCATGTCGAACCATGATCCGGATGTCGCCCTTCGCCTGACGCTGAAGCGCCATCGCGCCTTCGCGACCGGTTTGCTGGTGGCCATGGCGGCGCTTATTCTATTCAGCTATCGCCTGCCGCCTGGCTATTGGACTGATCTGTTGCAGGCCTCTGCCAAGGCCGGTCTGGTTGGCGGCATCGCGGATTGGTTCGCCGTTACCGCGCTATTTCGCCGCCCGCTTGGCCTGCCCATTCCCCATACCGCCATCATCCCCAATCAGAAGGATCGGCTTGGGCGCGGCTTGGGGCGCTTCATCGCAGGCCATGTCTTCACCGAAGGCGAAGTGCGCCGCGTGCTGGCGAAGCTTGATCTGGCGCGTATTCTGGAGGGGTTTCTGCGAGACCCCGAGGCTTCGCGCCGCGCCGCCATGGCGCTTTCCGCAAGCCTGCCCCGCATCCTGGCAAGCCTTGAAGATGGCCGCGCGCGGCGCTTGCTAGCGCGCTTGCTGCCGCGCATCGTCTCCGGCCCCGCCGGTGCACGTTTGCTGGCGCGGATTCTGCGCGCCGCCGTTGCATCAGGCCAGCATCAGGAAGTCTTTAGCCTGGCGATTGGACAATTGCGGGTGCTGCTGGCCGCGCGTGAAGAAAACCTGCGCGGCGCCATTGAAGCGCGCGTGCGTGCCGAAGGTGGCGCCTTGGTCGGCTGGCTTGCCGGAGCAACAATTGCGCGACGCATTCTGAACGCCATCAATACCGAATTGGAAAAGATCGGCCCCGATGATTCCGATTTGCGCGCTGCCTTTGCCGAATGGCTGGCGCGTGAGATCGAAAGGCTGGAAACCGACCCCGAACGCGCCGCCGCGATAGGCCGCCTGATGCGCGAAGCGCTTTCGCATCCTTCCGTCGCTGCCTGGCTCATGGATGTCTGGGACAGGCTGAAGATCGCACTCGCCACTGATGCAGCGCGTCCGGATGGACGGAGCGTGGCCTTGCTGTCTGGCATTTTCGCCAATGCCGGCGCCCTGCTCGCGGAAGATCAGGCAGCGCGGGAGCGGCTCAATCGCGCGGCTGAGGGCGTGTTGATGACGCTTCTGCCCTCAGCCCAGTTGCAGCTTGCGGATTTCATCGCCGGCGTGGTGGCGAATTGGGACGCGGCGACGGTGACCGAAAAGATCGAACTGCGTGTTGGGCGCGATCTGCAATATGTGCGGATCAACGGCACGCTGGTGGGCTTTCTGGCCGGGGGCGTGCTGTTTGCTGCGCTAACCGCGCTGTTTGGGCGGGTCGCGCACTAAATCTCAGTAGGGCACCTTGTCCGGCTTGGCCTGCCAAAGCTTGAAGGCAGCCAGCGCTTCCTCCGCCAAAACACGGCGCAAAGGCAAACGGCGGGCTGCGTGCGGGGCCGCGACTTCAGCGTAGATATCTGCATCATCAAAGCCAATCGCGGCTGCATCCGCACGGTCATTGCCATAGATCACCAAGCCAATGCGGGACCACCAAATGGCGCCGAGGCACATGGGGCAGGGCTCACAGGATGAGATAATCACCGCGCCCGCCAGATCATGTGTGCCAAGCGCGGCGCAGGCAGCACGAATCGCAACGATCTCAGCATGGGCGGTCGGGTCGGCATTGGGCACCACGCGGTTCATGCCCTCCCCAATAATCTGCCCATCCTTCACCACCACGGCGCCAAAGGGGCCGCCGCCGGCCTCAACCCCCTGGCAGGAAAGGGCAATGGCGCGCCGCATGAAGCTTTCATACATAAGCTCTCGCCTCCGGCGCGGTTTGCGGTAATCTATGCGGCATGTCCGGCTTCATCCTTTCCGCCCTTGATCAATCCTCGGTCGCCTCAGGCCGCAGCCCGGCGGCAGCCGTGCAGGAAACCCTGGCCCTCGCCCGCCATGTGGAGGCTTTGGGCTTCAACCGCTACTGGTGCGCTGAACATCACAATAGCGCATCGCATGCCGGTAGCGCACCGGAAGTGCTGCTGGCCGCCATTGGCGCGACAACCAGCCACATTCGCATCGGTTCCGCCGGCATCATGCTGCCGCATTACAGCGCGCTAAAGGTGGCCGAGCAATTCCGCATGCTGGAAGCCATCGCCCCCGGCCGCGTTGATTTGGGCGTGGGCCGCGCGCCGGGGTCTGATGGCCGCACGGCCTTCGCACTCAATCCTGACGCGGCGCGGGCGGCGGAACGCTTCCCCAATCAGATTATGGAAATCCTTGGCTGGCATGGCGATGGCCTGCCGGAAGGCCACCCCTTCGCGAGCATCATCGCCCAGCCTGTCACCACCACACGCCCGCAAATGTGGGTGTTGGGCAGTTCTGATTACGGCGCGCAGGTCGCCGGCTATTTCGGCCTACCCTATTGCTTCGCGCATTTCTTTTCTGATGGCGGCGGCAGCGAACAGGTGATTGATATCTACCGCCAAGGCTTCCAGCCCAAGCCCGATCTGCCCGCGCGCCTGACCGCGCCCTATCCTGCGCTTGGCGTTTTTTGTCTTGTGGCCGATACGGAAGCCGAGGCACGGCGGCTATTCCGCTCCCGCGAGCTTTGGCGGCTCAAGCGCGACCGCGGCATGTTCCTGCCCTTGCCGAGTGTCGAGGAAGCCGAAGCCTATCCCTATTCCGATCTGGAATTGGCGCGGCTTGAGCAAATCCGCGCCCAGGCCATGGTCGGCACGCCGGAACAGGTGCGCGCGAAGTTGGAAGCGCTTTCAGCGGCGCATGGCGGCATTTCCGAATTCGCCGTGATCACCCATTGCCATGATGCGGCGGCACGCCAGCGTTCCTATACGCTGCTGGCGGAAGTATTTGGCATGAAGGCCGAGGTCGCGCCGGCGCTGGCGGCG
Organism: Roseomonas sp.; assembly: GCA_044345845.1. Lineage (GTDB taxonomy): Bacteria > Pseudomonadota > Alphaproteobacteria > Acetobacterales > Acetobacteraceae > Neoroseomonas. The sequence goes on from JBIJAH010000026.1 coordinate 35,713, forward strand.
GAATAACGCCCTAGCGCGTGTTGCGTTCACATGGGTTCACGCAACCCACTCTACATGTTTGTTTTTTCGAGCATCTTCACGCGTTCAGATGACTCCATCTGAACGCGATCTGCTCTAGCCTTCAGCGCCCATCAATATGCGTGATGATGATGGCGCTCTCACCCCGCGCGCGCGCCTTGCGCAGCCGCCACCAAACCGTAATGGCGCCAATCGCGCCCGCCGCCAGCACAATCGGCAGCAAAACCCCAATGGCCAGCAAGGCGAGCGCGGCCAACAATAACCCACCAGCGGCCAGTGCCACCAACACCGCCACACCCCCAAGCCGCGCCAAAACGCGTTCAAACCCGCGCGGCGCCGGTGGTGGTGGCGGGTCGCGGAATTCGCCCTCAGGCGTCATGTCAATGATGATGGGCGGGCGCTTGTCGCTCATGGGATGAGAGATGGGGGTTTGGCTGAGCCTGGGTCAAGCCCGGATTTTGTTACATACGGTGTCGGAAGGCATCAAGCCGCGCGAAAACCTGATCATGCGGCAGGCTTGTCAGGTCATGATGCTCCTCAGCAAGCACCACCTTGCGGGCGGGCCCGGGCAGGTGTTCGACTATGGCGTGGGCCACCGGCGCGGGGGCGATGATGGCGATACTGTCCATTTGCTTTGCGGCGAGCGCCGCGGCCAAGTCATCCGCAAGGGCCTCCAGGAAATCCCGCCTGGCGTGTTCCTTCGGGCTGTCATCCTTGGCGTCCAGTTCAATACCGCTGCGCCTGACGCTGCCGCCGGCAGCAAAGGCGCGGCCAGGTTTGTCTTCCCCCAGTTCCGAATTCTTCATGCGCGCTTCCGGCGCATCCCAGGCGCGCAGTTGGTCGTAACCGGAATCCTCCGCGCGCTTAACATAAGCCTGCGCCCGGCTGCCATTGGCCAGCAGATACCAGCATTTCAAAAGATCAGGCTTGGTCGTGGTGTTCGGCACAGGCATTCTCCCTTCAGGAAATACCCTGAAACTATGCCGTGCCGCCCAGATTTTGCTTGAGGCCGATCAGGCAATCCGCGCCGCGCGATCACTGGTGCGTGAAGCAGCAGCGATCAGGGAACAGACAGGTGAATCTCGCCCTTGGCGTAGAGCACCGCGTCGCCGGCCATCCGCACCCGATCACCCCGCCATTCGCACCACAGCATGCCACCGCGCGCACTGGCTTGGCGGCAGACCAGATCTTTGCGGCCAAGCCGTGCCGCCCAGAAGGGCACCAGCTGCACATGGGCCGTGCCCGTTACCGGGTCTTCCGGGACGCCCACCTTCACGGCGAAGAAGCGGGAGGTGATATCCACCCCCTCCCCGCCCTCAGCGGTCACGATCACCCTTTCGCCACCAGGCAGCGCCGCCAAGGCTTGGTGGTCTGGCGCCAACCCGGCCACCTGTTCCGGGCTTTCCATGACGCAAATCCAATCTCGGGCGCGATGCACTTCACGCGGTGTGGCCCCCAAAGCTGCGGCAAGGCCCGCGGGCAGTATCGCCGGTTCGGAAAGTCGCGCCGGGAAATCCAGAATGAAGCGCGGACCATCGGCTTCCACGATCAATGGGCCTGACATCGTGTTAAAGGTGAAGGGCGGCGTTTCGCCCAATTCGCGCGCCAAGACAAAAGCGGTGGCCAAGGTGGCGTGGCCGCAGATTTCAACCTCAGCCTTGGGCGTGAACCAACGGAGCCTCCAGCCAGCTTCTTCACGCATGACGAAGGCGGTTTCGGAAAGGTTATGTTCCGCCGCCATGGCCTGCATCACGGCATCGGGCAGGGGTTCCGTAAGCGGCACCACAGCAGCGGGATTTCCGGCAAAAGGGCGCGTGGTAAAGGCATCAACCTGAAATAGGGGAAGGAGCATCATCAGCTCGCATAACGCGCCCAAAGGGCCGGGGCAAATACTACGTCAGACCTTCAAGTAAATCTTGGAGATAGAGGAAAAAATATCATTGGTTGCATTCGCCTGATCTGCAACGGCCTGATCAGCCCTCGCCATCAGATAACGCTCGGCAATGCCGCGCACTTTCGTCGCGTCCTGCATATCAGTCAGCTTCAGCCTTGAAGTAATGGCACGCGCCTGGGTTTCCACCGGCTGAATCGCGATCTGGTCCGGCAAGCCAAGGGCACCAAGCACAACGCGGCGCATCGCGCTATTGCCAAGAATGTCATAGGGGGTTTTGACCGTCTTGGCATTGTCCATGAAGTAAATGGCGTCAGACATGCCGGGATTGGCCGTGCTCAGCCCATTCAGATACTCATATTTGGTGAAGCCATTAATCAAGATATCAAGTGTCTTGGCATCACTCAGGCTGCCAAGTGGGTTGACCGTTTTCATTGAGTCAACAATCTTGGTCGCCTCCCAAGAAGTGATGCGGCGGGGTGAACCATCAAAGGATGTAGCGACGGATGGCTTACCATCACGTCCACTCCAAACTTGCTCGGAACGATTGATCAGCGATTGCGCTGTAGTACTTTCATCAGCGTTCGCGGCCTGCTTATCCATACGATGGGCCATGGCAGCCGCAACCTCAAGGGCCAAATTCACGTTACCATTGATGCCGTCATTATGGAGATTTTCTAACCGCATCTGGAAATCCCGCGACCAGGCGGCTTTCTGTGGCGCATCCAGGGCGGCACGCTTTTCGGCCCGTTCAGCATAGCCCTTGGCATCACGCGTCACGAGTTCAAGCGACATGCCGACTTCCAGCAGCGCCGCACTTCCTTCGCGAAGCATCGTCTTGGGTAGTGATGTGTCATTCGCCATCGCCTCAAGCGTCTCGTCTACTTTAATCAAAGCAGCGTCAAAGGTACCAGATTTCGCCAGCTCCGCGATATCCTTCATGGCTTGGAAAGCAATGGAAGGCAGGCCAAATATCGGCTTCCCGGCCATTTCAAGGGCGCTCCGCAAGGCGCCCGCGCCGTAATTCACTTCAATCTGGGCGCGCGGGATGTTGGGCGGTGCCGTGTTCTTCATCGCGTCCAATATCTTGGTGGCTTCCGCATCCGTGATGCGCGGCATGGGCAGCCCTTCGATAATCGGCGCGGTCGGCTTGCCGCCCCTTTCATCAAGGATCTTCTGCGCGCCATCAATATAGGATTGTGCAGCAGCCTTGCCGCCATCATCTGTTGCCACGGCCAGCATGCGCCGCCCCATGGCGGCTGCTACTTCAAGCGGGAAATTCACATTCTTGTCCACGCCTTCCTTCTGGAAAGCGCTCAGCCGGGTCTGATACGAGAGTTCCGAAGCAGGAGGCCAAGTAACGCCCGCCGGCATATCCAGCCGCACGAGATCCTCAACCCTTTTGGCTACACCATCAGCGTTGCGTCGAAGCTGATCAATCGTGATACCAGTTTCAATGAGGGTCACGCGGGCAAGCTTCAACTGATCAGCTGGCAAGCCACCGCCACCTTCAAGGGAAGCAATGGTTTCATCAACAACAAAAGCGGCGGAATCCAGCGCCCCTGTACGCATGAAATTCGACATTTGCTGCAAAGCGTTCTTCACGCCATCCGGTAGATCAGCCTGCGGATAGTCAGCCGAGCGCATGGTGGCCGCGGTCATCACCGCCGCGTAATCCACTTCAAGCTTCGCGCGCTCTGTCGTGGCGTTCTCCCCAGGGCGAAGCTGGCGGGCAAGCACCTGGGTCAGGCTATCCGGAAGCCCATCAAAGGCCCTCACTTTGGGCGCTGTGGACCGCGTCGCCGGCGCTGTCAGAATATTCTCACCAAACCGCAACTGCACAGCAGCAGCGGCTGTCTGTTCATCCGTGAGGCCCGTAAAGGCAACAGTCTTAGGTGTGGTCGTCGCCTTGAGATTGAGTGTCGCCGCAGCATTCACCCAAGTAGTGCCAAGCTGCGAAGCCACACTTTTCGGGTCTTTGGGATCGGAAAGCAGCGCCCGCTTCACAAGACCTGGATTGCCAATCTGATCCGGTAGACCCAAGGCCGGGAGCAACACCTTCAGTACCCGTGGATCAGAAAGTGCCTTATCCAGTGTGCGCGACGATTCGAGTGCCTGACGAAACTGCGCTACAGCCGTAAGGGTAACCGGGTCCTTTTTCTCTTTCGCGAGGCCTTTGGCCTCCTCACCTGCTTTGGTTACGCGTCGCAGCGCGACCACAGCTTCTCCGGCGCTCGCCGCACGGGGAGCGTTACCGAAGGGAAGCAGGAGCGAGTTCTGACCTTGTTGACCAAACAAACTCGCAACTAGGGTGGCACTCATATTGATAGCCATAGAACGATGATGCTCAGGAAAAGGTTAACAAACCCTAAACAAACCAGCGCGCCTTACAGATTCAACGCAAAATCCCAGGATCGCAGGTCACCGCATGGTCCAAAGGCCCATGCCCGGCGCCGTATCCGGGCGCCGAGGCGATGGCAGCACGCACATAGGCCCGCGCCCGCAGCACCGAATCGCGCAGCGAAAGCCCCTGCGCCAACCCCGCCGCCACTGCGCTGGCCAAGGTGCAACCCGTGCCATGGGTATGGCGCGTGGCAATCCGCCGGTCGCGGAAGATTTCCATCCGCGTCCCGGTCGCGAGCAAATCCACCACCTCATCCCCCGGCAAATGCCCGCCCTTCAACAGCACCGCCTTGGGGCCAAGGGCCAGCAGCTCCTTGGCCGCCTGGTGCATGGCGCCGACATCGGCAATTGCAAAGCCGCACAGCGCCTCGGCCTCTGGCAGGTTGGGGGTCAGCACGGTGGCAATTGGGAGCAGGCGGCGCTTCAGCGTCTCCGCGGCTTCGGGCACCAGCAAAGCGTGCCCGCCCTTGGCGACCATCACCGGGTCCGCCACCAAGGGCAGGCCGGGGACGCGGGCCGTGATTTCATCACACACCGCTTCAATGGTCGCGCTATCGGCCAGCATCCCGGTTTTCAGCGCATCCGCGCCCAGATCATCCAAAACCACCGCGATCTGCTGGCGCAGGAATTCCAGCGGCACGGGCAATACGCCATGCACGCCAAGCGTATTCTGCGCCGTCAGCGCCGTGATCGCCGTCATGGCAAAGGCGCCAAGCGCTGTTACCGCCTTGATATCCGCCTGGATGCCCGCGCCCCCGCCTGAATCAGACCCGGCAATGATCAGCACGCGCCCCTTCATGCGGCGCGGGCCTCGGCCTTGATCAGATCCGCAAGGCGGCTGACGACGCCATCCACCAAGGCTTCATCCTCAGCTTCGGCCATCACACGGATCACGGGTTCCGTGCCACTCGCGCGGATCAGTATGCGGCCGCGCGCGCCAAGGGCCGCTTCCTCAGCGGCGATGGCTTGGACCACGACAGGCTTCACCAGCGGTGAGGCGCCGGCATAGCGCACATTCACCAGGCGCTGCGGCAAGGGCGCGAAGCAGCGCAGCACCTCACTCGCCGGGCGCTTTTCTTCGACCAATACAGAAAGCACTTGGAGCGCCGCGATCAACCCATCCCCGGTCGTGCCGAATTCGGGCATGATCATATGGCCGGATTGCTCGCCCCCCAGATTGCAGCCGGCTTCGCGCATCTTCTCACCCACATAGCGGTCGCCGACAGCGGTGCGGAGCAAACCTAGCCCGCGCGCCCCAAGGTAACGTTCAAGCCCCATATTGGACATGACTGTCGCCACCACGGCGCCCCCGGTCAGGCGGCCCTGCGCGTGCCAGGAACGGGCAATCAGCGCCAGGATCTGGTCGCCATCAATCACCTGCCCGGCTTCATCCACCAGCACCACACGATCGGCATCGCCATCCAAGGCTATGCCCAAATCGGCGCGGCGTTCGCGTACCAAAGTCGCAAGTGACGCGGGCGCGGTGGACCCCACCCCCTTGTTGATATTGAAGCCATCCGGGGCGACACCGATGGGGATCACCTCGGCCCCCAATTCCCACAAAACGGTGGGGGCCACGCGATAGCCGGCGCCATGGGCGCAATCCACCACAATCCGCAGCCCATCCAGCGTCTGCCCGCGTGGGAAGGATGCCTTGGCCGCTTCAATATAGCGCCCCGGCGCATCTTCCAGCCGGCTTGCGCGACCAAGCTTCGCGGATGGCACCAGCGCGGCGCCAAGATCGCCCGCCATCAGGGCTTCGATTTCGGCTTCCTGATCATCCGTCAGCTTCAGCCCATCCGGGCCAAACAACTTGATGCCGTTATCTTCGAATGGGTTGTGGGAGGCGCTGATCATCACGCCCAAATCGGCGCGGAGCGAGCGCGTGAGCAAGGCAATAGCCGGCGTGGGCAAGGGCCCGACCAGCACCACATCCATGCCGGCGCCGATGAAGCCGGCGGTGAGCGCCGGTTCCAGCATATAGCCAGAAAGCCGCGTATCCTTGCCAATCACGACCCGGTGGCGGTGATTGCCGCGATTGAAGAAGCTGCCCGCCGCCTGGCCAAGCCTGAGCGCGGTGGCGGCATCCATCGGCGCGGCATTGGCCTTGCCACGAATGCCATCAGTGCCGAAAAGCCGGCGGGTTGGGGGTGCTTCGCTCATGCGTGGCTTATAGCCCCTTGCCGGCTTCGGATGAAACCCGGCCACGCCCGGCAATCCCAGGCGCGGCGCGGGGTTTGGATCAAGCCCGCCGGATATTCCAGAAAAGCGGCGGCTGGCCCTTCAGCATCCCGGTCAGGTTCCGGCGATACGCTGTCGGCTGATAATACATGCCCGTCGGCACATAGGGCACTTCATCAAAGGCGATGCGCTGCATTTCCCGGCCCGCTGCCGCTTCTGCAGCCGCATCCGGCGCGTTGAACCAGGCATCGCGCTGCGCTTCCAAGGCTGGGATGGTCGGCCAGCCGGCCCAGGCATTATCGCCATGGCCACGGATGGAGGCATGGCTCGCCGGGTTCCAATGATCAATGCCGGACCAGAAGGTGAAAAAGCCGGACCAGCCACCCTGTTCCAGCGGGTTCTTGCTCGCGCGGCGGGCGACCAGCGTGCCCCAATCCGTGCTGACCAGATCCACGTTAAAGCCCATGCGGGTGAACAAATCCGCCCCTACCAGGGTTGCAGCATTGATCGAGGCAAGATCGGTTGCGTTCAGCAGCACAAGGCGCTGGCCCATCGCACCCGCAGCCTGCAATTCGGCGCGAGCGGCTTCGATGCTTTTGCGCATGCGCTCCATGCCGATATTGCTCGCCAAGGGGCTTTCCGGGGCAAAATAGCCAATGCCTTCGCGGCGAAGATCAGGGCGGCCTTCAACGCCCGCGGTGCCGATCACCGCGGTCATGAAATCAATCTGGTTGATGGCGGTCAGCACCGCGCGGCGCACAGCCGGGTTATTGAAGGGCGCGGCGGTATGATTCGGGCGGAAAATGCCGATCAGCCCCGTATCATTGATGATATCCACACGGATATTGCGCGCTGCCGCGCCACGCAAAAACAGCGGGAACAAATCCGCGGTCGGCTGTTCCCACCAGTCAATCTCGCCCGATTGCAGCGCGGCGGAGGCTGTGCTGGCATCCGGAATGATCAGCCATTCCACGCGATCAAAATGCGTGACCTTGCCGCCGGCAGTCATGGAAGGCGCTTCCTGGCGCGGCACGTAGTCCGGGTTGCGTTCATACGCAAGGCGCGAACCGGGGACCCATTCATTCCGGATGAAGCGATAAGGCCCGCTGCCGACCGCTTCCGTGATATTCGTGAAAGGGTCCACATTGGCCAACCGTTCCGGCATGATGAAAAGGCAGCTTGTGGTGACCTTCGCCAGGCAATCCAGCATTTTCGGGAAAGGCGCGGTCAGGCGAATTTCAAAAACGCGGTCGCTGACTTCGACCATGTCGGCCACGCGCGCCATCAACACTTGCCCAAAGGCATCGCGCCGACCCCAACGCTTGATGGAGGCGATGCAATCCCGCCCGCGCACGGGTGTATTGTCGTGGAATTTCAGACCCTCACGCAGCGTGAAACGCCAGGTCTTGCCGTCATTCTCCACGACATGGCCTTCGACCATTTGCGGGCGCGGTTGGAACTTGTCGTCCATGCCGTAAAGCTGGTCATAAACCAGGAAGGCGTGATCGCGCGCGACGAAGGCGGTATTGGTGAAGGGGTCAATATTCGGCAGATTGGCGTGCGGCACGTATTTCAACACGCGCGGCGCCTGAGCGATGGCCGGCGCGCCCATGGAGGCGAAGGGGAGCGCCGCTGCGCCGCCGAGCAGGTGTCGTCTTTGAAGCATCTTCTATCTCCCGTTTGCGTGAGGCGAGGCCCAGCGCCTTGAGTTCCGACGTTTAGCTTAGTGTGAAAGCCTTGACTTGTTCAATGATCGCCAGAGCCCGCGGTCTTGCCTCAGAAAAATTGATTCTTTGGCCGTGGCAGCCCCAGATGCTCCCGCAAGGTCGCCCCCTCATATTCCCGCCGGAAGATCCCCCGCCTTTGCAACTCCGGCACCACCCAGCGCACAAAATCCTCCACGCCGCCCGGGATGGTTGGAAACATGATGTTGAAGCCATCGCAGGCTTCGCTTTCAAACCAATGTTGCATTTCATCGGCGATGGTTTTGGCGCTGCCGGTGAAGGACAGCCCGCCATAGCCGCCGAGGGATACGGCCAATTGCCGCACGGTGAGGTTGTCGCGCCGAGCGCGTTCCAGCACGCGTTGGCGCCCACTTTGGCTTTGATTGGTCTCCGGGATGTCGGGGAGCGGCGCGTCAAGGTCGAAGGCACGCGCATCGGTGCCGAGGGCGATGGAAAGGGCGCCGATGCCGCTATCGGGATGGACAAGGCTATCCAGCAGCGCGCGTTTTTCGCGGGCAGCGTCATCTGTTTGGGCTACCGTCACCAGCGCGCCGGGCAGGATCTTTACCAGTGCCGGATCGCGCCCGGCGCGTGCGGCGCGGGATTTGATATCGGCGTAATAGGCGCGCGCATCGGCAATCGGCCCGCCGGCGGCGAAGATCACCTCAGCAACTTCGGCGGCCAATTGCCGGCCAGAATCAGAAGCACCCGCCTGCACAATCACGGGCCAGCCCTGCACGGGGCGTGCGATGTTCAAAGGCCCGGCGATGGAAAGATACTGGCCTTCGTGATCAAGCTTATGCATGCGCGCAGGGTCCCAGAAGATGCCGCTTTCCTTGTCTCGGGTGAAGGCATCTTCCGCGAAACTGTCCCAAAGCCCAGTCACCACATCATGGAATTCACGCGCACGGGCATAGCGTTCAGCGTGGTCCATATGTTCCGTCACGCCGAAATTGCGCGCCGCATCGGGGTTGGAGGTGGTGACGATATTCCACCCCGCACGCCCGCCGCTGATGTGATCAAGTGAGGCAAAGCGCCGCGCGATATGATAGGGCGCGTCATAGGTGGTGGAGGCGGTGGCGATCAGCCCGATCCGTTCTGTCACCATCGCAAGGGCCGATAACAGCGTGAAGGGCTCAAAGGACGTGACGGTGCCGCTCCGCTTCAGCGCCTCAATCGGCATGTTCAGCACGGCCAAATGATCGGCCATGAAGAAGGCGTCGAATTTGCCGCGTTCCAAGGTTTGAATGCACTGCACCAGATGCTTCAAGCTGAAATTCGCCTCGGGCGCTGAATCCGGATGGCGCCACCAGCCAGTGTGGATGCTGACGGGGCGCATGAAGGCGCCAAGATGCATTTGCTTCATGGGAATGCTCCGTTATCCCGCCGCACCATTGGCGCAAGCCTGCCAGACGGCAAGCGCCTGAATGGTTTCGGCTACATCATGCACGCGCAGAATGGCAGCACCCCGCGCGGCACCGGCCAAGGCAACGGCAAGGCTACCAGCCAAGCGATCCTCTGCTTGCTCCACGCCCGATAACGTGCCGATGAAACGCTTGCGCGATGCACCCAGCATGATGGGGCAGCCAATCTGCGCCAGGATCGGCAGGGCTTCGATCAGGGCAAGGTTATGCGCCATGGTCTTGCCAAAGCCGATGCCGGGATCAATCGCGATCCGCCCGCGCGCAATGCCGAGCGCTTCCAGCGTCGCCACCCGGTCGCGCAGAAAACGCGCCACTTCCAACACCACATCGGCATATTCGGCCTGGGCCTGCATGCTGCGCGGATCAGTGCCTGGCATATGCATCAACACCACCGGCGCCAGGTTCCGCGCGAGCAAATCCACCGCTGCCGGATCATGCCTGAGCGCGGTGACATCATTGATGATTTCAGCGCCGGCTTCCAAAGCAGCCTGCATGGTCGCGGCATGGCGCGTATCAATGCTGACCGGCGCGGCCTTGGCCAAATCCCGGACCACGGGGATGACGCGGGCGATTTCCTCATCGGGCGAGACCGGTTCTGCACCGGGTCGCGTTGACTCACCACCAATATCCAGGATATCCGCGCCCGCTTGCAGCATGGCATGGCCCGCTTCAATCGCAGCCGAGGCATCAAAATGCTGCCCGCCATCGGAAAAACTATCGGGCGTGATGTTGAGGATGCCCATCACCAGCGGGCGCTGGCTTGCCAGCCCAGCAAAGGGCGCTGGCCGCGCGGTAATGGCCTCGATCTGATCGCCCCAATCTTCTGACAGCGCCGCGACGGGCAGGGTTGCTACCTCGCGCCCATCTTCGATCAACCGCGCCAAGGAAAAGGCCAGATCGCCACCCTGCAAGGGTAGCGCCTGACCTTCACCAATGGCCCGAAATGCGGCTGGGCCTGACAGCAGGCCTAGCGGATGCAGCCAGCGTTCCAGAGCTGAACTCAGGTAGCAGGTGCCGCACCGGGGGAAAGCCCTCCGGGGCGCATGGTCGGGCGGCCAGCGCTTGGTACGCTGCCGCGGCCCTGGTTCACAGGCTCATCCGGGCGATTGCGCACCACGGGTTCACCTTTGATCACCTGGCGGATTTCATCACCGCTCAACGTTTCATACTCGAGCAAACCATTCGCGAGCAAATGCAGCTGATCCATATGTTCTGACAGGATGGCGGTGGCCCGCGCATAGGCGCCATCAATAATGCCGCGGATTTCGCCATCAATCATGCGCGCGGTTTCTTCAGAGATGTTCTTAGTTTGCGTCACGGAATGGCCAAGAAACACTTCCTGACTATTATCGCCATAGGCGATCATGCCAAGCTTTTCACTCATACCCCATTCGGTCACCATAATGCGCGCCTGATTGGTCGCCATCTTGATGTCACCCGAAGCGCCATTGCTGACCTTATCCGCGCCGAAGACAAGTTCTTCCGCAACGCGCCCGCCCATCGCCATAGCGAGTTCGGATTTCAGCTTGGACTTATGCTTGGAATAGCGATCCCCTTCCGGCAGCGACATTACCAAACCAAGCGCGCGGCCACGCGGAATGATGGTTGCCTTATGCACCGGGTCGCATTCCGGTTCATTCATCGCGACCAAAGCGTGGCCCGCTTCATGATAGGCGGTCATCCGCTTTTCAGCTTCTGACATGACAAGGCTGCGCCGTTCGGCACCCATCATCACCTTGTCTTTTGCGGCTTCAAACTCCGCCATACCAACCGTGCGTCGCCCAGTGCGCGCGGCCAGCAAGGCCGCTTCATTCACAAGGTTAGCCAGATCAGCGCCCGAGAACCCCGGCGTGCCGCGCGCAATCACCTTCGGGTCCACATCGGAAGCCAACGGCACCTTGCGCATATGCACACGCAGGATTTTCTCCCGCCCATTCACATCAGGATTGGGCACCACAACCTGCCGGTCGAAACGGCCCGGGCGCAGCAGCGCAGGGTCCAGCACATCGGGGCGGTTGGTCGCGGCAATCAGGATCACACCCTCATTGCTTTCAAACCCATCCATTTCAACAAGCATCTGATTGAGCGTCTGTTCACGCTCATCATTGCCACCGCCAAGCCCAGCGCCGCGATGGCGCCCGACCGCGTCAATTTCGTCAATGAAGATGATGCAAGGCGCGTTCTTTTTGCCCTGTTCGAACATGTCTCGCACGCGCGATGCGCCAACACCCACGAACATTTCGACGAAATCCGAACCGGAAATCGTGAAGAAAGGCACATTGGCTTCGCCGGCGATAGAACGCGCGAGCAAGGTCTTGCCCGTACCCGGCGGGCCCACCAGCAACACGCCCTTCGGGATCTTGCCACCCAGGCGCTGGAATTTTTGCGGATCGCGCAGGAATTCCACAATTTCCTCAAGCTCCGCCTTGGCTTCATCAATGCCGGCGACATCATCAAAAGTCACACGGCCCTGCTTTTCGGTCAGCAGCTTGGCGCGGGATTTGCCGAAACCCATGGCCCGCCCGCCACCGCCCTGCATCTGGCGCATGAAGAAAATCCAGACCCCAATCAGCAGCAGCATCGGGAACCAGGATGCGAGGTAATGCAGCAGCGGATTGACCTCAGCCTCCTCGGGCCGGGCCACCACGCGCACGCCCTTTTCGGTTAGGCGCGAAATCAGCGCCGGGTCTTCCGGGGTATAGGTGGTGAATTGGCGGCCATCGCTCAGCTGCCCGGTCAGTGTGCGGCCCTGGATGGTGACATCGCGCACATGGCCGGCCTGCACCTCATTCAAAAAATCGGAATAGGCCACCTGAGAGGAGCCAGGGCGGCTCGAGCCGCTTGGTTGAAACAGGTTGAACAGCGCCACCAACAGCAGCGCCACAATCACCCATAAAGCCATGTTCCGGCTGAAATTATTCACCGCGACCCTTCCATCTTCAGGAGCCAGACAGCGTCATCCACCGCCCCTTGCTACCATACATAGTGATGCTTCACGCATGTTGAATGACCCGCGTGAAATCTTCCAGCCACGGAAGCGCGATCAACCAAGCGGCAGACCGCCGCCACGGGGGGCGAAGACCATGCGCCAAGCCAAAGCTTCCACATGTTCAGCATAGAACAGCCCGGGCAGGACCGCCAGCTTTCCCTTTTCATCCCAAAGGGCTGGCAGGGCGCGGAGCGCCGGCAGCGGGATTGTGCTGCGCGTCCGGAACTCAGCCGCCGCCGCGCCCAAAGCAGCGCAGCACCAGCCCGGACGGGCAGGACCGCTCACCAGAAAGCGCCCATCCCACAGGAAAGGCGGTTGCAAAGGCTCCGGTGGGGCGATCAACCCAGGGTCACGCGCGACCAGCCAGCGCCCGCCCGCACCGGGCCGCACCCAAGCGCCGGCCAGGCTCCCGCCGCCCCGCGCCATCAGCGCTGCCGTGGCGGGAATGGGCACTGGCCAGACAGCGCCACCAATCAGGCCAAGAAGGCGCGCCAGCGCCACAACCCCAAGCGCATCATCCCCAAGCGCCTTGGGGTCCACCCAGGCAAAGGCTTCCGGGCGGATTTCTGCCGCTGCCGCCAAGCGGGCCAATATGGCGGCTTCCTGACGGGCGCGGCGGCGCGCGAAAGCCCCCGCCGCTTCCGCCAGCGCGCGAATCCCCTCACCTTCCCCGCCCGGATCGCCCAGCGCCTGCCGCAGCCGGATACGAGCAAAGCGCGGATTGTCATTGGAAGGGTCCCGCACGGGGGCAAGCCCGGCAGCGGCCACCACCGCTTCCAGCCGGGCGGGAGCAAAGCCGAGCAAGGGGCGCAGCACCAGGCAATCGGGCACGCCACGCAATGCCGCCATGGCCGCCAGCCCCGCCGCGCCGCTTCCGCGCAGCGCCCGAAAAATGAGTGTTTCCGCCTGATCCCCGCGATGATGGCCAAGCAATAGCCAAGGGCAGCCATGGCGTGCCGTGGCCTCAGTCAAGGCCGCAAGCCGCGCAGTTCGGGCGCGTTCCTGCATCCGCGCGCCCATGGGCAAAGAAAGCCGTAGGCATTCTGCTGCAATCCCGGCCTCAGCCAAAAGCCCCAGGACATGATCTGCTTCGGCCCCGCTTTCGGGGCGCAGCCCATGATCCGCGACCAGGGCCAAAATGCTGCCACCGCGCGCCGCCACCCAATCCTGCGCGAGTAGCGCAAGCGCCAAGCTATGCGGCCCGCCGGAAACCGCCACGGCAAGGCGGGGCGCTGCGCCAAACGGCCCAAGCGGCGCCATGGCAGCTTCGAATTCGGCGCGACTGACCGGCAGGGTCAGCGCAGAAAAGGGCTTATCCCCAAGTCAGGGTCACCGGCATTGCGCGCGGCGGCGGCTATCGGCGGCGCGTTCCGCCTGCGGGCCAGACAGGTTGGGGAAGTTGGACCGCAGATTATCCAGCGTTTCACAGGCTTCACGCCGTGCGCCAAAGCCTTGGAAGGCATTGGCCAAGCCAATCATCGCCTCTGGCGCGCGGGGGCCCTGGCGGTTGCGGCTATAGGCTTCGTCATAGGCAAGGGCAGCATTCTGGAAATCCCGCTTGCCCATCAGCGCATCGCCCAGCAGTAGCGATGCGTCCTGCGCCCGAGGGCCGGGGCGGGCACGGATCGCCTCCCGCGCGGCGGCCTCAGCCGTTGGGAAATCGCGCCGTGCAAGTGCCGCTCGACCATCAGCAATCGCTTTTTCAGCGGTTCTAGGGGCGCTGGAGGGTGCCGGGGCTGGCTGCGCTTGCGCCGCCGGCCCCGGCTGAGGAGGGCGCGTGGCGGCCGGACGGCCAGCCCCTTTCTCCAGGGCTTGCAGACGGAAATCCAAATCACCGCGCAGCTTTTCCAATTCGGCGCGCAATTGCCGGTCATTATTCTCGGACACATCCAGCTGCCCGCGCTGGCGGCGGTTTTCGTCTTCCAATTCCTGCACGCGCCCGAGCAATTGCTGCACCAAATCACCCGAAGCGGCGGCCCCACGCGATGGCGCGCTGGGCGCCGGCAGAGCCCCGCCACCGCCACGGCGCAGCGCATCAATTTCGCGCCGCAAATCCAGGATCTGGTTTTGCAGCGCTATACCCTCTCGGCTTTCCACCTGGGCATGCGCGGGGGCGGCAAACGCCAGCCCAAGCCCCAAAACGGCCAAGCGCAAGACGGAAGGCGTATTCAACATGCTAACCAAGTGGCGCGGCCTGAAACCGCGCCCCCCTTTCTTTACCGTACAACCGTAACGGCGCGGCGATTCTGCGCCCAGGAGCCTTCATCGGAACCAAGCGCCGCCGGCTGGTCCTTGCCGAAGGAGATGGTGGAAATGCGTGAAGAATTCACGCCGCCCGCCACCAACACATCGCGCGCCGCATTGGCGCGACGCTGACCAAGGGCCAGGTTGTATTCGCGCGTGCCCCGTTCATCCGTATGGCCTTCAACCACCACCTGCACTTGGGCGTGGCGCCCCATCCATTCAGACTGGCGTTGCAGAACCGGGCGCTGATCAGCGCGGATATTGCTGCGATCAAAATCAAAGAAAACGCGATCACCAACATTGGCGACCAGATCTTCCTGGCTGCCGGGGCGGATATTGCCCGCACCACCAGCGCCGGCACCGGTGCTGCTGCTGGAATCATTATTGGAGCAGGCGGCCAGCAGCGCGAGGCTGGCAATACCAAGGAATTTCAACTTCATGACAGGTTTCCTTTCAGGAAAAACGTAGCTTTGTGCGGTGCGGTAAAGGCTGAAACCTTGGCGGTCAAGCCAAAACCTACTGAAAGCCTCATGAAAGCAAGGGCGACCATGTCGGGTCTGTCGCATCTGTTGGCGTCGGCAAAGGCCGTTCATTGAAGCCCGCAATGTCTATGGTGTGAATGCGGGCCGAATAGCCACCGCCGCGCGCATCCGTGGCGCGGGTTTCCCGGCCAAAGACCAGCATGCGGCCATTGGGCGCGAAGCTTGGTGCTTCCATCTTCCACCCTTCGGATAGAATACGCTCACCCGAACCATCGGGGCGCATCACCCCAATCGCAAAGCTACCACCGCCGAAGCGGGTGAAGGCAATCAAATCCCCGCGCGGTGACCAAACCGGCGTGGCGTAGCGCCCACGACCGAAGGAAATGCGCCGTATGCCGCCACCATTTGCATCCATCACGTAAAGCTGCTGATCACCGCCGCGGTCCGAATTGAAGACAATCTGCGTACCGTCGGGCGAAAAAGCGGGGCTGACATCAAGCGAGCTACCGCTGGTAAGCTGCCTTTCGCGTCGGCTTGCCAAATCCACCATAAAGATATTGGCATCCCCGCCGCGCATGGCGGAAAGCACCACGGAACGCCCATCAGGCGCGAAGCGCGGCGAAAGCGTCATGCCCGGAAAATTGCCGAGCACCTGCTGGCCGCGCGTATTCAAATCAAACAACACAACGCGCGGCTGCTGACGGTTCTGATAGGACATGAAGGCCACGCGATCCGCCGAGGGGTGAAAGCGCGGCGTGAGTGCGGCTTCGCGCCCATCCGTCAGGAAGGCGTTGTTTTCGCCATCCTGATCCATAATCGCAAGCCGACGCAGCCGGCGATCACGCGGGCCTGATTCCGCGATATAGACAATGCGTGTGTCGAAATAGCCTTTCTCGCCGAGCAATCTTTCATAGATCACGTCAGAGATCAGATGCGCGATACGGCGCCAATTGCCGATCGGCGCGGTGAAGGCCGTACCCTGCAACTGGTTTTCCGGCAGCACATCCCAAAGGCGGAATTCCACGCGCAGATTGCCGCCTTGCACATCGGCGCGCCCCGTCGTCAGCGCTTGCGCGCCAATCACGCGCCAATCCTGAAAACGTGGGGTTTGCGCGGCGCTTTCAGGTGTTTGAATGAAAGCCTGCCGCGCCACCGGACGGAACAGCCCGGAATTGCGCAAATTATCCTGCACCACCCGCGCAATATCGCGCCCGAAACGCTGGCCATCACCAGCGCCCGCGAAATCAGGAATGGCAATCGGGATCGGGTTTGTTCGCGCGCGCGTGATGTCAATTACCGCCCCTTGCGCGAAAGCTGCATCAGGTGCGCCCGCAAGCGCCGAGACCGTCACCGCGCCCGCGGCACCAAGCAGAAGGGAGCGTCGAGTTGTCATGCCCATCATCCTGAATTCAGCGCACCAGCCCGCGCGGACTGAAGCGAAAAGTGGAAGCCATCACGGTTTGCATTTTGTCCGGCGGCACTTTCAGCGGATTGCACGCAGGAGACAGTAGAGCACGCCGCGCCGATTCGAATACAGACCGCACGCGCGGATCGGTCGGCATATTCCCTGCCGGCACCACATTGCGAACATTGCCCTGGGGGTCGAGCTGCACGCGTAATTCAACTGTGATGTCCTGCAAGCCCAGCATCCCCGGGTCCACATTCCAGCATTCGCCGACCTGCTCACCAAGGCCACGGATTTCCCCCTGGGTCAGCGCTGCCGTGCCCGTCGGCGAACCGCCACCCTGGCGCGGTGCGCCGGATGGGTTGGGCCGCGCCGTCGGCGCGCGATCCTGCTGCTGCTGGGCGCGTAGCCGCTCCAGCGTATTTTGCACCGAGGTGCTGTTTTCCTGTGGCCGCGCCACGGGCGGTGTCTGCCCCGTGCCAGCCTGACGCGAAGGCTCAGGCGGCGGCGGCACCGGGGGCGGCGGCAGCGGCAAGGGTGGTTCCGGGCGCGGCGGCTGCGCCGCCTGTGGCTGTGGCGGCGTTGGCTGTTGCGCGGGTGTTTGGGGCGTCACGCGCGGGGCGGGTGATGGTTCAGGGCTTGGCGCCGGCGCCGGTGCAGGCGGGGTTGGCCGAGCCTGGCTGGGTGGCGCTGGCGCAGGCGCTGCCGCCGGTGCAGGCGGTGGCGGTGGCGGCGGCGGGGCTGGTTCCGGCGGCGCATTGCGCGGTGGCTCCGGCGCCGGGGGCTCAGGTGTCGGCGGCGTAGGCGTGGGCGGCGAAGTGGGCCCCGGCACGGGCGCCGGGCTATCGGCACGCGCCATCTGCGCCGGGCCAGGCGCCACAAGTTCCACCGCTATCCCCTGTTCCTGCGGTTCCGGGATAGACCGCGCAAGCGTGAACAAGGCCCCAATGCCCAGCAGCGCGACATGCAGCCCCGCCGAGAGCATCAGCCATTTGTTCAGACGCTTATCGGGCAGGGCCCGGGGCAAGGCTCTCTCCTTCCCCAGCCTCTAGCGGGGCGGCTGGGCTGGGCGATTGGGCGCAGCCGGGGGTGCCGCCGGGCGCACCGGGGGCGTGGCAGGGCGGCCAGCCGGCGCTGCCGCAGCCGGGCGCGGCGCCTGTGGCTGTTCCGCCAATAACGCCACGCGGGTGAAGCCCGCGCCGGCGATGGTGCCCATCACCTCCATCACCCGGCCATAGGAAATGGCCTTGTCGCCACGAACAAAAATCCGCCGTTCAGGCGCGCCCTGCGGCTGTTCACGCATAATCGCCTGCAAGCGCGGCACCAGCCCATCCAGCGGCACTTCGGTTTCCTGAAGGAAGATCTTGCCTTCAGTATTCACCGTAATCGTCAGCGGTTCACTTTCCTGATTAAGCGGCTGGGCCGTGGTTTTCGGCAAATCCACCGGCACGCCCACCGTCATCAAGGGTGCAGCCACCATGAAAATGATCAGCAGCACCAACATCACATCCACCAGCGGCGTGACGTTGATTTCCGCCATCGGGCGATAACGCGAACGCCCGGAAGCGCGCCCGCCTGAAAGGGA
>JBIJAH010000059.1:0-5082 GCA_044345845.1 Roseomonas sp.
GCTGGTACCCGCGTGGGTGGGGCGGAGGATTTCTGGCTCATCTTCACTCTCCTTGGGGTTACGATGAGCCAGAAATCCTCCGTTATTCAAATCGCCAATTTGGTCCCATGGGTGCTGACGCCGGACACAGCACCACGACACAGGCAAGAATGATGAGCAAAATGGCCGCGACTTGATCTTGGGCAGTCAACCGAAGGGCAGTGATCAATTCAAAGCCGATATCACAGACCCCAACCATGCCCAGTTTCGTTGAAGCTCGGAAGATTTTCTCCCAGCGATGACTCGCGATATCTGCCATTTGTAGCAAAACCTGCAGCAATGCAGAATGCGTAATGACCTGTAGGCGCGTTTCCGCTCATACCCCTCCTGCGATGATCTGAACTAGTTTCCGGAGAGGTAGATACGCATGGTGGCCGACCACTCCTGCTCACCTCTCCAACTTGGCAGACCGTTGAATGCGACTTACATGCCAGAAAAGACCCGATGAAGAGGCATCAATTGCTGCAAGCGGATGACAAAAAAATGAACAATCTAATTCGGAGCGTTCTCCATATCAGCGCATGATGGCCCAAATACTTGCGCCGCAGCGGATCCGCTTAAAAACACATAAAGGTGACTATGACCCATTATGGCGGAGGGCAAGCATTCGAACATCCTTCACCAAAGCGCCACAGCACTGAAACATAAGGCGACTATCCCGCCAGGCATTATTGGATTGGAGGGCGCCTCATGCCCGGGATAATGCTTCGGCACATTGCGAAGCAATTCGGTGCGACGCAGGTTCTGCGTGATGTCTCGATGGAGGTAAGGGATGGCGAATTTCTCGCGATCCTTGGTCCTTCTGGTTGCGGCAAATCCACCTTGCTGCGGATCATCGCAGGGCTTGAAACGGCCGACCAAGGCAGCGTGTTCATTGGTGATCGCCAGGTGGATGCCCTGCCGGCGAAGGCGCGCGATCTGGCGATGGTTTTCCAATCCTACGCACTTTACCCCTATATGACGGTTGCTGCGAATATCGCCCTTCCTTTGGAAATGCGCCGCTTGTCTGCACTTCAGCGCCTTCCGCTTCTTGGCCGGCTAATGCTTGGTTCGCGTGCCGTGCGGGATTCGATTTCGCGTGACGTATTGGCCACGGCAGCGCCCTTAGGGCTTGAGGCGCTGCTGCACCGAAAGCCGGCGCAACTTTCAGGAGGCCAGAGACAGCGCGTAGCCTTGGCGCGCGCCATGGTGCGACACCCGGCCGCCTTTCTAATGGACGAACCCCTTTCCAATCTTGATGCAAGGCTTAGGGCAGATGCGCGTGCTGAAATCGTCTCCCTCACCCGCAGGCTGGGTGTCACGACAATTTATGTGACGCATGACCAATCGGAAGCCATGGCCATGGCTGATCGAATTGCTGTCATGGAAGGGGGCCACGTCCTGCAATTGGCGGCACCACAGGCGCTTTATGATGACCCGCAAAGTCTTGCCGTGGCGCGCTTTGTTGGCACGCCGCCCATCAATATTTGGCCAATTGATATTACCGCGCGCGGCGCGCTGATGATGAGCGGCATTCATCTCCCCTTCCACGCGGGCGGCTTTTCAGGGCCCGCACTGCTTGGAATACGCCCGGAAGCGCTTGAATTGAATCGCCATGGGCTTCAGGCACGCCTATTGCGCATGGAAAAACTTGGCATGGAAACGCTGGTGCATTGCCAGGTTGCAGGTGTGCCAGATCCAACAATTCTTCGCCTTCCCCCAGCGACAGCCGAGCGCCTTGCCGGTCAGGACACCATCCATATTCTGCCAAGACGCGCCATTCTCTTTGATCGTGATGGTACGCGTCGTCCGCTCTATGAAGCGGAGTCTGTTCATGCGTAGCACGGGTCCTTCAGCGCGACTGTTGCGGGCGGAAGCCTTGACTGCCTATCTGCTAAGCTTGCCCGCCTTTTTACTGATGTGGGCCATGTTGCTTGGCCCCGCGGTTTCCGTTGTTCTGCTTTCCTTCACGGATTGGAGTTTTGGCGAGGCAAGCCTTCGGTGGGCAGGGCTCGATAACTACATCGAGCTGTGGGGCGATCGGGTGTTCTGGATCTCGCTCAAGAATACCATCATCTATGTGGGTATTTCCGTTCCGGCCACGGTGCTTCTTGGCCTCCTTGCCGCCCTGCTGATCGAAAGTGTCAGCCACGGCAGGGCCTTCTACCGCGCTGCATTCTTTTTGCCGGTCGCGTCAACGCTTCTCGCCATGGCGTTGGTCTGGGAATTCATGTTCCACCCGACCGTTGGGCTCATCAATCAGCTTTTCCGGGCCCTGGGCCTGCCCACCGCTGATTGGTTGCAAAATCCTGATACGGCGCTTTTTGCCCTCATTGCGATTGGCGTCTGGCAGAATCTTGGCCTTGCGATGATCCTTTTCATGGCAGGGTTGAAGGCGATCCCGAAGGATCTTTATGAGGCGCTTGGCATGGACGGTGCCGATGGCGCCTGGGAACGCTTTCGTCGCGTGACTTGGCCCATGCTTGGTCCCTCCCTTGTATTTGTCGTGGCCATAACTGCCATCCGCAGCTTTCAGGTCTTTGATACGGTCGCTGTGCTCACTGAAGGCGGGCCATCTAAGGCAACCGAAGTGCTGCTCTATACCATGGTGCAGCAGGGCTTCACTTTTCTACGGTCAAGCTATGGGGCCGCGATTACCGTTATTTTCCTGATCCTGACGCTCTGCCTCACCATGCTCCAGACCATCGCTCTCGATCGGCGTGCGCATTATGGCTAAGCGTTTGAGTATAATTCTGCGTCACGCGCTGCTTATTCTTGGCGCTGGCATCATGCTTGCCCCCTTCGTGCTGATGATCGCCATTTCCTTTAAGCCACCAGGGGAAGTCTTCGCGCCTCAATTCACCCTTCTGCCGCAGCAATGGTATGCGGTGGAGAACTATACGGCCGCCTTTACCCGGGTGCCGTTGGCGCGCTTTATTATGAACGGGTTTCTGGTGACCCTTTGCATCTTTGCCATGCAAGCGCTCACCGCGCTCCCCATGGCCTATGCACTGGCCAAACTGCGCTTCGCAGGACGGGAAGCCTGTTTCACACTGGTGGTCCTGGCGCTTCTCATCCCGCCGCAAGTGCCGGCCATACCGCTCTACATTGCCATGTGGCAGCTAGACCTTCTGAATACCTATGCCGGCATTATACTGCCCTCCACCATCAGCGTCTTTGGCATTTTCATGATGCGGCAATTCTTCCGCACCGTACCAAATGACCTGATTGCGGCGGCGCGGATGGACGGCCTTGGCGAGTTCGCCATTGTCTGGCGAATCATGCTGCCAACAGCGATGCCGGCACTGACAGCCTTCGCCTGCCTTTCCTTCATCTGGAATTGGAATGAATTTTTCTGGCCATTCCTGGTGGTCCAGGATGAGGCCTTGATGACACCGCCGCTTGGCATCGCATTCTTCTCGAATGCGGAAGCTGGCACTTCCTTCGGCCCCCTTATGGCTGCGGCAACAGCTGTCACCGCCCCCTTGGTGCTGGCCTTTCTTCTTGCCCAACGCGCCTTTGTCGAAGGCGTGACAATGACAGGCATCAAATGACCCCCAAACCCCTCAGGAGAAATATCATGATCAACCGTAGGCACATGCTTCTTGGCACCGCTGCAGGGCTCGCAGCCCCGCTTTACGCGCGCGCCCAATCCAATACCGTGGAGCTCACGGCACAATATTCCATTCCGGAACTTTTCAGGGGCCTGATGGAAGATGTGTCCACGGAGTTTTCCAAACAGAATCCGAATATTCGCGTCAATTGGCGCGCGCCGGAACAGGGCTATGAGGAAATCATGCAGCGCAACCTGCGTGATTCCATTACGCGTTCGCTGCCTGATGTTGCCTTTCACGGCCTCAATCGGCAGCGCACGCTTCTTGAGCGCGACATTCCGGTGGATCTGCGCCCCTTCATGACGGCTGATCCAAAGATTGCGGAACAAGGCTATTCGGAGACGCTGCTGTCTCTTGGCCAGGTTGGCGGCAAGCAAACCGGGATCGGCTTCGCGCTTTCTACCCCAATCCTCTACTACAATGTTGATCTGATGCGCCGCGCGGGTGGTGATCCTGCGCGTCCGCCTTCAAGCTGGGACGAGGTGATCAATCTTTCCCGTGCGATCTCAGGCCTCAGTGACAATACCACCGGCATGTTCTTCGATTGGACAATCACCGGCAACTGGTCCTGGCAAGGTCTGGTCTTCAGCCATGGTGGCACCATGCTGAACGCGGAAGAAACCCAGGTTACCTTCAATCAGGAACCGGGGCTTCGCGCCATCCGCACGTTGCGTCGGTTTGTTGATGAAGGGCGGATGCCGGATATTCGTCCGGCAACGATGTTCTCTGATTTCTTTTCCGGGCGCCTCGGCATTTCCATGCAGTCAACGGCACAGCTTGGCCGCTATAATCGCGAAATTGGCGGACGCTTCCCATTGCTGACTGGGCGCTATCCGCTTTCCGCACCGAATGGACGAGTTCCAGCAGGCGGGAACGTGGCCATGATGTTCACGCGTGATGCGCAGAAGCAGCGCGCGGCATGGGAGTTCATCAAATTCGCAACCGGTCCCATCGGCGGCACCATGATGGTGAACCACACCGGCTATATGCCCGCCACCACCATCCCGGCCGAACGTGAGGAAATGCTGGGGCGCTTCTATCGCGAGAACCCCAACCACCTCACCACCTTCCGGCAGGCGGATTCCATCACTGGCTGGTATGCCTTCCCCGGTCAGAATGCTTTGCGGATCACTGATGTCATCAATGACCACCTTCAGAATGTCGTCGGCAAGCGGGCGGAAGCGGATGCAACGCTTCAGCGCATGGCCGCTGACGTGCAGGCCCTGCTGCCGCGCCGTAGCTGAAATGATGCGACGGCGCCTTGAAGGAATAAGCGACATGACCTCTCTCTCATTCATTCATCTGACTGACCTTCATCTGGTTTGTCCGGCGTCAGCACCCATGGGACCAAATTGGCGATTTGAATAACGGAGGATTTCTGGCTCATCGTAACCCCAAGGAGAGTGAAGATGAGCCAGAAATCCTCCGCCCCACCCACGCGGGTACCAGC
>JBIJAH010000027.1:0-49129 GCA_044345845.1 Roseomonas sp.
CTTTATGTCGGCGTGCCGGTGGTGATTGGCGCGGGCGGCATTGAACGCATTGTCGAAATTGAACTGAACCCGGCTGAAAAGGCTGCCTTCGATAAAAGCTGCGCCGCGGTGCAGGAATTGATCGAAGCGTCGCGCAAGTTGGTAGGCTAACACGCTCAGGGCCAGGTATTGCCTGGCCCTTTTCGCATCCGGACCGGAGGCATTTTGTATGAATATCCATGAGTATCAGGCGAAAGAACTGCTGCGCGGCTATGGCGTTGCGGTATTGGAAGGCCATGTCGCCTGGAGTGCCGAGGAAGCCGCCGCTGCGGCGGCCAAGCTGCCTGGCCCGGTCTATGTGGTGAAATCGCAAATCCATGCGGGTGGTCGCGGCGCTGGCCGCTTCATGGAAGACCCGAATGGCAAGGGCGGCGTGCGTGTGGTGAAGTCGGTTGCTGATGTAAAGGCCGCCGCTGATGCCATGATCGGCAAGACGCTGGTGACGAAGCAAACCGGCCCCGCCGGCAAGCTGGTATCCCGCGTTTATGTTGAAGATGGCTGCGATATCGCCCGCGAATTATATCTGGGCCTGCTGGTGGACCGCGCGACATCGCGGCTCACCATCATGGCGTCCACCGAAGGTGGGATGGAAATTGAGGAAGTTGCCGAAAACCATCCCGAGAAAATCCTGAAAGTAGCGATTGATCCGGCTTCGGGCGTCTCAGGCTTTCATGCGCGGAAGCTCGCCTTCGGCCTTGGGCTGACGGGCAAGCAGGTTTCATCCTTCACCAAGTTTGTACTGGCGCTTTACGGCGCCTTTGTTGAACTTGATTGTGCCATTGTTGAAATCAACCCGCTGGTCGTGACCGGCGCGGGTGAGATTGTCGCCCTCGACGCCAAAGTATCCTTCGATGACAGCGCCCTGTTCCGCCATAAGGATCTGGAAGCGCTCCGCGATGATACGGAAATGGACCCGAAGGAATTGGACGCGGTCAAGAACGACCTGAATTATGTGGCTTTGGATGGTGAGATCGGCTGCATGGTCAATGGCGCAGGTCTGGCCATGGCGACGATGGATATCATCAAGCTTTATGGTTCAAGCCCGGCCAACTTCCTGGATGTGGGCGGTACTGCCACTGCGGCGCGCGTCACTGAGGCGTTTCGCATCATCACCTCCGATTCCAATGTGAAGGCCATTCTGGTCAATATCTTCGGCGGCATCGCGAAATGCGACATGATCGCGACAGGCATTGTGGAAGCGACCAAGACGCTATCGCTGAAAGTGCCTTTGGTGGTGCGGCTTGAAGGTACCAATGTGGATTTGGGCAAGAAAATCCTGGCCGATAGCGGGCTTGCCATTATTGCTGCCGATAATCTTGCCGATGCGGCCAAGAAAGTCGTCGCTGCTGTGAAGGGGGCCTGAACCATGGCTGTTCTTGTTGACGCCAATACCCGCGTGATGACCCAGGGTTTCACCGGGGCGCAGGGCACCTTCCATGCCGAACAGGGCATTGCTTATGGCTCCACCTATGTTGGCGGTGTCACGCCCGGCAAGGGTGGCACCACCCATATCGGCCTGCCGGTTTTCGATACTGTGGCGGAATGCATGGCCAAGACCGGCGCAAATGCTTCCGTGATCTATGTGCCACCGCCCTTCGCGGCGGATGCGATTCTGGAAGCGATTGATGCCGAAGTGCCGCTGATTATCTGCATCACGGAAGGCATTCCGGTGCTGGATATGGTGAAGGTGAAGCGGGCGCTGGATGGCTCCAAATCCCGCCTGGTCGGGCCGAATTGCCCGGGCGTGATCACACCGGGCGCCTGCAAAATCGGCATCATGCCAGGCCATATCCATAAGCCTGGGTCGGTTGGCATCGTCTCCCGTTCTGGGACGCTCACCTATGAAGCGGTGGCGCAAACCACCGCTGCCGGGCTTGGCCAATCAAGCTGCGTTGGCATTGGTGGTGACCCGGTGAAGGGCATGGATTTCATCGAAGTGCTGGAGATGTTCCTGGCGGACCCCGATACCAAATCCATCGTCATGATTGGTGAGATTGGCGGGCAATCCGAAATCCTGGCCGCCGAGTACCTGAAGCGGGAGAATTTCGCGCCCGGCAAGCCGAATAAGCCGGTGGTGGGCTTCATCGCTGGTGCCACGGCCCCTCCGGGCCGGCGCATGGGCCATGCCGGGGCGGTGATTTCTGGCGGGGCTGATACCGCGGAAGCGAAAATGGCCGCGATGAAAGCCGCTGGGATTCACGTTGCGGATAGTCCTTCTGCGCTAGGCTCCACTATGGTCAAGGCGCTTGGCGGCTGATTTCGCCCTTTAGTTGATAAGGGGGCTGCCGCATCGGGCGCTAAGGCCTTATGCTTGCAGCCCTCTGCCCTGGTGCCGGGGCGCTGCACGGCACCACAAGAACACATCCGCCCATCCCCCATCGGGGCAGTAGAGGCGGGAGGGAGAAGGTTGATGGCCGGAGTGGATATTCTCGCAACCGCGATGACGGGGGCGAATGCCGCTTATCTTGCTGATCTCTACGCCAGGTGGACGGAAAATCCCGGAAGCGTGGACCCCACCTTTGCGGAGCTTTTCGCTTCTCTGAATGATGAAGCCCGCGCGGTGCTGACGGATGCCTCCGGCGCTTCCTGGGCGCCGCGTATCCGCGGCGCTTTCGGGCCAGATCCGGAAAAGCCAGCGCCAGCCAAGGGCGCCAAGCCAGGTGCGGCGGACCCGGAAGCGACACGGCGCGCGGTGCTGGATTCGATCAGGGCGCTGATGCTGATCCGCAGCTATCGCGTGCGCGGGCATTTGGAAGCGCGGCTTGATCCGCTTGGCCTGCAAGTGCCGAAACCCCATCCGGAACTCGACCCCAAAACCTATGGCTTCACGGATGAGGATTGGGATCGGCAGATCTTCCTTGATTTCGTGCTCGGCAAGGAAACCGCGAGCCTTCGTGAAATCCTGACGATCTGCCGCGCTTCCTATTGCGGTTCAATCGGCGTGGAATTTATGCATATCCAGGATCCGGATCAGAAATCCTGGATCCAGCGCCGCATTGAAGGCGCGCCCTGGAATGGCGCATTTGATACCGCGCAGAAAAACCAGATCCTCCAGCAGCTCACGGAAGCCGAGGGGTTTGAAGCCTTTTGTGCGCGGAAATTCGTGGGCACCAAGCGCTTCGGCCTGGAAGGCGGCGAAGCCACCATCCCTGCCGTTCAGGCGGTGATTGAAACCGCTGCCAAGCAGGGCGCCAAGGAAATCGCGATTGGCATGGCCCATCGTGGCCGTTTGAACATGCTGGTGAATGTGGTGAAGAAATCCTTCACCCAGGTGTTTTCGGAATTCAAAGGCAATTCGGCCAATCCCGACGATACGGGAGGCTCAGGCGACGTTAAGTATCACCTTGGCACCAGCACCGATATCGAAATTGCCGGCAATAAGGTTCACCTTTCGCTGCAACCCAATCCTTCGCATCTGGAAGCGGTGGACCCGGTGGTGGCGGGCAAGGTACGCGCGCGGCAGGATATGTCGGGCGATATCAAGGGCCGGCGTTCCGTGATGGGCATTCTGCTGCATGGTGATGCTGCCTTTGCGGGGCAGGGCGTGGTCTATGAAACGCTGGCCATGAGCCAATTGGTTGGCTATCGCACCGGCGGCACGCTGCATATCGTCACGAATAACCAGATCGGCTTCACCACCGTACCGGCGCATGCCTATTCCGGCCTGTACTGCACCGATGTGGCGAAATCCGTCCAGGCGCCAATCCTGCATGTGAATGGCGATGATCCGGAAGCGGTGGTGTTCTGCGCACGCTTGGCAGCCGAATTCCGCATGGTGTTTGGCGCGGATGTGGTGCTGGATATCGTCTGCTATCGCCGTCATGGCCATAATGAGAGCGACGAGCCCGCCTTCACCCAGCCGCAAATGTATAACCGCATTCGCGAATTGCGCACCACGCGTAATCTTTATGCGGAACGGCTGGCACAGGAAGGATCGGTGCCTTCTGAATCTTCCAAGGCCATGCTGGATGCCTTCAATGCACGGCTTGAGGAAGCTTTTGAAGCGTCCCAAGCCTATCGCCCGAACAAGGCGGATTGGCTGGAAGGGCATTGGTCCGGCCTGCGTCCTGCGGGTTCCACGGATGAGGCTGAGCAGCTTGAAGCGACCTCGGTCGCGCCCGAAATTCTGAAGGAAGTCGGTGAAGCGCTTAGTCGTGTGCCGGGTGAGTTTGGTGTCAATTCCAAGATCGCGCGGCAATTGGAACAGAAGCGCCAGGCGATCGAAACCGGTGAGGGGATTGATTGGGCAACTGGTGAAGCGCTTGCTTTCGGTTCGCTATTGCTTGAAGGCCATCGCGTTCGCTTGTCCGGCGAAGATGTGCAGCGCGGCACCTTCAGCCATCGCCATGCGGTGCTGATTGATCAGGCAAGCCAGGCGGAATACACGCCGCTCAATAACATCCGCGCGGGTCAGGCGAAGTTTGAAGCCTTCAATTCGCTGCTCGCGGAATTTGGCGTGCTTGGTTTTGACTACGGCTATTCGCTGGCTGATCCGAAAACAATGGTGCTGTGGGAAGGCCAGTTTGGTGATTTCGCCAATGGCGCGCAGGTGATCATTGATCAGTTCATCGCCTCCGGTGAGACGAAGTGGCTGCGTATGTCTGGCTTGGTGATGCTGCTGCCGCATGGCTATGAAGGGCAGGGGCCGGAACATTCCTCCGCCCGTCTTGAACGCTATTTGCAGCTTTGCGCTGAACGCAATATGCGCGTTTGCAACTTCACGACGCCGGCCAATTACTTCCATGCGCTGCGCCGCCAGATGAAGGCGAATTACCGCAAGCCTTTGGTGGTGATGACCCCGAAATCCCTGCTGCGGCATAAGCTTGCCATCAGCAGTTTGTCGGAATTCGGCCCCGGCAGCGGTTTCAGGCATGTGATTGATGAGGTGGATAAGATCGCGCCGCCCAAGAAGATCCGTCGTGTCGTGCTGTGCACCGGCAAGGTCTATTATGATCTGCTGCAGGAACGCCGCGACAAGGGCATCAAGGATGTCGCGATTGTGCGGCTGGAACAGCTTTACCCCTTCCCGAAGATCAGCCTGCCGCCGGTGCTGGCGCAATACAGCAATGCCGAAGTGGTGTGGTGCCAGGAAGAACCGGAAAATATGGGCGCCTGGAATTTCGTGGATCGCAGGATTGAAGGCGTCTTGAAAACGCTGGATATCAAGGCGAAGCGTCCTGAATATGTAGGCCGGGAGGAGGCTGCGAGCCCCGCCACCGGCCTTGCCAAGGTGCATCAACAACAACAGGAAGCATTGGTGCGCGCGGCCCTGCTGGGCTGACGCGTATTGGTTTTGGAACGGATCGAGCAATGACCGATATTGTCGTGCCCACCCTGGGCGAAAGCGTTTCTTCCGCCACCGTCGCGCGTTGGCTGAAACAGGCCGGTGATGCCGTGGCGGCGGATGAGCCGCTGGTGGAGCTGGAGACTGATAAGGTAACGGTAGAGGTGAATGCACCGGTGGCCGGCGTGATTGCCGCCATTGCCGCCGATGCGGGGGCCGAGGTTACGCCTGGTGCCGTATTGGGCAGCATCCAAGCTGGCGCCGCTGCCGCCGCCAAGCCCGCGAGCGCGCCCGCGCCGGCTGCCAAGCCCGCTGCGGCGCCTGCGCCCGTGCCCGCGCCCGCTGCGGCATCCGGCCATGCGCCGATGCCGGCGGCGGCCAAGATGATCGCCGAAACTGGCGCTTCTGCCGCCGCGATTGGTGCTGGTACGGGCAAGGATGGGCGCATCACCAAGGGTGATGTGCTGGCCTATTTGGCGCAGCCTGCTGGCGCGCCCGCAGCTGCACCCGCCGCGCGGGCTTCGCGCCCACCGGAAGCGGGTGAGGAACGCGTGAAGATGACGCGCCTGCGCGCCACCATCGCGCGCCGCTTGAAGGAAGCGCAGAATACGGCGGCGATGCTGACCACCTTCAATGAGGTGGATATGTCAGCCGCCATGGCGCTCCGTTCAGAATACCGTGATGCCTTTGAAAAGCGGCATGGCGTGAAGCTTGGCTTCATGTCCTTCTTCGTGAAGGCCTGCATTGCGGCGCTGAAGGAATTCCCGGCTGTGAATGCCGAGATTGATGGCGATGAGATTGTCTATAAGAACTTCGTGCATATGGGCATTGCGGTGGGCGGGCCTTCGGGCCTGGTGGTGCCGGTACTGCGCAATGCCGACACTTTGGGCTTTGCCGATATCGAAAAGCGCATTGGGGAATTCGGCAAGCGCGCGCGTGATGGTGCGTTGAAGCTGGATGAATTGGCCGGTGGTTCCTTCACCATCACAAATGGCGGCATTTATGGTTCCTTGATGTCCACGCCCATTCTGAACCCGCCGCAATCGGGCATTCTTGGCATGCACAAGATTCAGGATCGCCCCATGGCGGTGGCTGGCAAGATCGAAATCCGCCCGATGATGTATATCGCGCTGTCTTACGATCACCGCATTGTGGATGGTAAGGAAGCTGTGAGCTTCCTGGTCCGCGTGAAGGAAAGCGTGGAAGACCCACGCCGCTTGATGCTCGATATTTGATGGGATCCAAGGGGGGGTCGCCCCTTGGCGGGTGGGTGCGGGAGGGCAGAGCCCTCCCGTTGTTCTTAGTTTTGAATTTTTAGCGCAGCCCTCAGCCATCCAATGTCAGGCCAAGGCGCCGCACCATGGTCTTTTCGTATTCGACACGCTCCACAATAAAGCGCCGATAGCTTTCCGTATCTTGATACACCAATGGCATATCAAATTGGCTACGGATGCGTGTGTTTTCGGGGCTGAATAGCGCGTCCTTCATCGCGTCATGCAATACGCGCACAATGCCGGGGTCCATGCCCTTGGGGCCGCTGACCCCGTAAGGGGACGCGACGACCATATCATAGCCAAGCTCCTTCAAGGTGGGCACGGTGGGGAAGCGCGGGGCGCGTTCCGCGCTCCAAACCGCCAGTGCCCGCATCTGCCCGGCTTCGACATTGGGTGCCCAGGTGGAGCTATCGCAAATCATATCCACCTGGCCGGACAGCACGGCGGTGACGCCTTCATTGGCGCCGCGGAAGGGCACGTGCGTGAGGCTGATTTTTTCAATCTCCTGCAGGCTTTCCATGGCCAGATGGTTGGTGGTGCCGATGCCGCTGGTGGAATAAGTCAGCCTGCCAGGATTGGCGCGGGCATAGGCTAGCAGGTCCTGCCAGGACTTCAGCTGGCTATCGGCCTTGACGGCGGTGCCGAACAGCCAGCCGGTCATGCCGATGATATGCGTGAAATCGCCAATCGGGTCCCAGCCGGGGGTGCGCATCATCCAGGGGCGGCGCAGCACGGAAAGATGCATCTGCGTCAGCGTATAGCCATCTGGCCGCGCCTGTTGCGCGACCGTAAGCACCCCTAGCGTGCCGCCAGCGCCAGGGCGGTTTTGCACCACCATGGGTTGGCCAAGCGCCTTGCCGACCAGTTCGGAGATGGACCGCAGCTGCGCATCGGCTGAACCGCCGGCGGGCCAAGGCACCACAAGCTGGATGGGCCGATCCGGGTAGCGCCCTTGCGCCAGGGCAAGCCCTGGGGCCGCGAGCGCCGCGCCGGTGGCGGCCAGCAGGCCGCGACGTGACATATCGGTGGTGTTGGTCATCACTTTTCCTCCCTAGGGCGCGTCTGTCGGCGCCGCTTTAGGCGGAAGGATAGGCGGGAAAGTGGGCAAACCCCAAGCCCTAATTCCATGGCTTGATCGGCCCGCGCGACCGGTCCAAACATGGCGCCGAAAAGCAATGGGTTGAGGACGCCTGACCATGAGTGAAGCCTTTGACGTTATCGTGATTGGCGCCGGCCCCGGCGGTTATGTTTGCGCCATTCGCGCCGCGCAGCTCGGCATGAAGGTCGCCTGTGTGGAAAAGCGTGAGACGCTGGGCGGGACCTGCCTCAATGTCGGCTGCATCCCATCCAAGGCGCTGCTGCAATCTTCGGAACATTATGAAGAAGCGCTGCATAAGCTTGCCGATCATGGTGTGAGTGTCGGCGCGGTGAAGCTTGATCTGGCGCGGATGCAGGCGCGCAAGGGCGAAGTTGTTGGTGCCAATGTGAAGGGGGTCGAATTCCTGTTCCGCAAGAACAAGGTCATCTGGCTGAAAGGTGAGGGAAGCATTACAGCCCCCGGCACGGTCAGCGTCGCTGGCAAGGACTACACCGCAAAGCACATTGTGATCGGAAGCGGGAGTGAGAGCATTCCCCTGCCGGGCGTTGAAGTGGATGAAAAGCAGATCGTGACCTCCACCGGCGGCTTGGAATTGGCCGCGGTGCCAAAGCATCTGGTCGTGATCGGTGGTGGCTATATCGGGCTTGAACTCGGCAGTGTCTGGCGCCGACTGGGCGCGGAAGTGACGGTGGTGGAATTCCTCGATCGTCTGGTGCCGAGCATGGATCTGGAAGTGGGCAAGGCGTTTGAACGCATCCTGGCCAAGCAGGGCATCAAGACCAAGCTTAAGACCAAGGTGATGGGCGCGACCAAGTCAAAGAAGGGCGTCAGCTTGACGCTGGAACCCGCAGCCGGCGGTGCGGCGGAAGAACTCACCGCCGATGTCGTGCTGGTCGCGGTTGGGCGCCGGCCTTATGTGGCTGGGCTTGGGCTGGATAAGGCGGGTATTGTTTTGGATGAGCGTGGGCGCATCAAGGTGGATGGCCATTACGCCACCAATGTGCCGGGCATTTACGCCATTGGTGATGTGATTGCGGGGCCCATGCTGGCGCATAAGGCGGAAGAAGAAGGGGTTGCCTTGGCGGAAATGCTGGCCGGGCAGAAGCCGCATCTGAATTACGGCGCGATCCCAGGCGTGGTTTATACTTGGCCGGAAGTGGCTTCGGTGGGTGAAACCGAGGAACAGCTCAAGGCACGCGGTGTGGCTTATAAGATTGGAAAATTCCCCTTCACCGCCAATGGCCGCGCGCGCGCCATGGGCGATATGGATGGCTTCGTAAAAATCCTGGCCGATAAGGCCACCGACAAGGTGCTGGGTGCCCATATCATCGGGCCGGATGCGGGTACGCTAATCGCCGAATTGGCGCTGGCGATGGAATTCGGCGCGAGTGCCGAGGATGTGGCGCGCACCTGCCATGCGCATCCCTCATTGAATGAGGCGGTGAAGGAAGCCGCGCTTGCCGTGGATGGGCGGGCGCTGCATATCTAACTTGATTGGGGGTAACGCCGCGTCGCTGGCCCTGAAGATGACAAGATTTGGATTTAGCCCAGAAATATCATGAGCAGCTCTTTGTCACCCATCAGGCTTTTCGATGCGTCCCAGCCCCGACGGGCTGCCCGTGCCTTCGCTGATTTGCGTGATGGCTTTGCCCATTGGCGATTGGCGGTCGCCCTCGCTTGGGGGGACATTAAGCATCGCTATCGTGGTTCGGTGCTGGGGCCATTCTGGGTCACGCTGACCACCGCGGCCATGGTGGTGGCGCTTGGTTTCTTCTATTCATACATCTTGAAAGTTGATCCCGGCACTTACTTCCCTTGGCTTGCCATCAGCCTGATTCTTTGGGCCATGATCAGCCAGGCCATTACCGAAGGGTCCGATTGCTTTATCTCCGCCGAGGGGGTGATTAGGCAAATGCCGTTATCCTTTACCGTGCATGTGCTGCGCACCGTTGTGCGGAATGTCATGGTGGCGGCCCATAATCTACCGCTGATTTTTGCGGTGATGTTCATCTTCGACGTATCGCCGGGGCTTAGTGGTTTGGCTTTCCTCGCTGGCTTTCTGCTGTTCCTGTGCAATGCTTTTTGGGCCGCCTTCTTCCTTGGCATGATCTGTGCGCGGTTCCGTGATATTCCGCCGATTATCACTTCACTGATGCAGCTGGCTTTCTTCCTCACGCCGATCATCTGGTTGCCGGAGCAATTGGGGGATCGGGCGGCTTGGCTCGCGCTTAATCCCTTCAATGCCATTATGGAAACCATGCGGGCACCTTTGCTTGGGCGCCCGCTTGACGCCATGGTCTGGCTACATGCCCTTGGCTATACGGCAGCGCTTTGGGCTGTGGGCTTGGCCTTTTTCACCCGCTTTCGCGGGCGCATCGCTTTCTGGGTCTGATTGTCATGCCACGGATTGAAGCCGAAGACCTTGCGATCGAATTTCCGCTCTATCACCATAATGCGCGGTCTTTGAAGAAACGGCTTTTCGATGGCGCCACCCGCCGCGTGAAGCAGGATGCGGAAAGCCGTGTGGTGGTGGCTGCCCTTTCCGCCTTGAGCTTCGCCATTGGTAAGGGTGAACGTGTGGCACTGGTGGGTTCCAATGGGGCGGGCAAGACAACGCTGCTCCGCACCATTGCCGGCATCTATGAACCCGTTGCCGGCCGGCTACTGGTGGAAGGGGAAATCGGTTCCCTGATTGATCCCGGTGCCGGGATGAATCCGCTTCTGACCGGGCGGGAGAATATTGTGCTGCGCGGACTTTACCGCGGCATGAAGGAATCAGAAGGCCGTGCCTTGGCCAATGAGATTGCGGAATTTTCCGGCCTTGGCGAATTCATTGACCTGCCTATTCGCGGCTATTCGGCGGGGATGAATGTGCGACTTTCCTTTGCCATGGCAACCGCGATCACGCCGGAAATCCTGCTGATGGATGAATGGTTCCTGGCAGGCGATGCGAATTTCATGGCCAAGGCGGAAGACCGCCTGACCCGCCTGGTGGCGGGCGCCGATATTCTGGTGATTGCAACGCACGATATGGGCATTGTGCGGCAATGGTGTACCCGCGCCATAAAGCTGGATGCGGGGCGTATCGTGGCTGATGGTCCGGTGGCCGAAGTATTGGGGCCTGAGCCAACCCTGGATCAGGTACCAAAAACCCTATCCCCGGCATCGCCTAGCCCGGGGCGAATATAGCCGTTCTCATCAAGCTTTTCGTCAATCGCGGCGGTCCAGATCGGTACGTCTGGATGCGCCGTTCTGACATGCCGAATACCCTCGGGCGCAGCCAACAGGCAGATGAAGCGGATGCGTGTCGCACCGCGCGCCTTCAAGCGATCAAGCGCGGCAACCGCTGAATTACCAGTCGCC
This sequence comes from Roseomonas sp., assembly GCA_044345845.1. Classification (GTDB taxonomy): domain Bacteria; phylum Pseudomonadota; class Alphaproteobacteria; order Acetobacterales; family Acetobacteraceae; genus Neoroseomonas. Next base: position 11,060 of record JBIJAH010000027.1, read on the forward strand.
AGCATGGGGTCGAGCAGGATGACTGGACGCTCGGCCAAATCCTGTGGCGCCTTGAAGTAATACTCATGCGCCTCCAGCGTTTTGTGGTCGCGATAGACACCGATATGCGCGACACCCGCTTCTGGCAGCAGGCTCAGCATGCCATCCAGAAAGCCAAGGCCCGCGCGCAGCACTGGGGCGAAGATTGGCGGCTTGCCGGCAAGTTTCGGTGCGGACATGCGTTCAAGTGGCGTTTCAATCTCCTGCGCTTCGAGCGGCAGATCAGCAAGCGCGGCGGCGCCGAGCAGCATGGCGATATCGTGCAGCAGGACGCGGAAGGTGGGCACGGGGCAGGATTTTTCGCGCATATGCGAAAGTCTGTGTTGGATCAGCGGATGCCCCACCACCGTGAGCATGCCTGCATCATCCGATCCTGAAAGCCTAGCCATGCCATGTTCCTAAGCGGGGGTACGCCCTTCCTTTAGGGGAGAATCCCTTGGGCTGAAAACAGATTTTCCGCTTGGTATTAAGGCAAAAACAAGCATTTAGCCGTGATGCCGGCACCCCAAATGGAAAAACATTGTGGCGATGGTTAAGGCTCTGGATGACTGAACGGCACCCCAAAGTATAACTCAGGGTTGCAATATCTGAAATAATGACAATCATAAGGGTGTGAATATTGATGTTATACACCCTTTTGTTGCATCCGTGCCTCGGCTCAGCCGAGGGCGATTGGCCGTGCTCGGTCTTGGCTATGTAGGCCGGCCCTTGGCGCTTGGCGCTGCCGCCGCGGGCTATGATGTGATTGGCTTCGACCCGGCGCCTGCGGCACGAGAAACCGCCGAGAAGGCCCATGCCGGCGGCCAAGGCAGGTTTCGGGCCTGCGCCAACCCTGCTCAGCTTGCTGGCGCGCAAACCTGGCTGATTTCTGTCCCAACCCCACTTGATGCGCGCGGGCGGCCTGATCTTTCGGCGGTGCGCGAAGCACTTGGCATTGCAGCGCGGGGCCTCTCGCCGGGCGCGCTGGTTTGTCTGGTTTCCACCTGCCAGCCGGGTGCGACCAATGGGTTATGCCGCGCTGTGCTGGAAGAAGCGGGCTGGCGTGTGGGGCGGGATGTCTTCCTGGCCGTGTCGCCCGAACGGGAGAACCCAGGCCCCCACGCCCCACCCACCCGCAGCATTCCGCGTCTGCTGGGTGCCACCGATGAAGTCTCTCTCCGCCGCGCCTTGGCCTTTTGGCGGCATTTGGTTGACCGGGTGGAAGTGGTCGCGAGCCCCGAGGTCGCGGAATGCGCCAAGCTTTTGGAGAATACCTATCGCCTAGTGAATATCGCACTGATGGATGAACTCCATGCCGCTTTCACCGCGCTTGGTGTGCCGACGCGCGATGTGGTTGCGGCGGCGGCGACCAAGCCCTTCGGCTTTTCGCCGTTCTGGCCAGGGCTTGGCGCGGGCGGGCATTGCATTCCGGTGGACCCGGCGTTTTTGCAAATGGAAGCGGCCCGCGCGGGTGCGCCATCAGCCCTGCTGGCGAAGGCCATGGCACGCAATCGCGGGCGCGTGGCGCGCGTGCTGGCACAAATCCGGGCGCGGCTTGGCGATGATCTGGCCGGTAAGCGCGTGTTGGTGGCGGGGGTTACCTACAAACCCGATGTCGCGGATTTGCGCGCTGCCGCACCGCTAAGGCTGCTGCAGCGCTTACAGGCTTTGCGTGCCGATCTCGCGTGGCATGATCCGGTGATCACGAAGCCGCCGCCGGCCTTGGCGGTTCTACCGTGCAGCGCTGTGCTCACTATGCCAGATGGTGCGCGGCCCGATGCGATCATCCTGGGCACGCCGCATCGCGCCTTTGACCTGGCGGCGATCACGCGTGCCGCGCCCTTGGTCTTTGACCCTTTCGGCATTTTGCCGTCGGGGTCATCGGTCGTTGTAGTCTGAACCTAAGCGCCGCCTTTCCATTCCGCCGGCGGCACGCTGCCCACCTGATCGGCGATACGCCCATAATGCTCTGGCCGGCGATGGCGCGCGAAATCGAAAATCGTCTTACGGCCCAATTCGCATTTGCCGAGGTCAGCTTCGGCCACGATCAGCTCATCATCCCAGCTTGTCGCCTGGGCCATGATCTCGCCCTGCGGGTTCACAATGATCGAATGGCCGAACAACTCATGCCCATCTTCCGTGCCGGCCTTGGCGGTTGCGACCGCGAAGCAGGAATTCTGGTAGCACCCGGACTGGATAGAGAGGTGGCTATGGAACACCCGCAGATGAGGCGCCTCAAAGCCGCGATTTTCCATATTCAGTGACGGCGTATTGTAGCCGAGCATCACCAATTCCACCTGCTGCAACCCCATCACGCGCCAGGCTTCTGGCCAGCGGCGGTCATTGCAGATCATCATGCCGAGATTGACGGGCTGGCCCGCAACCGGCGCGCGGATCACGGGAAAGCCAAGATCACCCGGCTCAAAATAGCGCTTTTCCAGATGCTGCACATGGCGGACGGGATCGAATTCCTTATGCCCCGGCAAATGCACCTTGCGGTATTTCAGCACAATCTCGCCAGATGGCAGCACGAAGACCGCGGTATTGAAGCGGCGCCCTTCCGGTGTTTTTTCGGCATAGCCCAGATGAAAGGCGATGCCGTATTTGCGCGCGGCTTCAAACAGTGGCGCGGTTTCATTGGAAGGAAGTGCCGCTTCATACCAATGATCCGCATTGGCGAGGTCTTCCTCATACCAGCGCGGGAAGAAGGTGGTCAGCGCCAATTCCGGAAACACCACCACCTGCGCGCCGCGCTGATGCGCCTTTTCCAGCAGGCGGATCATGCGCCCGACGGCAACATCACGGCCTTCGGCTTTTTGAATCGGGCCCAGCTGCGCGGCAGCCAAAACAAGGGAACGGGTCATGAATGCATCCTTCGCTCAATCAGTATATCACCCTCAATATATAGCTGCAGACATCCTGTTCTACTTCTTTTTTTTGTCCCTATTTCACTGTTATCGTTGATTTCCGCCCAATATTTTGCGAAAGCACTGACCATGACCTCATCAATTCCGCCCCTTAAACCAATCGCTCTCGTCCCAGAGCTAGAGGTGGCGGATTTTGATCGCAGCATGCATTTCTATGTCGAGGTGCTTGGCTTTGTCATCCAATATGACCGGCCAGAACGCCCATTCGCGTATCTGGCATTCGGAGATGCGCATATCATGATCGAGAAGGGCGGTGGATGGATGACAGGCCACCTGGAGCGCCCCTACGGGCGTGGCATAAACTTCCAGATACGCGTACCCGAAGTTAAGTCAGTAAGCGAACGCCTCGCCGCCGCCGGCTGGCCAGTGTTCCAAGGCATCGAGGATGCTTGGTACAGGCGCGGCACCGAGCTTTTTGGTGCACGAGAACTGGTCGTCCAGGACCCGGATGGCTACCTCTTGCGCTTCTCGCAGGACCTGGGCGTTCGCTAAGCAGGCGGATCATGCGCCCCACTGCAACATCGCGGCCTTCGGCCTTTTGGATCGGCCCCAGCTGCGCGGCGGCCAGAACAAGGGAACGGGTCATGCGTGCATCCTTCGATCGACCTTCACTTTTCCTAGATCATCGGCAGGCGTGAATATAGGCAGCGAGCGCTGCGGTCCAACCCATATGGAGGGCATCGATAGTGACGTGATGGCCGATAGACACTTCGTCAATCTCTACGACAGCGCGTAGGGCGGGAAGGTTTTCCAGCGTCAGGTCATGGCCCGCATTCACCCGTAGCCCCAATTGTCGCGCATGATCGGCTGTCTGGCGCAACGCCATGAGCTCGGCCGGATGCGTACCTGTCTTGAATGCCTTGGCAAAGGGGCCAGTATAGAGCTCAATCGCGCGGGCCCCAGCGGCAACGGCGTAATCGCAGCTTTCATTCGTGGCGTCGCAGAACACGGCGACGCGAATCCCGGCCAGCCGCTCGACCGTGCGCCGCAGTTCGGCATGGGGGTCGTAAGCACGCCAGCCGCGATGTGATGTCACCTCGCCTGGTGTGACCGGGACTACCGTGAACTGGCTCGGCCGAAGCGTCTCGACCAGCGTGATCAATTCGGCGCGCAAATCGCCTTCGATGTTGAGTTCCACCGCGCCCGATGCCAGTTCCGGCAGCCTCGCCAGCGTGACGACGTCGTCGAGCGTGATATGACGTGCATCCGCACGCGGATGGACCGTCAGGCTCCGGACGCCGGCAGTAATCGCCTTTCGCGCGAAGTCGGAAAGATTGGGTTCGTCGCCCCCACGCGAATTTCGGAGAAGGGCGATCTTATTCAGGTTCAGACTGAAGACGGTCATCGTTTCGCGTTCGCCTTGCCAGCAAATCTCACTATATGAGTGTATCCCATCGCAATCCGCTGAGCACGAATCACGCCGGCGGCACCGCCCCCACCTGGTCAATCATGGCGCGATACCATTGCGGGCGGCGATGGGCGGCGAAGTTGAACATCTTCTCCTTCCCCTGGCGGCAAGCATCGAAATCCACATCGGCGACGATGATCTCATCACCCAGCGTCTTGGCTTCCGCCACCACGCGGCCATTCGGGTCCACTATCACCGAACCGCCAATCAGGCCCGAGCCATCCTCAACCCCTGCCTTGGCGACGGAAATCGCCCAGGTTGCGTTCATATAGGCATTGCCCTGCACGGCGAGTGTCGAATGGAAGGTCCGCAAGGACTGATCTTCGCTATTGCCGCCCATCGGATCATAGGCGGCCGAGTTATAGCCAATCAGCATCAATTCGATGCCCTGCAAGCCATAGCAGCGCCAGGCTTCTGGCCAGCGGCGGTCATTGCAGATCAACATGCCAAGCACGGGCCGGCCCCAGGCATCGGGGCCGCGAAAGGCGGGGAAGCCAAGATCGCCATATTCGAAATAGCGCTTTTCCAATTGCTGGAAACGATCCCCAACGCGCGGTTCCACCGTGCCAGGCAGATGGATTTTGCGATACTTTCCGAGCACGCTGCCATCCGGCCCAACCGTGATCGACGTATTGTAGCGCTTGCCATGCGGCGTGAGTTCCGCATAGCCAAGATAGAACCCAACGCCCAACGCGCGCGCGCGATCAAATAGCGGCTGCACGCGCGGGTTGGGCATCTCGCGCTCGAAATAGCTATCCAGTTCGGCTTGGTCGGTGAACAGCCAGCGCGGGAAAAAAGTGGTCAGCGGCAATTCCGGAAACACCACCATCTTGGCGCCTGCGGCAGCGGCCTTTTCCAAAAGTGCCACCATGCGCGCCAGGATCGCTTCCCGGCTATCGGCTTTTTGGTTCGGTCCCATTTGGGCGCCGGCAAGGCGTAACACGCGGGTCATTGTTCAAGCTCCGGACGAATAGCCTCAACTACCGGGCGATAGCGCGCGGTCTCGGCGGCGATGAAAGCGGCAGCGCTGGCGGGTGTGCCAGGCGCGGAAGCGGTGATGCCGGATGCGGCAAGGCTGGCGCGGAAAGCGGGATCGGCGAGCGCGGCATTGGTCGCAGCCGAAAGCCGTTCCAGGATGGGTGCGGGCAGGGCAGGGGGCGCGAATACCGCATGCCAAAGCACCGCTTCAAAGCCGGCAAGGCCAAGCGCTTCAGCAACCGTCGGCACATCGGGCGCGGCATCCAAACGCCGCGCTGTCGCCACCGCCAACATGCGCGCGCGCCCGCCTTGATGCAGCGGCAAGCCTCCGCCGAACGTATTCACTGCCAGCGCCAGCGTGCCGCCCACCAGATCATTCATCGCCGGCGCCGCGCCGCGATAGGGCACGTGCGTGATGGTAACCCCGCCCGCCTGCTGCTTCAGCAATTCGGTCGCCAGATGCATGATGGTGCCACTGCCCGGAGAACCATAAGAAAGCGGCGGATTGGCCACGCGCGCAGCCGCCAAAAATTCCTGCAATGTCGCGGGGCGTGAGGGATGCGCCAACCAGCAAAGCGGACCACCGCCCAATTCCGCAATCGTCGTAAAATCGCGCACCACATCAAATTGCGGCTGGCGCGTCACCAGCGGGTAAAGCGCATGGGTCGAAGCCGTGCCGAACAGGATCGTGTAGCCATCGGGCCGCGCGCGGGACACTTCAAGCGAGCCAATCGCGCCGCCCGCACCGCCGCGATTTTCCGTCACCACCGGCTGGCCCAATTCGCGGCCCAGGCGCTCAGCATAAAGCCGCGCATAGACATCGGTCGGACCACCGGCGGGGAAGGGGATGATCATGCGGATCGGGCGGGAGGGATAAGCCTCCTGCGCCCGCACGCCCCCCGCAATCAGCGCCGCGCCAGCGCCCATCAGCGCGGCGCGGCGGCTAATGTTAAAGCGCCGCGTCACGCCAATTCTCAACCGCCGCATCGGGGTGGGAAGCAAGCCCGGCAGCCTTGATGCCCTCGCAAGCCGCGTGTTCATCACGGTCTGAGGCATCGCCGCTGACGCCAACCGCGCCAATCACGGCACCCGCGGCATTCAGGATCAGCACGCCACCTGGCACGGGAACAAAGCTGCCATCGGATGCGGCAGCGACAGCCGCCTGAAAGGCAATGCGTTCCTTCAAGCGGTCGCGCAGGATACGGCTGCCAACCCCCATGCCAAGCGCGGCATAGGCTTTGCCACGAGCGATTTCGGCCCGCAGAATGCCAGAACCATCTTCGCGCTTTTGCACCACAACATGCCCGCCCGCATCCAGCACCACGACGGTCAGCGGCAGCATGCCCGCAGCGCGCCCCGTCGCCAGCGTGACATCGGCAATCTTATCGGCGGTCGCCAAAGGCAAATCGACCGCGAGGTGCTTTACATAATAATCTGCTGAATTCATCGCGTTTCTCCCTGCGAAAAATGGAAGCCCTTCCATGGGCCAAGCAATACCCAGCGGCAAGCGGGGTTCAGAAAAACAAATCCCGGAAATCCTGCCGCGTGCCGCCAAACAAGCGCCAGGTTGCAATGGCGCCAATGCAAAGCCCAATGCCGGCGGCAATCGCCGGCACGGGATCAGGCAACCCGCCCGCCCCCGTGGCGGCGGCGTTCAACATCCCAAGCATGATGCCAACCGACCCCGCGATCATCGCCTGCACCAAGCCTGGCTTCCGCCTAGGTGGAGGTGCTGCGGGCTTGGAAGGGCGCGGCTGGCGCTTGATCCAATGCCCTTCCGGGCGCGGCTTTTCCTTATTCCCCGACATAGGTTTCCTTGTGTTGACGCGGCACGAAGCGCCCGGCGCCGGGCTTGGCCAAAACCTGCTTGCCATCCCAAATCTGCTTGCCCCGCAGCCAGGTGGCAGCAACGCGGCCCTTCACCTTCATGCCATCATAGGGCGACCATTTGGCATCTTCCTGATCCTGGATATCCTGCGCATCAAAGGTGAAATCGCCTTCTTCCATCACCAGCAAATCGGCATCCGCGCCAACGCGCAAGGCTCCCTTCTTGGGATACAGCCCGTGAAAGCGCGCGGGGCGTTCGGCGCAGTAAAGCGCCATCAGGCTGGGCGACAGGCCGCGCTGCTTCAATAGCGTGAACATCACAGCCGCGAAGCTTTGCATCCCCGTCAGCCCCGCGCCGACCGTGAAGATATCGCCCGTATAGGTCTTGCGGTCGCGCGGCCAGGGCGCGTGATCGGTGGAGACATAAGCAACCTGCCCCTTGGCAAAGGCGCCCCACATGCGCTCCACCTCATCCGCTGTGCGGAAGGGCGGGTTGCATTTGCCGAAGCCTTCCAGCCGGATGATGTCTTCTTCTGTCATGCAAAGATATTGCAGGCAGGCTTCGCCCGATGCCTTGCCGCCCATGCGGCGAAACACCTCGGCAATCTCAAAGCCGCGCGCCAGCGACGAATGGGCGATATGCACATGCGCGCCCGTCTCAAGCCCGATTTCGAAAATCTCGAGATCCGCCATGGTTTCACAAAGCGGCGGGCGGGTGCGGCAATGCCAGATGGGGGCGGTGTTGCCGGCGGCCTTGGCTTCTTCGGTCAGGCGCACGACGATTTCCTGATCCTCATTATGCACGGCCACCATCAGCCCGGTTTTGGCGATTTCACGAAAGGCCGCGACCATGGTCGGGTGGTCAATGCGCGGGAAGCGCACCGGGTCATATTCATAAGTGGATAGCTTGAAGGAACAGGCGCCGACTTCCGCGAGCCCCGCAATGGCATCCACGCCGCCCGATTTCAGGATGGTGCCGTAAAGCGCCATATCCACATGGGACAGGCTGTTCACATACTCCACCTTCTCCTTGAAAATGCCGGCATCCGTCACCGGGCGCGGCACGTCATAGGGCATGTCAACGCAGGTGGTTACACCGCCGGCAGCGGCGGATTTCGACGCCCCCTCAATCCCCGGCCACCCGCGCGAGGATGAGGTATGCATATGCCCATCCACCAAGCCCGGCATAATATAGCGTGCGCCGTAATCCTCGACCGAGGTCGCCACCGGTGATGGCCCCTCGCCAATGCCGGCAATCACCTCACCGCGCGTGGCAACCCAGCCATTGGTCAGGATGCGATCGGGCAGCACAAGAGTGCCGCGAATGACGCGATCAAAAGGGGTAGTGGCGGGCATTGGCTACTCCGGAGGCATGACTTCTAGGGGAGGTGAGGCTAACGCAGCCCTGTGTTGCGGGCCAGGGCCGATGGCCCGAATTGCGCATCGGCAATCTCAAGCGCCAGGCTCGTTGCCTCATTCTCCCGCTCCGCATTCCAGGCGAGCGCCACACCCACGCCGCGAATGGGGCCAGCGAGGATGCGAAAGGCCACACCTGGCGGATTAAGCCGCGCCATGCCTTCCGAGACCAGCGCCACACCAAGCCCCGCCGCCACAAAGCCAAGCTGCGCCATGGCCGATCCCACTTCGCGCACCACGCGTGGCGTGAAGCCCGCCGCGTGGCAGGCGGCGGTCATGGCATCCGAATAGGCCGGGCTGATCGCACGCGGCAGCATCAGCATGGGTGCTTCCGCGAGTGCCGCCAGCGGCAAGGGATCAGGCCCCGCCAGAATCGGATGGCCTTCCGGCAAAGCAGCCGCGAGCCTGTCTTCCCCCAAGGGCCTCAGCTTGATCGGCGCGCGGTCTCGGTCTGAACGCAGCAAGGCAAGGTCAACCTCACCACGCCTTAACGCTTCCAGCGCTTCAGCCGTATCCATCTCCCGCACGCCAATCGCGGCTTCGGGGCGTGCCGCCTGCATGGCCCGCACGATGGGCGGCAGATAATCAAACAGCGCTGAGGTGACGCAGGCGATGGAAACCGGCGCGTGGTGGCCCATGCGCAATTCGCGCGCCAGGCTTTCAAGATCTGCCGCATTGCCGGCGATGCGCCGCGCGAGTGGCAGCAGCGCTTCCCCTTCACGCGTTGGGCGCGCGCCCTTGCCGCTGCGTTCCAGCAGCTTCACGCCAAGTTCGCGTTCCAGAAGCTGGATTTGCGCGGTCAGTGGCGGCTGCGAAATGCCAAGCCGCGCGGCGGCACGGCCGAAATGACCTTCCTCAGCGACTGCGAGAAAATGCCCCAGGCGGCGGATCAGGCGAAAATCCATCAGGCTTCCTATACGGCTTCGCTCATACGGAAAACCTATCAGCGCGCCACGTCAATTGGATTGGACGATGGCGCGGGATGGGCGCAGAAGTAAATCCATCAGGCAAGCTGCCGAGAAAAAAAGGAGAAAGCCCCAGATGAAACTCAACGCCGTAAAGGTTCACCCATCCAAGGCGCTATTGAAGCGCGAAGATCAACTGGCCTGGAAAATGGCCGGAGTCGCCGTGGACAAGGTCGCGGTCGAAAAGCCGGTGCAGGAGATGATCATCAATCGGATCATTGACAACGCCTCGGTTGCCATCGCTGCCATTAATCGCCGCCCGGTCGTCTCCGCGCGCGGCATGGCGCTTGGCCATGCGAAGAAGGCCGGCGGCGCGCAGGTGTTTGGCGTGAAGGCTGCCAACACGGTTTCCCCCGAATGGGCCGCCTGGGCGAATGGCACTGCCGTGCGTGAATTGGACATGCACGACACTTTCCTCGCCGCCGATTACTCCCACCCTGGCGACAACATCCCGCCAGTGCTGGCGGTGGCGCAGGCCATGGGCAAATCCGGGCGTGATCTGATCCGTGGCTTGGCCACCGGCTATGAGCTGCATATTGATCTGGTGCGCGCGATTTGCCTGCATGAACATAAGGTGGACCATATCGCCCATCTTTGCCCCGCCGCTGCTGCCGGCATCGGCACGCTGCTTGGCCTGAAGCAGGAAGTGGTCTTCCAATCCATCCAGCAGGCTTTGCATACTTCCATCTCCTTCCGCCAATCCCGCAAGGGCGAGATTTCATCCTGGAAGGCCTATGCGCCCGCCCATGCCGGCAAGCTTGCGGTGGAAGCGGTGGATCGCTGCATGCGCGGCGAAGGAGCGCCGTCCCCGATCTATGAAGGTGAAGACAGCGTGATTGCCTGGGTACTTTCCGGGCGTTCCAACCGCAAGGATGTCTATGGCCCGGTCTATTACGAAGTGCCGCTGCCGGAAGCGGGCGAACCCAAGCGCTCAATCCTTGATTCCTACACCAAGGAACACTCGGCCGAATACCAGTCCCAGGCGCTGATTGACCTGGCTTTCCGCATGCGGGAGCAAATCAAGGATATGGATACGATCGAAAAGATCATCATCCATACCAGCCACCACACCCATTACGTGATCGGCACCGGGGCGAATGATCCGCAGAAGATGGACCCGAAGGCGAGCCGCGAGACGCTGGATCACTCCATCATGTATATCTTCGCCGTCGCGCTGCAGGATGGCCGTTGGCACCATGTGGATAGTTACGCGCCGAAGCGGGCGGGCCGCGCCGATACCGTCCGGCTTTGGCACAAGGTCGAAACGCGGGAAGATGCGGAATGGACCCGCAAATACCATTCCCGCGACCCCAATGAGCTTTCCTTCGGCGGGCGCGTGGAAATCCTGTTCAAGGATGGCTCGCGCCTGGTGGATGAGCTTGGCGTCGCCAATGCCCACCCCAATGGCGCCAAGCCCTTTGGTCGGGTTGATTACATCCGCAAATTCCAGACCATTACGGATGGCATCATCTCAGCCCGTGAGTCCAACCGCTTCCTGGAAGTGGTGCAGGATCTGACGAAGCTGAAGGCGGGCGAACTCAGTGCGCTGAATGTGGCGCTGCCCGCGGGCGGCCTGCTGGACAGCAAGCCCGGTATCTTCTGAACTGATGACTGAGGAAGGCAGGGTCGGCGCCGCGTGCGCCGGCCCAAAGCCAGTTTAACAAGGGAAGAAACCCGATGAACGAAACCACGAAACCCGAAATCTATAAGGGCTTGGTCGGCGTTTATGCCGATGTCTCCGCCGTTTCCAAGGTAATGCCGGAGACGAATAGCCTGACCTATCGCGGCTATGCGGTGCAGGATTTGGCCGAGAATTGCAGCTTTGAGGAAGTGGCCTATCTGCTTTGGGAAGGCGAACTACCCAATGCCAAGCAGCTTGCCGCCTTCAAGGCTGAGACCGCTGCCGAGCGTGAGATCAGCCCCGCACTCCACCGGGTCATTAAGGAATTCCCGAAGGATGCGCACCCGATGGATGCCATCCGCACTGCCGTGTCCTTCATGGGGTTGGAAGACCCGGAGACCGCCGATGTCTCGCAGCCCGCGCAGTATCGCAAGGCGAAGCGGCTTTTTGCCAAGATCCCAACGGCGATTGCGGCGGCCTATCGTGCTTCCCGCGGCCTGCCGGTGGTGGCGCCGAACCCCGCGCATAGCTTTGCCGAGAACGCTTTCAACCTGATCCTGGGCAAGGTGCCGCAGCCGGAAGTGCTGAAGGCTTTTGATGTTTCCATGATCCTTTACGCGGAGCACACCTTCAACGCCTCCACCTATACGGCGCGGCTGGTCACCTCCTCAGGCGCTGATATGCATGGCGCGATTACGGCGGGCATTGCCTCGCTCAAGGGCCCGCTGCATGGCGGCGCCAATGAAGCGGTGATGCATACCCTGAAGGAAATTGGCGACCCGAAGCTTGCGAAGGAATGGATCCAAAGCCGCTTCGACCATAAGGCGCTGGTGATGGGCTTTGGCCATCGCGTCTATAAAACGGGCGATAGCCGCGTGCCCACCATGCGCAAATATGCCGAGAAAATGGCCGAAGTTGTGGGTGATAAGACCTGGATGGAGATCAGCCGCATCCTGGCTGGGGAGATGCTGGAAAAAAAGAACATCCACCCGAATCTCGATTTCCCGGCAGGCCCTGCCTATTACCTCATGGGCTTCGAGATCCCGCTTTTCACGCCGATCTTCGTTGCCTCCCGCATCACGGGCTGGTCGGCGCATGTGATTGAGCAGGGCGCTGACAATCGCCTCATTCGCCCGCTCTCATGGTACACAGGGCCGGAACAGCGCCCGGTGCCGCCGCTCTCGGCACGCTAGATTGCTGATGCCTTCATCATTTTTTTAGAGATGATGAAGGCGCGCTGCGGGGTGTAAAACCGCGGCATGCATGTCACACTGCGCGCATCGTGATGCGATGCGCGCATTTTTTTGCGCGCGATGTGACGGATTTTGTTGACACGACTCATGGTGATGCAGATAGCGTGCGTTGCGCGCGATTCTCTTGCGCGATTCGCACTGCCTCCGCGCTGCGAAAAATCATCCCCGACATCAGGTGCATCACCTGAAGCGAGAATGGTGAAGCGGGAAGGCACTGCAATCGGCAAGGCAGAATTGCCGCAGCAGGGAAGGACGGTCCATGGACCGCAGACTCGGGGAACGCTTCGCCATAGGCGATCAAAGTTCCACACCACCCCAAGCCGCCGCTATGGCGTGTGCAAGGGGCGGGAGAGATGCCAGGGGGAACACGCCGCGCTGGAATACCGCGCGCCGTGGCCATGCTGGCGGCTGCGCTTCGCGGAGACTTTCAGTCCTGTCGGTCCGCGCATCGGGATCCGCGCGTCGCCGCCATTACCGCCCTAACCTGCTGTACCCTGGGTTGGAATTGGGATTAAGCCGCGCCTTGCGCGACCTTGCCATGACCGCCCTCAACAGGAACACATGGAGATTCAACCTCTGATGACTGATATCATCGAGACTACCGAAACCGAAGAAACCCCGCGCGCCCAGGCGATGGCCATGGCTGCGGCGAAGAAGAAGGCGCCTGCCAAGCGTAAGCCTGCTGCGAAGAAGCCGGCTGCGAAGAAGGCTGCTGCGAAGAAGCCTGCTGCGAAGAAGGCCGCCGCCAAGAAGAAGCCGGCTGCGAAGAAGGCTGCTGCCAAGAAGCCTGCTGCGAAGAAGGCCACTGCGAAGAAGCCTGCCGCGAAGAAGGCTGCTGCCAAGAAGCCGGCTGCGAAGAAGGCCGCTGCGAAGAAGCCCGCCGCGAAGAAGGCTGCTGCGAAGAAGCCGGCTGCGAAGAAGCCGGCTGCGAAGAAGGTTGCCGCCAAGCGGAAGCCTGCCGCGAAGAAGGCTGCTGCGAAGAAGCCTGCTGCTAAGAAGGCCGTGAAGGCCGTTGCGAAGAAGCCCGCCGCAAAGAAGGCTGGCCGTAAGCCCGCCGTGAAGAAGGCCGCTGCGCCGCGCCGCCGTAAGGCTGCCGCTGCCGCTGCTGCCCCGGCGCCCGCCGAAACCGCGGCGAGCTGAGTAGCTACCGGATCCCGGCACTGGGGCGTCGCGTGCTGAAGCATGCGACGCCCTAAGTGTATGTGGGGGCCAAAGCATGGCTTTACTGTCAACGCGACTTCTACCCAAAGCCCATCACCACCTGCTGCTGCAGCTACTATCCGCCTATGGCGCGGAAATGGCGCCGCATTTGGCCGGCGCCGCGCCTGCCGCGCCTGAGGCGATGCTTAAGCTTATCGCCAATGATCCATCCTCTGAACTACTGGTGGCTTTCAGCGCCAATGAGGCGGTGGGCTTCGCCCATTTCTTCGATCTTCCCGAAATTGTCTTCGCCCGCCGCTGCGGTGCGCTGGATGATCTTTTCGTACACCCCGGCGCACGCCGGCAGGGCGTGGCGCGGTGCCTGATTGAAGGGCTTACCGCCATTGGCCTTGCGCGCGGCTGGTCGCATCTGCGCTGGATAGTGCCTGAGACCGACCAGGCAGCCATTGCATTGTATGAGCGTATGGCCGCACACGCGCCGTGGCGTTATTATGTGCTGCGGCTTGATCCGCAAACTTCTCTTTAAGCCGCAACCCTTCCCGGCATGCGGTGGCGAAAGGCGAGTGCTTCAGCGATATGCGCACGCCTGACCAGCGCACTGCCGGCCAGATCAGCGATGCTGCGTGCCACACGAAGGCTCCGCACCTGTCCACGAGAGGAAAGCCCAAGCCGGGTCGCTGCAACCTCAAGCAGGTTGGCCGCCTCTGCCTCCAGGTCCTGCTGCAATTGGGCGAGGTTTGCCTCTGCATTATTCGCCGCGCCATCGGCGCCATAGCGTGCATGTTGCAGGGCGCGTGCGGCCTTGACCCGCGCCGCCACCGCCGCGCTTGTCTCCCCCGCCGGGGCGCGGGCCAATTCAGCGGGCGCAATCGGCATGACTTCAATGGTGATGTCCATCCGATCCAAAAGCGGGCCGGAAAGGCGCATCTGATAATCCTCACCACAGCGCGGCGCTCGGCCACATTCGCGGCCCGGCTGACCGAGATAGCCGCAGCGGCAGGGATTCATCGCCGCAATGCACTGAAACCGCGCCGGATAGGTCACATGCGAATGCACGCGGCTGATGGTGGTGCGCCCGGTTTCCATGGGCTGGCGCAAAGCCTCCAACGCGGCGCGCGGAAATTCCGGCCATTCATCCAGAAACAAAACACCACGATGCGCCAGGCTGATTTCGCCGGGCTTGGCACGAGACCCACCACCAACAAGTGCAGGCATGGAAGCAGAATGATGCGGCTCCCGGAATGGTGGGCGCGTCACCAAACGCCCGCCTTGCAGCAGCCCAGCGATGGAATGCACCAGGCTCACTTCCAAAGCCTGGGCCGGGGAAAGATCAGGTAGCAGCGCAGGCAGGCGCGCCGCCAGCATGGATTTGCCGCCACCGGGCGGGCCGATCATGAGCAGATTATGCCCACCCGCCGCAGCGATTTCCATGGCGCGCTTCGCGGTTTCCTGCCCCTTCACATCAGAAAGGCAGGGGCCGGTGGGCGGCGCGGCATCCAGCTTGGGCGCTTCTGGCGCGCGCAATACCTGCACGCCCTTGAAGTGATTAAGCAGCGCGGGAAGATCAGGTGCCGCGAGTACCTCAACCCGCCCGGCCCAGGCGGCTTCAGCGCCTTGTGCGGCGGGGCAGATCAACCCCAATTCGCGCGCCGAGGCACCGAGTGCTGCCGGCAGCACGCCCGCCACGGGCATGATCGCTCCATCGAGTGACAATTCACCAAGCGCGGCAAAGCCCGCCAATTCATCGCGCGGCAGCACATCCATCGCGGCCAGCACGGCAAGCGCAATGGGCAGGTCAAAATGGCTGCCTTCCTTGGCGATATCGGCTGGCGCCAGATTCACCAGCACGCGCTTGGGCGGGAGCGAAAGGCCAAGGCCGAGCAAGGCGGCGCGCACCCTTTCACGGCTTTCAGCAACAGCTTTATCGGGCAGGCCCACAACCAGAAAGGCCGGCAGGCCTGGGGCGATTTGCACCTGCACCTCCACCGCCTGGGCTTCGATCCCGGCGAAGGCGAAGGTAGCGATGCGGGCAATGCTCATAACGTCCTGATTGGCGCATTCACCGGAGAATTGCAACCTGAAGTTATGTTGTACTTCTTCAATACACTTAAGCGGGGTGGCCCTCGGCCAACATTGCTTCCACCATCGGGCGATAGGGCGTGGTGCCATCGCGTGCGCGTAATGCGCCCGCCGCTGAGGCAAAACGCAAAGCCGCTTCAATCCCCATGCCTTCAGCAATCGCCAAAGCATAGGCGCCGTGAAACACATCGCCAGCGCCGGTGGTATTCGTGGCCTCTACCGGGAAGGCCGGGATTTCCTGCGGCGCTGCCATGCCTGGCGCCAGCCAAAGCGTGCCTTTCTCCCCGCGCGTCACGGCGGCGAGTTTCACGGGGCCTGAGGCCAAGGCGCGGCGCAGCCCTTCTTCTGGCGCACAACCAGGCGCGAAATTTTGCAAGCCGGTGACAGAGAAAATCGCGTGATCCACGCGCGGCACCAGATCCACCAGAATGCGCGTTTCGCTTTTCTCGCCATCCAGCGCCACGGGCACGCCAAGCCGTCGCGCCTCGGCCGCCGCAGCTGCGACACCTTCGGGCCAGCGCGGATCGCAAGAAAGCGCGCCGGCGCCAGCAAGGGTTTCCAAGGGCAGCCATGCGGGGTCCGTGCCGAGATCAGCGCCGCGAAAGCCGATGATGGTGCGTTCGCCATGGCGGTCCACCAGCACGGCGGAAACGGGGCTCCGCCCGCCCGCCATGCGCCGGAGGCCCGCGGTGTTGATACCATCCGCTTCCAAAGCGGCAGCGAGCAAGGGCGCGTTCAGATCATCACCAACCCGGCCCCAGAAATCCGCGCGGCCCCCTAGCCTCGTCACCGCAATCGCCGCATTGGCCGCCATGCCGCCGGCATTCAGCGCATAAGATCGGGCGGCGATTTTCGCGGGCGGTTGGGGTATATCCTCCACCCGAAACACATGATCGGCGACAACATTGCCAAGGCAGACAATACGCGGCGGGGCGGGGGGAGGGGCCATGATGGGGGGAAGCCTGTCACGGCAGGACCGTCTTGGCCAAGTGCCTTCTGAGATCGCATCCCGCATCTTGGTTTTGCGCGATGATGCACTGGTGCTGAACAAGCCCGCGGGGCTTGCGACACATCGCGGGCCGAGGGGCGGTGCTTCCGTGGAAGATTGGCTGCCTGCGTTGCAAATGGGAAGGCGGCATTTGCCGCAACCCGCGCATCGGTTGGATCAGGATACGGCGGGCTGCCTGGTGCTGGGACGGACCAAGCCGGCACTCGCCGCTTTGGGCGCGCTTTTCGCCAAGGGGCTAGCCGCGAAAACCTATTGGGCGGTGGTGCAAGGCGGGCCGGCTGAGGAGGCGGGGGAGATCGCCTTGCCCATCCGCAAGATCAGCACGCGCGAAAAGGGCTGGCGGATGGAAGTGCATGCGGATGGGCTGGCATCGCTCACACGCTGGCGCTGCCTGGGGCGTGGTGCTGGCATGGCCTGGCTGGAATTGGCGCCGCAAACCGGGCGCACGCATCAATTGCGCGTGCATTGCGCGGCGATGGGCTGGCCGATTTTGGGCGACGCGCTTTACGGCGCTGGTGGGGTGGGCGGCTTGCATTTGCTGGCGCGCGCCATTGCGCTGCCGCTGGAACCACCCTTGCAGGCGGAGGCGCCGCCGCCGCCGCATATGGATGGCGCGTTGCGCGCCTGTGGCTGGCAAGGCGGCTGAAAGCGGTTAGGCTGCCTTCCAAGAACGGGGGGAAGACCAACATGATATCTCGCAGACACATCATCACTGGCGCCGCAGGCTTCGCAGCTTTGGGCAGCGCGGCTCCAGCGCGCGCCTGGGAACCAACGCGGCCCATTCAATTGATTGTCGGCTTCGCGCCAGGCGGCGGCGCGGATTTGGCGGCGCGCGCGATTGCCGAGGCTTCTTCGCGCTTCTTCCCAACCCCGATTGTGGTGATGAACCGCCCCGGCGCGGGTGGGGCGATTGCCGCGCAGCAAGTGGCGGGCATGGCGCCGGATGGGCTCAATCTGCTGGTGGGCGGCGGGAGTGAGAGCATCGCCCTGCCAGCCTTTCGAGACCTTCCTTACGACCCCAAAAAATCCTTCCGCGCCATTATTCGCATCACGCGCCAGCCGCTGCTGATTGTGGCGCGGCGCGGCGGACGATTCGCTGATTTGCCTTCCGTGATTGAAGCCGCCAAGCGCGCCCCCGGCGCCATTCCGCATGCCTCATCCGGCCAGGGCTCGATTTACCATGCGGTGTTTGTGTTGCTCTCACGCGCGGCGAATATCGAATTGCTGCATGTGCCCTTCACGGGCGGCGCGCCAAGCTTGCAGGCGTTGATGGCGAATACGGTGGAATTGGCGGTACTCGCCCCGGAAGAAATGGCGGGGCTTGCCAATGCCGGGGAAATCCGCCCGCTGGCGGTGGCGTCCGCTTCGCGCATTCCGGGTTATCCCGATGTGCCGACGCTGCGCGAATTGGGCTTTGATGTGGTGATCGAAAACATGAAGGGGCTGAATGCGCCGGCTGGTTTGCCGGATGCAATCTATACCAGCCTGCATAATCGCTTGCGCCAGGGCATGCAGGCGCCGGCCTGGAAAACCTTTCTGGATCGTACCGGCGCGATGGATGGCTATCTGGATGGGCCAGGCTTTCAGCGCGCCATGGATGATGTGCTGGATGCGCTGCGGGCTGCCTTGGCGCGCTGAACGCTACGCCGCCGGGATCACACTATCCCCGGCCCTGCCTTCCAGCACCGCATCAAACAGTTTTATCTGTTGCGGCAGGCAGATGGTGTTCAGATCATAACGCGAAAGTAGCGTCCGTCGCGCGACCTTGCGGATTGGTTCATAGCGATCCGGATGCGCCAACGCGTCCACCAATGTCTCCGTCAATGCGCCGGTGTCGAAAAACGGCACCAGCAGGCCATTCACACCATGTTCGATCACTTCCTGCACGGGCGGTGTCGCTGAGCCGATCACCAAAGCCTCGCACCCCATGGCTTCGATCATGGACCAGGACAGCACATAGGGATACGTCAGATAGACATGCGCGCGGGAGATGCGAAACAGCGCTAGCAAAGCCGGGTGCGGAATGCGCCCGGTGAAATGCAGCCGTGTCAGGTCCAGCTTGTCGCCCAATTCTTCCAGCAGATGGGTTTTCCAGGAACGGCCATCTTTGGGCTTTGGGCCATAGCCGCGCGCCTCACCCCCCACCAGCACCACTTGCGCTTGCGGGCGACGCGCCAGGATTTCCGGCAAGGCGCGCATGAAAACATCAAAGCCGCGATAGGGTTCCAGATTGCGGGACACATAAGTCAGCACCTCATCACCGCGCTTGATCACGCTGCCATTGGGCAATCTGAGGTGATGGGCGCCATGCGGGGTTGCGACATCACTATTCACCCCTTCATGCACCACGGAAATCTTGCGCTGAAACAATTCAGGGTAGCGGCTGCGCTGGAAATGCGTGGGGCTCACGCCCCAATCCATGACCTCCAGCGCTGGGGTTTGCGGCAGGTTCAATAGTCGTGTGCGGGCCACTTCATCCAAGCTGAGCTTTTGCTCTGGGTTGAAGCCAAGATCACCGCCTGAGGTGGCGAAATGATATTCGCAGTAATGCAGCAGCTTCGCGCGCGGGAAGATATCGGGCAGGAACATGCCTTCCCCCCAAGCCGGATGGCAGCAGATGATATCGGGGCGAAAGCCCTTGCTGCGCAGATCAACCAAAGCCCGCGTCACGGCCTGGGCGCGCCGGATGGAATCCTCCATCGGGCGCAAATAATGATGCGTCTTGTCCCCAGCGCCTTGTGGCTCGGGGTAGCGGATATGCGTGACACCGGGGAGCGAGATATTCTCTCGCTCACCAAGGCCGATCACCTGCGCGCCGGGGCGTGCCGCAATGGCCGGCGCCAGGTGGCGATATTGGCCGGGGAAATTCTGATGAATGAAAAGCGCCTGGACCAAGCGGAGCCATCCTGAAGCAAGGGGAAACGCCCCGCTAAATCGGCCATTTGCCGGGCGCGCGCAATTGCCCCCTTGGCGCCCCCTTGGCGCGGCGGCACTAACCCCCGAGAATGGCGCCAGATCAGGAGAGAGACACACCCCATGACATTCGATTTCACCGGCAAGAAGGTTTTGGTCGCAGGCGGCAGCCGGGGCATTGGGCGTTCCATAGCACTTGGCTTTGCCGCTGGCGGGGCCGCAGTTTCCATCTGCGCCCGCAACGCCGCAGGGCTTGAGGCAACGCGGGCCGAAATTGCTGCCCATGGCGTCACGGCCCATGCGCTACCGGCGGACCTTGCCAATCAGGCGCAAATCGAAGCCTGGGTGGCCGCCGCAGCCGCCGCGCTTGGGGGCGTGGATGTGTTGGTGAACAATGCCTCGGGCTTTGGCATGGCTGATACGGAAGAAGGCTGGCAGAAAAGCCTGGATGTGGATGTGATGGCGACCGTGCGCGCTTCCCGCGCCGCGCTCCCGTTCCTGCGTGCGGCAAAGGGCTGCATTGTGAATACCACTTCCATCTCCGGCCTTGGGCCTTCGGTGCGCACGCCGGCCTATGCGGCGGTGAAGGCGCTGGTGATCAATTACACGGCATCGCAGGCGGCAAGCCTCGCCAAGGACGGTATTCGCGTGAATGCGATTGCGCCTGGGTCCATCGAATTCCCGGGCGGCATGTGGGAAGAACGCAAAACCACCGACCCCAAGCTTTACGGGCGCATTCTGGCCAGCATCCCCTTCGGCCGCTACGGCACGCCGGAAGAAGTCGCCAATGCGGCGCTTTTCCTGGCATCGCCCCTGGCCGGTTGGATCACAGGGCAGACCATTGTGGTGGATGGCGGTCAGACCCTGGGTTGATAGATGATCCATCGGGTGAATTAAAAACTTCAAAATTATGAGTTGGACAGCTTGCCGGGGCTGGCTTAGTCACTCCGGCAGAGTGCCAGAGGGGTCTATGGAGGGCCGCCTCAGGCGCCATATCAGCGGGGCGGGCTTCGCCCCCGATCATAGCCAGTAGCGGAGAGAGACATGGACACGAACCAAAGCATGGGCAAATGCCCGGTGATACATGGCAAGCCAACCGCGGCGCGGTTCAGCACGCGGGCCAATAATGATTGGTGGCCCAATCAGCTGAATCTGCGCATCCTGAGCCAGCAATCCGCCAAGTCCAACCCAATGGATGCGGGCTTCAGCTATGCCGAAGCTTTCAAGAAGCTCGATCTTGCGGCGCTGAAGAAGGATATTTTCGCGCTGATGACCGTTTCTCAGCCTTGGTGGCCGGCGGATTACGGGCATTACGGGCCCTTCTTTGTGCGCATGGCCTGGCATGCTGCCGGCACCTATCGCACCGCCGATGGCCGTGGTGGTGCTTCCACGGGTGCGCATCGCTTCGCGCCGGAAAATTCCTGGCCCGATAATGGCAATCTGGACAAGGCGCGCCGCCTGCTGTGGCCGGTGAAGCAGAAATACGGCAACAAGATTTCCTGGGCTGATATGTTCATCCTGGCCGGCAATTGCGCCATTGAATCCATGGGCCTGAAGCCGTTTGGCTTTGGCGGTGGGCGCGTGGATATCTGGGAACCGGAACAGGATATCTACTGGGGCACTGAAGAAACCTGGCTGGATGACAAGCGCTATACGGGCGACCGCATTCTGAAAAACCCGCTCGCAGCCGTTCAGATGGGCCTGATTTACGTCAATCCCGAAGGCCCGAATGGCAAGCCGGACCCGCTCGCCTCTGGTCGCGACATTCGCGAAACCTTTGCGCGCATGGCGATGAATGATGAGGAAACCGTGGCCCTGGTGGCCGGTGGCCACACCTTCGGCAAGTGCCATGGCGCTGGCCCCGCGAGCAATGTGGGCCCGGAACCGGAAGCAGCGCCGCTGGAACAAATGGGCTTTGGCTGGAAGAACAGCTTCGGCACCGGCATGAGTGGCGATGCGATTACCAGCGGCATTGAAGGCGCTTGGACCACCAACCCAACCAAGTGGGACAATAACTATTTTGAGAACCTGATGAACCATGATTGGGTGCTGACGAAGAGTCCGGCTGGCGCCAATCAGTGGATTCCTGCCAATGGCGCGCTTGCTGATGCCGTGCCGGATGCGCATGACCCCACCAAGCGCCATGCGCCAATCATGACCACGGCGGATATGGCGATGAAGCTCGATCCGGCCTATGGTCCGATTTCGCGCCGCTTCCTGGCCAATCCGGATCAATTCGCCGATGCCTTCGCGCGCGCCTGGTTCAAGCTGACGCATCGCGATATGGGGCCGAAGGTCCGCTACCTTGGCACGGATGTGCCGAAGGAAGAGTTGATCTGGCAGGACCCGGTGCCGGCGGTTGCGCATAAGCTGGTGGACGCCGCTGATGTTGCGGCGCTGAAGGCGCAAATCCTGGCGACTGGCTTGGCGGTTTCCGAATTGGTGGCAACAGCTTGGGCTTCCGCTTCCACCTATCGTGGTTCGGATCGTCGCGGTGGCGCCAATGGCGCGCGCATTCGCTTGGCACCGCAGAAGGATTGGGAAGCCAATCAGCCGGGGCAACTCGCGAAGGTGCTGGCGGCGCTGGAAGGCGTGCAAAAGGCCTTCAATGCTTCCACTGCTGGCGGCAAGCAAGTGTCCTTGGCTGACCTGATTGTGCTGGGTGGTTGCGCGGCGGTGGAAGCGGCGGCCAAGGCAGCCGGCCATGCGGTGACGGTGCCCTTCACCCCGGGCCGCACGGATGCGAGCGCTGCGCAGACCGATGCGGAAAGCTTCTCGGTGCTGGAGCCGGAAGCCGATGGTTTCCGCAATTACCGTAAGCTTGCCTATAAGGTGAAGGCGGAAGAACAGCTGGTGGACAAGGCGCAGCTGCTGACGCTGACCGCGCCGGAAATGACCGTGCTGGTGGGCGGTATGCGCGCGCTGAATGCCAATGTTGGCCAAGCGCAGCATGGTGTTTTCACCAAGCGTCCGGGCCAACTGACGAATGATTTCTTCGTCAATGTGCTGGATATGGCCACCGTGTGGAAGCCAGTGTCTGACTCGGCCGATATCTTCGAAGGCCGTGACCGCGCCAGCGGCAATGTGAAATGGACCGCGACGCGTGTGGACCTGGTGTTCGGTTCCAACAGCGAATTGCGCGCTTTGTCCGAAGTTTACGCGCAGGACGACAATCAGGCGAAGTTCGTGAGCGATTTCGTGACCGCCTGGAACAAGGTGATGATGCTGGATCGCTTCGACCTCGGCTGAGGTTGGGTTCCAGCACGCATTGAAGGGGCGCTGGCGCAAGCTGGCGCCCTTTTCTTTTGCCACCCATGGGCTGATCTTTTCACCCCGCCGGGTTAGTGCGATGAAGCGCCATCATATGCGGAGGATGCAGCAATGGCGCGTTTCGACCTGGCCCTGAAGGGCGGCGATTGTGTGATGCCTTGGGGGGTGGTGCGTGCCGATATCGGCATCCGCGCTGGGCGCATCGCCGCCATTGGTGATCTGACCCAGGCCGAAGCGGCTGAGGTGGTGGATTGCAAGGGGCTGCATTTGCTGCCCGGGCTGATTGACCCGCATGTGCATTTGCGTGATCCCGGCGACCCCAAGGTGGAAACCATGGAAACCGGCACGCGCGCTGCCGTGCTGGGCGGGCTCGCTGCCGTATTCGACATGCCAAATACCACGCCTTCCATCACCAATACGGAAAGGCTGAATGCCAAGCGCGACTTCGTGGGCGGCCATGCCTGGTGCGATATCGGGATTTATGTCGGCGGCACCAAGACGAATATTGCGGAACTCGCGGCGCTTGAACTGGAACCCAATGTCTGTGCCATCAAGATTTTCGCGGGTTCGTCCACCGGTGATTTGCTGGTGGAAGATGATGAAAGCCTGGAAGCGGTGATGCGGTCTGGCCGCCGCGCCATTTGCTATCATTCGGAAGATGAATATCGGCTGCAATCGCGCAAGCCCATGTTCACGCCGGGCATGGCGCATATCAATCACCATGAATGGCGTGATGTGGAAACCGCGATGCTCGGTACACGGCGGCTGATGGCGCTCGCCCGCAAGACCGGGCGGCGCGCGCATATCCTGCATGTCTCAACCGCCGAGGAATTGGCCTGTCTGGCTGATTACCGAGATGTGGCAAGCTGCGAAGTGCTGCTGAACCACCTGACGCAAACTGATGAAGCCTATGGGCGCTTGGGTGGCTATGCGGTGATGAACCCGCCCATCCGCGGCGCGCGGCATTTGGAAGCGGCCTGGAAGGCCGTGGCCGATGGCACGGTGGATTGCGTGGGGTCTGACCACGCGCCGCATTCCCGCGCCGCCAAGGAACGCCCCTGGCCGGATACGGCGGCGGGGCTCACGGGCATTCAAACCATTGTGCCGCTGATGCTGGACCATGTGAGCGCGGGCCGGCTTTCCCTGCCGCGGCTTGCGGATTTGATGTGCGCTGGGCCCGCGCGGGTATATGGCGCCAAGACCAAGGGGCGGCTGGCCGTTGGCATGGATGGCGATGTGACCGTGGTGGACATGAAGAAAACCCGCACCATCGAAGATAGCTGGATTGTCTCCCCCTGTGGGTGGACGCCTTTCGCCGGGCATCGTTGCAGCGGCTGGCCCGTGATGACGGTGGTGCGAGGGCATATCGCCATGCGCGATGATGAAGAGCAGGGCAGCCCGCAGGGCAAGCCTGTGGATTTCATTGACACAAAGCGCGCTTGATGGCTGACGCGGCTTCACAGGCGGCGGTGGAAGCGGCGATCACATCCCGCCGTTCCATCCGCGCCTTTTTGCCGAAACCCGTAGCGCAAGCGGATGTGGAGCATTTGCTGGATATCGCGGCGCGCGCGCCTTCGGGCAGCAATATTCAGCCCTGGAAGGTGCATGCGCTGGCGGGCGCAGCATTGAAGCAGCTTTGTGATGCGCTCATGGCGGAACATGCGGCGGGCATCACGCCGGAATCAGAGTATCAATATTATCCACGCAAATTCTTCGAACCCTATCATAGCCGCCGCCGCAAGGTGGGTTGGGACCTTTATGCGCTGCTCGGCATTGCGAAGGGCGAGACTGAACGCATGCGCGCGCAGCATGGGCGCAATTTGATTTTCTTTGGCGCGCCGGTTGGCTTGATTTTCACCATCCATCGCGATCTGGAACAGGGTTCCTGGCTGGATTACGGCATGTTCCTGGAAAATGTGATGGTGGCAGCGCGCGGCATGGGGTTGGATACCTGTCCGCAAGCGGCCTTCATGCCCTATCACCGCACCATCCAAACCCTGCTGGAAATCCCACCCGAGGAAATGTTGGTCTGTGGCATGGCGCTTGGCTATGCGGACCCGGATGCGGTGGAAAATGGCCTGATGACGGAACGCGCCCCGGCGCATGACTTCGCGCGCTTCGCGGGTTGGGACGAATGAAAAGGGAAACGCAATGAAACCCTGCCTGCCGCCACTGGCCACCACGCCGCGCCCTTCCTGGCGCGCGCCCGCACTTTCCTGTGACTGCCACTTCCATATCTTCGGGCCTTATGATCGCTTCCCGCTTGATGCCGGGCGGCATTATGATCCGCAGGAAGCGATCATCGCCGATTATCAGCGCATGGCCACGGCGCTTGGCATTGAACGTATGGTGATTGTGCAGCCAAGCGTTTACGGGACCCAAAACGAAGTCTCGCTTGATGCAGCGGAACAATTCGGCCTGGATCGCGCGCGCGTTGTCGTAGTGATTGACGACAGCTTTGATGATGCCGCGTTGAAGAAGCTCCATGCCCGCGGCACACGCGGCGTGCGCTTCAACGCAGTCAGCGGCAACGGCACGCCGCTTGAGCAGTTGGAAGCGCTGGCGCGGCGCATTGCACCGCTCGGCTGGCATTTGCAGCTTTACGCGGAAGGCCATCAATTGCCGGAACTGGCACCCCGTCTTGCTTCCCTGCCGGTGCCAGTGGTGGTGGATCACATGGGCGGTGTGAAAACCAGCGAAGGGTTGAATGGCGCGGGCTTCAAGGCATTGCTGAAGATGCTGGAAAGCCCGCAATGCTGGGTGAAAATCTCCGGCTATCGCATCTCTGCCGGCCCGCCCTTTGCCGATGTTGCGCCCTTCGCGCGGGCGCTTTTGGATGCCGCGCCGGATCGTGCAGTATGGGGCACGGATTGGCCGCATCCAAGCTTGCAGCATTGGATGCCGGAGGATGGGCATTTGCTTGATCTGCTCGGCCAATGGGCGCCGAGCGATGCGGAACGCCGCCGCGTGCTGGTGGAAAACCCCGGGCGGCTTTACGGGTTTTGAGCATTTTCAAGCCAAGTAGCCACACTTGGCGACTCGGAAAATGCGATCAAACTCAAGTTAAGTGCGTGGTCGGTGAAGGCATGTGAACCGAACAGGCACGAATCAGGGGGCTGCAAAGCCCCCCTTTTCAAATCAAGCCTTGCGGCTTGCCTCATACCGCGCCTTGGTCTCCGCATTGGGCGGATAAAGGCCAGGTAGCGCCACGCCCTTGCCCACTTCGTCCATGATCCAGGCTTCCAGGCGTTCCTGTTCCACCGCGGCTTCCACCACGGCATCCAGCAGCGCCTGCGGAATCACCACCGCGCCATCGGCATCCGCCACGATGATATCGCCCGGCACTACCGTGACGCCGCCGCAGCCAATAGTTTCCTGCCAGCCGACGAAATTCAGCGCCGCCACGGAAGCCGGCGCGACATAGCCTTGGCAGTAAACCGGAAGCCCGGTGCCAATCACGCCCGCGCCATCGCGCACCACGCCATCCGTCACCAAACCGGCCACACCCTTCTTCGCCATGCGCGCGCACAGGATATCGCCGAAAATGCCAGCGGCCTTGCTGCCCATGGCGTCAGCAACGGCGACACAACCTTCGGGCATTTCTTCAATGGCGGCGCGTGTGGAACGCGGGGAAGACCAGCTATCCACCGTCGCCAAATCCTCACGCGTTGGCGTGAAGCGCAGCGTGAAGGCAGGGCCAACAATCCGCCGACGATCACCCTGCACGATCGGGTTTGACCCGGCGATGTAGCAAAAGCGCACACCCTTCTTCAGCAGAACGGTGGTGAGTGTCGCGGTGGTTACCGCCTCAAGCGCGGTTTTCTGGGCGGGGGTCAGGGCCATGGCCGGTTCCTTGTGAAATCGAGGCGCTTCAATACAGCGCCCGCGCTATCGGGCAAGATATGCGGAGTCAGGCGTGCGACCAGCCGATGCGCCCCAACGCACCACAAGCCGCGCAATCGGGCTTCCAGGCGCTGTGTTCGGCGCCACAAGCATCGCAGCGCCAGCGCGGCGCGCCGGCGGCATTGGCGGCTTCACGAAGCCAGGCGGCCTCAGCGGCGCGGCCTTCGGTGCTATCGCCATGCTCGGCCCGTTCCAATTCGGCGAAAAGCAGATAGGCGCGCCGATCCGCCGAACCACTTTGCAGCAAGCCATCCAATTCGCTGCGCGCGCGGCCCGTCAGCCCCGCAGCCAAAGCGACCCGCGCCATCAAAAGCCGCGCTTCCGGGTGGCTCGGGTTGCGATGTGTCAGGTCTTCAACCGCCTTGACGCGCGCGAGGGGCGCCGGAATGGCTTCGACCCAGGCGCTACCCAAATCCGGATGCGGTGCGGCGTTCCAGGCCGCTTCCAGCACATTGCGCGCGCGGCGCTGGCTGCCTGCCGCCATCAGCCGCGCGGCCTGGGCCAAAGCGGCAGGGGCGAATTTCGGATCGGCGGTGACGGCCTGCTTTTCAAGCTCCGCCGCTTTGCTGGGGTCGGGCTCAGCCGCCGCCGCCGCCAGGGCAAGGGCCGCGCGTGGCCCATCGGGGGCGGATAATGCCAAGGCTTCGCGCCAATCCCGCGTGCGTTCCGCAAGCAAGCGGCGTTCTTCGCGCAGCCAAGCGGCACCGGGTTGCGCGGCTTCGGCTTCGCGCGCCAGTCGCTGGGCTTCGGGCCAATCCTCGCGCTGCATGGCTTGGCGCAGCAAGCCGCGCAGGCCCAAGAAGCGCGCCGAGGGGTCTTCAGAAAGTTTCTGGAAAATCGCCCCGGCAGCGTCTTCCTTGCCGGCCAGCTTCTCGGCCTCAGCCGCCAGCAACAAGGTTTGCGGCGTATCCCCCAGCAGGGTGCGGGCGCGGCGGGTTTCTTCCAGGGCGCGCGGGGCGGTGCCGGCGCCAAGGGCGATCAGCGCGCGGGTGATGGCGGTATCGCCTTCGGCTCGGCGGCGCGCGGCACGGCGCGCCGCCATGCGCCCCGGCACACCGCGCGACCAGGACCAAAGGCGCAAGGCACCATGCAGCAGAATGAAGCCGAGCGCCAAAAGCCCCACGGCCACGGGCACGGGCAGGCCGATCCAGAACTCACCGGCGCGGATCTCGACGGAACCGCCAAGCCTCAGCAGCCATAGCGTCAGCGCGCCAACGCCAATCAGCCCCGCCAGCAGCAAAAGCGCCTTACGCATGGTGCTTCAGCCCCCGGCCAGGGTGATGATAGCAGCGCGGGCCGCGAGCAAGGCTTGCGCTTCCCCCTCCCAGGCCGCGAGCGCGGTGCGGGCCGCAGGCGGCAGTGGCGTCAGCTTGCCCAAAGCACCCGGCAGATCGCCCGCTTCCATAGCGCGGCGCGCGGCTTCCAGGGCGGCGGCGGCTTCATCGCCCCAAATGATTGTCTCACCACGCCGGATCGTCACCAGCCCGGCCAAGCGGGCAGAAGCGCTTTCCAGAATGGATTGCCCTTCGCGCGCCGGTTCACTAGCGGCGCGGGCAGCGCGGGCGGCATCTTCAAAGGCAAGGCGAAGCGCGGCTTCGGTTGGTGGCGCGGCGGTGGCGAAGCGGCTGAGTGCCGCAGGCGCATTGGGGAAGGCGGCAAGCGTCGGGCCAAGCGCCTGCCCGGCATCCAGCCGGGCGCGCAGCACGGCGATGGCTTGCAGCCGATTGGCGCGGGCTTCAATGGCGGCGACGCGCGCTTGCGCTGCCTCCAAAACCTGCATCCGGGCGCCGAGGGCGGATTCAGCGCCGGCCAGCCGGCCTTCCAAAGCGGTGCCGGCGGCGGCAATGCGTTCGGCCTCCTGCTTTTCGGCGGCGTCCAGCCGGGCGAGCAGGGCGCGCGCCAAATCCTCTGTCCGGCGCAGCGCTTCTGCATCCGCCGCTTGCAGCCGGGCGGCCAGCGCATCCTGGCGTTCGGTGATGCGATCAAGCCTTGTGGCGAGGGTTTCCGCCAAAGCGCGCGGGGCGAGGCCGGTTACATCCAGGCTTGGCGCGGGGCGAGACTCCACCGTGGCGAGGGTCTTTTCCAAACCCTCAAGCCGCGCCAGCAGCGGTGCCAGATCAGGCGCGGCGGTGGCGCGTGGGCGGGCTTCCAGCGCCGTGATGCGCGTTTCCAGCGGTGTGGCATTGAAGCCTGGGCGGGCTTCCAAAGCGGCGAGCCGCGCTTCGAGTGGGCCGAGATTCGCCAAGGGCGGCGCGTTGGGGCGGGGCGTGATCAGCAGCCAGGTTAGCGCCAGCACCAGTACCGCACCGCCGGCGAAAAGCGGGAGCAGAAGGGGGTCAAGGCGGCGCTTGGCGGGGGGCGTGGGGGTGTCGCTCATGCGGAACGTCCTAGCACATCGGCGTGGCCAAGGCATGCAAGCAAGGCAGCGTGATCTGGCCGCGCGGCAGTGCGGATTTCTGCCCAGGGCAGCGCGCCAAGGGCAGTGGCGATGCGCGGGCTGAGCGCAAGGGCGATGATACGGTGTGCCGCATCCTGAAGCCCGGCAGCGCGGAGTAGCCGGATGGTTTCCTGTACCGAGCGTGGTGAGGTGAATAGTGCCGCGTGAATCCCACCATCGCGCAAGGCTTCGCGCGCTTCCTTGGGCAATTCAGCGCTTGGGCGCGCGGCATAGACAACGCGGCGGATCACGCGAAACCCCTTGGCGCGCAGCGCTTGCGCGAGATCAAGCGCATAGCCTTCACCAACAGCCAGGCAAAGCGCGCCATCCTGGGGCTTGAGTGTTGCGCCAATCAGCGCCGCAAGGGCCAGGGCGTCGCCTGCTGCCGCGTGTACATCTGCAAAACCGCGCAAGCGGGCCTCAGCCGCAGTGGCTTCACCCACCGCAATGACGCGCAGTGCAGAAGGCAGCAAGGCGCGGGCGGCGGCGCGGCTGGTGATGACCAGCGCCTGGCAGCGCTGCGGTGTTTTGAAGGGGAGTGCCGCCAGCGTCAGCGCCGGGGCCAGCATCGGTTCCCAGCCGAGCGCGATGATTGCCCGCGCGGACTCCGCCGCGCCGGGTTCCGGGCGGGTAATGAGGATGGCGCGCGATGCGCGGGCGGCCTGTCGCGGCATGGGGGAAGACTACATCAATTGGCGCGGTGCGAAACGTGCCTTGTTCACGCCAGCCATTGCGTGGCCCATCGCGCTTATGGAACAAGATGCACATGGAATTTTCCGTGCTGATCGTGACGCCGCCCAATTACACCCATGCCGAATGCTTTCGGGAAGTGGCGGAGACCATCAGCCATGGCTTGCAGGAACTTGGCCACGGCGCGCAGGTGACGACAGAAATGCGCCCGGGCACCCGCCATATCGTGTTGGGGCCGCATATTCTGCTGCATTACCCGCTGCCGCTGCCCGCCGATTCCATCCTGTATAATCTGGAACAATTGCCTCTGCGCGACGAAGCCTGGGTGCTGCGCTACGCCGCGCTCCTTGGCCGATATGTGGTATGGGATTATGCCGAGGAAAATCGCGCCATGCTTTCCCGATTGGGCATTGCGCGCGCGGCCTTGCTACCGCTTTGCCATTACCCTGGCCTGGAGCGCATTCCGAAAAATATCAGCAAGGATATAGATATTCTTTTCATTGGCAGCCTGAATGAAAGGCGCCGCAGCATGCTCGGCCAAATGCAGCAGGCGGGCATGGCTGTCGTTTCGCTTTTCAACAAATATGGCGCGGAACGGGATAGTGAGATCGCGCGCGCCAAGATCATGCTCAATATGCATTTCTATGAGGCGCGTATCTTTGAAGCGGTGCGCGTGAGCTATTATTTGGCCAATGGCTTATGCGTACTGTCCGAAGGCAGTGGCGATGCTGGGCTGGATGCCGAATGGGGTGCTGGGGTTTGCTTCGCGCCCTATCAGGATTTGGTGGCCAGGGCGCAGGCGCTGCTGGCGGATGAGGCACTGCGCGCAGCCTATGGCCAGCATGGCCTTGCGCTGATGCGCCAAAGGCCAATCACGCCGGCGCTGGCGGCGGCCTTGGCGGGCTAAACAGCCCTATTCATCCCGCTGCGGGCGCGAGAGCAGCTGCGCCACGGCCTGTTGCACGGAAAGCTTGCTGCTGACCAATTCCGCCACCGCAGCGCAGATGGGGATTTCCACCCCAAGGCTGGCCGCGCGCGCAACCAAGGCGGGGGCAGTGGCGACACCTTCCGTAACCCCCTGCCGTGCGGCGAGAATATCCGCAAGGCTTTCGCCGCGCCCGAGTGCCATGCCAAGCGAGGTATTGCGGCTGCCCGGCCCCGTTGCGGTCAGCAATAAATCGCCCAGCCCTGAAAGCCCGGCAACCGTATCGGCCCGGCCCCCCAAGGCCAAAGCAAGGCGCGCAATTTCCGCGAGGCCACGTGTGATCAGCGCGGCGCGCGCATTCTCGCCAAGGCCCGCGCCCATCACCGCACCGGCTGCAATCGCGATCACATTCTTGGCGGCGCCGCCAATTTCCGCCCCCACCGGATCATCGCCGCCGTAAAGGCGGAACCCTGGGGAGCCAAGCCGCGCCACGCCAAGCGCGCGCAAGCCAGGATCATGGCTGGCGACCACGGCGGCGGCGGGCAGGCCGCGGGCGATTTCATGGGCGAAGTTGGGGCCGCTCAGCACGCCGGCCGAAGCGCCGGGATGCGTATCGGCCAGGATTTCAAGCGGCAACATCAGGCTGCCTGCTTCCACCCCCTTGGCACAAATCAGCACCGGGGCGGGCAGCGCCGGCAGGCTTTGTAGTACTGGGCGAAGCGCCTGGGCCGGCACCACCAGCAGGATCAGCGCGGCACCCGCCAATGCTTGGCCGGCATCAGCGGTGATGGTGATGCCAGCCGGCAAAGCAATCCCGGGCAGCAGGCGTTCATTGGTCCGGCTTTGCTGGATCAGCGCCGCACGGGCTGGATCGCGTGCCCAGAGCATGGCGCGCTGCCCCGCGCGTTCCGCCTGGATAGCGAGCGCCGTGCCCCAGGCGCCGGCGCCCATAATGGCGATGTGGTCCCTCACGGTTTCAGCCATGTCACGGCGCTGCCTGCGCCTGGTTCATTAGCACCAAGGCCCTGGAGAAGCGCGGGCAGGATTTCCGCTGCTTCCTCGGCAAAGCCTTGTGGGGGGGGCGCCACGACCAAGCCGCTGCCGTTCAGCCTTTGCGGGTCGGTCGGTTCCCTCAGCCATAATTCGGCGGCGAGCAGCGGCGCGATGCCGGCTTCCATCAGCGCATGGTGAAAGCCGCGTACCGGGGCGCGATGCTTGATCGGATACCAGGCGGCGATTATGGCAGCGCGGAAGCGATGGCGGAGCAGGGCCATGGCCTCAGTAATGCGGGCATAATCGCCTTCCTGTTCGAAGGGCGGGTCAATCAGCACCAGACCGCGCTTTTCGGGAAAGGGGGTCAACGCGCGCAAAGCTTCCCAGGCATCGCGCTTATGCACGGCAACCTGCGCATCGTGTTTGAAATGCGCCTTAAGTCTTGCGTGATCGTCGGGGTGCAGTTCCACCGCCATCAGCCGATCCTGCGGTCGCAGCGCAGCACGGATCAGCGCTGGGGAGCCAGGGTAGAAGGAAGGAAAGCCCGCCTGTTTCAGCGCATCCAGAAAGGGGGCCAGCGCGGGGGCAGGGTTATCCGCAAGCCGCAGCGCGCCGCGTGCGGCTTCCCCGGTGCGCGCGGCTTCTGACGCGGTAAGATCGTAAATGCCGCAGCCCGCATGGGTATCCAGCACGGCAAAGGGGGCGGGCTTGCGCTTGAGCGCTGCCAGCAGTGAGAGCAGCAGCGCATGCTTCAGGCAATCCGCATGATTGCCGGCATGAAAGGCGTGGCGGTAATTCATTCAAGCCGCTTGATGGGGCAGGGCGCCGCGCGGTGCAATGGGGGAGTTAGAGATTGAAAAGCCGCCCCGAATCTTTGACGACGGCGGGGCTGCGGCCTGCGGCGCGGATGGCGCCCCAGAGTGCTACCGCGACAGAATCCAGAATTGGAATGCCGGTTTCAGCCTCGATCCCGACTGCGCCGGGCAGGCCGCGGAAATTGGTGCAGTGGATCACAATGGCATCGGGCTTGGCAGCAGCTGCTTCGCGCACCAGCGCATCCACCTTGGCGGCGCCATGTTCGGCAAAGCTGTAATTGCCGGGGTCTTCCAGATGGCGTTCGATGATGGTCTCAACGCCAAGCCCTGCAAAATTTTCGATGATGGCGGTCTGCACCGTGTTCAGATAGGGCGTCACCAGCCCGATACGCTTGGCGCCAAGGGCGGCGAGCGCATCAAACAAGGCGAGTGTCGCCGTGGTGCAGGGCAGGTCAGTTTCTTGCGTGATGGTCGCGCAAAGCTTGCGGTCGCTTTCCAGCCCCAGCCAAGCGCCGGAAGTTCCATTCCAGCAGAGCGCATGCACCTTCGCATCCGCAAGCAGCGCCGCCGCATCGGCCATCGGGCGCGGATCAAATTGGTTGGTCGCATCAGCGCCGAGATTGATGGCCAGCACGCGCAGGCGCTGGAAATGCGCCGTGATCCATGGGGTGGGCGCGAGCAGGGCTGCGGTGACGGGCTCCAGCACGGTGTTGGAGCTTGGCGTCATCATGCCAAGCCGGAGCGGCGCTTCCGTCATGGCCTCAGCCCCCAGCAGCCAGGCGCGGGTCCTGCTGGCCACGCGTGGCCCAGCCGGTGGTGCGTTCTTCGATGGTGACCGCCACCCAATACATCGCAACCCCCATGACGCCGGTGATAATCAGCCCCGCGAAAACCAAGGGCACATCAAAGCGGGAGGAAGCGACCAGCATCAAATGCCCAATACCTTCATTGGCGGCGACGGTTTCGCTAATGATGGACCCAACGAAAGCAACCGTGATAGCGACTTTGAGTGAGGCGAAGAAATACGGCATGGCGCGCGGCAGCCCGACCTTGCGGATGATATCCGTGGGGCTGGCGCCAAGGGCGCGCAGTACATCGCGCAATTCGGGTTCAACCGTGGCGATGCCAGTCGCGACATTCACCACAATCGGGAAGAATGAAATCAGGAAGGCGGTAAGTACTGCGGGCCAAAAACCCGCCCCGAACCAGATCACCAATACCGGAACCACGGCCACCTTGGGCACGGAATTGAAGGCGATCAACAGCGGGTAAAGTCCGCGATAGACCAGCACGGAAGACCCAATCACCACACCCAGCAATAGCCCGAATACAATCGCCATGGCGAAGCCAATGACGGTGGTGAGCAGCGTCGCCCATGAATTGGTGAGAAGGGGTTGCCACCACTTCACCATACTGGCGGCAATGGCCGAAGGGGCCGGCAGGATGAAGGGCTGGATGGCAAAAATGCGCACCGCCGCTTCCCAGATCAGGAACATGCCGCCAATCACCAACCAGGGCAGCCAGGCTTCTAGCCGACGGCGGCGGCGCGCGGCAGCCGCCAGGGCTTCCGGGCTGCGGAGCGCTTTACGGGGCATCGGCAATTTCCTCGGCATCGCGGGCATCGCTGATGCGGTCCCTAAGTTCATGCACCAGATTCTGAAATTCGGTGGTGTAGGTGGTCTCCATGGTCCGCTCTCGCGGGAAATCCACGCGCCGTTCCGCAATGATGCGGCCCGGGCGGGAGGACATGACCAGCACGCGATCGGCCAGAAAAGCGGCTTCGCGCAAATCATGCGTCACCAGGATCACCGTAGGGCGGCGCGCCAGCCAAAGCTTCTGCATCACCGCCCAAAGATCTTCCCGCGTGAAGATATCCAGCGCGCCGAAGGGCTCATCCAGCATGAGCAAGCGCGGCTGGTGGATAAGCGCGCGGCAGAGCGATGCACGCTGCTGCATCCCACCCGAAAGCTGCCAGGGAAACTTTGCCTCAAACCCATCCAGCCCGACCAGGGCGAGCAATTCACGCGCCTGACGTTCATAATCGGCCCGCTTGGCGCGTAATTGGCCGCGATGCGGTTGCACCACTTCCAAGGGCAGCATCACATTATCCAGAATGTTCCGCCACGGCAGCAAGGTGGGGTTCTGGAAGGCCATGCCGGCGATGGAAAGCGGGCCATCCACTTCCTGGCCATCCACAAACACCTGACCTTCCGTGGGAGGCCAAAGCCCGGTCACCAGGCGCATCAGCGTGGATTTGCCGCAGCCTGATGGCCCGACCACGGCAACGAATTCACCCTCCGCCACCGCAAGGCTGGTGCCCTTCAGCGCGAGCGTTCCCTCAACGCCGCCATAGCGCATGGCGACATTGGAGATATCCACGAAAGCCTGCGCCATATTGGGTGATCAGACCGTGCGGTCAGCGGCGGGGGGCAGGAAATCGGTCGTGTAGATTTGCGCGGCCTGCA
Organism: Roseomonas sp.; assembly: GCA_044345845.1. Lineage (GTDB taxonomy): Bacteria > Pseudomonadota > Alphaproteobacteria > Acetobacterales > Acetobacteraceae > Neoroseomonas. Next base: position 46,133 of record JBIJAH010000027.1, read on the forward strand.
CGCGAGGTTGAAGATTATAGGCTTCTTCCACCGCGCGAATGCCGGTTTGCAGCCGGCCCATATCCACCGCAGAAAGCCCATTGGCGCGCACATTGTCCGACATGATAACGCGCGCGACATTCATTTCATGACGCTCACGTTCCAGCGCCACATCCGTCAGTGGTTCCACGCGCTTCAGATTATCCAGCATTTCCTGACCACTGCGGAGCGTATCACGGAAGCCGCGCATCAGCGCTGCCGTCGCACCACGCACCACGGCGGGATTGCGTTCAATGAAGGCGCGCGTGGTCAGGATGGCGCCGCCGTAAAGGTTCAGCCCATGATCGTAATACATCATGACCCGCTGCGCCGAATGATCGAGCCCGATGCCCTTCAGCGCGAGTGCGGAGGTGGTGACAAAGCCCGTCACGCCATCGGCTTCGCGGCGCACCAGCATGGGTTCACGCAAAGCGGGAGACACTGAAAGGAAAGTCACCTTACTCGCGTCAATGCCGGCGGATTTGGCGAAGGCGGGGAAAAGCTGACGACCGGCATCGAAATCCGGCGCGGCCAGGCGCTTGCCTTCCAGATCCTTCGGCATGCGAATGGGGCCATCGGCGCGCACTATGGCGCAAAGCGGGCTGCGATCATGCAGTACGGCGACCGCGACAATGCCACGATCCGGGTTCTCGGCCACGAATTTGATCGCGGGGTTCAAATCCGCATAGCCCATGTCGTAGGACCCGCCGGCAAGTGCCACCGGCACCCCGCCCGAGCCCTGGCCACGGTCAATCTGCACATCAATGCCGGCGTCGCGGAAATAGCCCTTGTCGCGCGCCAGCAGCGCGAAGGCATTGGGCGCCTGGAAGGCCCAATCCAGCGTGAAGCGCAGCCGCGGTGCCTGGGCGCGGGCCACAAGCGGCGCGGCCAGAATAGAGGTGCCAGCGATGAGCGCAGCGCGGCGCGAAATGCCATAAGCCATTGGAATTCTCCCTTATCCCGTGAAATCAGTCATCTTCTGCCGGTTTTCTGCGCCCTTGGGCCGGTGGGGGCAAGGCATACCTGCCGGGGCAGGGCGCTGCAAAGCGGTATTCGCGGGGGTTTCGCCCTAAATTTGGGCGGGGTTGCCAATTTTCAGGGCAAATCAACCCTTGCGCCGCCGCCCGCCCTTGCCCTTGTTGGGATCATACCCCCCGCCGCCCGGCCCCATGGGCTTTGGCTTCCAATCCGCCTTGGCCTTGGGTTTGGCTTCCTGGAGCGACCGGCCCGCCAGATTGGGCGAAAGGCCAAGATCCAGGCTTTCTAGCCGCTTGATCTCATCCCGCAGCCTCGCCGCGGTTTCGAATTCCAGATCAGCCGCGGCGGCGCGCATCTTGCGTTCCAATTCGGCGATGGTGGCTTTCAGATCCTTGCCGATGAATTGCGCGGTTTCTTCGCCTTCAAGCGCGTCAACCGTCACGTAATCCTGTTCATAGATGGATTGCAGGGCGGATGAGATATCGCGCCGGATGGTTTGCGGCGTGATGCCGTGTTCCGTATTCCAGGCTTGCTGTCTTGATCGCCGGCGCGCGGTTTCTTCCAGGGCGCGGCGAAGGCTATCGGTCATGACATCGGCATAGAGCACCACGCGCCCATCCACATTGCGCGCAGCGCGACCGATGGTTTGAATGAGCGATGTGGTGCTGCGCAGAAACCCTTCCTTATCAGCATCCAGAATAGCGACCAGCGCGCATTCGGGAATATCCAAGCCTTCACGGAGAAGGTTGATGCCGATCAACACATCAAAAACGCCCTTGCGCAAATCACGGATGATTTCGATGCGTTCAAGGGTATCAATATCCGAATGCAAATAGCGCACGCGGATGCCGGCTTCTGTCATGTATTCGGTTAAGTCTTCGGCCATGCGCTTCGTGAGTGTAGTCACCAGTACGCGCCCGCCATGCTTGGCGACTTCGCGGCATTCCGCCAGCAGATCATCCACCTGCCTTTCCACGGGGCGGATTTCCGTGACTGGATCAACCAAGCCGGTTGGGCGGATCACCTGTTCGGCAAAGGCGCCGCCGGTGCGTTCCATCTCCCACGGGCCAGGGGTGGCGCTGACGAAGATGGAATTCGGGCGGTAGGTATCCCATTCCTCAAACTTGAGGGGGCGGTTATCCGTGCAACTTGGCAGGCGGAAGCCGTATTCGGAAAGCACGGTCTTGCGTGCATAGTCGCCGCGATACATGCCGCCAATCTGCGGCACCGTGACATGGCTTTCATCCACGACCAGCAAAGCGTTCTCAGGAAGGTATTCAAACAGCGTGGGCGGCGGTTCGCCAGGATTACGGCCCGTCAGGTAACGGCTGTAATTTTCAATGCCTTTGCAAGAACCGGTGGTTTCCATCATTTCAATGTCAAAAATGGTGCGTTGTTCCAGCCGCTGCGCTTCCAGCAATTTGCCTTCCGCATGCAGCTTTGCCAGATGTTCCTTCAATTCATCCTTGATGCGCGTGATGGCTTGGGTCAGCGTCGGGCGTGGGGTGACATAGTGGCTATTGGCGTAGATGGAAACGCGTTCCATTTCCGCGGTGATTTCGCCGGTCAGCGGATCGAATTCGCGGATCGCTTCAATCTCATCACCGAAAAGCGAAACGCGCCAGGCGCGGTCTTCCAAATGGCTGGGCCATAAATCCACGGTTTCACCGCGAATGCGGAAGGTGCCGCGTGCGAAGAAATTATCGTGGCGGCGATATTGCTGTTCCACCAGGCCCTTCACTAGTACATCCCGGTCAATCTGCCCGCCGGCTTCAAGCTTCACGACCATGCGCGAATAAGTCTCGACCGACCCAATACCATAGATGCAGGAAACCGAGGCGACAATCACCACGTCATTCCGTTCCAGCAGTGATTGTGTGGCGGAATGGCGCATACGGTCTATCTGTTCGTTGATCTGCGCGTCTTTCTCGATGTAAGTGTCGGTGCGCGGCACATAGGCTTCCGGCTGGTAATAATCATAGTAAGATACGAAATATTCCA
>JBIJAH010000028.1:0-48906 GCA_044345845.1 Roseomonas sp.
CCCCGGAACGAGCATGACGCCTGCGGCGTTGGCTTCATTGCGGATATCAAGGGCCGAAAGTCGAACGATATCATCCGCCAAGGCCTGCAAATCCTGGTCAATCTGGACCATCGCGGCGCGGTGGGCGCTGACCCGCTGATGGGCGATGGCGCGGGCTGCCTGATACAGATGCCCGACAAACTGCTGCGCCATTGGGCCGAAAACCAGGGCAAGACCCTGCCCGCGCCAGGGCGTTATGCGGTTGCCATGTGCTTCCTGCCGCAGGATGAGGCTTCACGCGCCGTCGCGATCCAAAGCATTGAAGGCTATGTGACGGCTGAACGGCAGACCCTGCTGGGCTGGCGCGAAGTGCCGACCACGCTGGATGGCCTGGGTAAGGCCGTGATCGCCAGCATGCCGGTGATCCGCCAGGCAATCATCGCCGCCAGTGACAGCATCAAGGATCAGGATGCGTTTGAGCGCAAGATCCTGACGATCCGCAAGCAGGCGCTGAACAAGTTCCGCGAATTGGCCACCGCCAAGGGGCTGCCGGCGAGTGCTGATCTTTATATGCCGTCCTTCTCCACGCGCACCGTGGTCTATAAGGGGCTATTGCTCGCGGGGCAGGTCGGCAGCTTCTATGATGATTTGCGCAACCCGCTGACGGAAAGCGCGCTCGCTTTGGTGCATCAGCGTTTTTCGACCAATACCTTCCCTTCCTGGAAGTTGGCGCATCCCTATCGCTTCCTCGCGCATAACGGCGAAATCAATACTGTGCGCGGCAATGTGAATTGGATGTATGCGCGGCGCGGTTCCATGTCCTCACCCTTGCTGGGGCCGGATCTGGACAAGATGTGGCCGCTGATTCCGCATGGACAATCGGATACCGCCTGCATTGATAATGCCTTGGAAATCCTGGTGGCAGGTGGCTATTCGCTGTCGCACGCGATGATGATGCTGATCCCGGAAGCTTGGGCGGGTAATCCGCTGATGGATGCGGATCGGCGCGCTTTTTACGAATACCACGCCGCGCTGATGGAACCCTGGGATGGGCCAGCTGCGATTGCCTTCACCGATGGCCGCCAGATTGGCGCCACGCTGGACCGCAATGGCCTGCGCCCCGCGCGCTACATCATCACCAATGACGACAAGGTGGTGCTGGCATCCGAAGTGGGCGTGCTGCCAATCCCCGAGGAAAGCATCCGCCATAAATGGCGCCTGCAACCAGGCCGCATGCTGCTGATTGATCTGGATGCCGGGCGCATCATTGATGATGCCGAAATCAAGCAGAAGCTGGCCAGCGAACACCCCTATGCCGAATGGCTGAAGAACACGCAGTTCAAGCTGGAAGAACTGCCCGGCGTGCCGGCGGAAATGCCGATGGAGCGCACGCAGGACGCCAAGGGCTTGCTGCGTGATCAGCAGGCGTTTGGCTATACGCAGGAAGACCTCAATTTCTTCCTGGAGCCGATGGGGCGTGATGGGGATGACCCGGTCGGTTCCATGGGGACCGATACGCCGCTCGCGGTGCTGTCCAATAAATCCAAGCTGTTGTTCCATTACTTCAAGCAGAATTTCGCGCAGGTCACCAATCCACCGATTGACCCGATCCGCGAGGAATTGGTGATGTCGCTGGTGTCTATGATTGGCCCGCGGCCCAATCTGCTCGGGCGGCAGGCCGGCCATCACTACCGGCTGGAAGTGGCGCAACCGATCCTGACCAATGAGGATCTGGCGAAGATCAGGGGCATCAAGGCGTTGGCCGGCGATGCCTTCCGCACCCAGACGCTGGATGCGACCTGGCTGGCCAAGGATGGCGCGGATGGGCTGGCGCCGGCTTTGGAGAAATTATGTTCTGCCGCGACTGAAGCGGTGCTGGCGGGCCATAATATTCTGGTGCTGTCTGATCGTGCGGTATCGGCTGATCGTATTGCCATTCCATCCTTGCTGGCGACCGCGGCGGTGCATCATCATCTGATCCGCCAGGGCCTCAGGACTTCCACCGGGCTTGTGGTGGAAACGGGTGAGGCGCGGCAGGTGCATCATTTCTGCGTGCTCGCCGGCTATGGCGCGGAAGCGGTGAACCCCTATCTCGCTTTCGAAACCCTGGAACAAATCCGCCAGCGCGTGGATATGAAGCTGAAGCCTTATGAAGTGCAGAAGAACTTCATCAAGGCGATTGGCAAGGGCGTGATGAAGGTGATGTCCAAGATGGGCATCAGCACCTATCAATCCTATTGCGGTGCGCAAATCTTCGATGCGGTTGGGCTTTCCACGAGCTTCGTGGAGAAATACTTCACCGGTACCGCGACCACCATCGAAGGTGCCGGCATTGCTGAAATTGCGGCGGAAGCGGTGCAGCGCCATCAGGCGGCCTTTGGTGACAACCCAATCTATCGCGATTTGCTGGATGTGGGCGGTGATTACGCGCTTCGCTTGCGTGGCGAAGATCACGCCTGGACATCTGAGAGCGTTTCCAACCTGCAACACGCCGTGCGCGGCAATTCAGCGGATCGCTACAAGGATTTCGCGAAGACCATCAATGACCAAAGCCGCCGTTTGCTGACCATTCGCGGCTTGATGGAATTCAAATTCGCCGAACAAGCGATCCCGCTTGAGGAAGTGGAACCGGCGAGTGACATCGTGAAGCGCTTCGCCACGGGTGCGATGAGCTTCGGTTCCATCAGCCGTGAAGCGCATACTACGCTTGCCATTGCCATGAACCGCATTGGTGGGCGTTCCAATACTGGCGAGGGTGGTGAGGAAGCGGATCGCTTCACGCCGATGCCGAATGGCGATTCCATGCGTTCCGCCATCAAGCAGGTGGCGTCTGGCCGCTTTGGCGTGACCGCGGAATACCTGGTCAATGCCGATGATATCCAAATCAAGATGGCGCAAGGGGCAAAGCCTGGTGAAGGCGGGCAGCTTCCGGGCCATAAGGTGGACAAGAACATCGCCCGCGTGCGGCATTCCACGCCCGGCGTTGGCTTGATTTCTCCGCCACCACATCACGATATTTATTCGATCGAGGATCTGGCGCAGCTTATTCACGATCTGAAAAATGTGAACAAGCGCGCGCGGATTTCGGTGAAGCTCGTCTCGGAAGTAGGCGTTGGCACAGTAGCCGCCGGCGTTTCAAAGGCGCGGGCGGATCATGTGACGATCTCAGGCTATGAAGGTGGTACGGGGGCTTCGCCCTTGACGTCACTGACGCATGCCGGTTCGCCCTGGGAAATTGGGCTCGCTGAAACACAGCAGACGCTGGTGCTGAATGGGCTGCGTGGGCGTATTGCCGTGCAGGTGGATGGCGGCTTGCGTACCGGGCGCGATGTGGTGATTGGCGCGCTGCTCGGTGCCGACGAATTCGGCTTTGCCACCGCGCCGCTGATCGCGGCCGGCTGCATCATGATGCGCAAATGCCATCTGAACACCTGCCCGGTTGGTATCGCGACCCAAGACCCGGTGCTGCGCGCGCGCTTCACTGGTATGCCTGAGCATGTCATCAATTACTTTTTCTTCGTCGCCGAAGAAATGCGAGAATTGATGGCTCAGTTAGGCTTCCGTACGGTGGATGAAATGGTGGGCCGTGTGGATCGGCTGAACATGCGCCCCGCGATTGACCATTGGAAGGCGAAGGGCGTTGATCTTTCCCGCATTCTCTATCAGCCGAAACTGGCGGAAGGGGCTGCGATCCGTCAGTGCGAAACCCAGGATCACGGGTTGGATCACATCCTGGACGTTGATCTGATCGCCGCCAGCAAGGATGCGCTGGAAAAACAGCAACCGGTGCGCATTGAACGCAGCATCATCAACCTCAATCGCACGACAGGCGCGATGCTGTCCGGTGAGGTGGCGCTGCGTTACGGCCATGCGGGCTTGCCTGAAGATACCATCAGCATCGCTTTCAAGGGCACGGCGGGTGGCAGCTTTGGGGCTTTCCTTGCGCGCGGGGTGTCGTTGGAATTGACCGGCGATGCCAATGATTACGTGGGTAAGGGGCTTTCCGGTGGGCGCATTGCGGTGAAGCCGCCCGCTGGTGTGAACCGCGATCCTGCGGCCAATATCATTGTTGGCAACACGGTTCTGTATGGCGCGATTGCGGGCGAGGCCTATTTCGAAGGTGTCGCCGGCGAGCGGTTTGCCGTGCGCAACTCCGGCGCGGTGACCGTGGCTGAAGGCTGCGGCGATCATGGTTGCGAATACATGACCGGCGGTGTGGTGGTGGTTCTGGGTGCGACGGGGCGGAATTTCGCCGCCGGCATGTCGGGCGGCATTGCCTATGTTTACGATATCAACGGCAATTTCCGCGACATGTGCAACACCAGCATCGTGGACCTTGAAGCGATTGGCGCCGCTGATGACAGCGAAGATGGCAGGCCGAAGCAGCGCGCCCCATCCGCCTTTGATAATGGCATGGGCGATATGCTGCGCTTCGATGCTGAGCGTCTGCGCATTCTGGTGGAGCGGCATTTACTGATGACCGGCAGCGCGCGCGCTCGTGCGCTTCTGGAAGATTGGGAAAATGCGCTGCCGCGCTTCGTGAAGGTGATGCCGCGGGATTACCGCCGCGCCTTGCTCGACCTGAAGGCCGAGCAAGCGGGTGGTCACGCGGTTGCGGCCGAATAAGCCGCAGGGGAGATTGCGTTATGGGTAAGACAACTGGCTTTCTTGAATTTGAACGCACCGAACGCGGCTATATCAAGCCCGAAGAACGGCTGAAGAATTACAAGGAATATGTGACGCCTCTGCCGGGGGCGGAGCTGACGAAGCAGGCGGCGCGCTGCATGAATTGCGGCATTCCGTATTGCCATAATGGCTGCCCGGTGAACAACATGATTCCGGATTGGAATGATCTGGTCTATCGGGATCAGTGGCAGGCGGCACTGGAGACACTCCATTCCACCAACAATTTCCCGGAATTCACCGGCCGCATCTGCCCCGCACCGTGCGAGGCAAGCTGCACGCTGAACATCACGGAAACGCCGGTCACCATCAAGTCCATCGAATGTGCGATTGTGGATCGCGGCTGGGAAGAAGGCTGGATCAAGCCGCAACTCCCCGCGCACAAAACCGGCAAGCGCGTGGCCGTTGTGGGCAGCGGCCCGGCGGGGATGGCGGCGGCGCAGCAATTGGCGCGTACCGGCCATGCGGTGACGCTATTTGAAAAGCAGGATCGCATCGGCGGCTTGCTCCGCTACGGCATTCCTGATTTCAAGATGGAAAAGCATCTGATTGACCGCCGTGTGGATCAGATGGCCGCGGAAGGCGTTGAATTCCGCGCTGGCACCGAAGTGGGCAGCACACTACCTTTTGATGTGTTGCTGGCGGGTTATGATGCGGTGGTGATGACAGGCGGCGCTGAATGGCCGCGCGAATTGGAAGTGGATGGGCGCAATCTTTCCGGCATCTACCCCGCGATGGATTACCTGACGCAGCAAAACAAGCGCGTGGCGGGCGATACTGAAGACCGCGCCGCGCCGCGCGGCACGATTTCCGCCACCGGCAAACATGTGGTGGTGATTGGCGGCGGTGATACGGGCGCGGATTGCATCGGCACCGCAGCGCGCCAGGGTGCGGCTTCGATCACACAAATCGAAATCATGCCGAAGCCGCCGGAGCATGAAAACAAGGGCCTGACCTGGCCGAATTGGCCACATAAGCTTCGCACCGCACCGGCGCATTATGAAGGCTGCACCCGTGATTGGGCCGTGCTGACCAAGCAGGCAGTTGGCGAAAATGGCCGCATGACGGCGCTTGATTGCGTGCGCGTGGAATGGGTGCATGAAGCCGGGCGCATGCAGATGCGTGAAGTGGCGGACAGCGCATTTCAAATGAAGGCTGATCTGGTGCTGCTGGCCATGGGCTTTCTAGGGCCGCGCCGTGCGGGGCTGCTGGAGACCTCCGGCGTTGCCTTGGATGCGCGCGGCAACGTGCAGGCGGATACGGAAGCCTATCAGACCTCGGTCCCCAAGGTATTCGCCGCGGGCGATATGCGGCGCGGGCAGTCGCTGGTGGTTTGGGCCATTCGCGAAGGCCGGCAATGCGCGCGCGCCGTGGATGAATTCCTGATGGGGGCCAGCACCCTGCCGCGGTAGTGTGCTGCTGACGCCTGATGTGAACGCTGTCGCGGCAAAAGCCGCGCGCGGTTGCGCGTTTTGGCGGCAAGTATGCCCACATCATCTTTTTTTTGTGCTTCCGTCGAGATACTGACGTTGCGCGCATCCGTCACGGACTTATGTGGAGCATCAAGGCGGAGACAGCCGCTTCGCATAAACAATCAAGTCCGGGATGCATGAAATGAATCGTCGTAGCCTTATCACCGCTGCCTCAGCGCTTGCCCTGCCGGCGCTGCTGCCTTCGGGTAGCTTTGCCCAAGGTTCCTTCCCCAATCGCCCCATTCGCATCGTCAGCCCCTTTTCGGCGGGCGGTACCTCTGATGGTGTGGTGCGGCTTCTCTCGCCCACCTTGGAACGCGTGCTGGGCCAGCCCGTCGTGCTGGATAATCGCCCAGGGGCGGGCGGCACCGTCGGCACAGCGCATATCGCAGCCGAACGCCCGGATGGCTATTCGCTCGTGCTCGCCAATGCCGGGCCCATGGCCATTGCGCAAACGCTTTTCCCGAACCTGGCTTATGATGTGCGCCGCAGCTTTTCCTATGTGATGCTGGTGGGTGGCGCACCCATGGTGGTTGGCGTGCGGCCCAATGGCCCCATTCAGAACATGGCTGATTACCTGGCCGCCGCCCGCGTACGGCCTGAGGCCATGAGCTATGGCAGCGCCGGGATCGGTTCGGTCGGGCATCTTTCCGGCATGCTCTGGTCGCGCGAAGCGAGTGTGCAGCTGTTGCACGTGCCCTTCCGTGGCGGCGGAGAAGCGGAGCAGCAGGTATTGGGCGGCAGCCTGGGATCGCTTTGGAATACACTTGGCGCCCATGCCGGTAGCGTGCGTGGAGGTTCGCTGAAGGCCATCGCGGTCACGAGCGGGGAGCGTATGTCCACCTTCCCTGATGTACCAACCATTGTCGAAGCCGGCTTCCCCGGCGCAACCGCGATCAATTGGTTCGTTCTGGCCGGCCCGGTGGGTATGCCTGATCCCGTGGTGGCGCGCATTCGCGAAGCCTTCACCATCGCCATCAATGAACCCGGCATGAAGGAACGTATCGCTGGGCTTGGCGTATTGACCATGACCGATAATGGCCCCGCCGATGTCCAAGCCTTCGTGACGCGCGAAGCGGAGCGCTGGGCACCTGTTGTACGGGCTAGCGGCGCGACGCCAAGCTAAGGAACCCTTGGGCAATCATGCCTGCCGAAGCAACGCCTGGCTTGCAGGGGCGGAATCACGGAAGTTGCGATTCTGCCCCTCCGCATAAGGCGCCAAGGCATGGCTTGCGGAACATCGCCCTGGCTGATGGCATGACGAAAAGCGGCAGCCTTGGGAAAAGCCCTTTTGGGTATCAGGCCCGGGGAAATGAAAGTAAATCATAAATCATTTTCTGGTACTTACATTGTTCATCAATCAATAAATCGGCATGCTGGAAAATCTATCGTGAAAGCAAATTTCATCGTCAGATTTCTTCCTCTCATCACCGCGGCACTCTTTTTGGCCAAGCCAAGCCTTGCACAGCAATCTGCGGAGCCTGTGAATTGGTCCGGCACTTATCTGGGCGCTTTCGCAGTTGATTCTTTCTACAGTGTTCGTGGCGTGAGCAAGCGCGGAGACGGCCAGTATGGGTCAAACGCTGCCGATGAAGCGGCGGATGATTCCTTCCGTGGCGCGGGCCTTGGCCTGCTTCTGGGCTACCAGCACCACTACGCCAACGGGATCATCATGGGGCTGGAGACTGATTGGGCCTGGCTCCGCCAGGAAAGCCATCAGGATACGCTGGTCAATTCTGGCAATGCCTGGAACGGCATGGTGCAGGCATCTATCAACCGGGAAACGCGCTGGATTTCCACGATGCGCGCCGCTATCGGCTATGGTGAAGGCCCGCTGATGGTGAGCGCTTCGGCCGGCTTGGCTGCGGCATTTCTGGCGGAAACCCGCACCCAGTATGAAGGGGTGAATTCGCCCGCCCAAACTGTCGCGCGTTTTAGCGAGACGGATGAAAAAATTGCTTTCGGCTGGACCATGGGCGTTGGGGCTGCCTGGCGCGTTTCGGAAGCTGCCGCCCTGCGGTTGGACTACATCCACACCCAATTCGACCAGGTCGGTTTCAGCTTCCAGGATGCGCGTGCCGGTGTGGCCAGTGGTTTCAATACGGTTCAGGGCCGTTCGGTCAGTAATGATGTGACCATTCAGATGATTCGCGTGGGCCTGACCTATACTTTCGGTGCAGCGCCCTGACCAAGCCACCCCCAACACCCGAAGCCGGCGCCAAGGCCGCGCGCACTCAAGGTAATGAAAAATTGGCGGACCCGAAAGGATTCGAACCTTCGGCCTTTGCCTTCGGAGGGCAACGCTCTATCCAGCTGAGCTACGGGTCCTTCAAGCCGCTTCTAGCCTGACCACCCCCCAAGGGGAAGGCCTGATCTTTACCCTATTCCGCCGGAATTGACTGCTCCAGCCGATAGGGATGCGCCCGATAAGCCCCCAGAATCTTCATGGAGGAGGAGAAAAAGGCCAGCTCCTCAAAGGCGCGGCGCAGCGCTGGTTGATCCGGGTGGCCATCCACATCACACAGGAATTGCGTCGCGGCGAAGCGCCCGCCCATCATATAGCTTTCAAGCTTGGTCATATTGATCCCATTGGTGGCAAAGCCCCCCAGCGCCTTATAGAGCGCTGCCGGGATGGACCGAACCTGAAAGACAAAGGTGGTCACCAGATTGGGCGCATCTGCGGGCGCGTCCGCCCTATCGCGGGACATCACATAAAAGCGCGTGGTGTTATGCGCTTCATCCTCAACATTCCGCTTCAGCACTTCCAGGCCATAGATTTCGGCGGCCAATTCGCTGGCAATGGCGGCATCCTCCACCCCGCCGCGTTCGGCGATCAGCGCCGCGGCCCCCGCCGTATCGGCTTCAATCACTGGGGTCAGGTTCATGTCTTTCAACAGGCGCAGCACCTGGCCCAAGGCAACCGGGTGACTATGGGCGCGCTTCAGCGTGGATAGGCTCGCGCCCTTGGGGGCCAGCAGGCAATGTTCAACGCGCTGGAAATGCTCCCCCACCACGAAAAGCCCGGAATCAGGCAACATGCGGTGAATATCGGGCACGCGGCCAGCCAAGGAATTCTCACACGGCAGCATGGCCAGATCGCATTGCCCATCGCGCAGCGCCGCCATGGCCGCTTCGAAAGACGGGCAAGGCAGGGTTTCCGAGCCCGGATAAGCGGCGCGGCAGGCAAGATCAGAATAGGCGCCGAGGACACCCTGGAAGGCAATGCGATGGGCTGACATGGGTTTTTCTTTCAAGGGGCCAAAAGTGCTCGGGCACGGTCCAAATCTTCAGGCGTATCCACGCCGAAGGGGCCGTGTTCCACCCGGGCGGCGCTGATTTTCATGCCCGCTTCCAGGGCGCGGAGTTGTTCGAGTTTTTCGCGCAGTTCCAAGGGACTGGCCGGCAGAGTCACGAAGCGGTCCAAGGCGGCGCGGCGATAGGCATAAACGCCAATATGGTGCCAGCGCGGCCCCTCCCCCCATGGGATCGGCAGACGAGAGAAATAAAGCGCCGGCGCCACCATGGCATCGCCAGTGAAGGCGCAGGCACATTTCACGAAGGAATCGGTGCGCGCTTCATCCTCATTGGCAATGGGGCAGACCAGCGTGCCGATATCAACCGTGGGGTCTTCCAGCGGGGCCAGCACGGCGCGCAGCGTCTCAGGCCGGATGGTCGGGAAATCGCCTTGCAGATTGACCACCACATCATATTCGCCGTCTGGGTCCAAAGCCTTCATGGCGCGCTGCACGCGATCCGTGCCGGAAGGCACATCATCCGCCACCAGCACGGCGCGGGCGCCGGCGGCGCGGGCGGCTTCGGCGATTTCCTCCTCAGCGCAGGCAACCGCCAGGGGGCCGATACCGGCTTCGCGGGCGCGGTCCAGCACATGGGCGATCATGGGGCGGCCATGAATATCGGCCAGCGGCTTGCCGGGCAGGCGGGTCGCGGCCATACGGGCGGGGATGACAATGATGGGACGCAAGGAAAAGGGCTCCTGCCGCCTTGCCGGCGGGAAGGGTGATCTATATGTTCCGCGCGTTCTAAAGAAGCGCGTCCCTGGGTGCAAACCGGCGGGCAGCGTCCGGTTTGAGGAAGAGCTTGGCCATGAGTAACAGTCTTGAGCTGAACAAGGTTTTCGCTGCCGTGCTGACGGCCGGGATCACCTTCATGAGTGCCGGCGTGATTGGCCGCTTGATCGTGCATCCAACGCCGCTCAAGGAAAGTGCCATTCAGATTGGCGAACCCGCCCCCGCCCAGGTGGCCGCAGCGCCAGCCGCCCCTGCCCTTGAACCCATCACACCGCTGCTCGCTGCCGCCAATGTGCAGGCCGGTCAGCAATTGGCGCAGCGCCAATGCGCTTCCTGCCACAGCTTCAATGAAGGTGGCCGTTCCGGGGTTGGGCCGAACCTCTATGCCATTGTGGGGGCCAAGCACGCGCATATTGACGGCTTCAATTACTCTGCCGCCATTCGCGCCATGGCCGACAAGCCCTGGACCTATGAGGATATGAACGCCTGGATCGCCAATCCGCGTGCCTATGCCCCCGGCAATAAAATGACCTATGCCGGCATGGCGAGTGTGCAGAACCGTGCTGACCTGATCGCCTATTTGCGTTCGATTTCGCCGAACGCGCCCGCGCCCTGATCCCGCAGAACTTCATCGCGGTGGCGGAAGCCGCCGCTGACCGGGCAGCTTCCGTGATCCGGCCGCTGTTTCGTTCTGCCTTGCTGGTAGAAGCCAAGGGCGATGCCAGCCCCGTCACCCGCGCCGACAAGGAAGCCGAGGCAGCTATCCGTGCCCTGCTAGCTGAAGCCTTGCCAGATCACGGCGTGATTGGTGAAGAACACGGGGAAGAACGCCCGGATGCCGAATGGGTCTGGGTGCTGGACCCGATTGACGGAACGCGCGCTTTCGTAACCGGCAGGCCGATTTTTGGCAGCCTTCTGGGCCTGCTGCATCGCGGCAAACCCGTGCTTGGCATTATTGACCAGCCCATTACCGGCGAACGCTGGTTGGGCGTGGCCGGCCAGCCCACACGCTTTACCGGACCCTTCGCTGGCACAGCGCGCTGCCGCCCCTGTGCCAGCCTGGCCGAGGCTGAGCTTTCCTCCACCAGCCCCGATATGTTCAGCGCCCCCAATCGCCCCGGCTTTGATCGGCTGCGCCGGGCGGCGCGGCGTGTGACCTGGGGCGGCGATTGCTACGCCTATGGCCTTGTTGCGCTTGGCCTGATTGATGTGGTGGCGGAAAGCGATCTGAAAATCTGGGATTGGGCGGCGCTGGTGCCGGTGATTGAAGGGGCGGGCGGGCGCGTGACGGATTGGTCCGGCCAGCCATTGCATCCGGGCAGTGATGGCCGCGTGATTGCGCTGGGGGATGAGCGGCTACTTTCGGAAGCGGTTCAACTTCTGCGTAGCTGAAACGCTCCGCCATTGCCCAAGGCGCTGCGAACCCCCATCCTGAAGCTTATGCAACGACGTGACATTCTGGCGCTTGGCGCCACCTTCATGAGCCTGCCTCAAATGGCCCGCGCCGCGAATCCCGCCGGGGGTGACAGGCCGGGCCAGGTGGTGCGCACCCATGCCATGGCGCTGCTGGGCGAACCTGCCCTGCCGGCGGATTTCACCCATTGGCCCTGGGTGAACCCAAACGCGCCCAAGGGCGGCGAAATCACGCTGACGGCCATTGGGTCCTTTGACAGTTTCAACCCCTTCATCCTGCGCGGTACGCCCGCGGTTGGCAGCAACCTGATTTATGACACGCTGCTGGCGCGCAATCTGGATGAACCGCTGTCGCAATATGGCCATCTGGCGCGCATCATTGAATTGCCGGCGGACCGCAAGGGCGTGACGTTTGAATTGCGCGAAGGTGCCCGTTGGCATGATGGCCGACCGATCACAGCGGAAGATGTGGTCTTCAGTTTCACCACGTTGCGCGCAAATGGCCGGCCCTTTTTCCGTTCCTATTGGGCGGATGTGACGGAAATGGTGGCGGAAGATGCGCGGCGTGTGACGTATCGTTTCCGCACCGATGAAAACCGCGAATTGCCGCTGATTCTGGGTGAGATGTCCATCCTGCCGCGCCATTACTGGGAAGGGCGCGACTTCACCCGCCCAAGCCTTGATCTGCCGCTGGGTTCTGGCGCCTATCGCATTGAACGCTTTGAACCCAATCGTAGCGTCGTGCTGCGCCGCGTGCCCAATTATTGGGGGCGGGATTTGCCGACCACGCGCGGCATGTCAAACATTGATCTCATTCGCTATGAATATTTCCGCGACACGACTGTCGCCTTTGAAGCCTTCAAGGTCGGGCAGATAGATTTCCGCACGGAAAATGTCGCGCGCGATTGGGCCACGGGTTACGACTTCCCCGCGGCGCGACGTGGCCTTGCGACCAAGCAGGAAATCCGTCACGAGATTCCAACCGGCATGCAGGCCTTCGCCGTCAATCTACGCCGGCCCTTGTTTCAGGATGCGCGGGTGCGCCGCGCGCTGATTGAAGTGTTCGACTATGAATGGATGAACACCAACCTGTTCTACGGCGCCTATACGCGGACCGAGAGCTATTTCTCCAATTCCGATTTCGCCTCTCGAGGCCTGCCCGAAGGGCGCGAGTTAGAAATTCTGAACCAATATCGCGGGCGCGTGCCCGCGACTGTCTTTACCGAGGAATATCGCCTGCCGAGGACCGATGGTTCAGGCAATAACCGCGAAGGTCTCCGCCGTGGGCTTGCGCTGCTGCGCGAAGCCGGCTGGACCGTGCGTGACCGGCGCCTGGTGAATGCGGACGGAAGGCGCTTTGAATTCGAAATCCTGCTGCAAGGTGCAACTTTTGAACGTGTGGCGCTGCCTTATGTGCAATGGCTGGAACGCCTTGGCATAGCCGCCCGCGTGCGTACCGTAGACCCCGCGCAATATCAGGTGCGGGTTGATGCCTTTGATTATGACATGACGATTGACAGTATCGGCCAGGGCTTTCATCCCGGCAATGAACAGCGCGACTACTGGACCTGCGCCAAGGCGCGCGAAAACGGCAGCCAAAACGTCGCCGGCATTTGCGACCCGGTGATTGATGAGTTGGTGGAAATGGTTATCGCCGCGCCTAATCAGGCAGAACTTGTGGCGCGCACGCGCGCGCTGGACCGCGTCTTGCTGCACCATAACTTCATGGTGCCGCATTGGCATAGCCGGAGCTTCCGCATCGCCTTCTGGGAACGCTTTGGCCGGCCCGAGAAAACACCACGCTTTGGCTTGGGCTTTCCCACCGCCTGGTGGATAGACCCCGTGCGAGATGCCGCCTTGGCAGAAGCCAGGCGTAATCTTTAAAAATGGCCGCTTATCTTCTTCGCCGCTTGCTACTGGTTATTCCGACATTGCTTGGGATCATCCTGATCAATTTCGCCGTGGTGCAATTCGCCCCCGGTGGGCCAGTTGAACAGATGCTTGCGGAGCTGCGCGGTGAAGGCCAGACCATGGGGCGCATTACCGGCGAAGGTGGTGGTGAAATCCGCACACCCAATGCTTTGGAACAGCGCGGCACTGGTGGTGGCGGCGGCGATGGCCCGGTTGGGAATTATCGCGGTGCGCGCGGGCTTGATCCCGCCATTGTTGCTGAAATCGAACGCGCCTTTGGCTTCGATAAGCCCGCCACAACGCGTTTCAAGGAAATGATGCTGGGCTATCTGACCTTCGATTTCGGGCGTTCACTGTTTCGGGACCGGCCAGTGATTGACCTGATCATCGAAAAAATGCCGGTATCCATTTCTCTCGGTCTGTGGTCCACGCTGCTGATTTACCTGATTTCCATCCCGCTTGGCATCAGAAAGGCAGTGCGCGATGGATCGCGCTTTGATGTCGCGACATCGGCGGTGGTGCTGATTGGCTATGCCATACCGGGCTTCCTGTTTGCGATTATACTGGTCGTGTTTTTCGCTGGCGGTTCCTTCTTCCAATGGTTTCCGCTGCGCGGGCTGAATAGCCCAGGGTCGGAGACCTGGTCGCTTGGCGCGCGTATTATGGATTACGCCTGGCATATGGTGCTGCCCACGATTGCTTTGGTGATTGGCGGCTTTGCCACGCTGACCATGCTCACCAAAAATGCCTTTCTAGATGAGATCGGCAAGCAATATGTGCTGACAGCCCGCGCCAAGGGTGCGTCCGAAAGCCGCGTGCTCTATGGCCACATCTTCCGCAATGCCATGATGCTGATCATCGCCGGCTTCCCCGCGGCCTTCATCGGTATTTTGTTCACCGGCGCGCTGTTGGTGGAGATTGTATTCTCGCTTGATGGTCTTGGGCTTTTGGGCTTTGAAAGCGCTATTCGCCGCGACTATCCGGTGATGTTCGCAACGCTTTATATCTTCACGCTGATGGGGC
Organism: Roseomonas sp.; assembly: GCA_044345845.1. Lineage (GTDB taxonomy): Bacteria > Pseudomonadota > Alphaproteobacteria > Acetobacterales > Acetobacteraceae > Neoroseomonas. Next base: position 14,510 of record JBIJAH010000028.1, read on the forward strand.
TGGTGATGCAGATCATTGGCGATTTCACCTATACGCTGGTGGACCCGCGCATTGATTTTGAGGCGCGGCGATGACGATTTCGCCCCTCACGCAGCGTCGGCTGGCGAATTTCCGCGCGAATAAGCGCGGCTATTGGTCGTTGATCATTTTCGGCACGCTGTTCTTCATCACGCTTTTTGCGGAATTCCTGGCCAATGACAGGCCGCTGGTCGCGCGCATTGATGGCCGCTGGTATGTGCCGGTGCTGGCGGATTACGCCGAAAGCGACATTCTTGAAGATGGCCTGCCCACACTCGCCGATTGGCATGATCGTGGATTTCGTGAAGAGATTGAGGCGAAAGGTGCGACGCTGATCTGGCCGCTGATCCCTTATTCCTACCGCAGCGTGGTGCGTGATTTGGGCAGGCCGGCGCCCGCACCACCCTCGGCACGGAATTGGCTCGGCACCGATGACCAGGCGCGGGATGTTTTGGCGCGGGTGATTTATGGCTTTCGCATTTCCGTGCTGTTCGGTTTTGCATTGACCATCATCAGCTCCGTCATCGGGATCGCCGCCGGCGCTGTGCAGGGATTTTACGGCGGCACCACGGATTTGCTGTTTCAGCGCTTCATCGAAATCTGGTCCGGCATGCCGCAGCTTTTCCTGCTGATCATCCTGGCGAGCGTGATCGAACCCAGCTTCTGGGTGCTGCTGATCTTCCTGCTGCTGTTTTCCTGGATGAACCTGACCGGCGTGGTGCGCGCGGAATTCCTGCGCGGGCGGAACTTCGATTATGTGCGCGCCGCCAAGGCGCTGGGTGTTTCCGATGCGCGCATCATGCAGCGCCATATCCTGCCCAATGCCATGGTAGCGACGCTGACCTTTCTGCCCTTCATCCTGTCAGGTAGCGTGACGGTGCTGGCCTCGCTCGACTTTTTGGGTTTTGGCCTGCCGCCTGGTTCGCCCTCCCTCGGCGAATTGGTCAACCAGGGCAAGAATAACCTGAACGCGCCTTGGCTTGCGCTGACCAGCTTCCTGGTGCTGGGCGGCATGCTGACGCTGTTGATTTTTGTCGGCGAAGCGGTGCGCGATGCCTTTGACCCGCGCAAATTGCCGGGGGGACAGGGCTGATGGCGCTGCTTTCGGTACGTGATTTGTCGGTGGCTTTCCGTGGGCGAGAAGTCGTGCACGGCGTTTCCTTTGATGTGCAGCCCGGTGAAACATTGGCACTGGTGGGCGAAAGCGGCAGCGGCAAATCCGTGACCGCGCTTTCCTGCCTGCGCCTGCTGTCAAGCGCCGGCAGCAATCCGGCTGGGTCCATCACTTTAGATGGCGTTTCCGTGCTGGACGCGGATGACAGGCAACTCCGCGCACTCCGCGGCGGCGTTGCCGGCATGGTGTTTCAAGAACCCATGACCTCGCTCAATCCTTTGCATAGCATTGAGCGTCAGATTGCCGAGGCCATAACGCTCCATCGCCCTCTGGCGGGCGCAGCCTTGCGCTCGCGGGTGATTGAATTGCTGCGGCTCGCTGGCTTTCCGCAGGCCGAGGATCGCTTGGGCGCCTATCCGCATCAGCTTTCGGGCGGGCAGCGCCAGCGCGTCATGATTGCAGCCGCACTGGCCAATGATCCCAAGCTGCTAATTGCCGATGAACCGACCACCGCGTTGGATGTGACCATCCAAGCGCAGATTCTGGAACTACTCGCCTCACTCAAGCAGCGCCTTGGCATGGCGATGTTGCTGATCACGCATGACCTTTCCATCGTGCGCCGCCACGCCGATCGTGTGGTGGTGATGAAGGATGGCCATGCGGTGGAACAGGGCAAAGTGTCTGAGGTTTTTGCCGCGCCCCAGCATGAATATACGCGCATGCTGTTGGCGACCGAGCCGCGTGGCGCGCCGGCGCCAATTCCAGCCGATGCCGCCACCGCGCTGGAAGCGCGCGATATCCGGGTGCATTTCCCGATCCGTCGCGGGCTGCTGCGCCGTGTGGTAGCCGAAGTGAAGGCAGTGAACGGTGTTTCGCTGTCACTCCGTGCCGGTGAAACACTTGGCCTTGTCGGTGAAAGCGGATCCGGCAAAACCACGCTCGGCCTTGCGCTGCTGCGTATGGCCGATAGCCAGGGCAGCATCGTGTTTGCGGGTCAGGATCTCCAGGCGCTTTCCAATCGCGCGCTGCGCCCTTGGCGGCGGCGCATGCAGATCGTGTTTCAAGACCCTTTCGGCGCGCTCTCACCACGCTTGAGTGTCGCGGAAATCATCGGTGAGGGGTTGGAAGTGCATGAAGCCGGCTTGCTACGCCCTGAACGCCTAGCCCGCGTGACGGAGGCGCTGCGCGAAGTGGGCCTGGACCCCAGCATGGCGGAACGTTACCCGCATGAATTTTCCGGCGGCCAGCGCCAGCGCATCGCCATCGCGCGCGCCATGGTGTTGAAGCCTAGCCTGGTGGTGCTGGATGAACCGACCAGCGCGCTTGATGTCAGCGTGCAGGCGCAGGTGGTGGATTTGCTGCGGGATTTGCAGGTGCGCCATGGCCTTGCCTATCTGTTCATCTCCCATGATCTGCGCGTGGTGCGCGCCATGGCGCATCGTATCGCGGTGCTGAAGGATGGGCTTGTGGTGGAAGAAGGTGAGGCCGCGGCGCTGGTGCAGGCACCGAAGCAAGCCTATACGCGGCAATTAATGGCGGCCGCTTTCGAATTGACCAGCAATGAAAAGGCAACGACCCTACAGTGAGTGAATTGGAACGCCTGAAAGCGATGCTGGATGCCGAGCAAGTGAAGCTTGGCGTCAGCCTGCGCCGCATGAATTCGCCAGGCTCCCCGGTCTATCGCACCTGGGAGAATGTCTGGCCAACCGCGACCATCCTGACCACCAGCTTCATTGCGCTGAAATGGGGTGGCGCGCCCCTGGAAGCGCTTGGCGTGCAGCAAGGCGGCACCTGGGCCGGCATGATCGTGCTTGGCATTGGCTGCTGGTGGTGGCTCAAGAAAATCATGCCGAAAATCAAGGATGGCGTGTTTGAACGCACCGCCGCCTTGGCTCTTTCATCGCCGCATGAATTTGATTTCCTCTGGTCCAAAAGCATCCTCAGCCTTTACGCCAAGCTGCCGGACGGAACCGAATGGGCGGCTGCCAGGCGGGATGATTGGCGCGCCTTTGTGCGCCGGCTGGATGAAGAACTTTCAAAGGAAAACAAATAATGGCCATTCTGCTTTCAACCAAATCGCATACCATGAAGGATTGGAAGGCGGCGCTGCTGGCCGTTGATCCCAGCCTGGAAATTCGTCTGTTCCCGGATGCAGGCAACCCAGCGGAAATTGAAGCGGCCGTGGTTTGGACCGCGCATGACATGATGGAACTCCGCCGCTATCCAAATCTGAAGCTAATTGTCTCCATGGGTGCTGGCGTTGACCATTTGCTGCGCGCACCGGGGCCGCCGCCTGGTATTCCAGTCGCGCGGTTGAAAGATGTATTGCTGACCAGCGCCATGGCGGAATGGGTGCTGCTGAATGTACTGCGCTTTCACCGGCAAGATCCCGAATACCGCGCCCTGCAACAGCGTAAGGAATGGCTGGAGCTTTCGGCACCCAGCACGGCGGAACGACGCATCGGCATTCTGGGCATTGGCGAATTGGGCAGTGCTTCGGCGCGCGTGCTGACCTCACTCGGCTTTCCAGTCATGGGCTGGTCGCGCAGCGCAAAGACCCTACCGGGCGTGCAGACCTTCCATGGCGCGGGTGGGCTGATGGCCATGGCGGCGCAAACCGATATTCTGATCTGCCTGCTGCCGCTCACGCCGGAAACCCGCGGCGTTTTGAACGCCAAGTTGCTGTCAGCGCTGCCGCGAGGCGCTTACGTGATCAATGGCGCACGCGGCGGGCATATGGTGGCGGAAGATATGCTGGCCGCACTCGATTCAGGCCATGTCGCCGGCGCGGCGCTTGATGTGTTTGAACCCGAGCCACTGCCGCCAGAAAGCCGCTTCTGGTCGCATCCCAAGGTGTTCCTGACCCCACATGCCGCCAGCATCACTATTCCATCCAGCGTCGCACCACAGGTGGTGGAGAATATCCACAACATGCGGGCCGGCCGCCCGCTCATCAATCTGGTAGATTTCAGCCTGGGGTACTGAAATTTTTCAAAGTGTGGCGCCACCATCCACAGTGACCTCTGCGCCTGTCATGTAACCGCTGTCGTCAGACAGCAGAAACAGTACCAGCCGCGCCACCTCATCCGCCGTGCCCTGCCGCCCCATGGGCACGGATTTCAGCCGCGCAGTATTTTCTTCCGATGAACGGATATCCAACATCGGGGTTGCGATTGGGCCTGGATGAACGGAATTGACGCGAATGCTTCGTGGCGCAAGTTCAAGTGCTGCAGATTTTGTCATACCGCGTAGCGCCCATTTCGTTGCGCTATAGGCAAAGGCGCGCGGCGAACCACGCAGCCCGGCAGTGGAGGAGATATTGACGATTGAACCCCCACCAGCTCTTTCCAGGGCTGGAACCACCGCCTTCATGCCAAGAAAACATCCAAGCTGATTAACGCGCATATGGCGTTCAAACAAAGCCGCGTCTGTTTCCATCATCAGCTTCGGGACGTAAATACCGGCATTATTGACCAACCCACTGAGCGGCCCGTGCGCTTCCGCTACCGCCACAGCCCGCGCCCAATCCGCTTCCTCAGCCACATCAAGCCTTAGAAATTGCGCATTGGGGCCCAGTTCCTGCGCCAGCGCTTGGCCTTCCGCTTCCAATATATCCCCAAGAACAACCTTGGCACCTTCGGCCACCAGCAGGCATGCTTCCGCCGCACCCTGGCCACGTGCGGCACCTGAAATCAAAACAACCTTGCCCTTGAAGCGTGCCATGACGAACCCTCCCCTATCCAGCCACCAGCATGGCATCCGGATTGCGGTGCGAGCAAATTTGCCCTGTTATGATGAATTCATAGGGCTGCCAGCAAAAGGCAACCTGACAATCATCAATCATCACGTCACGAAAGCGTGCACCATGAACAAGGCGCCCTGCCCGCCAGCCGATCCAGACGCCATCATCATCGGTGCTGGCATATCTGGTATGTATCAGCTTATTCGCCTGCGCGCACTCGGCATGAAACTGCGGGTTTTTGAGGCGGGTTCGGATATCGGCGGCACTTGGTATTGGAACCGCTACCCCGGCGCGCGTTTCGATTCCGAAAGCTGGTCCTATGGCTACTCCTTTTCCGAAGAATTGCTGCAGGAATGGGAATGGCCGGAACATTTCGCGGCCCAGCCAGATACGCTGCGCTATTTGGATTACGTCGCTGACAAGTTTGATCTCCGCAAACACATCACCTTCAACAGTCGCGTCAAGGCAGCACATTTTGATGACGCACAGAATATCTGGACTGTCACACTGGAAAGCGGTGAGACCTGCCGTGCGCCCTTGCTGATTACGGGGCTTGGGCCACTTTCAGCCCCCACCTTGCCCAATATACCTGGTCGAGATTCCTTTCAGGGTCAGGCTTTCCATACCGCCCGCTGGCCGCATGATCCGGTTGATTTCACGGGCAAACGCGTTGGCATCATCGGCACGGGCGCGACCGCCATCCAAATCATCCAAACCATCGCCAAGGATGTTGGCCATCTGACAGTGTTTCAACGCACGCCGAATTGGGCGGCGCCGCTGCACAACCGCAAGATCACGCCCGAAGAACAGGCCAATATCAAAGCAAGCTATCCGGAAATCTTCGCGCGATGCCGAGAAACCGCGACCTGTTTCATTCATCAGACAGATCCTCGAAAGGCGCTTGAAGTCTCAGCCGAAGAACGTGAAGCCTTTTGGGAAAAGCTCTATGCCGAACCTGGCTTCGGCATTTGGGTCGGGAACTTCGCTGATGTGCTCACCAATAAGGACGCCAATGCGCTTGCCAGTGACTTCATGGCGCGCAAGATCCGCCAAAGGGTGAAGGACCCCGCCGTTGCGGAAAAGCTTATCCCCAAGAATCACGGCTTTGGTACCAGGCGGCTTCCTTTGGAAAGCGGCTACTATGAAGTCTACAATCAGCCCAATGTGCGTCTGGTGGACATCAATGAATCCCCGATCGAAAGCATCACGCCTGACGGCATCAGAACCAGCGTCGAGGATTTTGCCTTTGATATCCTGATCTTCTCGACCGGCTTTGATGGTGTGACGGGCCCTTATGACCGCATGGATATTCGTGGCCCCGGGGGGCGTAGCCTGAAGCGGGAATGGATCGGCACGCCAAAGACCTTTCTTGGCGTGATGGCTGAAGGTTTTCCGAATATGCTGATGGTTCTCGGGCCCCATACCGCGCGCGGCAATATTCCACGCAATATCGAAGAAATCGTGGATTGGGTCACTGGCCTTGTTATCCATATGCGGCAGAACGGCCTGAAGCGCGTGGAACCCAAGCCCGAAGCAGTGCATTGGTGGGCTGAAAAGGTGGAAGAAGCCGTGGCCGGGTTGCTTTTTGCTGAGGTCAATTCATGGCAAACGGGCGTCAATCGCAATGTCGAAGGGCGTGATGTTCGTCGCACCCTTGGCTATTATGGCGGCGCCGTGGAATATCGTCGCATGGCCGATGACGTTGCGTCTGGCGGCTACCGCGAACTCAACTTTACCTGAAATACCGCAAAAAAGGGAGGAAAGAACAGATGAGATCCAAAGCCACTCTATCCCGCCGCGCCCTATTGGCCCTCGGCGCCGGCATTGCCGCTTACACGCCAGGCGAGCTGCGCGCACAGGAAGCGAATTGGCCCAACCGTCCGGTGCGCATCATTGCAGCGTTTCCAGCGGGCAGCGGCACCGATAGCCTGGCGCGATTTTATGGGGAGCGTCTGGGCCGCATCTTCGGACAGAATTTCGTCATCGAGAATATCGGCGGTGCCAATGGCGCCATCGGCGCCCGCGCCGCCGCCCGCGCGGCCCCCGATGGCTACACAATCTTTTTCGGTTCGGTTTCGACCCATGCGGCAAATCCGAATCTGATGCGCGAACCGGGCTATGATCCGTTGCGTGATTTTGCCCCGCTTTCTTTGATCAGTACCAACCCGCTTGGCGTCCTGGTGCGCGCTGATTTTCCCGCGCGCGATCTACAAGGCTTCATCGCCCATGCCCGCGCCAATCCTGGCGCACTGAATTACGGCATTGGCAATGCTGGCGGGCTTGCCGGCACACACCTGTTGAGCCAAGCGGCGGGCTTCAGGGCAGAGCAAATCGCCTATCGCGGTACACCACAGGCCATGGCGGATCTGCTGGGTGGGCGGCTCCAGTTTCTGGTGACGGATCTGGGGCCGGCGGTGGAGCATTTGCGCGCCGGTACCATCCGCGCCCTTGCCGTGACCACGGCGCGTCGCGTGGAAACGCTGCCCGATGTGCCAACCGTCGCCGAATCAGGACTGCCCGGCTTTGATTTTGCTTCCTGGAACGGGTCTTGGATGCCGGCGCGCACACCGCCCGCCATCATCGCGCGGCTAAACCGTGAAATGGTCGCCATCGGCCAAAGCGATGAGGCCAAACGCCATATCGGCGCGCTTGGCATTGTTTCCACCACCAGCACGCCGGAAGAACTTGGTGCATTCAATCGGCGCGAATTGGAACTCTGGGCGCGCATCGCGGCTGAGGCGAATGTAGCGAAGGAATAGGCGTAGCGGGCGAACCCCTCATCACACCAGAGGTCGGCGGATCATTTCCGCCGGCTTGGTGGCATTTCGGAAATACGAAGCGTTGCGGGTTGTGCGGCACCGCGATCCACGGTGCCGATCCAGATATTGTAGTTTCCGCTTGCGGGGCGCTGGATGACAATGCCGGGGTTCAGCCCCTCCATATCATCATTGCAAAGCCAGCGCCCGGATGGATCATTGATGATCAATGTCGTGTCAGCCTGCGCAACAACAGAGATATAAAGCGGCAAGCTGCCAGCCTGATAGTTCAAATCAACATCGGGTCGGGCATAGTCAATCCAGCCGGAGCAGTCAGTACCAAGCCCTTGCACTTCGCGATCTCCGCCCGCTTCCACGCGCGTTTCATGCGGGTCCGGCGCGAAATCTGCGCGCAGATTGACGGTGGCATAACGCGGCTGCGCTGCCACATCAGGCGTGGCTTGACGCGCGGGGGATTTCTGCTGTGCCAGAACAGGCACGGCCATCGCGCAGATAAGCGTTAAAGCAAGGGGGGCGATTTTGCGCATCTCGTGCTCCTGATTGTCAGGCTGATTTGGGGCCCCGGCAAATACGGAAGAAAGCTTAAAGCTTCAATACTAAACCGGGGATCATCGGCCAGGCTGGCGGCGCACTGGGCTTGGCAAGCGCGACGCCGTCGCGTAACCCGCATGGTTAAGGCGCCATATGGGCGCCGGCAAAAAAGGGGCAGCCATGGCCGACATCATCATTGATATTGGTGGGGAAATTTTCGAGGCATTCTTTGAAGATGCCGCCGCACCCAAGACCTGCGCGCGTTTCCGCGCTTTGCTACCCTATCAGGACCGCATCATTCATGTGCGCTGGTCCGGCGAAGCCTGCTGGATCCCGATGGGTGAGCGGGAGCTTTCCATCCCCTGGGAAAACGCGACAAGCTACCCAGCGCCGGGGCAGATCATCGTTCATCCCGGTTCCATGAGCGAAACGGAGATCCTGGTTGCCTATGGCCCAACCTGCTTCGCCAGCAAGGCAGGCCAATTGGCCGGCAACCACTTCCTGACCATTCGTGAAGGTCTGGATCGGCTGGCCAAGACCGGTCGTGCGGTATTGTGGGAAGGTGCCAAGCCCATCACCTTCCGCGCGGGCTGAATTGTTAACGGCGCGCGGTGATATCCGTCGCGCACCGCGCAGGGAAAACCCTAAAAAGCCTTCAGGTTGATCGCCGCGGGCTTGCCGCGTTCGCTCGCTACTTCGTAGCTGACCTTCTGGTTTTCCTTGAGACCCTGCAGCCCCGCCTGCTGCACGGCGGTGATATGCACAAAAACATCCTTGCCGCCATCATCGGGCAGGATGAAGCCAAAGCCTTTAGTCGCATTGAACCATTTCACAGTGCCGTTCGGCATAACGTGAGCCCCTTTTGTTATGGCAGCGGAAATCCCACCACCTTTTTCCGGTTTTCCCGGACGGGCCCGATAGAAGTCGAAACACTGACAACTCGGTAAGGCACGGCACGAAAATCCCGAAGAAATCAGACAATTTTCGGCTGGGCGGCGTCAAGCTTTTTGCGCAAGCCAGGCGCGAATTTCCGCATTATGCTCGCCCAAATCCGGCGCGCGGCGGGTGATGCGCGCCGGCGTGCCTTCCAGACGCAAGGGCGGTGCCAGATGCTGGACCGGCCCGCGTTCGGGGTCCTCGAAAACCTGCGCGAGGCCGCGCGCCTGCCCCTGCGGATGCGCCAGCGCCTCATCATAGGAAAGCACGGGCTCCGATGGGATGCCGGCCTTGCCAAGTGCCGCCAGCCATTCTGCGCTTGGGCGCGTTGCCAGAATATCTTGCAAAATTGTGACCAACGCTGCGTTATTCGCCACACGATCCGCATTGGTCTTGAAGCGCGGATCGCCCGCCAATTCCGGCCGGCCGATAATGCCGCACAACGCCTGCCAGAACTTCTCCTTCGATGCCCCTAGCGTGATAAAGCCATCGGCGGTCTGAAACACGCGATAGGGCGCCGATCCGCGATGCAATTGCCCAAGCCGCGAAGGGCGCGTGCCATGGGCAAACACATGCGCCGCTTCATAAACGCCAAGCGCCACGCCTGCTTCAAACAGGGATTGATCAATGCGTTGGCCTTGCCCGGTTTTTTCGCGCGCCTGCAAGGCGGCCATGACCGATAGCGCCGAAAACATCCCCGCCGTGACATCGGTAATGGCGATCGGGAGGCGATAAGGCTCGCCATCAGGCGGGCCATTGCCGGCCATCAGGCCCGACATGCCCTGCGCCATCATATCCAAGCCCCCATGATCCGCCCAAGGCCCGGTCTGGCCAAAACCTGAAATCGCGCACCAAATCAGGCGCGGATTGGCGGCACTCAAAGCCTCCCACCCCAGCCCAAGCCTGGCCAGCGTGCCGGGGCGGAAATTCTCCACCAGCACATCGGCGCGGAGCGCCAATTGGCGGACCAGTTCAATATCTTCAGGCTGCTTCAAATCCGCAGTAATGCTGCGCTTGTTGCGGTTCCAGACGGCGAAGGGCTGGCTGCGGCTATCCACAAAGGGCGGCATGCGCCGCGCATCATCCCCACCATCTGGGCGTTCCACCTTGATGACATCGGCGCCGAGATCCCCCAGCAGCATGGTGCAATAGGGGCCGGAGAGAAAATTCGTCAGATCAAGAACAATCAACCCATCCAGCGCAGCGGTCACGTTTCTATCCTCGCTTTTCAAACACAAACCCTCAGGAGGCAGTAGAACCCTGTCAAGTCGTGCAACGCTGCCATATGCTTGGGCCTCCAATCTCAACCAGGCCGCCCCATCCCGGACAGTTCGGCCTTGCGGCTGAATGGGAAGGAACTTGACCGCGCTGTGCTCTGGGGTTTGAACAGCCCATGGCCGAATCTTCCCCCCTTCCCCCCGCGCTTGCCAGCCTGCTTGGCACCGCCGGGCTGCTGACCGAACCGTCTGATCTCGCCCCCGCGCTGGCCGATTGGCGGAGCCTTTATCAGGGCCGCGCCATGGCGTTGCTCCGCCCCGCGAATACGGCGGAATTGGCCGAAGCGGTCAGGCTGTGCAGCGCCGCCGGCATCGCCATTGTGCCGCAGGGGGGCAATACCTCCATGGTCGGTGGCGCCACGCCAGATGCTTCGGGGCGCGCTGTGATTGTCTCGCTGGCGCGCATGAACCGCATCCGTGATCTTGACCCTGTGGACATGACCATGACCGCCGAAGCGGGTGTGGTGGTGAAAACCGCGCAGGAAGCCGCCGCCGCGGCGGGTTGCCTTTTCCCACTTAGTTTCGGTGGTGATGGCACGGCCATGATCGGCGGCGTGCTTTCCACCAATGCCGGCGGCAACAATACGGTGCGCTATGGCAATGCGCGGGAATTGATGCTGGGGCTTGAAGTGGTGCTGCCCGATGGCAGCATCTGGCATGGCCTGAGGCGCTTGCGCAAAGACAATACCGGCTATGCGCTGCGCCATGTTTTTGTTGGCGCCGAAGGCACGCTTGGCATCATCACCGCCGCCGTCTTGAAGCTTTTCGCCCGGCCCCGCGCCAATGAGGTGATTTTCGCCGCCGTCCGCGATGCCGAAGCCGCACTTGGCCTGTTTCGGCGCTTTCGCGACAATGACGAAAGTGCAATCCGCGCCTTTGAATACATGTCGGGCGATGGCGTTGACCTGACCGTGCAGCTCATCCCCGGCGTCACCCTGCCGCTCGCCGAACGCGCTGGCCATTACGCGCTGATTGATCTTGCCTCCACCAGGCCAGATGCGGATTTGCGGGGCCTCGCGGAACTTGTGCTGGCACCGGCGATGGAAACCGGCGAAGTGCTGGATGCCGTGCTGGCGGAAAGCGAAGCGCAGCGCGCCGCACTTTGGCGCATTCGCGAAGAACATACGGAAGCGCAGCGCAAGGCCGGCGCTTCGGTAAAAAATGATGTCTCGGTCCCCGTCTCCCGCGTGCCGGAATTGATCGAACGCGCCTCGGCAGCCTGCCGCAAGCTGATCCCGGGCATCCGCCCCATGCCCTTCGGCCATATGGGCGACGGCAATATCCATGTGAATCTGGTCCAGCCCGAAGGCGCTGACCCGGCGGCTTTCCTGGCGCGCAGCCACGACATCATGGATTGCGTGAATGAAGTGGTGCGGGATCTGGACGGGTCCTTCAGCGCGGAACACGGCGTTGGCCAGCTCAAGACCGATATGATGGAAGAATGGCGCGGGGGTGCGGAGCTTGCGGTGATGCGCCAAATCAAGGCCGCGCTAGACCCCAAGGGGTTGATGAATCCGGGCAAGGTGCTCCCCTGAAGCCTTTGCCGCTTTCGGCATTGGCGCCAAGCGGCTAGGCTCACCAAGCCGATGACCCTGCTCGACCGCTATTTGTTCCGCCAGCTTGCGCTGGCCCTGCTTGCCGTAACGGTGGGGCTGGCGGCGCTTGTCTGGCTGACGCAATCGCTGCGCTTCATTGAATTGGTGCTGGATCGCGGGCTGTCACTCGCGGTGTTTTTCGAATTGACCAGCCTGTTATTGCCATCCTTCTTTTCGGTCATTCTGCCGATCACGACCTTCATCGTGATGCTGTTCGTGCATTTGCGCCTGGCTGGGGACCGTGAATTGGTGGTGATGCGCGCGGCGGGGCTTTCCAATTGGCAAATCGCCCGCCCTGCCCTGGCGCTGGGGCTTTTGGTGGTAGCCGTGATGGCGCTGCTGAATTTCTGGCTGGTGCCACTCAGCCACACGGCCTTTCGGCAATGGCAATTCGAAATCCGCAACCAATTGGTGGGCGTATTGTTGCAGGAAGGCGTTTTCTCCAGCGTAGGCAATGATCTGACCGTCTATGCGCGCAAACGGGAAACGGATGGCACGCTGCGCGGGATTATGGTGCATGACCAGCGCGAAGCGGGCGGGGCGGTGACCATCCTGGCGCAATCTGGGCGCATAGGCCAAGGGCCGGAAGGCCCGCGTGTCACGCTGTATGACGGCGTGCGCCAACAGATGGAAAAGGGCGCAGCAGGCGCGCCGCCACGCCTGACCGTGCTGAGTTTCTCGGAGAACAGCGTTGATCTGGCCCGTGTGGCGCGCAGCGAGGAAACCCGCAGCCGAGATAGCCGCGAACGCTCCATCGCCGAATTGCTGAACCCCGATCCGGCAGAGGGGCTGCGCCCGCGCGAAATACGGCGCTTCCGGGCGGAGGCGCATCAGCGGATGGCCAGCCCCTTGACCGCGCTTTCCTTCGCGCTGGTGGGGCTGGCGGTTGCGCTGACCGGCCAGTTCCGCCGCCATGGCGGGGGCTTTGGTGTTGTCCTTGGCGTTGGCATCATGGTGGCGCTGCTGGCACTTGGCCTCACCATCGGCAATGCCGCAGCCCGACGCGATGGGCTGATCTGGCTAATATGGCTCCACGCAACCCTGCCCGGCGTCATTTCGGCTTGGTGGCTCGGTGGCGCCCCCGGCCTGCCACGCAAGGCCCCGCCGCGTGAGGCACTGCCATGATGCTGCCCGTCACCCTCATGGCCTATGTGGCGCGGCGCTTTGCCGCCATGGCGCTGCTGATGGTGCTGGCGCTATCCGCGCTCGTGGCACTGTTTGACCTGATCGAATTGCTGCGCCGTGCGGCCACGCGGCCCGAGGCGAATTTCGTGCTGGTGTCGCAAATCGCCGCCCTGCGTATTCCCTATGTGGCGATGCAAATCCTGCCCTTTGCGGTGCTGCTTGGCGGTATCATTGCTTTTTGGCGGCTGACGCGGTTTTCCGAATTGGTGGTGGCGCGGGCCGCGGGCATTTCCGCATGGGGCTTCCTGGCTGGCCCGGTGCTGGTGGCGCTTTTGCTTGGGCTTGGCGCAAGCACGGTGATTTCGCCGCTTTCCTCAGCCATGCTGGCGCGTGCCGAACGGCTTGATCAGATTTATCTCCGCAATGTGGGCGGCATCACGGCGCTGGCCGGCGGCAGGCTTTGGCTGCGCCAGGCCGATGATGGGCTCCAGCCCCAGGGCGTTGCCATCATTTCAGGTCGGCCCATGGCCACGCGGGACCTACGCCCGGGGGAGGCACTGCGCCTTGCCGAAGTGACCGTCTGGCGGCTTTCCGCCGAAGATCGGCCCTTGGCACGCATCGAAGCCGCATCAGCCCTGCTGCAACCGGGCCGCTGGCGCTTTGAAGGGGCCGTGGTGTTCGGCGCTGAACGCGTGGCCAGCGCACCACAAAATATTGATTTTCCAACTGAATTAACGCCAGAGCGTATCGAAAATTCCTTCGCCACCCCGGATACCCTCAGCCTTTGGGCGCTGCCAGAATTTATCAAAATTCTGGAGGATGCCGGGTTTTCCGCCATCCGCCACCGGCTGCATTTCCAATCCTTGCTGGCGCTGCCCTTGCTGGCCATCGCCATGGCGCTGTTGGCGGCGGGGTTTTCCATGCGCTCCGCCCGGCGCGGCGGCGTGGCGCGCATGATTGCTGGCGGGGTGAGTGCTGGATTCGCGCTTTTCGTGCTGGACAAAATCACTGGCGAGTTCGGTGAAGCCGGGACGCTGCCCGTGGTATTGGCTGCCTGGGCACCGGCTGGCGCTGGTTTCCTGCTGGCAGCGGCGCTACTGCTGCATCTTGAGGATGGATAGCATGTTGCGCCGGGCAATTCAGTATCTGCCGATGATCATGCTGGCGCTTTCGCCAGTATGGGCGTTTGCGCAATCCCCTTTGCTGCCACCGATCACAGCGCCGGCGCAGATTACCCCAAGCCTGCCGACGCCAGCGCAGGAACAAGTCACCACGCCGGCCCCTCGGTCTCCGCAGAATGCGCCGATCACCTTCACCGCCGATGAAGTGCAGTATGATCAGAACGCCGCCTTGGTAGTGGCGCGCGGCAGGGTGGAAGCCTTCCAAGGTGGGCGCATCCTGCGCGCTGATGAGCTGACCTATAACCGGAATACGGGCGTTGCCACCGCGCGCGGCAATGTGCAATTGATCGAAGCGGATGGTCAGGTATTTTTCGCCGAAAGCGCAGTTCTTTCCAATCAGATGCGCGATGGCGTGCTGGAAGGGCTACGCGGTTATTTGCTGCAGAATGGTCGCATCGCTGCCACCGGCGCCCGGCGAACCAGCGGTTCAATCTTCGACCTTTCACGCGTTGTCTATACGGTCTGCGAACCCTGCAAGGATGACCCTCTGGCGCCGCCGCTCTGGCAATTGCGTGCGCGCACGGCAACCTTGGACCGGACCGAACAGCAGGTGCGTTATCGCGGCGCCTCACTGGATATGGCAGGCGTACCGGTGATTTGGCTGCCCTATTTCCAACATCCTGATGGATCCTCGCAGCGACAATCGGGCTTTCTCAGCCCCAGCTTCGGCATTACCAAATACCTCGGCGGCTTCATCGAAACGCCGTATTACTGGGCCATTGATGAAAGCCAGGAATTGGTGTTGCGCCCCACCACATCCACGCGCGTCGCGCCCAATCTTGGCCTGGATTACCGGCGCCGCTTCAATAGTGGCGAGCTGGAGGTTTTGAGTTCCGTCGGTCACCTGGATGGGCAGGATGGCACAGAAGAAGGCTTCGCCGGCCATATCTTCGCCAAGGGCCGCTTTTCGCTTGATGAAACCTGGCGCGCCGGCTTTGACCTCAATCGCGCCAGTTCCGAACAATACCTCCGCATTTACCGCTATGGCGCGCAGCGCGTTTTGCCGACCACGCTCTTCACCGAAGGCTTTTGGGGGCCCGAAGCTTTCGCGCGTTTTGACGCTCGTGCCTATCAGGGCTTGCGGCGGACCGATGACATCAGCCGCATTCCACTCGTGCTCCCCAATATCTATGCGGATTGGGAATCGCCCGAGGATTCACTCGGTGGGCGCTTCACGTTGGATACCTCCAACTTCGCCGTGTTTCGCGGCACCGGCACCAGCACGCGCCGGCTTTCCTCACGGATCGGCTACGCGCTGCCACGCATGGATGATCTGGGCGGCATCTGGACCTTGCGCGCACAAACCGATCTTGCGGCCTATGATTTTGAGGATATCAACCTCGCCCCCAATTACGCGACCGGCAACGCCAATGGGCAAAGTGCCGCCGCCAATATCCGCACCGCCCTTGATTGGCGCATGCCTTTTCTGCGCGATGGCGGCGATTGGGGACGCCAAGTAATTGAACCGCGCATTCAAATGGTGACCGGCCCCATGACCGGCGGGCAATATCGTATCCCCAATGAAGACAGCATCGTCCTTGACTTCACGGATGCCAATCTCTTCTCGCTCAATCGCTTCTCCGGCCGTGACCGGCAGGAAGGCGGCACCCGCGCCGATATGGCGCTGCGCGGCGCCTGGCTGCTGCCAGAAGATCGGCAGGTGGAAGCGCTGGTGGGGCGGTCCTTCCGTGTTCAGGAAGATGGCGGCCCTTTCTACCCCTATAGTGGCCTTGAAAAACGCGCTTCCGATTACGTCAGCCGCTTGAGCCTCAGGCCCGCTTCATGGCTGGATCTGACCGGGCGCGCGCGGCGTGACGGTGAAAGCTTCGCCGCCCGCGCCTATGATGTCAGCGCCACAATCCGACCTTTGGAAGATACGTCCTTCACGCTTGGCTATCTGCAAGCGCCACCGATGCCCTATCTCAATCCCGTGGCGCAGCGTGAGGAAGTCTATCTTGGCGCGTCACAGCGGCTTGGCTTTTGGCGCGTGAGCGCCTTTACGCGGCAGGATTTGCAACTCAATCGCCCGGTCGCCACGGGGCTTTCGGCACTGTATGAAGATGAGTGCTTCATTTTTGAAACCCGCTTCGTCAAGCGCCATGCTGAAGACCCAGCGACCAATGATCTTTACCCCGCTTCCACGATGCTACTATTTCGCTTTGGCTTCAAAACCATCGGTGATTTTGGGTTGAGAGCACTATGAGCTATTCGGCCACATTGCCCGCCTTGGGCGGCAAGCTGCAGGAGGCGTTGATGCGCGCCATGATGTTTTCGCGAAAGCCATATCTGGCGCTGCTGCTTCTCGCGGCTTTGCTGCTGCCAGCCGCAATCATACCCGCTGCCATGGCGCAGCCTGCCGGCGGCAACGTGAATAGTATAGTCGCGGTGGTGAATGGGGATGTCGTCACGCGCAGCGAAATCGAAAGCCGGCGCCGCCTGCTGGCACTTTCCGCTGGTGTTGCGGGCGATGCCGGGGCGCAGGGCGGTGATCAGATCCTACGCCTGCTGATTGATGAAAGGCTCCGCATTCAGGAGCTCAGCCGCCGACGCATTCTGGTGACGGATCAGGATATCGCCAGCTCGGTCGCCAATATCGAAAGCCGCAATGGCCTGCCACCCGGCGGCGTCGTGCAGAATCTGCGCCGCGCCGGCATCGAACCGCGCGTGCTTTATGATCAGATCCGCGCGCAAATCGGCTGGGCGCGGCTATTACGCGGCATGCTGGGCGAACAAGCCAATGTCCCAGATACTGAGGTGAATGAATTCCTGAACGCCCAGCGTGCCCGCCATGGCGAGCCGGAATTCCTGATCTCCGAGATCTTCATTCCCGTCGAAAACCCTGGGCAGGAAGCACAGGTGCGCCGCTTCGTGACTGATGTCATTCAGCGTCTGCGCCAAGGCGTGCCCTTCGCGATGGTTGCCACGCAATTCAGCCAATCGCAATCCGCGATCCAGGGCGGTGCGATGGATTGGATGACAGCGGATCGCTTTGACCCGGAAGTCGCTAATGTCCTGCGCCAAATGCCCGAAGGCGCCATCAGCAATCCCATCCGCGTCCCTGGCGGCTTTGAAATCGTCATGCTGCGTGACAAGCGCGTCTCAGGGCGCGACATGGCAACCATCATGACCATGCGCCAAGTGTTTCTGCCCTTTGAAGGCCAGGTGAACCCGCAGGCTCCGACGGCACAGCAACTGGCGCAATTGCAGCGTGCCCAGGCGCTATCGGACCAAGCGCAGGGGTGTGAGGCGATGGATGCCGCCGCGCGCGGCAGCCCGCGCCCGGCTGACCCCGGCCCGGTGCGGCTTGATAACATCAACCCGCCCGAATTGCGCGATCTGCTGGGTAGCCTGCCCATAGGACGTGCGACACAGCCGATCATTTCAGTGGATGGCGCGCTGATCTTCATGGTCTGCGCGCGGGAAACCCGCAATCTGGCGGAAGCCAATCCACAACAAGCGCGCGATATACTGCTGCGGGATCGGATTGAATTGCTGTCCCGCCAATTGCAACGGGATTTGCGCCGGCGTGCGCAAATAGAAATGCGTACCGGCGGCACCGCGCGCCCAGGCTGATGGCGTGACCAAGCCCGACCTGCCAAGCCTGAGCGAGACCATCGCGCGGCATCGGCTGGATGCGCGCAAAGCGCTTGGCCAGCATTTCCTGCTGGACCCCACTATATGTGCGCGCATTGCTTTCCTTGCGGGCGATCTTGCGGGGCGACATGTGCTGGAAGTGGGGCCAGGGCCAGGTGGGCTGACGCGCGCCTTGCTGGAAACCGAAGCCGCTTCGGTGCTGGCGGTGGAATTGGATTCCCGCGCCGTGATTGCCTTGCAGGAATTGGTCGCGGCCTATCCGGCGTGCCTGCGCGTGCTGGAAGCTGATGCGCTTGGCGTGGACCCGGCCCAGGCCCTGCCCGTACCGCGGCGCATCATCGCGAATCTGCCCTATAATGTCGCGAGCCCCTTGCTCGTGCGCTGGCTGCGCGGTGCCGCGGCGCTGGAGGGCATGACGCTCATGTTCCAGCTTGAAGTGGCGGAACGCATCACGGCGGCCCCAGCCACACCCGCTTATGGGCGGCTCGCCGTACTCGCCCAATGGCGCTGCCGCTGCGATTTGCTGCTGCGCCTGCCGCCTGGTGCCTTCAGCCCGCCACCAAAGGTCTGGTCCGCCGTGGTTGGCTTCACGCCCCACGCGGAAGACCCGCCGCCCGCGCTATTCGCCGCCATGGAAAAACTCACCGCCGCAGCCTTTGGACAAAGACGCAAAATGCTGCGCGGCGCGTTGAAGACGCTTGGCGGTGCCGAAGCGCTATTGGAACTAGCCGGCATTGCCGGAGATCGGCGCGGGGAAACCCTGACGGTGGCGGAATTTGACCGGCTGGCGCGCTGCTTGGCGAGCCGGGGCTAACCATATGGCCACTCGGGGCACCCCATCCGATTGCCCTGCTTTCAACTGACATCATGCTGTCAGTTGGACTATGATAAGCGCAGCACTCTCTTGAACCGAAAGGAGTGCATCTGACATGAAAGTTGTCGAATTGGCCTTGTTCAAACTTAAGGCAAACGCAAGCCAAGCCGAATTCAACTCGGCCCTTGCGGCGACGCAGGCATGGCTTGCGCGACAGCCGGGCTTCATCCTGCGCCGCCATGGCGTCAGTGATGCGGCGGAGCGCCTTGATTATGTGGAGTGGGAAAGCAGCATGGCGGCCAAGGCAGCGTTAGACGCCTTCAAGCACGCCCCCGAACTGCAGCCCTTTATGGCCGCCATTGACGCGGAGAGCATTATCATGCGTCATTTCAATTTAATATTGTAACGGTGATATCGCCTTTTCATGCGTCGTGCCGATCGCCTTTTTGAAATACTGCAGCTTCTACGGGGCGGTCGGCTGCGCACGGCACTTGCGCTGGCCCAAGCGCTGGAGGTCTCAACACGCACCATCTGGCGCGATATTGCCGATTTGCAGGCGCAAGGCATACCCATCGAAGGCGAGCGCGGGCTAGGCTACCTGCTGCGCGAGAACTTCTTCCTGCCGCCCCTGGCATTGACGCTTGAGGAGATGGAGGCGCTGTCCTTCGGGGTCAGGCTAATCGAAACCTATGGCGATGAATCCATGGCGGTGGCCGCGCGCGAATTAGCCATCAAGATTGCCGCTGTCTCCCCGGACGACCGGCGGCGCACAAGGTTTATCATGAGCGTCTTCGCCGCGCCCACGGCGCAAATGGCGAAGGGCGTTCTTGCCACCATTCGCCGGGCCATTACTGACCGGCGAATGGTGGCGATTTGCTATCGTGATCTTGAAGGCCGGCAAAGTTCCCGCACTATTCACCCTCTCCATTTGGAATTCTGGGGCCAGGCCTGGACGCTCACCGCTTGGTGTAAAAAGCGCGGCGATTTTCGCGTTTTCCGTTGCGACAGGATTACGGCCTACGAGGTCCTGACTGAGCGTTTCCAGGATGTGAAGGGGAAGGATTATGCAAGCTTTCTTGCCTTGGTGGATAAAAGGACACCGCATGATGCCAAACCCCGTTGATCACCATCCATGCCCGCATGAGGGGCCCATAAGGGCAAGAAAGGGCGCAACGGCGCTTCGGGTTGAATTCACGCCCGCGTCGCATCACCCAACATGATTCGCCGCATTGAAGACCTGCCCAATCTTGGCCCCTTCATGGCCCGAAAACTTGCTGACATCGGGATCATGAACGAGGCGGAATTACGCACCCTTGGCGCTGTTGAGGCTTACTGGCGTCTTAAGTTTCAATTCGGGCGCGAAATAACGCTGAATGCGCTTTGGGCCATGGATGCCGCCCTATCCGGCATTGACTGGCGGGATGTTTCCGCACTGCGCAAACGGCAATTGCGGGCGGCATTGGCGCGAGATTGAGGCGCTTCTGTCGCTTCCCGAAGTGTTCTGAAGGCGTCCGGCATGAAGTGCTTCCCTCGGATTGCCTTGTCAAACCCAGCGCCGCACGCGGGTGCGATAAGCCTCATAAGCCGTGCCCAAACGCGTGCTGAGGTAGGCTTCCTCCTTCACCACCACCAGCCGATCCAGCGCCAAATGGCAGACCAGCAGCGCAAGCCAGCCCCATAAATCGCCCCAGCGTAGCGCAAAGCCCAGCACCACCACCAGAAGGCCGAGGTAGATCGGGTTGCGGCTGAAGCGAAACGGCCCGGCCGAGACCAGCGCGGCATCGGGTTTGTCCGGCCTTGGGTCATTGCCCGCCTGCACCAGGGTCAATAGCGACCAGCCGATCAGGCCAATCCCAAGGAACAGCACCAGCATGCCGTAATTCGGCAAGGGCGGGCCAAGCAGGACCGGAAAGAAAAGATGCGCGAACCAGGCCACCGCCAGCACCCCACCCACCAGCACGGGCGGCGGCAAGCGCACCCCGGGGCCGTGATCTGGCAAGGTCATGGTTCTTCCTCCGGCCGTTTCATCCAGGCGGGCGGCTGCGGCGTCAGACGGGCGCCGCCTGCCGCCAGTGCCCCCTTATCCAGCCATTCCAAGCGCAGCAGCGCCAAGCCCTGCGCCCCACGGCTGGAACGCATTTCCCCGACCTCAGCCCCCTCCGGCGTCAAAATCGGTGTCCCGCGTTCAGGTGCGGGGCCATCAATGGCAACCGGCACGAGCCGGCGCTTGAGCAGGCCGCGATAGCGTGTCCGCGCGGTCAGTTCCTGGCCCATATAGCAGCCCTTGGTCCAGGAAATGCCGTTGAGTTCATCAAAGCCGCCTTCCAGCAGCACGGATTTCTCAGCCTCCATATCCTTCGACCCATCGGGCAGGCCAAGGTCCAGGCGATGCGTGGCGTAGTCCTCAGCGCTTGCGTTGGTGGGCAGGGTTACGGACGCCAGCACACGCCACCCGGCCTCCGGCAGGCGTGGATCGCGCGCGGCCAGCCCCTCCGGCGACGCGCCTTCCCCCCAAGCCGCATGCACCCGCCACTCCGCCGAGGCATCACGCAAAGCCACCTTGGCGCGCAGCTTGAAGCGCGAAAGGCGCTGGAGCAGCATGGCAAGCTGCGTTGCTTCCACATCCAACAGCAGCGCCCCAGGCGTTGCGATCACAAAAAAATCCGCGAGCCACTTGCCCTGCGGTGTCAGCAGTGCGGCCCAAAGCGCCTGATCGGCGCGCGCCTTGGTCACATCATTGGAAATCAATCCCTGCAGGAAGGCGACACGGTCCTCCCCCGAGATTTCCAGAACGGTACGGTCCGGCAAGGCTGCGAGTTTCATGTCCTAAACCTGTGTCGGCTGGGGCGCCGCTGCAACCTCCCCCTCGCGCGCGGGAAGTGGTAAGCCCGCTTTGTGCGCATTCTTTTCATCTCCTCCACCCGCATTGGCGATGCGGTGCTGTCCACGGGCTTACTGGATCACCTGATGCGGGCGCATCCGGAAGCGCGCTTCACCATTGTCTGCGGGCGGGTGGCGGAGGGCGTGTTTCGGCGCATGCCGCAGCTTGAACGCCTGATCGCCCTGGAAAAGCGACCCTATTCGCTTCATTGGCTGGAAATCTGGGGCCAGGTGGCCGCCAAGCGCTGGGATCTGGTGGTGGATTTGCGTGCCTCGGCCATTGCCTGGCTGCTCTGGGCGCGGGATCGCCGGGTGATCCAGGGCGGGCGGCGGCCCGGGCATCGGCTGACCCATTTGGCGGCACTTTTGGGCGTGAGCCCCCCGCCTTTGCCGGTCACCTGGACCGCGCCGGAAGATATCGCGCGGGCGGCTTCGCTGTTGCCGGCAGGCCGGCCTTGGCTGGTGCTGGGGCCGACCGCGAATTGGCATCGCAAGGTTTGGCCGGCAGATCGCTTCGCGGAATTGGCGCTGCGCCTGACCGCGCCGGATGGTGCCCTGCCCGGCGCGGGGATTGCCATTCTGGGCGGGCCGGGGGATCAGGAACGCAGCATGGCGACCCCAGTTCTGACCGCCTTGCCCCAGGCGCTTGACCTGGTGGGCAAGCTCGACCTGCCCGAGGTGGCAGCGGTGCTCGCGCGCGCCGCGATTTTCATCGGCAATGATTCGGGCCTGATGCATTTGGCCGCTGCTGCTGGCGCGCCGACGCTTGGCCTGTTTGGCCCCACACCTTCCGATGAATATGGCCCGGCCGGCCCCAAGGCGCAGGCCGTGTTGGCGGATGGCCCACCCGGCCAGGGGGCGATGGAAGATTTGCCCGTGACGCGCGTTTTGGAGGCCGCCGAGGCGCTGATTGGCCAGGTCGCTGAGGTGCCGGCGTGACGCCGAAGCTTTCCATCCTGATCGTGGCGCGCAACGAAGAAGCGCGGCTGCCCGATTGCCTGGCTTCGGCCGCCTTCGCCGATGAGGTGGTGGTGGTGCTGGACCGTACGACGGATACCAGCGCAGCACTTGCCCGCGCAGCGGGTGCCCTCGTGCTGGAAGGCGCCTGGGAATTGGAAGGTGATCGGCGCAATGCCGGCATCGCCGCATGCGCCGGTGATTGGATTTTGGAATTGGATGCGGATGAACGCGTGGATAGCGCGCTTGCCACAGAAATCCGCCGCGTCATCGCGACCAGCACATTCGCCTGGCATCAGGTGCCCGTTGACAATTACGTGGGCGAGAGGCTGCTGCGTTATGGTTGGGCCGGGAGTTTCGGCACCACATCGGTCCCCCGCCTGTTTCAGCGCGGCGCGAAACACTGGCGCGCGCAGCGTGTGCATCCGGGGCTGGATTGGGTGGGCAAGCAAGGGCCGCCGATCAAAACCGGCGCGCTCGTGCATCTGGTGGATCGCGATATTTCGGACATGCTGCGCCGGCTGGACAAATACTCATCCGCCAAGGCAGCGGATCTGATTGCGTCTGGCGATATCGGCACGCTGCGTGCCAATCTGCGCCGCTTTGTCAGCCGCGCCTTTAAATCCTATGTCTCACGCAAGGGCTATCGCGAAGGCGCCTGGGGTGTGCTGCTGGCCTTTTGCACTGGTGCCTTTCCGCTGCTGTCCTATTTGAAGGCGCGGCTGGAGCCGGAACGCCATGGTGGGCAGAAGCCATGAGGATTGCGCAAGTGATGGCCGGCGCGCCGATTGGTGGGGCAGAGGCTTTTTTCGAACGCGCCACCATCGCGCTGCATCACGCGGGGGATGTTGTGCTGCCCATCATCCGGCGTGATGCGGATCGGGCCGCGCGACTTCGCAATGCCGGTTTGCAGCCAGTGGAATTGGCTTTTGGTGGCGCGTTTGATTTCCTGACCGGGCCGCGCATGAGCCGCGCCTTGCAGGCTTTCAAGCCTGATGTGGTGATGGCCTGGATGCAGCGCGCCGCGCGCTTCACACCAAAAGGTCCTTGGGTCTTGGTGGGGCGGTTTGGTGGCTATTATGACGTGAAGTATTTTCGCCATTGCGATCATCTGGTGGCGAATACGCATGATCTGGTGCGCGCCATCACTACCGAGCATTGGCCGCCAGCGCGTGTGCATTACTTGCCCAATTTCGTTGAAGATTTCGCTAGCGCAGCGCCAGCCGATTTGCCCGCCGCCAGCGGCACGCCTCGGCTTTTGGCCATGGGGCGGCTCCATCCCAATAAGGGTTTTGATGTGCTGCTGCGCGCCATCGCGCTGCTGCCGCACGGGCATTTGTATCTGGCAGGCGCGGGGCCGGAGGAAGCGGCCTTGCGCGCCTTGGCCGCAGAACTTGGCATCACAGATCGCGTAAGCTTTCTGGGCTGGCGGCGTGATATCGGGGCACTTTTGGCAGCGGCGGATATGTTTATTTGTTCATCGCGCCATGAACCGCTCGGCAATATCGTGCTGGAAGCCTGGTCTGCGGCGAAGCCTGTGATTGCCGCCGCCGCACAAGGCCCGAGCGAATTGATTAGCCACGGCAAGGATGGCGTGCTGGTGCCGCGCGAAGATGCGCCCGCGCTTGCTGCCACGATTGCAAGCCTTGCCGAAAGCCCTGAACGCGCTGCCGCCCTTGCCGCAGCGGGCCGTGCACATTTCACCGCAACCTTCGCCGAGGCACCGGTGATCGCGCGCTGGCAGCGCTTGCTGGCCGAACTCACGCCTGCGGGAAGGGGGTAGTGCCATGTGCGGCATAGCAGGGCTTGCGCTCCGCCCCGGCGCTTCACCCCCCGCCACGGTGTTGGAAGCACTCACGCGTGCGCTGGCGCATCGCGGGCCGGATGGCGCGGGGCATCATGTTTCGGGCAATGTCGCGCTGGCCCATACCAGGCTTGCGATTATTGATCTGGCGACCGGCGATCAGCCGCTTTTCGCCGGCGCCGCCGCCTTGGTCGCCAATGGCGAGGTCTATAATTACCGCGAATTGCGCAACGATCACGCGCTGCCGGCCGCCACGGCTTCGGATTGCGAACCGCCCTTGCATTTGTATCGCCGCGATGGTGCGGGCTTTGCGCAGATTCTGCGTGGCATGTATGGCATTGCGATCCATGATCGCGCTGCGCGGCAGGTGCTACTGGCGCGTGACCCCTTCGGCATCAAGCCGCTCTATATCGCTGAGATCGCCGATGGCATCGCCTTTGCCTCCGAACCCCAGGCGCTGATCGCCGCCGGGTTGGTCACGCCCCAACTTCATCGCCCAGCGCTACATGAATTGCTGCAACTGCAATTCACCAGCGGGTCAGAGACGATCTTCCAAGGCATCCGTCGCGTTCTCCCTGGTGAGACCATCACCATCGCTGATGGCCGCATTATCGCGCGCGAAAGACGCGCAGCATTGCCGGCAGAAGGCCCTGAAGCTATCTCGGAAGAAGCCGCACTCACGCGGCTGGATGCGGCGCTGATGGAAAGCGTTGACCTGCATCAGCGGAGCGACGTGCCCTATGGCATGTTCCTATCGGGCGGGACGGATTCAGCCGCCGTATTGGCCGCCATGGCGCGCATCAATACCGCGCCGGTGCTGGCCTTCACGGCAGGCTTTGATGTGGCCGGTGCTGCCGATGAACGCGAGGCCGCTGCCACTGCAGCGCGTGCCGCCGGCGCGCGGCATGTGCGCGTGGACATCAACCGCGATATGGTCTGGCAGCATTTGCCGGAAATCGTTGCCTGCATGGATGATCCCGCCGCTGATTACGCCATCATCCCCACATGGTTTCTGGCCCGTGCCGCGCGGCAGGAAGTGAAGGTAGTGCTTTCCGGCGAAGGCGGCGATGAACTGTTCGGCGGCTATGGCCGTTACCGCGCCGCGATGCGCCCCTGGTGGCTGGGCGGCAAAACCATGCGCGGCCATGGCGCCTTTGATCGGCTGGATGTGCTGCGCGAATCCCTCACCGGCTGGCGCGATGGCATTGCCGCCGCCGAAGGCGCAGCCGCGCTGCCTGGGCGGTCCCGCCTGCAAGTGGCGCAAGCGACCGATTGCGCCGATTGGTTGGCGCATGATTTGCTCATTAAACTTGATCGCTGCCTGATGGCGCATGGGGTTGAAGGCCGCACGCCGTTCCTTGACCCCGGCATGGCCGCTGCTGCCTTCCGCCTGCCGGATAAGCTCAAAATTCGTGATGGGCGCGGGAAGTATCTGCTCCGCAAATGGCTCGCGAAGAACTTTCCAGCCAGCGAGCCTTTCCGCGCCAAGCAGGGCTTTACCGTGCCGGTGGGCGCCTGGATCGCCGATATGGCCGATAGGCTGGCGCCGTTGGTGGCAGGCCAGCCAGGGGTTGCGGAGATTGCCAAACCAGATCGAATCCTGCCGCTGTTTCGCGCGGCCGGCGGCAAGCGTGAGGGTTTCGCCGCCTGGCATTTGCTGTTCTATGCGCTATGGCATCGGCGCCATATCCAGGGCGCCGCGCCTGCGGGCGATGTTTTCGAAACCCTTTCCCAGAAATGATGGCAGGAAAACCCATGGCGAAACGCGGCACGGCGCAGCAGGCTCTTCGCATCGCGACCTGGAATATCAATAGCGTGCGACTGCGCTTGCCCTTGCTGCAAAAGCTGGTCGCTGATCTGGCGCCCGATGTGATCTGCTTGCAGGAAACCAAATGCCCTGATGAGGCGTTTCCCCATGAAGGCATCGCCGCACTTGGCTTCACGCATCGGCTGGTGCGCGGCATGAAGGGCTATAATGGTGTGGCGGTATTATCGCGCCTGCCGATCAGCTTGCGTGAAGATGATCCAGATTGGTGTGCCAAGGGTGATTGCCGGCATTTGGGCTTGATGCTGGATGCGCCAGGCGGCCCCGTTGAAGTGCATAATTTCTACGTGCCCGCCGGCGGCGATGTTCCGGACCGCGAAGCCAATCCGAAATTCGGCCACAAGCTTGATTTTGTCGGGGAAGCCACGCGCTGGTTTGCGGGCCGAGGTGTACGCCGCGCCGTGCTGGTGGGGGATTTGAACATCGCGCCGCTTGAACATGATGTCTGGTCGCATAAGCAATTATTGGATGTGGTGTCGCATACACCGATCGAGGTTGAAGGGCTTTTGGGCTGGCAGAAGGCCGCCGGCTGGCATGATGCGCTGCGCCATTTCGTGCCGGAAGATCAGAAGCTTTACACATGGTGGTCCTATCGCGCGCGGGATTGGCGCGCGGCGGATCGCGGCCGGCGGCTCGATCATGTCTGGGTGAGTGATGATCTGGCGGGGGGGCTCAAGCGCCATCTCGTGCTGAAGGATGCGCGGGATTGGCCGCAGGCGTCTGACCATGTGCCGGTGATGGTGGAA
Source organism: Roseomonas sp. (assembly GCA_044345845.1). Lineage (GTDB taxonomy): Bacteria > Pseudomonadota > Alphaproteobacteria > Acetobacterales > Acetobacteraceae > Neoroseomonas. The sequence continues at coordinate 41,426 of JBIJAH010000028.1, forward strand.
CTTCAGCCATGAAACGCCGGTTCTTCCTGCTGGCCCTGCTGCCGGCGGCCTGCGCTGAGCCAAACCAAGCCCCGCCCGTGACCACGGCGCCCCTTCCGGAGGAGCCCGAACAGGTCTTCGCCCCCGGACCGATAGCGTGGGACAGGCTGAATGAAGACCAGAAGCGCCGCGCCCGGGACGCCATGCGGCGACTTGGCTATGACACCTCAAGCGAGGACGCAATCATGCGCCAATGGGCGGCCCTGCCGCCGGCCAAGCAGCGTTTCGCCATCCGTCGCCCGCCACCGCCACCAGCCGCCCCGCCACCCCGGCCCGCAAGGGCAGGACCACGCGCGCCAGCGCGGGCACCCGTGCCCCCACCACGCCCGGCGCCACCGCGCCGTTGACCCGGTTTGGGCCGGGTGGGCCGGAAGCCGCCGAAAAGATTACCAAAGGTCCACAAAACAGCCCTTTGCTGCGGCGCACATGCTTGACAGTGGCAGCCCCCCCCCGTAAAGCCCCGACGCCTTCCGGCGAGGTTCGCCAGGGGAGCGCAAGGTGACTAAACAGCCGGACCTTCATGAACGGTTAAAGCAAGCAAGGGCCCGCGAGGGGCTTGAATCTGGCCCGGATGGCCAGAAAGGCTTGCCGAAAAGTCCATGGGGGTTTGGGCTGCGCGCAGGGGTTGAGGTTGTCTCCGCCCTTGTGGTTGGGATTGGCATCGGGTGGGTACTCGATCGCTGGCTCGGCACTTGGCCTTGGCTTTTCCTGGTTTTCTTTGTCCTGGGCAGCGTCGCCGGGGTGTTGAATGTTTATCGGCTTTCCAACCCGCGTCGGCGTTAGCGCGTGACATGAGCGAGATGTAAGGGGTTTGCCGGTGGCAAAGGAAGGCAAGACGATTGACGCGCTGAGCCAGTTCGAATTGTCGCCCTTTTTGGGCGGCTTCGGGCAGGCTATCGGCTTCAGCCAGTCCAATGCGTTCATGCTATTGGCCCTTGGCCTGATCACGCTGTTCATCATGGCGGCCGCCGCGCGTGGCGCCCTTATCCCTGGGCGCCTGCAATCGCTTGGCGAAGCCAGTTACGAATTCATCCAAGGCATGGTGACGGAGCAAGTGGGCGATGAAGGGAAGAAGTATTTCCCCTTCGTCTTTGCCATTTTCATGTTCGTGCTGTTTGGCAATTTGCTTGGCATGCTGCCTTATGCCTTCACCTTCACCTCTCACATTGCAGTCACGCTGACGCTGGCCGTGATTGTGTTTGTGACCGTGACGGTGATTGCGCTGATGCGCCATGGCATGCATTTTTTCAGCTACTTCTTCCCGGAAGGCGCGCCTGTTTGGCTGGCGCCGATCATCATCCCGGTTGAAGTAATTTCCTATTTCTCCCGCGTGGTCAGCCTTTCCGTCCGCCTATTCGCGAATATGGTGGCGGGGCACGTGATGCTGAAGGTGTTTGCCACCTTCGTCGTCCTGCTGGGTAGCCTTGGTGCGGTTGGTCCCTTCGTGGCGGTGTTACCCCTTAGTGTGAACATTGCCCTTGTGGGGTTTGAGTTCCTGGTGGCTTTCCTCCAGGCCTATGTGTTCGCCATTCTGACGAGCATCTATCTCCACGACGCGGTGCATCTGCACTGACGCGCGCTGGATCTTTTTCGGAAATCTGTTGAAGTCAAACGGAAGGAATGTGTCATGGAAGTTGCTGCTGCGAAGGCTCTGGGTGCCGGTATCGCCGTTATCGCGCTGTTCGGCGTTGGTCTTGGGATTGGCAATATCTTCTCCTCGCTGATCACCAGCGTGGCCCGCAACCCGTCTGCGCGCGACGCGGTCTTCCCAATCGGTATTCTTGGCTTCGCGCTGACGGAAGCCGTGGCGCTTTTTGCGCTGCTGATCGCCTTCCTTATCCTGTTCGCTTGATGGCTGGCGCCCCGCATCTTTCTGGGCGGGGTGAGTTGGGCTCGGGGTGGGCCAGATGCCGCACCCCGATCTGACATCTGTCTTGGCCGCGAGAGGGTAAGCCGATGCGCCGAATACTGCTTGCGATGACGCTAAGCGCCGTGCCTGCACTTGCCTGGGCTGCCAGTTCTGCTGGCGGTCCGCCGGTGGAAGGCATGCCTCAGCTTGCCTTTGGCCATCCGGTCCAGGGGCCTTTGCTGATTGGCCAGGTTGTTTGGCAGGTCATTATTTTCTTTTCGCTGTTTCTGCTGCTGACCTTTGTCGCGCTGCCCCGCTTGGGTGCAGTGATTGATCATCGCCGCCAGCGTATTGAAAGCGATCTGGAAGCGGCGCGCGCCGCCATGCAGTCGGCTGATGCCGCTATCGCCGCGCAACGCGAAGCGACACAGACCGCCCGCGCCGAAGCGCAAGCCGCCGTGAATGCTGCCATGCAATCCGCCCAACAGGAAATGGATGCAAAGGCTGAGGCGCTTAATGCTGCTCTCGCGAAGCAAGTCGCCGAAGCCGAAGCGCGCATTGACCAAGGCCGCAAGGCGGCACTCGGCGCTGTGCGTCAAGTCGCTGGCGAAACCGTTGGGGCGCTGCTGTCCAAACTTGGCGCCACTGCTGATGCTGCCGCGGTACAAACCGCCGTTCAGCGCGAAGCCACGGCAAGGGGGATTGCCTGATGCAAAGTTCTGCGTCTGTCTTCGCTGATCCTACTTTCTGGGTCGCGGTTTCCTTCGTCCTGTTTTTCGTCCTGCTTGGCAGCAAGCTTTGGAAAGCGGGAACTGGCGCGCTCGATTCCCGTGCTGATGGCATCCGCAACCGGATTGATGAAGCGAATAAGCTCCGCCTTGAGGCCGAAGCCAAGCTGAGGGAAGCCGAAGCCACCCGGGCCGAAGCCGTGAAGGAAGCGGCTGAATTGCTCGCACGCGCCAAGACTGAAGCAGCGCGCATTGCAGCGGCTGCGGCAGCGGAAGCGGAAGCTTCCGCCGAACGGCGCAAGCAACTTGCCCTGCAACGCATCTCTGCGGCGGAATCGAGTGCGATTACCGAAGTGCGCAATACGGCTGCCGATATCGCTGCCGCTGCCACACGCGCGGTGCTGGCTGAAACCATGGATGCCGCTGCGGATGGCGTCATGATTGATCGGAGCGTGGCCGACCTGCCCCGGGCCCTACGGGTCGCCTGAAGCGCGAAGGTTTCCCTTCAAAGGCCGCTTTTCCCTTGTGGGAGAGCGGCTTTTTTGTTTTTGATGATTCCGCTTTTTCTGAACCCGCAAAGATTCTAGACTGCCCCATCACGTTCTGATGGGAGAGAAAGATTGATGTTGCGCCGCTTGACCCTTGCCGCCGCCTTGCTGGCGGGTTCCGCCTTGACTGCCCAAGCCAATAACTTCCGCTGGGCCAATGATGGTGATGTGAATTCCATGGATCCCTATACGCGGCAGGAAACCTTCCTGCTCGCCTTCGGGTCCAATTTCTATGAACCGTTGGTCCGCCGCGACCATGAAGGCAAGGTGGAAGCCGCCCTTGCCGAACGCTGGGAACAACCGCAGCCGACCATCTGGCGCTTTCATCTGCGCCGCAATGTGAAATTCTCGGATGGTACGCCCTTCACCGCCGATGATGTTGTCTTCAGCGTTGAACGTGCGCGCGCACCTGGTTCCAATGTGCAGGGTGTGCTCGCTTCCGTGAAGGAAGTGCGCAAGATTGATGATCACACGGTGGATTTCGAAACCACTGTGCCCAATCCGATCCTGCTACAGGAAATCACCAATTGGGGCATGTTTAGCCGCGCCTGGGCGGAAAAGAACAACGCCACGCGCCCTGCGGATTTGACGACACGCGCGGAAAACTTTGCCACGCGCAATGCCATGGGCACCGGGCCTTTCATTCTGGTTTCGCGTGAACCAGACCGCCGCACGGTTGTCGCCCCCAATCCCAATTGGTGGGACAAGCCCGTGCATAATCTGACACGCGCCGAATTGAACATCATTTCCAATGACGCAACGCGCGTGGCCGCGCTGCTCTCGGGCGAGATGGATTTTGTCTATACCGTTCCGCCGCAGGATGTGGACCGGATTTCACGTGCGCCTGGCGTGCGTATCGTGCAGGGGCCGGAACTGCGGACCATCTATTTGGGCATGGATCAGATGCGCCCGCAGCTTCTGAAATCTGATGTGCAGGGCAAAAATCCCTTCCAGGATGTGCGCGTGCGCCGCGCCATGCAATTGGCGATAGACACAACCGCCATTCAGCGCAGCGTGATGCGCGGCCAATCCCGCCCGACCAATCTCATCTATGGCCCGGGCGTGAATGGCTTCCGTGAGGAAGATGATCAGCGCCCGCGCGTTGATCTGAACGAAGCGCGCCGGCTACTGACGGAAGCGGGCTATCCCAACGGCTTTGGCGTGACGCTGGATTGCCCGAATGACCGCTATGTGAATGATGAGGCGATCTGCACCGCCGTTGTCGCCATGCTGGCGCGCATCAATATGCGCGTCACGTTGAACGCGCAGACTCGTGCGCGCTTCTTCGCCGAGGTGAATGCGCCTGGCTACAATACCAGCTTCTATCTGCTGGGTTGGACGCCTTCCACATCGGATGCGCATAACGCGCTGTTCAATCTGGCCGCCACCCGCGATGGGTCCCGCGGCATGTTCAATAATGGCGGCTATTCCAGCCCGCGCCTGGATGATCTGATCAGCCGGATTGCGGTGGAAACGAACCAGGCCACGCGCCAGGGGCTGATCACCGAAGCGGGCAAGGTCATTCAGAACGATGTCGGCTATATTCCGCTGCACCAGCAGCAGATTGTCTGGGCGGTGCGCCAAGGCTGGAATGTGGTGCAGACGGCGGATAACTACATCCAGCTGCGCTTCGTGCGTCAGGGGCAGTAAGGCCTGATGCGAAGGATGCCCGCCCGGTGGATGCCGGGCGGGTTTTTTATTTCACGGCAAAGCCCCCAACCGCCGCTCCACCAGCGCGCGCCAGGGCGCATCGGCTGGGCTATCGGCCAACAGCGCACGCCAAGTCGCGCGGGCGCGGTCCGGGTGGCCTGCCTCGGCCTCCACCACACCCAGCAAAAAGCGGAGCCTGGGCTCCTGCGGTGCCTCGGCCAAGGCGCGCAGCAAGATGGGACCGGCAGCGACGAATTCGCCGCGCCCGATTTCCATCTCCAATAAATCTCCCGCCAATTCCACATCGAAGCGGGATGCCAAGGCACGGCGCCATGCCTCAGCCGCCGCGTCGTCATTGCCGCGGCTGCGTTCCGCATTGCCCAGCATGACAAAACCCTGCCGCGCCGCCTCACTCATCGGGTCAAGCCCGGCCAGCCTTTCGCGCAGCCTGTTCAACAGCGCATCATCCCGCGCGGCAATCTCCGCTCTTTCGCTATGTGGTGCGGAAGGCATATCCGGCGTGCCTTGCACCAGATAAAGCCCAAGCCCAGCCGCAGGAATCAAGAAGACCAACGGCAGAAAGCCAAGCGCACGGCCACGCGTGGCAGGTGCTGCTTCCGCCGGCGCCTGCAATAGCCGCCGCTGCACTTCCACCTGCGCGGCGCGGAGCGCATCGCCCTCCAGCCGGCCAGCCGCGGCTTCGCGGTCAAGCTCCGCCAATTGCGCGCGATAGAGCGCCAAATCAGCTTCACGCCGCCCACGCGTCACCACGGGGCGGAACAGGGTTGCCACCAGCGGCACCATGGCGGCCAAAGCCAGCAGCAATATCGCAATCCAGATCATGCCGGGCCGCGATCAAGCTCAGCCAAGCGCTTAGCTTCTTCGGGTGAAAGGGCCGCCGCTTCGGCCATGGCACGGCGGCGGCGCAGCATAATCACGGCAATACCGCCGCCCAGCGCCAAGAAAGGTGTCGCCCAAAGCAGCATGGTTGCCGCCGTCATGGGCGGGCGCAGCAGCACAAAATCGCCATAGCGCTGATGCACAAAGCGAATGACCGTCGCCTGGTCCTCTCCGTCCGCGACGCGTTCACGCACCAGGCGGCGCAGGTCACGCGCCAATGGTGCATCGCTGTCTTCGATGGATTGGTTTTGGCAGACCAGGCAGCGCAATTCGCGCCCGATCTCCCGCGCCAGCGCTTCCTTGGCAGGGTCGGCCAGCCTTTCATTCGGATCGCCCACCGCGCCCAAGGCGGGCAGTGCCAGCAGCAGGCAGAAGAAAACCCAGCGCTTCACGCATATCTCCGCAATAGGGGGCGCAATTCACTCTCCAGCGTATCGGCGGTGATGGGGCCGGCCCAGCGCCAGCGAATCATGCCTTGGCGATCCAGCAAATAGGTCTCAGGCACGCCATAGACGCCCCAATCAATGGCCGTGCGCCCGGGTTCATCCCGCCCAAGCCGGCGATAGGGATTGCCATGGCGTTTCAGGAAGGCGCCGGCTTCCGGCACGCGATCCTTGTAATTGATGCCGTGAACCGCAAACCCTTCGCGCGAAAGGCGCATCAGTTGCGGATGTTCAATGATGCAGGGCGCGCACCAGGAAGCCCAGAAATTCACCAGCACCGGTCCGGGCAAAGGCCCGCGCAAATCCGCCGCCGCCAGGGCGGGCAGCCCAACGCCTTCGAGCGCCGGCAGGCTGAAATCAGGCGGTGGCTTGCCAAGCAGCACGGAAGGCACGCCGCGCGGGTCATAGCTGCCATCCTGCAAGCCTTGCAGCATGGCGTAGAAACCCACACCCGCCGCTGCGGCCACACCCAGCGGCGCATAGAGCATCCAGCGCCGCGAACGCTTGGGGGGAGCTGCGTCACTCATGCTGGTGCGGGGGCAGCCTTGCGGGAAGGCGCGGAAACCCGGATGCGCCGATCAGACAGCGAAAGCCCGCCGCCCAAAGCCATGATCCCCGCGCCAAACCAGATCCACGGCGCCAGCGGATTGTGATGCAGCCGCACGACGCCACCGCCATCACGTTCATCGCCCAGCACCGCGTAAAGGTCTCGCATGGCATTGGTATGGATGGCCGCTTCAGTGGTGTTCATGCGCCCGACAGGGAAGAAGCGCTTTTCAGGCTCCAGCACCGTCACCACGCGCCCGCCATCCAGCACCGTTATGGTCGCGCGGCGCGAAGACCAATTCGGCCCCTGCACATCACGAATGCGCTCAAGCCGCCATTCATAACCCGCCAGCCGCGTTGATTGGCCGGGCTTCAGTTCCACCAGCGAATCAGTCGCCACCCCCATGCCCGCCAGCCCGGCAAACATCACCCCAACGCCAGCATGGGCAACCGCTCCACCCCAGGCGGCGCGGGGCAGGCCTCGGGCGCGGTTCCAGGCCTGGGATGGCCGTCGGAAGGCGGCAATCCGGTCCAGAATATCGGCCGCCGCGCCGGCAATCAGCCAGGCAGCCGCGGCAAAGCCAAGCGCCGGCCAAACATGATAGCCCGCGATCAGCAGCGTCAGGAACGCCGCCGCCACCGCCAGCAACCCAACCCACCACAAGCGTTGCAAGGCGCCCGCCAGATCGGCCCGCTTCCAGGCCAGCAGCGGCCCCACTGCCATTGCCGCAACCAGCGGAATCGCCAGCGGCGCCGTGGCTGCGTTGAAGAAGGGCGC
>JBIJAH010000052.1:0-14370 GCA_044345845.1 Roseomonas sp.
GAAATGACAGTCGCTGAGGTGAAGAAGGGCATCGCCGATGGCTGGATTTCCGGCGGCATGATCCCGAAGGTGGAAACCTGCATTTATGCGGTTGAAAAGGGCGTGAAGGGCGCAGTGATCCTGGATGGCCGCGTGCCCCATGCGGTATTGCGGGAGCTGTTTACCGATGGCGGCGCAGGTACGCTGATCCGGCCATAGGATTCAAAAACGCGGACCGGAATTATCATTCCGCCAAACCATGGATTTGGCGGGAAAGCCCTTGGTGACAGGATCTATCTGCCGGCTTGCGGAATTACCGGTTAGGTTGGGCTGCGGTAGGCCCAGCCGATCCGCGATACATTGGCGGATACGAAACAGCAGCGTCTGGTCCACATCATGCCGCTGCATCAAAGGGCGCAACAGCGTATCCGCAACAACGCCGGCCAGGCGAATGGTGGTTTCCGGTGTCAACGAAGGTCGCGTCATAATTCTTGGCAACCATTCCGGATTGAAGCGCGCACGGTTAAGCACATCCTCCATGCTCGCAGGTCTGATCTTGGCGCTGGCGTTTTGCAGCATCAATCCGATTGACGTCTGATCACCGCGGGCAATTAGCGCATCAGTCACCGCTTCGCTGATCCCAAGGCGGCAGGCAACCGCCTGGAGACTGGCCGAAGCAGGCGGCTGAGCAATCAGCGCCAGCAGATCATCCTCGGTCAATAGGGGTGAAAGACGAATCACCGGATCGGCCACACGGAATTCCGTATCCATCGCAAGGCGCAGCACGGCATCACGCGTGATATTTGAAAGATGTTTCACCGCATTGGCGATGATCAAACGAATCTGCACCGCCGTGTCAACGGTAAGCCGCAGCAGGATCGGCTGCACGATACTGGTCAGTCGATCATGGGTTGATGACGTAAGTGAGGGGAGAATTTCCGCCACACGGCGCGCCAAAGCCTCCCGCACTGAGACATCTTCATCTTCGCTCAGGCTTTGCAGTACCGAAAACGGGGCGCGTGAATTGGTAATCACGCTGGCCCTGACGCGCGGTTCCGTATCCTTTGAGAGGAATGCCAAGACCTCATGCGGTGTGGTCGCGTTGCGCGCCAAAACTGCGCGGGTTGAGGCATCGCTTTCACGCGCCAGGCGCAGCAGGTTTTCGACCGTACCGCTCATGCGCAGCCCCCCACCCCGGCTGGATGGGCAAAGGAAGGCGTCCCGATTTCAGGAAAGCTTGGCATGGCGGCATATTCCGCAGGTCCACCTAATCTTTAGTTACTAACCGCCGTTGACAGCGCCCCCGCCCCGCCGCAAGGAAAGAGAAGTTTGCCGGAGGAACCTGCCCCATGACCATGACCGCCCTTCAGGCCCGCATCGAAACGCTTTGGGCCCGCCGCGACCAGCTTTCCCCCACGACCACGGGCGCCGATCGTGCATCAGTTGAAGAAGCCTTGGAAATGCTCGATTCCGGCCAGGCCCGCGTGGCGGAGCCGGATGGGAATGGCGGCTGGAAGGTCAATCAATGGTTGAAGCAGGCGGTGCTGATGTCCTTCCGCCTGGCCGATTCCGCGCCGATGGATGTTTCGACCGGCGCTTATGACAAGGTGCCGCTGAAATTCGAGGGTTGGGGCGAAAATCGCTTCCGCGAAGCGGGCTTCCGTGTGGTGCCAGGCGCCATTGTGCGCCGTTCCGCCTATATCGCCCGCAATGTGGTGCTGATGCCTTCCTTCGTGAACCTGGGCGCGCGGGTTGAAGAAAACACCATGGTGGATACCTGGGCCACTGTTGGTTCCTGCGCACAAATCGGCAAGAATGTGCATCTTTCCGGTGGCGTCGGCATTGGCGGCGTGCTGGAACCGCTGCAAGCGAACCCGGTCGTGATTGAAGATGATTGCTTCATCGGCGCGCGGTCTGAAGTGGTAGAAGGCGTGATTGTGGAGCGCGGTTCAGTGCTTTCTATGGGTGTTTTCATCAGCGCCACCACCAAAATCATTGATCGCAATACTGGCGAGATTTTCATGGGCCGCGTGCCTTCCTATTCCGTGGTGGTGCCAGGTTCCTTGCCGGGCAAGCCGCTGCCGGATGGCTCGCCCGGGCCTTCGCTGTATTGCGCGGTGATCGTGAAGCGCGTGGATGCGCAAACCCGCGCCAAGACCGCAATCAACGAATTGCTGCGTGACTGATCCGCTTCCCCTGCTGCAAGCGCTGATTCGCTGCCCTTCCGTCACACCGGAAGAAGGCGGCGCGCTTGGCGTGCTGGAAGCGGCGCTGACGCCGCTTGGCTTCACCTGTACGCGGCTGAAATTCGCGGAGGTGGATAATCTATTCGCCCGGCGCGGGCGGCATGGGCCGCATTTCTGTTATGCGGGGCATACGGATGTTGTGCCGGTGGGTGACCGCGCCGGCTGGCAGCATGATCCCTTTGGCGCAGAAATCGCCAATGGCATGATCTATGGCCGCGGCGCCTGCGACATGAAGGGCAGCATCGCGGCCTTCATTGCGGGCTTGACCGATTTCCTTGCGCTGCGCCCGGATCATCAGGGCAGCATCAGCCTGCTGATCACGGGCGATGAGGAAGGGCCATCCATCAATGGCACCGCCAAAGTGCTGGAATGGATGGCGGATCATGATCAGATCCCCGATATGGCGCTGGTGGGGGAGCCGACTTCCAAGGTGACGCTGGGTGATACTCTAAAAATCGGCCGGCGCGGTTCCATGACAGCGCATATCACCGTGCATGGCATTCAGGGCCATTCCGCCTATCCGGAACGCGCCGATAATCCGGTGCACCGGCTAGTGCGCGTGCTGAATAGGCTGACCGCCGAGGCCTTGGACAATGGCAGTGATTGGTTCCAGCCATCAACGCTGCAAGTCACCGGGTTTGATGTCGGCAATAGCGCATCCAATGTCATTCCTGCAGCAGCCAAGGCGTTTCTCAATATCCGCTTCAATGACCTGCATCGCAGCAGTGGGCTCACCCAGCGCATTCGTGCCGTGCTGGAAGAAGAAGCGCCCAATCATGATCTGACGGTGACGGTTTCGGGCGAAAGCTTCCTGACCGAACCAGGGCCTTTTGTGGCCGGGCTGCAACGCGCCATTGAACGCGCGACGGGGGCGCAAGCCAAGCTTGATACGGGCGGCGGTACTTCGGATGCGCGCTTCATCACGCGTTATTGCCCTGTGGCGGAATTGGGCGCGGTGGGCGCCACCATGCACAAGGTGGATGAATGCGCGCCGATTGATGAGTTGCGCGACTTGGCCTCACTTTATCGCATGGCGCTTGAGGAGCTGGTCGGCTGACCAGCGCCCCGCAAGGTGGGGTCGCGCGGGCGCTGGCTGGCGCGTTTATGCTGGCGCGTGGGCGCGCCGCGGGGCTGGCGGCGTTTGACAATACATTACCTGTCGCGGCCTATTCTTTCCGTGCGGCGGCGATCTGCTTGCCGATATTTCTGTTCTTCAAGGATTCATCGGCTCCTCCAGCAGATGTAGTTCTATCACTTTTCGTGGATTTTTTGCTGTTCGCAGCTTCCTGGGCGGGGTTTGCCTTGGCGTCGCTGCACTTGGCCAAGGCGCTTGGCGTGGCGGATGCCTGGCCGCGCTTCATCGCTGCCTGGAATTGGTCAGCGGTGGTGCAGTATCTGGCGCTGGCGGCGTTGAGTCTGCCGGGCTTGCTGTTGGACAATGGCAGCTTGCTCGATTTTGCTGGATTATTGGTGCTGTTTTATGCGCTTTGGCTGGAATGGTTTGTCGCGCGCAATGCGGTGCGGCTCAGCGCATTCGGCGCGGCAGGGTTCGTCGCGCTCGATCTGGGGCTTGCCGTGTTTCTGGGTGGCTTTGCTGCGCGCATCACAGGGTAATGTTGGTCGCCTATTGCAGGAATTCAGGCGAAATCAGCTTGGGCAGAATTAGCGACACATCCGGCCACATGATGACCAGCCCAAGTACCGCCAGCATCGGCAGCAGCATGATGATGGTGTCCTTGATCACGGCACCCATCTTCAAGCCCGCAACATGACAGGCGATCATTAGGCATAAGCCGTAGGGCGGCGTTACCAGGCCGAAGGCAAGGCTCACAATGCCGATCATCGCAAAATGTACGGGGTGAATGCCAACTTCCATGGCCAAGGGTTGCAGGATGGCACCGACAATGATGATGGCCGGAATCGCATCCAGGAAGCAGCCCACCACCAGGAAAACGCCGGCGATGAAGAACCCAGTCGCGATCTTGCCCATGCCCCAGGCGGAAACGCCGGTCAGGATGGCTTCAGGGATTTTGTAATAGGCGAGCAACCAGCCAAAAGCCGAAGCCGTACCCACGCAAAACAGCGCGACTGCCGCAAGCCGGCCGGTTTCGCCAAGCGCGCCGTAAAGCCCTTTCAAATCCATCTCTCGATAGACAATCAGGGAAAGCAGGCCGGCATAGAGCACAGCGATGCAGGCACTTTCGGTCGCCGTGAACCAGCCAAAAATCTTGCCGCCAATGATGATGAAGGGCGTCATCAGCGCGGGCAGAGAAATCCAGGTGGCGAAACCCAATTCACGCAGGTTGGCGCGCGGATAGGTGGGATAGCCGCGCTTCTTCGCATACGCATGGACGGTTGCCATTTGTACAATGCCAATCAGCAAGCCCGGGATCACGCCCGCCAGAAACAGCGCACCAATGGAAACCGTGAGCACACCCCCCCAGACAATCATCAGAATGGAAGGCGGAATGATCACCGCCAACACAGCAGACACAGCCGTGATGGCGACCGAGAAACTATCATCATAGCCTTCACGGCGCTGCGCTTCGATGAATATCTTGGATTGGGACGCGGCATCCGCCGTACTGCTGCCACTGATGCCCGCGAAAAAAAACGAAAGCACAACATTAATCTGTGCAAGCCCGCCCGGAAAATGCCCAACCAGAGCGCGCGATAGCCGCACCAGCCGATCAGTAATGCCGCCCACATTCATCAGATTGGCGGTCAGCAGGAAGAAGGGCACCGCCAGCAGGATGAAGGAATTATAGGCGTTGAAGGTTTCCTGCATCAGCGTCATCGCACCAAGGCGGGGTTCCATCAGCATCACGGGCAGGCATGCCATGCCAAGCGCCACCGCCACAGGTACGCGCAGCGCCAGCAGCGCGAAGAAGCCGCCGAACAGGATCCAGGCGGCGTCACTCGGCGCCAGAACATTACCGCCCATCATGGCGCTTCGCCCCCGAATAGCGTGGCCAGATCATCGTAGAATTTAAGGCCGCCGAAGATCAGCCAGGAAAACCCGAGGATGGGCCAGGCAAGATGGATCAACCAAAGCGGTAATTCCGCCAATTCACTGATGCGAAACCAGGCGAAATCAACGAATTCAATACCATACCAGAAGAAGGCTGCGGCGAAGGCCAGCACGAAAACCCCGCTTACCAGATCAAGTGCAGCGCGCGCCCGTCCATGCAAGGTCGGCCATAAATCCACATTGAAATGAATGCCTTCCTTCAGCCCGACCATGGCGCCGATCATGATGGTCCAAACCAACAGGAAGCGCGCCATTTCTTCGGTCCAAATGTAATGCGGCAGAAAATCCGTGAAGCGCGCGAAAATCTGCAAGGCGACCGGAAAGATCAGGATGAAGACGCAAAGTGCGAGCAATACCGACAGAAACCGGCCATAGAAATCAGCAATTCGCTGCACGGCGTGGCGGAACCCCGTTTCGCGCATAATGCCCCCCTATCGTGCCCGGCTGCCGAGTTTCTTGATTATGGGAAATCGCCTTCCATCAGCTTGATGCAGATGGAAGGCAAAATCGGTTACGATGTCAGCGCATTGATGCGGGCGAAGATACTCTCTGCGCCCACTTCCTTGGCATAGGCTTCCATCACCGGATCAACCGCGCGCTTCAGCGCCGCACGATCAGTGAAAGGAATGCGCCGCAGCCGCCCCGCGCTTTCGAGCGCGGTCAGCTTCTGCCCATCTTCGCTGCTTTCCGCTTCACGCCCGAAGGCGCCGGCTTCACGCCCCGCGCGCTTCACCGCTTCCTGCAAGGCAGGTGGCAGGCGGGAAAGCGTTTGGCTTGAAAAACAGATTGGGCGGATGGTGATGGCGTGTTCGGTCATGATCAGGTTCGGCGCCACTTCAAAGAAGCGCATCGCCTCCACGCCCGCGGCCTCATTCTCACCAGCTTCGATCACGTTGTTCTGGATGCCGTTGTAGATTTCATTATAGGCAATCACGGACGGCGCCATGCCCGCAGCCTGGAAGGTGCGCGACCAGATCGGCGCGCCCTGCACCCGTACCTTAAGGCCGCGCAGCTCTGCCATATTGGTGATGCGCCGATTGGCGAAGATATTGCGCACACCACCGCCGGCATAGCCAATCAGCATCACGCGGGCGCGGCGTTCCACCTCATCCGCCACGGGCGCGAAAAGGTCTTGATCCAGCACTTGGTTCCAATGCTTCAGGTCACGGAACAGGAAGGGCGCATCCACAAAGGGGGCGGCGCGGCTGAAGGTGGACATATGCGCGGGTGAGACAATGCCGTAATCCACAGCGCCGCGGCCTGCCGACATGTATTCGAAATACTGCTTCTCCAGCCCCAGGCTACTATTTTTGTGCAGCACGAAATTCACCGGACCCGCAGTGTAATAGCGCTTCACGAGCTCTTCAAAGCGCACCAGGGCGCGGGTGAAGACATGCTCATCATTGAACTGCACCGCACCATTCAGGGTGATGGCCTGCTGCGCGCGCGCCACCGCCGGCGCGGCGAGGCCCCCAGCGGCCAGGGTTGCCCCAAGCAATTGCCTACGATTCATGACGTTTCTCCCGTTTTTTACCGGCTTTGTGCACCGGCTGACATGATCATAGGCGGACATTTCGGCGCCGAGAAGCCTTGCCCCTTTGCAAGCCCCGCTTTCCTGGCGAAACTTGCCGCAACGGAGGGAATGACATGGCGAAAACTGATCTGGCAGGCCGGGTTGCGGTGATTACCGGGGCAGCGCGTGGCATTGGGCTGGCGGTGGCGGAACTGGCCGCCAGCCGGGGGGCCGCCATCGCCATCTGGGACATGGATGAGGCCGCGTCCCGTGCGGCGGCAGCCAGGCTTGGGCAGGCCCACAAGGTCAGCACCCATATCCTGGACCTGACCGATGCAGCGGCGGTGGAAGCAGCAACCCAAGCGACACTGGCTGCCCATGGGCAGATGGATATTCTGGTCAATAATGCCGGCATTACCGGCGGCAATGCGCCGGTTTGGGAATTGCCCATCGCGGAATGGCGACGCGTCATTGAGGTGAATTTGATCGCACCCTTCATCATCGCCCGCGCGGTGGTGCCGCATATGCGCGCGGCGGGCTATGGGCGGGTGGTGAATATCGCCTCCATCGCCGGAAAAGAAGGCAATCCGAATGCGTCCCATTACAGCGCTTCCAAGGCGGGCTTGATCGGGCTGACCAAGTCACTCGGCAAGGAATTGGCGGGCAGCGGCGTTTTGGCGAATTGCGTGACACCAGCAGCGGCTGAGACCGATATCTTCAAGCAAATGACGGGGGAGCAAATCGCCTGGATGCGGTCAAAGATTCCGATGAATCGCTTTGTGCAGGTGGAAGAAATCGCGGAATTGGTCTGCTGGCTGGCCTCCGAAGCCTGTTCCTTTTCCACCGGCGCGGTGTTCGACATTTCCGGTGGGCGCGCGACTTATTAGCGCCAGCGCATTGCAAGCCGCGCGCCGGCGCTGCAAGCTTCACCCAACCTGATGAAAGAGAGATTGGACATGAGCACTGAAGGTAAGATCGCAGTCGTCACCGGGGCTGGCAGCGGCGTGGGCCGCGCGGCGGCATTGGCGCTGCTGGGGGGTGGTTGGCATGTGGTGCTGGCGGGACGACGCGCCGATGCCTTGCAGGAAACCGTTGAACTCGCCGGTGCGGCGGGATCACGCGCACTGCCCGTGCCTTCCGATGTATCGGACCCCGCCGCAGTGGATGCGCTTTTCGCCACCATCAAGCAGCGCTACGGCCGGCTGGACATGCTGTTCAATAATGCCGGCACCAATGTGCCCGGCATGCCCTTTGAAGACCTGACCTATGCGGATTGGACCCGCGTTGTCGGCGTGAACCTGACCGGCTGCTTTCTATGTGCCCAGGCTGCCTTTCGCATCATGAAGGATCAAAAGCCGCAGGGTGGGCGCATCATCAATAATGGCTCGATCAGCGCGCATACGCCGCGCCCGGATAGCGCGCCCTATACCGCCACCAAACATTCCATTACGGGGCTGACGAAATCCCTCATGCTCGATGGTCGCAAATACGATATTTGCGCGGGGCAGATTGATATCGGCAATGCCGCAACACCGATGACGCAACGCATGACGCGCGGCGTGAAGCAAGCGGATGGCAGCACTGCGGTGGAGCCCACCATGGATGCGACGCATGTCGGCAATGCCATTCTGCATATGGCCAATCTGCCGCTGGAGGCGAATATCTTCACCATGACCATCAAGGCCACCAAGATGCCCTTCGAAGGGCGCGGCTGAAGCGTTATGGCCACCCATCAGCTCAAGGTTCAGGAACCCTTCCGCGCGCTATTCTATGCGCCGTTTTACGCCGCACTCGCGCGCGGCGATTACGCAGCAGAGGGGGTGGAGGTCACGCTACTGCCCGGCGCGGTGCCATCGCTTGCGAAGGATTCCGTGCTGGACCGGACGGCAGACCTCGCCTGGGGTGGGCCGATGCGCCTGTTGCTCGCGCATGATGCCGATCCTGCCTGCCCCTTGCGGCTGTTCGGCGCGGTGGTGATGGGCGATCCCTTCTTTTTGGTCGGGCGCCAGCCCAATCCTGGCTTCAAACTGCGTGATCTTGCGGGCATGACGTTTGGCACAGTGTGCGAAGTGCCCACACCCTGGTGGACGCTTCAGGATGATATTCGCACGGCGGGGATTGATCCCGCTGCAATCAAGCGGATCACGGACCAAACCATGCCGGCCAATGCGGCAGCCGTTGCGTCTGGCACATTGGATGTGGCGCAGCTTTTTGAGCCTTTGGTGAGCCAGATGGAAGCCGCCGGCACCGGCCATGTCTGGTATGCGCAAGCAAGCCGCGGCCCCACTTCCTATACGGCCTTTTATGCCCGCACCGATGTCATCGCCACCAAGCGCGCGGCGATGGAAGCCATGGTGCGTGGGCTTGCGCGCACGCTTCGTTGGTTCGCCGCTGCCTCACCTGAAGAAATTGTCGCCTGCATCGCGGGTTACTTCGAAGGTGGCGATGCCGCGCTGATGGCGCGCGCCATTGCCCGCTACAAATCGGTCAAGCTTTGGACCGAAACGCCGCGTTTCCCGCCGGAAGCTTTGGCGCAATTGGAACGCGGCATGCTTTCCGCCGGCGCCATCAAGCGCACGCCTGGCTTTGCCGGGTTGGTCGCGGAAGATGTGACGGAAAGCGCGCTAGCTTAAGCGCACCCCGCCTTTCACCCGCGCGGCAAAAGCTGTTCCGCGAGCGTCGCCCAATAGGATGCACCAACGGGCAGGATATTGTCGTTGAAATCATAAAGCGGGTGATGCACCTGCGCTTCATTCGGCCCGCGCCCGCCGCCCAGCATCAGATAGGCGCCGGCCTTGGCATTCAGCATGAAGGAGAAATCCTCACCGCCCATGGTGGGTTTCGCCATGGGTACTACGCGCGATTCACCCTGCACGGCGCGCGCGGCCCGGGCGGCCAGGTGCACGCTTTCGACTTCATTGATCGTCGCGGGGTAGGCGCGCGCGAATACGGCAGTGGCAGTCGCCCCCATGGCAGCGGCAATGCCTGTCACGGTTTCCTTGAAGCGGCGTTCTAGCAAATCCCCAATCTCCGGCGCGAACCACCGCGCGGTGCCCAGCATGCGCACCGTTTCAGGGATTACGTTGAAAGTATGCCCGCCGGTGATATGGCCGATGGTAATCACGCCGGCTTCCACCGGCTCCACATTGCGCGCGACAATGGATTGCAGCGCCTGCACAATGGCCGCCGCCACCACAATCGGGTCCGTGCCATTATGCGGCATGGCGCCATGGGCGCCTTTTCCAGTGATATTCACTTCAAGATTGGCCACCGCCGCCATCACCGGGCCTTCACGCCACAAGAAAGTGCCCTCCGGCGCGCCGGGCCAATTATGCATGCCGAACACGCGTTCCATCGGGAAACGCGTGAACAGCCCATCCTTCACCATCAATTCGCCGCCCGCCAAGTTTTCTTCTGCCGGCTGGAAGATTACATAAACCGTGCCATCGAAATTGCGGGTTTCGGCCAGGTATTTCGCCGCCCCCAGCAGCATGGTGGTGTGTCCATCATGGCCGCAGGCATGCATCTTGCCCGGAATTTTGGAGGCATAGGGCAGGCCGGTTTCTTCCAGGATCGGCAGCGCATCAATATCGGCGCGCAACCCAATGGCGCGGCCATTATCCACACGCCCGCGGATCACGCCCACAACGCCGGTCTTGGCGATGCCGGTCACTACCTCATCACAACCAAACTCACGCAGCTTTTCGGCGATGATGCCGGAAGTGCGTACCTCCTCCAGCCCCAATTCGGGGTGTTCATGAAAATCCCGCCGCCAGGCGGTCATTTCCGGGTGGAATTCGGCGATGCGGTTGATGATGGGCATGGGGAAGCCTTCCTTACTTCTTCTCAGCAGGGGCGAAGGTCAGCGCCAGCCCCTGTTTCAGCGGAATGGGTGTAACGCCTAGGATATCGCGCATCGGCGCAATGTCGAAAGCCTTGTCTTCGGTCAAGCGGCGAATTTCATCCGCGCCAATGGCAGGCAGGCCGGGGATGATGCGTGTGCACCACGCCAAGCCACGCAGCAGCCCAGCCGGCAGCGGCAGCACCGGGCGCGCACCAAGCCCAGCAGCGCGCACCACGGCTGCCAGGAAATCGCGATACGGCATGGGTTCCGGCCCCGCGATCACCATGGCCTCTGGCCCCGTCCAGGGATGGCGCGTGGCGGCTAACAAGGCGCGCGTCACGTCGCTTTGATGGATTGGCTGCACCAGTGAAAGCCCACCGCCGGGCAGTGGCGCAAAAGGCAGGCGACGCAAAAGCGCTGCCAGGCGCTGCACATTATCTTCGCCTTGCGCGCCATAGACCATGGTCGGGTGCAGCATGACGCCGGCGCGCCCGCTGGCAAGCAAGGCAGCCTCACCCGCGCGCACACCATCGCCATGCGCATCCGCCCAGCGCGAATAGCGCCTTGTGGAGCCCATCAGCACAAAACGCGCATCTGCCGGCGCGGCGGCCAGGATGGCGGACGCATGGCGCGCATGCGCAGTGCTGATCACCATATCCGCACTCTGGAGCGCCAAGCGCAACGCGGCAGCATCACCAAGATCAGCGATGCGCGGCGCAACGGGCAGGCCAAGCGCCGCCCATTTCGCCGCATCGCGCACCACTGGCGTGAAGGGCGTGCCTTCAGCCAGCAAGGCGCGGGCGAGTGCCGCGCCGCTCCGCCCCGAAGCGCCGATCAGCGCAATCAAGGTGCGGCGCGCAGGAACGCCAGATCAGCGCCTAGCGGCGCCTGCGTGACCTGATCATAAACCAGCTTGTCCCAGCCGCGCTTGGGCGCCGGGGCGGGCTGCCAGGCGGCGCGGCGGCGGGCCATTTCATCTTCCGCCACCAGCAAATCAAGCCTGCGGTCCTTCACCGAAAGCCGGATGCGATCGCCCGTTTGCACCAAAGCAAGCGGCCCGCCCACCGCGGCTTCCGGGGCGATATGCAGCACAATTGTGCCAAAGGCCGTGCCGGACATGCGGCAATCGCTCATGCGCACCATGTCCTTGACGCCCGCGCGGGCGAGCTTTTTGGGGATCGGCAAATAGCCCGCTTCCGGCATGCCGGAAGGTGAACGCGGCCCGGCATATTTCAACACCAGAATATCATGCGGCGTCACATCCAAGGCTGGGTCGTCAATGCGGTTGGCCAAATCCTCCAACCCATCAAACACCATGCAACGTGCTTCGGTCTCAAACAGCGCGGGGGTCGCCGCACTCCGCTTCAAAATCGCCCCTTCTGGTGCGAGGGAACCAAACAGCGCGACCAAGCCGCCAACCGGGGAGACAGGTTCGCTGAACGCGCGAATGATGCGCCGATCCACGAAATGGCTGCCATCGCCAATCCGGTCAGCCAGGCTCACGCCATCAAGATCAATCGTTGTCAGGTCAAGCAAGTCGCGCAATTCCCACAGCAGCGCGCGCATGCCCCCGGCGGCATGGAAATCTTCCATATAGCCTTCGCCAGTTGGCTTCAGATCCACCAGCACCGGCGTTTCTTCCGACAGCGCATCAAGCCGCTTGAGATCAAGCGAAAGCCCAGCGCGCCCGGCAATCGCGGCCATATGCACCACCGCATTGGTGGAACCGCCAAGCGCCAGCAGCACGCGCACGGCGTTGTCCAGATTGCCCTGGGTCATCATCTGGCTGGGCAGGATCGGGTTTTTGATGAGCCGTACGGCTTGCGCGCCGGCTTCTTCGGCAATGCGCAAACGATCGGCATGCACGGCGGGGGCGCTCGCACCGGCCAAAGGCATGAAGCCAAGGGTCGCGGCAATGCAGGCCATGGTGGAAGCCGTGCCCATCACGCCGCAGGTGCCAGCGGTTGTGGCTAATTTGCCTTCCAATTCGCCGATGCGCTCCGCACTCACTTCGCCGGCGCGATAACGCGCCCAATAGCGCCGGCAATCCGTACAGGCGGAAAGCCGCTCACCTTCAAAGGCCTGGGCCAGCATGGGGCCGGTGACGAGCATCACCGCTGGGATATCGGCAGATATCGCCGCCATCAGCTGCGCCGGCACGGTCTTGTCGCAGCCGCCCACCAGCACCGCCGCATCCATGGGCTGGGCAGAGAGCATCGCTTCCGTATCCAGCGCCATGAGGTTGCGATAATGCATCGAACATGGGCTGAGCGATGGCTCACACAGGCTGACAGTCGGGAAACCAAGCGGCAAAGCGCCTTCGGAAAGCACGCCGCGGCGCACGGCTTCGATCAGTTCCGGCACCGTGCGGTGGCAGTTGTTATAGTCGCTCGCGGTATCGGCGATGCCGACCACGGGCTTGTCCAGCATGCGCTGCGAATAGCCCATGGATTTGGCGAAGGACCGCCTGAGATACAGCGCGAAGTCGCGATCCCCGTAATTGGAGGTATTGCGGGCCAGGCCATGGGGTTTGTCGCTCATGCGGGCGGTTCTTCCGAAAGGGTTGCCGTATGGGGCCAAATAAGCATTCTGGCGCGGCCAAGGGTAGGGCTGGGCGCTTCTGCGGTAACATGATACCACACAAGAAAACACGGCTTTCTGCTTGACTTTTGGTGCCCCTGCCCGGATAAGCCCGCTTCCTTTCCATAGGTTTATTCGGAACCACCATGATTGCCACGCAAACCCGCTCGCTGAAGCCGGCGGAGGTGAAGAAGAACTGGGTGTTGATTGATGCGGATGGGCTCGTGCTCGGTCGCCTCGCCACCCTGGTCGCCAATCGCCTTCGCGGTAAGCACAAGCCACAATTCACTCCCCATGTGGATTGCGGTGACCATGTTGTCATCATCAATGCGAAGAAGGTGCGTGTCACCGGCGCCAAGGCGGAACAAAGCGTGTTCTACTGGCACACCGGCTATCCGGGCGGCATCAAGGGCCGCACCATCCGTGAACGCATGGAAGGCCGCTTCCCTGAGCGTGTTATTGAAAAGGCGGTTGAGCGCATGATCACCCGCGGCCCGCTGGGCCGGGCGCAGATGCGGAACCTCCATGTCTATGCCGGGGCCGAGCACCCGCATGCCGGCCAGCAGCCTGCTGCCCTGGATGTGGCGGCGCTGAACCGTAAGAATTCCCTCGCAGTGAAGAAGGCGGGCTGAGGCTATGAGCGGCGAAAACAAGACCCTCGCGGACCTCAAGGAAATCGTGGCCGGCACCCCCGCCGCCACGGCGGAAGCGGCGATCAAGCGGGAACCGAAGCGCGATGCGCAGGGCCGTTCCTATGCTACTGGCCGGCGCAAGAATGCGGTCGCCCGCGTCTGGATCAAGCCGGGCAAGGGCCAGTTCACCATCAATGACCACCCGGCATCGAAGTATTTTGCCCGCCCGGTGTTGCGCATGCTGATCACCCAGCCCTTCCTGGTCGCGGATCGCTATCAGCAATTCGATGTCATTTGCTCGGTCGTGGGCGGTGGTTTGTCCGGCCAGGCCGGCGCGGTGCGCCACGGTATCAGCCGCGCGCTGTGCAACTTTGAGCCTGATCTGCGCTCCATCCTGAAAAAGGCGGGCTTCCTGACGCGCGACCCGCGCGTGGTGGAACGCAAGAAGTATGGGCGCCCGAAGGCACGACGTTCCTTCCAGTTCTCCAAGCGCTGACGCCAGCGGACCGGCGTCGCGCGCCGGTTCCGTCTTGGAATCTTCATCA
>JBIJAH010000029.1:0-46114 GCA_044345845.1 Roseomonas sp.
GGGCTGATTACGGCAGCGCAACGGGCGCGGTGACTGTCAGCCTGGATGCGGGTGGCGGCCTTGGCGCTGCGGACGGTGCGGCGGGTGGTGATCTGCTCTCCGGCATTGAAAACCTGCTTGGCGGCAATAGCAATGACAGCCTGCTGGGCGATGATGGTGCGAATACGCTGCTGGGCGGCGATGGCGTTGATGTGCTGTCCGGCGGCAATGGCAATGACTCGCTGGATTTCGGCGCCGGTGATGAATTCTACCGCTATCTGACAACGGACAGCTTCGGCAATGAAACGCTGTTCGGCGGTGCGGGGAATGATACGCTTGACCTTGGTATTCTTGGTGCTGAAGGCTGGTCAGTCCTAGATGAAAACCCGAAGGATCCCACCCCAAGCCCCTGGATGAATTACCAGCGTGCCGATGGCACCATCATCTGGACGCAAGGTTGGGAAAGCGTGGTCTGCTTTGCGGAAGGCACGCGGATCATGACGCCGGCTGGCGAAGCCAAGGTGGAAGACCTGCGCGCGGGCGATATGGTGCTTGCGATGCGCGAAGGGCAGGCGGGCTTTGAGGCACTTACTTGGGTTGGCTCAATGGATGTCGCGGTGCCGCGAGATGCGGTGATGGCGGCGAAGACGGCGCCGATCCTGATCAAGGCGGGTGCCTTGTCGTATGGCATGCCGGCGCGCGATTTGCGCGTCAGCCCTGATCACGCGATTGAGGTTGATGGCTATCTGATCCCGGCGAAGCATTTGGTGAATGGCACAAGCATTGTGCAGGAAGCCTGGTGCCAGCGCGTGCGCTACTTCCACCTTGAACTTGAAGCGCACGGGCTGCTGCTGTCGGACGGGCTCTGGACGGAAAGCTACCTGGAAGATGGCAACAGGCAGCACTTCAACAACGCGGCGCTGACGGGTCTATTCCTGGACTTCGAAGCCGGGCGTTCTGCGGGGCAGTATGATGCCCGCGCCTGCCTGCCCGTGCTGCGGCATGGTCTGAAGCTGGATCTGATCCAAGGGCGGATTGCGCTGCGCGCTGAAGCAACGGCGCAGGTGGGGAAGGTGAAGCGGGGTCAGTAATGGCCGCGCGTGTTTCCAAGCCAAGTGTAATGACTTGGCTTGGATATACTCAGGGCGCCTGCCTGGCAGGCCCAGCTTAGAGCGTGTTGCGTTCACATAGGTTCACGCAACCCACTCTACATCTTTGTTTTTCGAGCATCTTCACGCGTTCAGATGATTCAATCTGAACGCGATCTGCTCTGACGTGGAGCACAAACGCAAAAAGGGCGGGTAAACCCGCCCATGCGACCCAAAATGCCAGGCGCCGCGTGCGGCGCCAGCTTTTGCTACTTAATCTTGGCTTCGCGGAACACCACGTGCTTGCGCGCCACGGGATCGTACTTCTTCTTTTCCATCTTCCCGGAAATATTCCGCGTGTTCTTCTTCGTCACGTAGAAATACCCGGTTTCCGCGCTGCTGACGAGGCGGATGAGGATCGTGTTTGACTTCGCCATAGCTCACTACTCCAGGCCCAAGACCAGGGGGGTCTCAGGCGTTCGAACCCCCTTCCTACCCAAGCGGGCGCTGGCGTCAAGGGGTCTCGCGCTTCAATTCAGATAAAGCGGACGTGTTACAGCGACCCCGCCCTCAAGCCCCAGCAATTCAAGCCTGCCGGTCGCCGGGGACATCATGGCAGCAAGGCGTGAACCCTCATTGGCGATGGGGGGGGTCAGCCAGCCGAAATCACTCGGCACTGGCCCGGCCAACAGCGCTGCCATGGCGGCGTGGCGTTCGGCGCTCCGGCGCCAGCGTGGCGCACCCGGATTGGCAATGCCTTGCCAGCCATTGGCGGCGGCGGCGATGGGGGTGGCCTTGATGACGGCGTGCGATGCCTCCGCCCGTTCAATCACCGCGGCCTCACCAGGGTGGATGCCGGCCAGCGAAAAGATCGCGCCGGCGGCAAGCGGCGTATCGCGCAATATGACCAGCGCGGCGGCGTAATCCGGCGCGGTATCGCAAACCAGACGCAAAAGATGCGCGGGCGGCAGGCCACGGTGGCGCCAGCGCGCCGGGCGAATGGCCAGCCAATCAACGGCGAGGCCCAGGAAACTGGCGCCCATGCTACGCGCCGCTTGCGCCAGGGCGCGTTGTGGCAAAGGCGGCTGATTGATCGCAATGGCAAAGCGCCCGGGGGCGAGCGCCGTAATGGCGCCGGCAAAGCCTGGCCAGCCGAGATTAAGCCATTCCCCTGCCGGCCCCGCCTGCTGGAAGACGCATAATTGCTCCCCAAGACCAACCAAATCCCAATCCAGCACGCGCAGCATGAAGGGCGCATCTGCCGCGCCAAGCCCCGCTGTGCAGCCCCATTCATAGGAAAGGTTCAGCGCATGGCCGCCCGGCCCGGGCAGCGCCGCCGCAATTGCCGCGATTTCGCCCCGCAGCGGGTTCTGATTTCGTGCCAGCCAATGGCGCGAAAGCCTCTCCGCCAAGGCAAGCCCGGGCTTGGTATAGCGTGCCCGGGCACCATGCCAGAGCGCTTCCGCCCTGAGGGGTGCCGAACGAAGCGCAGCCAGGGATGGCGCGGCTTCCTCACGAAGATCGAAAACGGGAATCGCTGGTAACAAGGGGGGCCTCCTACCGGATGATATAGTTAATAAGGATGCCGCTGTCTGTTACCCTGCGTGAGAAAATGTATCCTGGGCGGGTGGGCATGGCCGGGCGCAGTTCCACCATCCTCCGTTCTGGCCTAATCCCTCATTCATGTCGCATCCCGGCCTGCCCATCGCCATCGCCCTTCTCGCCGCGCCCTTTGTCGCGGTGCTGCAATCCAAGGCCATGGCACCGCTGGCGCTGATCCCCATGGCCATCACGCTGCTGCTTGGCTGGCGGGAAGGTTGGCGGCCAAGCCCGCCCATAGGCGCTGTGCTGATGTTTGGCATGATACTCGTGGCCTGGGCGGCGATCACCAGTCTTTGGGCGCCAGAGCCTGGGCGCGCCGCTATATTGGCACTGACCTTGGCCGCGATGATGCTGCTGGCGCATGGCGCGGCAAGCGCGACCCAAGGTGCGCGGTTGATGCCCTGGATCGGCTTCGGGTTGGTTCTGGGCCTGGCGGCGGCTTTTGCCGATTGGCAAAGCGGCAATGCGCTGCGCGCCGCAGTGCGTGGGCTGAAGGAAGTGCCGGAAGCGCTGATGTTCGGGCTAAAGCCTGCCGCATCACTGATGGCGCTGCTGCTGCCAATGGGCTTTGCCTTGCCCTGGCCATGGCTCGCGCGCGCGGCGCTGCTGCTGGTGGGGGCGGGCTTGCTGATCAGCCTGCCGGGTGAAACCGCGCGGCTTGCGACCATTGCCGGGCTTGCTGCGGCGCTGCTCAGCTTGGCCGCGCCACGGCTGGTGCCAAGGCTTATTGGCGCCATGCTGGGCCTGGCCATCCTTGTTATGCCCCTGTTGGTTGGCTTCATTCCCAAAATGCCAACCGCCAACCTGCCGCTTTCCGCTGTGCATCGGCTGGTGATCTGGGATTTCACGGTCGCGCGCATTGCCGAAAAGCCGCTGACGGGTTGGGGGCTGGAAGCCAGCCGCGCCATGCCGGGCGGGCGCGCCCAGCCGGATACCGCCACGCTGGACCGGCTGAACATCACCAACCCGGCGCAGCGTGCATTCCTGGCCCATCCGCATGTGGAGGTGATGCCGCTCCATCCCCATAACGGCGCTTTGCAACTTTGGCTTGAATTGGGGGGAATTGGGGCGCTGCTCGGCGCGGTGCTGATGCTCGCCCTTGGCTATGCCGCATCGCGCAGCGCGGTGCCTGCCGTGGGTGCCGGGATGCTCGCCTCCGCCGCCGTGACGGGGATGCTTTCCTTCGGCCTATGGCAGGCCTGGTGGGTGGCAAGCCTGCTGCTGGCAATGGTCACGCTGCATTTGATACCGCGTCGCAGCTGATATTCGAGAGATTCTACCGCGCCCGATCAATACAAAAGCGCACCACTTCCGCCAGCGCGCGGCGTTCCAGGCTATCGGCGAAAACATCCAGCGCTGAGATTGCTTTCTCACCATAGCGGCGCGCGCGGGCGATGGTTTCGCCTATCGTGTCGTATTTCGTCATTAGCGCCATGGCAGTGGCAAGATCAGCTTCCTGCTGATCACCTTCTTCCAGCACGCGCCGCCAAAAGCCGCGTTCTTCCTCAGACCCGCGCGCGAAAGCGAGCAATACGGGCAGGGTGATCTTGCCTTCGCGGAAATCATCGCCAACCGTCTTGCCAAGCGCTTCCTGATCGGCGGCGTAATCCAGCGCGTCATCCACCAGTTGGAAGGCGATGCCCAGCGCGCCGCCGTAATCGCAAAGGGCGGTCTGTTCCGCGCGGGGCCGATCCGCAATCACCGCACCCACTTCGGTGGCTGCCGCGAAAAGCGCAGCCGTCTTGCCCTCAATCACCGCCAGATATTGGTCTTCTGTGGTCGCGGTATCATTCTGCGTCATCAATTGCAGCACTTCGCCTTCGGCAATGGTCGCCGCGGCGGTGGAAAGGATGCGCAGCACCTCAAGCGACCCATCGGCCACCATCAACTGAAAGGCGCGGGCGAAAAGGAAGTCACCCACCAGCACGGAAGCCTTATTGCCGAACAGCGCATTGGCACTGGCCTGCCCGCGCCTGAGCGCGCTTTCATCCACCACATCATCATGCAAAAGAGTCGCCGTATGGATGAATTCCACACAAGCCGCGAGTGATATATGCCGCGCCCCGCGATAGCCACAAAGCCTGGCAGCGGCCAGCGTCAGCAAAGGCCGTAGCCTTTTGCCCCCAGCAGCCACCAGATGCGCGGCCAATTGCGGGATAAGCGCCACCGGGCTTTGCATCCGCTCCACAATCAGGCGGTTGCAGGCTTCCAGATCATCCTGGACAAGCGCCGTCAGCGCCGCCAGGGCATCTTCCCCCCGACCCTGATCCTCGCCAGGCATTTGCTGAGGCGCTAAGTCCACTCTTGCTCACCTTGATTTAGCCGCCGCACCATAGGCGCCACATGCCGGACCGGCAAGCGAAGGGGGGCAGGCGGAGAACATCCCAATGCGTGTCTTGGTCAGAAGCAATAACCCGATCAGGCTTGGCTTCCTGCAAGCGCTGCTGCGGGATGCGGGCATCGAAAGCGTGCTGCTGGATCAGCATATCAGCGCCGTTGAAGGTGGCATCGGCGCCTTTCCGCGCCGGCTTGCCGTGCGTGAGGAAGATGCGGCCGAGGCCAAGCGCATTCTGCACGATGCGGGAGAGGCGGAGGATGGCGCGTGACCACCCCGCCTGAGGATTGCACGGAAGATCATTTGCTGAATGGCCGCGTGGCACTGCGCCAGCCGCGCCAAGGCTTCCGCGCCGGGCTGGACGCGGTGCTACTGGCCGCCTTTATCCCCGCTCACCCTGGGGAGGTTGTGCTGGAAGCCGGCCCCGGCAGCGGTGCGGCGTTCCTTTGCCTTGCCGCGCGGGTGCCGGGCCTTTCCATCCGCGCGGTGGAACGCGAAGCCAGCATGGCCGCCTTGGCGCGTGAGAATGCGGCGCGGGCTGGGCTTTCGGCAGAGATCGCGCAGGGCGATGTGGCGGATTTGGCGCTGGCGCGGCGGCTTGGGCCGGTGGCGCATGGCTTCGCCAACCCGCCCTATTGGCCGGGCGGCAGCCCCCCACCGGGGGCGATCCGCCGGGCCGCAACCCATGAAGCCGGGGCGGAGCTTGCTGATTGGGTGGGATTTCTGGGCGCCGCCATTGCGCCCCGTGGCAGCCTGAGCCTGATCCTGCCGGCTGCGCGATTCGATGTAGCGGTTGCGGCGATGCGCGCCACGGGGTTTGGCGCGATGGAATTACTGCCCCTTTTGCCGCGCCTGGGCGTGGCGGCGAAACGCGTATTGCTACGTGCCCGCAAGGGCGCGCGCGGCCCCGCCAAGCTTTGGCCTGGCTTTGTGTTGCACGAAGCTGATGGCCGATTTACCGCAGCCGCAGAGGCTATTTTGCGTGATGCCGCACCGCTTTGTGCAGCCTAGCCCTCACGTGCCTCAGGGTGGCGCAGCATCCACAGCCTTTCATGCGCGGCGACCAGGCTTTCAATGCTCTTACGGCGATTAGTGTCTGAACCGACAGAAGGGCGCTTCAGCATTTTCTCCAGAATGACCAAAAGGTCATTGGCGACTTCGAAGTCGGATTGGTCGCAGGCATGATGAAAGGCGATCAGGATCTTATCCGACAGCCTTCGCGTGTGGCGCGGGGCGCTGGCGGCACCGCGTTCAGCGCCGGCATCCTTGTCAATCAACTCATTTTCCATCCGGCTTCCCTTTCCGTGCCGAAATTTTTTCCGCGTAACGGTTTGGTGAAAGTAGCAGAAAAACTTTCCCCTTCAAAGCGACGATGAACCTAAAGTTGACGCATTTGCCCACGAATGGCCGCGGCAATCGTCTCGGGCGGGGTATTGGGGCGGAAAAGTTGCCGAACCCTGCCATCCGGTCCCACCAGATAGATGAAGGATGAATGGTCCATCAGGTAATCGCTGGCGCCTGGCGGGTGTACTTTCCGGTAATAGACCCGGAAGGCCCGGGCGGCGGTGGCGATTTCCTCATCCGTACCGGTCAAACCGATCAAGGATGGATGAAAGCGGGAGACATAGTCAGCCAAGGCTTCCGGCGTATCGCGCGCCGGGTCTATGGTAATCAGCGCCGGCAGCACCCGGGATGCTTCGGGGCCGAGCAGGTCAAGCGCGGCGGCCATCACGCCCAATTCCGTCGGGCAGACATCGGGGCAATAGGTGAAGCCGAAATAGATCAGGCCAAGCTTACCCGCGAAGGCGCGTTCCGTGATGCGTTGCCCGGTATGGTCCTGCAGGCTGAAGCCACCGCCAAGCGCAATCCCCTGCGGCAATTGCACGCCGCCTGCTGAAGGGGCCGGCATATCCGCGCCGCCAAACTGCGCCAATTGCCGTAGAAAGGCATCGCCCATCGCCTCCCCAGGCGCGCGCAGATACCAGGCCAGCCCCCAAAGCCCACCAAGGATGGCGAGCAGTAAAAAAGCGAAAATACGGATCAGTTTCAGCATGATGCTTCCAATTGGGGTTCATGCCTGGCCGGGCGCAAGGGGGTGCGTTGCCTGTTACGCCGCGCCGGGCACGCCTTTGCTGGTGGAATATTCAAAATGCAGCGCGGTATCCGGGAAAACGCGCGGATGGATCGCATGCGCTGCCATGGCGGCCTCAGAAAACCCTTGCAGGATCAGCTTCAGCTTGCCGGGATAGGTCGCGATATCACCAATGGCATAGACGCCGGGGATATTGGTTTCGCAGGTGGACGGTGTGACGCTGACATGGCTGCGTTCCAGCCCCAGGCCCCAATCGGCGATGGGGCCAAGGTCCATGGAAAGGCCGAAAAATGCCAGCAAATGATCCGCCGGCACATCTCGGGTTTCACCTTGCAGGGTTGCCAGTTCCACCGCTTCCAGCCTGGCGCCATCGCCCTTCAGCCCGTGCAGCTGATAGGGGATGGCCATTTCCACTTCCCCCCGTGCGGCGGCGGCTTCCAATTGCGCGGCGGTTTCAGGCGCGGCGCGGAATTTCGGGCGGCGATGCACCACCACCACCTTGGCCGCAATGTCCTTGAGCGACAGCGCCCAATCCACGGCAGAGTCGCCCCCGCCCGCGATCACCACGCGCTTGCCGCGAAATTCTTCGCGCTTTGCCACCATGTAGCGCACAGCGCCCGAGGCTTCGTAGCCGGCAAGCCCAGACAAAGGCGGGCGATTGGGGCCGAAGGCGCCGGCACCAGCGGCCAGGATCACGGCCTTGGCGCGAATGGTATCGCCGGCGGAAGTGCCCAAAACCAGCGTACTGCCTTCCTGGCGCAATGTCTCAACGCGGCGACCGAAAAGATACTGCGGAGCGAAGGGTGCTGCCTGTTCTTCCAGCTTGCCGATCAGATCAGCGCCGGCGATTTGCGGATGGGCGGGAATGTCGAAAATCGGCTTTTCTGGATAAAGCGCCGTGCATTGCCCGCCAATCGCTTCCAGCGCATCAATCACCACGGATTTCATGCGCAGCATGCCGCATTCAAACACGGCGAAAAGCCCGACAGGGCCCGCGCCAATAATCGCGACATCGGTTTCAATCTCGGCCGGCATGGGCTCTCCCCCGAATCCAGGGGGGCGTGATAGAGCATTTCCAAGCCAAGCGGAAACGCTTGGCGGCTCGGGAAATGCGACCAGAGAAGCATGAGACGAGACTTGGGGTTGGTCAAAGCTTTGACGGAAAGGGAGGATCAGGGGCCGGTGGACATTGCCTTGGATCTACCCGATCTGGCGGCGACGGAAGCACTCGCTGCTCGGCTTGCGCCTATGCTCCGCCCCGGTGATGCTGTGCTGCTCGATGGGCCCCTTGGTGCCGGCAAAAGCGCCTTCGCCCGCGCCTTGCTGCGCGCCGCAACCGGCGATGCCGCGCTTGAAGTGCCAAGCCCCACCTTCACCCTGGTGCAGAGCTATGATTTGCCCGCCGGACCCGCGCATCACTTCGACCTTTATCGCCTGTCTGGCCCTGCCGGCCTTGCTGAATTGGGCTGGGATGAAGCGCGGGAGGGGATTGTGCTGGTGGAATGGCCCGAAAGGCTGGGGCCGCTTGCACCCCCCGATGCGCTCCGCATCCATTTGACGCCCGGCGCAGCCGAGGAAGCGCGCCATGTGCTGCTGAGCGGTTGGGATGCCAGGCTTGAAGGGTTGCGCCCATGATCGCTGCCTTCCTGAAGGATGCCGGTTTTGGCGCGGCGCGGCTGGACCCTTTGCCCTCTGACGCCTCAGCCCGGCGCTATACGCGCCTGCATGGCGGGCCACGCCCGGCGCTGCTGATGGAAGCACCGCCGCCCGAAGACACCCGCCCCTTCATCGCCATTGCGGGCCATGTCCTGGGCATTGGGCTTTCCGCGCCGGAGATCATCGCCGCCGACCCCGAAGCCGGCCTGGTGCTGCTGGAGGATTTCGGCGATGCCACCCATGCCGCGTTATTGGACGCTGGCGCGGCAGCCCCAGCGCTTTACGCCGAAGCAGCCGAAACCCTGGCCGCCCTGCATGAAGCCCCGCCGCCGCCCGGCCTGCCTGCCTGGGATGCAGCGGCCATGGCGCGGGCGACGGCAGCGACCTTCCTTGATTGGTGGTGGCCCGCAATGATGGGCAGCGCGCCCGGTGATGATCTGCGCACTGGGCTTGATGTGGCGCTGCGCGCCATGCTCGCCCCCTTCGCTGGCACCCAGGGTTTTGTGCATAGGGACTACTTCCCAGCCAATCTGATGCGACTTGAAGGGCGCGCCGGCGCGCGGCGCGCGGGCTTGCTCGATTTCCAGGATGCCGGGTTGGGGCATCCCGCTTATGATCTGGTTTCGCTCGTGCAAGATGCGCGGCGCGATGTGGCGACAGAAGCGCGCGATGCGGCGATCACGCGCTACTTCGCCGCACGGCCAAGTGTTGCTCGGGATGACTTCACCGCCGCCATGGCCGCCTGTGCCGCGCAGCGCCATTTGCGCGTGGCGGCGCTTTGGGTGCGGCTCTCTCGGCGTGACAACAAGCACCACTACCTGGTGCACGGGCCGCGCTGCTGGCGGCTTTTGGCTGAAGCCCTGGAACACCCCGCCACCACGCCGCTGCGCCTGTGGTTGGATGATGCCCTGCCGCGCCACTTGCGCCGCAATCCCGATCCGGCGAAGGAGCCTGTATGATCACCCTCTCCCGCGCCATGGTTCTGGCAGCCGGCCTTGGCACCCGCATGCGCCCCTTGTCGGAGGCGATGCCCAAACCCCTGCTTCCACTGGCCGGGCGTAGCCTGCTTGATCACGCGCTGGATCGGCTTACCGATGTGGGTGTGGCGGATGCGGTGGTGAATGCGCATTGGCTGGCGGATCAGGTCGCGGCTTGCGTGAATGCCCGCAGCGCACCAAGCATCACGCTGCAACGGGAAGAAACCCTGCTTGAGACCGGCGGCGGTGTGGCGCGCGCCTTGCCCGCTTTGGGTGATGCGCCCTTCGCCGTGGTGAATGGTGATGCGTTTTGGCTGGATGGTCCGCACCCGGCATTGAAGCGCTTGGCCGCGGCCTTCGATCCTGATCGCATGGATGGGCTTTTGCTGCTGATCCGCACGGCGCAAATCGCGGGCGAGGTGGGGCGCGGCGATTTCATGCTTGATCCGCTTGGCTTGCTCCGCCGACCTGAAGAAGGGGAGGTTTCGCCCTATCTTTTCGGTGGCGTGCAAATCCTCTCACCGGCGCTGTTTGCCGAAGCACCAAGCGGCGCCTTTAGCCTGAACCGGTTGTATAATCGCGCCATCGAAGCCGGGCGGCTTTATGGGCTGGTGCATGATGGGGTCTGGTTTCACTTGTCCACCCCCGATGATCTGGAACATGCCGAAGATGTTTTGCGCAGCGGCGTGACCCGCGCGTTGTTCTGAAGCGCTGCCCTTGCGCGTTTTCTTGATCCCCGCCGAACAGCGCTTCCTGCCCGCGCTGGCCGAGGGATTGCTCGCGCAAGTGCCTGCCGATGATCCAGCCGCACTCGCCACCCACACGCTGCTGCTGCCAACACGCCGCGCCGCGCGCGCCTTACGCGAAGCCTTTCTGACCGCGGCCGGTGGCCGCGCGCTATTGCTGCCGCGCATGCGCGCTCTGCCCGGACTTTCGGTGGAAGAAGCGGATGAATTGGCGCTGCCCGCCTTGCTTGACCTGCCGCCAGCGGTGGCCCCCCTCACGCGGCAAGCGGTACTGTCGCGCATCGTGCTGGGCATTCCGCGCCGCTATGGTGGGCCGCTTGGCGCCGAACAGGCTTGGCTCTTGGCCGGGGAGCTTGCGACACTTTTTGATGAAATAGCCTTTGAAGAAGCCGATCTTGACCTGATTGAAACCGCGCACCCAGCAGATTTCGCGGCAAGCTGGCTTGCGCGGCTTGATGGCCTGGTGCCGGATAAGTTGGCTGTACATTGGCAGATCACGACACGGTTATTGCAGGCGGTGGTGCGCGATTGGAATGGCTGGCTGCAAACGCAGCGCCTGATGGACCTCGGCCTGGCGCGTGTGCGTGCGCTGATTGCGCAGCGCCGCGCCTTGGAAGCGGCACCGCCACGCGAAAGGCTGATCGCCGCCGGCATTGGCGCGGGCGGCACCATTCCTGCCGCGACCGCTTTGCTCCGCTGCATCGCCGGCCTGCCGAATGGCGCGCTGGTGCTGCAAGGCATGGCAGAGCCAATAACGCCAAGCCTGGCTGACGCCATTCGCCGCGCGCCGAGCCATCCCTTTGCCGGGCAAATGAAACTACTGTCCGATCTTGGTGTGGAGCCCAATGCGCTGCGCCCCTGGGGTAGTGCTGATCATCACGCAGCGCCGGCAGATCGCGCGGTGATGCTGGCGCGGAGCCTGCGCCCCGCCGAGGGTTTGGCCGCTTGGGCGGAACGCGATGCGCCGCGCTGGCAGGCCGCACTTGCTGGCATCAGCCGGCTGCAAGCCGCCGATGCGCAACAGGAAGCCGCCGCCATAGCACTATTGCTGCGCGAAGCAGTGGAGGTGCCGGGCAAGCGCGCCGCACTGATCACGCCAGACCGCGATTTGGCGCGGCGCGTTTCTGCCGAACTCGCGCGCCACGGGATCACCGCAGATGATAGCGCCGGCGCGCCCTTGGCCGATGCGCCGGCAGCGGCGTTTCTGCGCCTGATTGCGCGCATGATCGCCGATGGCTTCGCGCCTGCTGCGTTGCTCGCGGTTTTGAAGCATCCGCTGTGTAGCGCTGGGATGGAACGTGGCGCTTGGCTTGAGGCCGTGCGCGGCCTTGAACGGAAGTGTCTACGCGGCCCGCGACTGGCGGCGGGGCTTGAAGCCCTACGTGCGGCTTTGCCGGCGGGCGATACTGCCTTGGTCGGGCTGGTGGAGGCTTTGCAGGCAGCACTTGGTGATTTCACAGCACTGCCGCCAAGCCCATCACGCCCGCCCGCCGATTTATTGGCGCTGCATTTGGCGGCGGCGGAAGCGCTTGCCGCAACGCCTGAACTTCCTGGCGGAATCAGGCTTTACGCTGGTGAGGAAGGGGAGGCTTTGGCGCGGCATTTGGCCTCACTCGGCGAAGCATTGGCAGAAATGCCGCCCATCGCCGCCGCATCATGGCCCGGCGCTTTTGATGCCATGCTGGCCGGGCCGATTGCGCCACCTTTTCGCGCGCAGCGTGATACGGCGGCGCATCCGCGCATTGCGATCCTCGGGCTTCTGGAAGCGCGGTTGCAGAGTTTCGATCGCGTGATTCTGGGTGCGCTTGAAGAAAACATCTGGCCGCAAGCAACCGAACCCGGCCCCTGGATGAGCCGGCCCATGCGCGCGCGTTTCGGCTTGCCTGCGCCGGAAGCGCGCATTGGCCGCGTGGCGGCGGATTTCTTCCACGCCGCGGCAAGCGCTTCGGAACTGGTGCTTTCCACCGCACGCAAACGCGGCGGCGCGCCAAGCGTGCCGACACGTTGGCTCACGCGCTTGGAAACCTTCCTGAAGGGGCAAGGCGATATTGCGCTACCCGCCAGCCTGGCCGCGCGCTGGGCGGCGGCTTTGGACGAACCTTTGCAGGAGCCAAATCCGTGCAAGCGTGCTGCCTTCAGCCCACCGGTGGAAGTACGCCCGCGCCGCTTGAGCGTTTCAGACGCAACGCAATTGATCGCCGATCCTTACGCCTTTTATGCCGCGCGCATCCTGCGCCTGCGCGCGCTTGATGATCTGGATGCGGATATTGGCGCGCGGGAATATGGCACGCTGGTGCATCACGCCATGCGGTTTTTCTTGACGGGGCTTGGCACGGGCTGGCCGGGTGCCGAAGCAGCGCGCGCATTGTGGGATCATGCCTGTGCGGAGGCGTTGAACAAGGAATCGGTCCATCCCGGTGTACTGGCCTTCTGGGGGCCGCGCATGGCGCGCATGGGCAAATTCGTGATCGCCGAAGAAGAAAAGCTTCGCACGCAAAACGGGCTGCTGCGTTGCCTGACGGAACACAAGGGTAGCCTGACGCTGAACCTTACCGGTGGCGATGTGGAGATTGTCGCCACAGCTGATCGTTTGGACGAATTGGCCGGCGGCGGCTGGCGCATTCTGGATTATAAAACTGGCCAGGTGCCGGGTGCTACCCAGGTTATTGCAGGCGCCGCGCCGCAATTGGCGCTGGAGGCGATGATTCTGGAAGCTGGCGGCTATCCAACCATCAGCGCAGACGCCAAGGCCGCCGCGTTGGTCTATTGGAAATTGAGCGGCGGCGAAGAACCGGGCAAAGAAAAAAACCTCGGCGCCAGCGCTGATGTTGGCACGCGCTTTGCCGATCTCGCACGCACGCGGATTACGGCCTTGGCAGAGCGCATGTTGCTGGGTGACGCGCCCTTTGAAAGCCGCCCGCACCCCGGACGCGGCACGCCTGGCGATGATTATGATCATCTGGCGCGGGTGGATGAATGGGCCTCTGGCGACGGGGATGAGGCATGAGCGAGGCACGCGAACGCGCTGAAGCCCAGCAAACACGTGCTGCCAATCCGGCGATCTCCGCCTGGGTGGAGGCTTCCGCCGGTTCGGGCAAAACCAAGCTACTGACGGACAGGTTGCTGAGATTATTGCTGGTAGGTGTGCCGCCGGGGCGCATCCTGTGCCTGACTTTTACGAATGCCGCTGCGGCAGAAATGGCAACGCGGTTGGCGCTCCGGCTTGGGGAATGGGTGGTCGCGGATGACGCCAAGCTTGCGGAGATATTGCAGAAGCTGACCGGCCATGCGCCCGGGCGCGAAGGGCTTCAGGCGGCGCGCCAGCTTTTCGCCGATGTGCTGGAACAGCCGGGGGGTATGCGGATTTCAACGCTGCATGGTTTCGCGCAATCCCTGCTGCGCGCCTTTCCGCTGGAAGCGGGCTTGGCGCCGCAATTTGCGGTGATGCAGGAACAGGATGGCAGGGCGCTTTTGGCGCGCGAACGTGATGCGCTGCTGGCGGGCGGGGCGGATCGCTCAGCCCTGGCAGTTTTGGCGAAATACCAAGCGCCGACGAAGTTTTCCGAGGTGATTGGCACCATGGCCGCTACCGGTGGCAAGGTGTTGGGTGCGCTGCAGAAGCGCCAAGGTATCGCGGGGACACGCGCCGCGCTGGCGCGAAAGCTTGGGCTTGCACCGGGCCGCACGGAGGAGGCGGAGATACTCGCGGAAATCTCCGCGCCGGATCAGGAAGCCGCGCTTCGTCAGGCGGCCGAGACGCTGAAGGGCGGCAGCATCACGGACCAAAAACTCTCGACTGCCATGGCAGAATGGCTGGCGTTGAATGTCATCGGGCGCGCGGAGGCTTATGCGCGTTGGCGCGGCGTTTTCATCATCGACAAGGGCACTATCCGCAAGAGCTTCGCGACGAAATCCATACAGGCCGCAAGGCAGGCGGAAATCCAGCAATTGATGGAAGACGAAGCCGCGCGGCTGCAAATGCTGGATCAGGATCACGCCGCCGCACGGGTGCTCGCCGCCAGCATGGCACTTTTCGCGATTGGTGAGCCTGTGCTGCGCCGCTACCAAGCGGCCAAGGAAAATGCCGGCCTGCTCGATTACGATGACCTCATCGCGGGCGCGCGCAAATTGCTCGATGATCCAGGTAGCGCCTGGGTATTGTTCAAGCTGGATGACGGGTTGGATCACATCCTGTTGGATGAGGCGCAGGATTCCAACCCGGAGCAATGGGGCATTGTGCGTGCGCTGACCGGGGAATTTTTCGCGGGGCTGGGTGCACGGGAAGAAAAGCGCAGCATCTTCGCGGTTGGCGATCAGAAGCAATCCATCTATGCCTTCCAGGGAGCGGATGCGGCGGGCTTTGTGCGCGAAAAGCACCATTACGAACGCATGGTTCACGGCGCCCAGCAGGAATTCCACGCTGTGCCGCTGGATGTTTCCTTCCGTTCCACCGAACCCGTGCTTGCGCTGGTGGATGCGGTTTTCGCTGACGCACCGGCGCGCGAGGGTGTTTCACCCGATGCCAAGCTGCAACATTATGCGGACCGTGCCGGCCATGCCGGCAGCGTGGAGCTTTGGCCGATTCTGCAAACCGCAAAGGCCGACGCCCCGCCCGATTGGGCGCCGCCTGAACAGGCCGTGGATGCGGAAGGCGCCGCACCGCGCCTGGCTGCTGCCATTGCGCGGCGCATCGCGCAGATGATCAAGCACGAAACCCTGCCGGCGCGCGTGGAACAAGGCAAGGAAGCAACGCAACCCGCGGGCCGCCGCATTCGCCCCGGTGATATTCTGGTGCTGCTGCGCGGGCGCAAGCGCGGCGGTTTTGCGCCGGCTTTGGTGCGCGCATTGAAGAACCTTTCCATCCCTGTTGGCGGCATTGATCGCATGATCCTGGCTGATCAATTGCCGGTCCAGGATATGCTGGCGCTCGCGGAATGGCTGTTGCTGCCCGATGATGATTTGAATCTGGCGGCCCTGCTGAAATCCCCGCTGATCGGGATGGATGAGAAGCAACTATTCGAACTCGCGCAGCCGCGCCAGGGCAGCCTGCATGCGGCGCTGATGGCGCATCGCGGCAGTACCTCGGACTTCGGGCGTGTCGCGGATTGGTTGTCAGCCCAAGCGGCGCGGCTTGATTTCATCACGCCCCATGGCTTGTTCGCCGATGTGCTTGGCGCGCCAGGTCCGCTCGATCCCCGCGCGGGGCGCGCGCGTATTCTGGCGCGGCTTGGGCCTGATGCGGGCGATCCGCTCGATGAATTGCTCAATGCCGCTTTGGAACATGAAAAGCTCAACCCGCCATCCTTGCAGGGCTTTGTGCATTGGCTCCGCCAAGGTGGCGCCGAGGTGAAGCGCGAAGCGGAAGCCGCCGGCGATGTGGTGCGCATCATGACCGTGCATGGCTCCAAGGGCTTGCAGGCGCCCATCGTCATTCTGCCCGACACAACAGGCAAGGCGCAGGACCGCAAAACGCTCCGCTGGTTTGAAGATGGCGACGAAGACCTGCCCGTTTGGGCGCCGCAGGTGAAGGGGTTTGAGGCACCAGCGCTGACCGCGCAGCGCCAGGCGGATCAGGCAGGAGAGGCCGAGGAAGAGCATCGCTTGTTATATGTGGCGCTGACGCGGGCAGAAGATCGGCTGATTATTTGCGGTTGGAATGGCCAGAAGAATCTGCCCGCAGGATGCTGGTATGATCTGGTGGCGCAAGGATTTGCGCGCCTGCCGGACCGTGAGGAATGCGCCTTCGACGCTGGCGCTTTTGGTGCCGCGCCTGATTGTTTCGGTGCTGGGCCGAAACTGCTCAGCCTACGCACGCCCCAAAGCGCGGCGCCGCGGGTGGAAAGCGCGGGCTCGGCCGCTGATGCGGGAGCCCGCCCGCCGGCCTGGGCCTGGCAGAGGGCAGCGGAGGAAGCGCCCGCCGGCAGCCTGGCACCTTCCGCCCTGCCGGGCGAACAAGAAACACCCGCCGCCGCGCCGCGCCCGGCTGCGGATCCCTTAGGGTTGCGCTTTCGGCGCGGGCGCCTGGTGCATGCGCTATTACAGAGCCTGCCGGAACATCCCGCTGGCGTGTGGGAGGAGCTGACGCGCCGCTTCCTGACGCGCCGCGCGCCCGGGCTTTCGGTGGCGGAACAGGATGCAACGCTGCACGAGGTGCTGGGCCTGCTTGGAGAGGCTTGGATGCAGGCCGCCCTTGGCCCCGGAAGCCTGGCGGAAGCCCCCTTGGCTGGTGAGGTAAATGGCCGGCTGATTGCGGGCCAGGTGGACCGGTTGAAGGTTGAGCCAGATCGCGTGCTGGTGCTGGATTACAAGACCAATCGCCCGCCGCCGGAGCATGTGGATCAGGTGGCGCCGCTCTATCTGCGGCAAATGGCGGCCTATCGCACGCTGCTGCGCGCGGCCTTTCCGGGGCGTGTTGTTGAATGTGCGCTGGTCTGGACATACGGCGCGCGCTTCATGGCATTGCCGGATGCGGTGCTTGATCCGCATGCGCCGGGGGGCATTTAATCCCTCGGCCCTGGCGCCAACACTTCCCGCTTACCCACGTGATTAGCCGCGCCTACCACGCCTTCCTTTTCCATCTGCTCAATCAACTTCGCCGCGCGGTTATAGCCAATGTTCAAATGCCGCTGCACGAAGCTTGTGCTTGCCTTGCCTTCGCGCGTGACCAGCGCCACCGCCTGATCATAAAGCGATGCCTCGGCATCCGTATTGCCGCCCAGCATGCCGAGCATGGCAACGGAATCACCCTCATCCTCGGTTTCGGTTACTTCATCCACATAGGCGGGCTCACCCTGGGCGCGGAGGAATTCAACAATCCGCTCCACCTCAGTGTCTGACACAAAGGGGCCATGCACGCGCGCAATGCGCCCACCGCCCGGCATATGCAGCATGTCACCCTGGCCGAGTAATTGTTCCGCGCCCTGTTCGCCAAGGATGGTGCGGCTATCAATCTTTGATGTAACCTGGAAGGAAATGCGCGTCGGGAAATTCGCCTTGATCGTGCCGGTGATCACATCCACCGAAGGCCGCTGTGTGGCCATGATCACATGAATACCCGCGGCACGCGCCATTTGGGCCAGCCTTTGCACGGCGGCCTCAATTTCCTTGCCGGCCACGATCATAAGATCGGCCATTTCATCAATCACCACCACAATCATGGGCAGTGCTTCCAGCGCCAGCGGCTGGTCTTCAAAAACGGGCTTATTGGTTTCCGGATCAAAACCGGTTTGCACGCGCCGGGTCAGCACATCATTGCGCTGGCGCGCTGCTGTCACTTTTTCATTATAGCCCGCGATATTGCGCACGCCCAATTGGCTCATGGCACGGTAGCGGCGCTCCATCTCCCGCACGGTCCATTTCAGCGCGCCAATCGCCTTGGGCGGTTCTGTTACCACCGGGGCCAGCAGATGCGGAATGCGGTCATAGACCGAAAGCTCCAGCATCTTGGGGTCAATCATAATGAAGCGGCATTCATCGGGGCTGAAACGATACAGCAGGCTCAGGATCATCGTATTGATCCCGACCGATTTGCCCGAACCCGTGGTGCCGGCAATCAGCAAATGCGGCATGCGCGCCAAATCGGCGATCACCGGCGTGCCACCAATATCCTTGCCCAGCGCCAGCGGCAGTTTGCCCGGGTTGCGATGCCAGCTTTCATCGCCGAACATTTCTGAAAGGAACACGGTTTCGCGCTTGGCATTGGGCATTTCAATGCCGATCACATTGCGCCCCGGCACGGTTGCGATACGCACCGCAATCAGGCTCATGGACCGCGCGATATCATCCGCGAGGCCAATGACGCGCGCGGATTTAGTGCCGGGCGCGGGTTCCAATTCATACAGAGTCACCACCGGGCCGGGGCGGATTTCCGCAATGCGCCCGCGCACGCCGTAATCTTCCAGCACGCTTTCCAAAAGCCGCGCATTGGCTTGGAGCGATTCCTCGGAAGGCCGGCCCACGCGCTGCACGGGCGCGGCGGTCAGCAGATCAAGCGGCGGCAGCGCCCAGGCGCCATCACCCAGATCAAGCGCCGGCTGCTGCGTTGGCCGACGCGCGGGTTCGGCAGCTTTGCGTTGACGGACGGGCGGGGCTTCACGCGGCGCTGTCGGTTCAGGGCGGATCGGCATGGCCTCAGCCGCCGCATCGGCGGCGCGCAGCATTGGGCCAAACGGAATTTCCGGTTCTTGCCGGCGAAACAGTCGCCCGGTGCGGGTTTTGAAGCGCGCGGTCAGGCGGGCGAAGACGCCGGGCTTTTTTGGTTCCGCCTCCTCATGCGGGCGCAGCCTTTCGGCGCCATGCCGCGCCGCTTCCAGGGCGACTTGGCTGGCCCCCAAAGCCGCACGCCCTGCGCCGC
Source organism: Roseomonas sp. (assembly GCA_044345845.1). Classification (GTDB taxonomy): domain Bacteria; phylum Pseudomonadota; class Alphaproteobacteria; order Acetobacterales; family Acetobacteraceae; genus Neoroseomonas. The sequence goes on from JBIJAH010000029.1 coordinate 18,829, forward strand.
GCCATTCGCCAAAGGTCAGGCCGCAGCCGATAAAGCTGGCACCTACCGCGCCAAACACAATTCCAGCTTTGGCCAGCAACGCCCCATAGGCACCAAAGCTGCCCGAAAGCCAGGAAATCACCCCATCCGCCAAAAGCGGGCCAACCGCCCCGCCAGCACCGGCCAGGCCTGGTGCCTCTCCGGGCAGGGGGGCAAGGCTCAGCGCCGCCGCGGCAAGCGGCAGGGCAAAGGCCAGGCCCAATAGCCGGAGGGGAATAAAGCCAAGGCCGCGCTGGGTTACCAGCCGAAACGCCCAGGCAAGCAGCGCCAGCACCGGCAGCGCCGCCGCATAACCAAAGCCCTGCAACAGAATATCTGACAGCACCGCCCCGGCGGGCCCGGCAAGATTGCTGACAGGGCGATTGGTTGCCGTATTCATCGAAGGATCAGCGGGATCATAACTCAGCAACGCCGCAGCAAGCCCAAGCGCGATAAGCGCTGAAAGCAGCCCACAAAATTCCATCAGCCGCCGGCCCAGCAGCGCGCGCAAATCGGCCGAGGCAAAGCGCCGCCTGGCGGCGCCCTGTTCGGCAGAAGGCCGGGATTCGGCCGGAAGAAAGAGGCGAGGCATCAAGGCAGCGCTTCAGAGTGATTCATAACATTAGGCCGGAAGTTATTCTTTGCCCAGGGATTTTTGCACTTTTGGCATATAGGCGATTCGAGGCGCCTCACCACCGTTGCAGCAGAGTCACGCTTTTGGGGTGGGCGCGCTGCCTCAACCGGCAACACCTGCTTTGGGGTTCGGGGCTGCTGCCACGGATGAAAAAACCTATCAAAGCCGCAATTTTTTGTTAATCTTGGTTGAAATATCGTCAGGGCCTGTTTAACCTGCGGTTGTTCACTAAACCATTCAACCTACAAAGAAGGTTTCGATGTCTGGAAGTTCAACGAAACCGATCTTTTGGATCGGATCTTCGTGGGGTGATTCGTACACGGGTGGCCTGGGAAATGATTATTTGGACGGCGCCGGCGGTGACGACTGGATCAATGGCGATTTCGGCAATGATGTCATTTATGGCGGCACCGGCAATGACAATTTGACGGGCGATGTTGGCAACGACAGCATCTATGGTGGCGACGGTAATGATTGGATCCGCGGGGATGGCTGGGCCTCTAGCGGTCAGAATGACCTGCTGGATGGTGGCGCCGGTAATGACACTTTTCTTGGCGAAGGCGGGGCTGACACAATCCGCGGCGGCGACGGCCGGGATGAAATCTACGCCGAAGATGGGAATGACCGTGCGGAAGGTGGCGCGGGGAATGATTACTTCTCCGGCTGGAATGGCAATGATCTGCTTTATGGTGATGATCAAGCCGGGCTTTTGACGGGCGATGACTATATCCGCGGTGATAACGGCCTCGATACGATATTCGGTGGCGCTGGCAATGATAGCCTGGTTGGCGGCGCTGATGCGGACCGGCTGACCGGCGGGGCGGGGTTGGACCGCTTCCTGTATTCCACCGATGACATGGCGACGCCCAGCGCGCAGGATACCATTATGGATTTCCAGCAGTTTTCAGACCTGCTGGTGTTCAGTTCGATTGATGCCAATGCGTTACTGGCTGGAGATCAGGCTTTTGTCTTTCGCAACACAGCGGGTTTCACCAAGACCGGCGTTGGGGAGATTCGCTGGTATCAATCCGGCGGCAATACCTTTGTGCAGGCCGATATGGGGGATGGGGTGGCCGACATTACCCTGCGAATTCAGGGGGTGGTGAATCTACGAGCGGACGACTTCATCCTGTGAAGCCCATGAACATCGCCGGGAAGCTACCTTCCCGGCGATGAACAGTTTGTGAGTTTAGAACGGGCGACGCTGGCGACCCTAGGGGGAGGCAACTCAATCACCCCGTTGGCGTCACGCCGCCTTGAAGATCACGCAGGCCGGCCTTGGAAATTTCTAAACCTTTGCGTGTATCTTCGATGTATTTCTCTGGTCCACCATAGACCTCCCAGTTCTCCGTGTCCACGAAGCGTTCACCATATAAACCGAAGGAAACCAATTTCCCCGTCTCTTCATAGTTGCGCAGCGTTTCCGACAGCGCCCAGACCTTCCGCTTTTGCTGGTCTATCATTTCGGCGTTCATTTTCTTGTCCCAATCGGGTTCAGCCATGGCATAGGGGCGGTCGCCGACAAATGTGGAGGCAGCCTTCATAGCCTCCCAATTCTGGGGGCGGCGCGCCATCTCGGCTGCGCGTTCATCCGCGCGCGGGTCAATGGCCACCACCACGGCGGGTGAGGGGGCTTGGCGCGGCGCCACATTCACCGCGGGCGTATGGCGCTGAATGCCAGCCTTTTGGGAAATTGCAGCCATGATCGCGGCATCCAAGTCGCTATTCAGGCCGGGCTTTTTGGGGCCGGCACCCAGCAATCCGATCAGCATGGGGGTTTTTCCCTATTCCGAACTGGCCTGTCTTGACCTGCTTCATTACACAACCGTTAGATTAATAAAGGGTTAACGGGAAATCGAATTCCCTTGTGATGGGCAGTTTTTTTCAACCTATGGTGATAACGGCAAAGCGGGTTTCACCAAGACCGGCGTTGGGGAGGTTCGCTGGTTTCATTCCGGCGGCAATACCTTTGTGCAGGCCGATATGGGGGATGGCGTGGCCGACATTACCCTGCGAATTCAGGGGGTGGTGAACCTGGGGCAGCAGGACTTCATTTTGTGAGCTGATCGCTACCGCCGGGGAGAAACCTTCCCGGCGGTAGCGCCATTTTTTGGCCGCGCGTGGTGAGGCAAATCCGCGACGCCCCAAGCCCAATTAAGCCGAATGGTTGGTGCCGCCTTCAAGATCACGCAGGCCGGCCTTGGAAATTTCTAAACCTTTGCGCATCATTTCAATAAACTTCTCTGGTCCGCCATAGACCTTCCAGTTCTCCGTGTCCACGAAGCGTTCACCATATAAACCGAAGGAAACCACTTCCCCCGTTTCATCATAGTTGCGCAGCGTCTCCGAAATCGCCCAGACCTGCCGCTTGGCTGCGTCTATCATTTCGGCGTTCATTTTCTTGTCCCAATCGGGTTCAGCCATGGCATAGGGGCGGTCGCCGACAAATGTGGAGGCAGCCTTCATAGCCTCCCAATTCTGGGGGCGGCGCGCCATCTCGGCTGCGCGTTCATCCGCGCGCGGGTCAATGGCTACCACCACGGCGGGTGAGGGGGCTTGGCGCGGCGCCACATTCACCGCGGGCGTATGGCGCTGAATGCCAGCCTTTTGGGAAATTGCAGCCATGATCGCGGCATCCAAGCCGCTATTCAGGCCGGGCTTTTTGGGGCCGGCACCCAGCAATCCGATCAGCATGGGGGTTTTTCCCTATTCCGAACTGGCCTGTCTTGACCTTCTTTATTACACAACCGATAGATTAATAAAGAGTTAACACGCAATCGGGTTTTCTGGTGATAAGCGGTCCTGTCAAATGCCAGTGACGGGCAGCGCATCTCCCAAAAGCCTTGAACCACACAAAGGGCGCGGATTTCGCCAGTTTTGCTAAAACTGAAGCCCCCATCGCAGCCCCCACCCGCTTCATGCCATGATCCAGCGCGTATGAGAGGGAAGCTTGCCGATGCCGAATAATGGTGCCCAGAAGGGATCACGCAGCTACCTACTGGCGGTTGAAGACCCGGAATTCCTGCTCCGCGATGAAATGCGCCCGTTTCGCTTCGGCATGGAATACGCCAAGGCTGAATATGCGCTGCGCGATTGGGGGGTGCGGTCCACCGTTGTCGTTTTCGGTTCTGCCCGAACGCCAAGCGCGGAGGAAGCCGCCGCACTCGCCAAAAAGGCGCGCGGGGCGGCAGAAAAACGCGCCGCGCAAAAGGCGCTTGATCGGTCCCGCTTTTATGAGGATGCGCACGCCTTCGCCCGCATTGTTTCCATGCGGGGCGGTGCGCTCGCCGCTTCCGGTGCGCCGCGCGATAATGTGATTGCAACGGGCGGCGGCCCTGGGATCATGGAGGCGGCCAATCGCGGGGCGTTCGAATGCGGTGCGCCTTCCATCGGCTTCAATATCACCCTGCCGCATGAACAAGCGCCCAATGCCTGGTCCACGCCGGCGCTGACCTTTCGCTTCCATTACTTCGCCATGCGCAAGATGCACCTGGCCATGCGCGCCAATGCGCTTGCGGTTTTCCCTGGCGGATTCGGGACTTTCGATGAGTTGTTTGAGGTGCTGACGCTGGTGCAATCGCAGAAAATGCGCGCCTTGCCCATTGTGCTGTTCGGTCGCGATTACTGGAACAAGGTGGTGAATTTCGCGGCCCTCGCCGAAGAAGGCATGATCAATGAGGCTGATTTGAAACTGTTTGAAATTGTGGACACGCCCGAAGAAGGCTGGGCCAGCCTAATCCGGCGTGGGCTATCGCCGGAAACCAGCGCGCCCTTGCAGCTCAGCCTGCCGCCGGTGGCAGGCAGGCAGCGGCCAGCAGCGCGAAAGCCGCGGCGCGGTGGCTGATGCGGTGCTTTTCGTCCGGATCCATTTCGCCGAAGGTGGCTGAATAGCCCTGCGGCACGAACATGGGGTCATAGCCAAAGCCATGCGCGCCGCGCGGCGGCCAAACCCATGCGCCTTCCGCCTTGCCTTCAAAGCCTTCCTCATGCCCATCAGGCCAGGCGAGCACCAGCGCACAGGTGAACCAGGCGGCACGGTTGGGCGCATCCTTGGCCAGATCATGCACCTTGCCCATGGCAAGCGCGTAATCCCGCCCGCCTTCCGGGCGCATGGCCCAATCAGCGGTATAGACTCCAGGCGCACCATCAAGCGCGGCAACGGAAAAGCCGGAATCATCGGAAAGGGCAGGCATTCCCGAAGCGCGCGCCGCCGCATGGGCTTTGATGCGCGCATTGCCCAGGAAACTCGTCTCCGTCTCCTCAGGTTCCGGCAAGCCAAGCGCGCCGGCGCTGGTCACTTCAATGCCATGCAGCGCCAGCAAGGCCGCCACCTCGCGCAGTTTCCCGGCATTGTGTGACGCGATGATAATCTTCTCACCCCGCTGCAGGCGCCGGTGCGCCATCACTTATCCACCGCAAGGCGCTGCTTGCCGAAAAGTGCCGCCGTGCCTTCCCGCGCATGGCCCATCAGCGCTTGTAAATCGGCTTCCGTGAAGGGCGCACCTTCGGCGGTGCCCTGAATTTCCACAATCCCGCCGGACGCTGTCAGCACAAAATTCGCATCAGCATCGGCCTTGCTGTCCTCATCATAATCAAGGTCGAGCACGGGCACGCCCTGATAGATGCCACAGGAAATCGCCGCCACCTGATCCTTGAGCGGATTGCGCGTGATGATGTTCATGCGCTTGCAATGTTCAAACGCCAGATGCAGCGCCACCCAGGCGCCGGTGATGGAAGCGCAGCGCGTGCCGCCATCGGCGGTCAGCACATCGCAATCGAGCGTGATGGTCATTTCCCCCATCGCCTTCAAATCCGTCACGGCGCGCAGGCTGCGCCCAATCAGGCGCTGGATTTCCTGCGTGCGGCCGGATTGCTTGCCGCGCGCGGCTTCCCGGTCACTCCGCGTATGGGTTGCGCGCGGCAACATGCCATATTCTGCCGTGACCCAGCCCTGGCCCTGGCCGCGCAGGAAGGGCGGGACCTTGCCTTCAACGCTTGCGGTGCACAGCACCTCGGTCAGGCCCATGCGAATAACGCAGGAACCTTCCGCATGGCGGGCGACGCCGGGTTGGATGGAAACGGTGCGAAGCGCGCCGGGGGCGCGGCCTGAGGGTCTGGTCATGGGCGCGCGGTTAGCACAGGCCTCCCCGGCTTGCTAACCCGTTGACGCGCCCGGCCCAGGCCCCATACTCACCTTATGCCAAATCGGGACCACAACCCGTGACCCATACGCCCGCGAAGCTGACGCCCGGCCTGCCCGCCTATGCCGGGCTGGATAGTCGTTCGGCGCTCATCCTGCGCGAATTGGTGGAAACCTATGTCGCGACGGGGGAACCTGTGGGGTCCCGCACCCTATCGCGCCGGCTGCCGTTGGGCTTGTCCCCGGCCACCATCCGCAATGCCATGGCGGATCTGGAGGATGCCGGGCTGCTTTACGCGCCGCATACCTCGGCTGGCCGCCTGCCGACCGAACGTGGCCTCAGGCTTTTCGTGGATGGCTTGCTGGAATTTGGCGCGCTGGGTGAAGAAGACCGGGATGCGATTGCGGCGCGCTGCGCGGCATCGGGCCGGTCCTTGCAGGAAACGCTAGCTGAGGCCGGGTTGATGCTTTCGGGCCTTGCGGGGGCGGCGGGGCTGGTGGTGGCGCCGAAAACGGAAAATCCGGTACGCCATATTGAATTCGTGGCGCTTGGTCCGGGCCGGGCGCTGGTGGTGTTGGTGCATGAAGGCGGGCAGGTGGAAAACCGCGTCATTGAGGTGCCGGCGGGCTTGCCGCCCTCGGCGCTCACGCAGGCATCGAACTATCTGAATGCGCGCCTTGCTGGCCGCACTTTGGAAGAAACCCGCACCCATGTGGCTGAGGAAATTGCCGCCGATCGCACCGCGCTTGATGCGCTGACAGAGCAGGTGATCTCAGCGGGGCTTGCCACCTGGTCCGGCGGCGGTGGCGGGTCACTGATTTTGCGCGGCCAGTCGCGGCTTTTGCAAAATTTGGATCAGGCAGCGCAGGTGCAGGAAATCCAGCGGCTGTTTGAAAGGCTGGAAGCGCAGGAAACCATGCTGCGCCTGCTGGAATTGGCGCAGCGCGGCGAAGGTGTGCAGATTTTCATCGGCGCCGAAAGCGGGTTGTTTGATACGGCAGGGCTTTCCGTTGTGGTGGCACCCTTCCGCAATGGTCAGGAAAAAATCGTCGGCGCCATTGGCGTGATTGGCCCCACGCGCATCAATTACGGCCGGGTGATCCCGGTGGTGGATTATACTGCGCGCGTGATCGGCAGATTGCTCGGCTAACTGCCCGGGCCATAATTTCTCAGCGTCTCAAGCCAGGAACACAAGATGCGTATTGCCTCCATCCGCCAGGGCGTGGTGCCCATCAGCAGCGCGATTGCCAATGCATATATTGATTTCTCGAAAATGACAGCGAGTGTTGTCGCCATCACCGTGGAAGATGGCACGGGCAAAAGCGCCACGGGCTATGGCTTCAATTCCAATGGCCGTTATGCGCAGCCTGGCCTGCTGGCGGAACGCTTCATCCCCCGCCTGCAAGCCGCGACCGAGGCTGAGCTGGCGCGCAGCGAAGGCGGGCTGAACCCCACCGGCGCCTGGGGTGCCATGATGCGCAATGAAAAGCCAGGCGGGCATGGGGATCGTTCCGTCGCCGTTGGCGTTTTGGATATGGCGCTGTGGGATGCAGCGGCAAAGCTTGAAGGCGTGCCGCTCTGGCGCTTGCTCGCGGATCGTTATCGCGGCGGTCAGGCGGATGACAGCGCCTGGGTCTATGCCGCAGGCGGCTATTATTATCCCGGCAAGGGCGTGGATGCTTTGGTTGAGGAAATGAAACGCTATTTGGGTATGGGGTACACCACCGTCAAAATGAAGATCGGCGGTGCGCCCGGCACATCCATGAAAGACGCCTTGACCGAGGATTTGGCGCGTATTGAAGCGGTGGTGAAATTGCTGGACGGTGATGGATCACGCTTGGCTGTGGATGTGAATGGTCGCTTTGGCCTGCATGCGGCGCTGACCTATGGCGCAGCGCTGCAGCCCTTTGGGCTCCGCTGGTATGAAGAACCGCTCGATCCCTTGGATTATTCAACCCATGCCGCCTTGGCTGAACAATATATGCCGCCGATTGCGACGGGCGAGAATCTGTTCTCCATGCTGGATGCGCGCAATCTGATCCGCCATGGTGGGCTCAGGCCGGATCGCGATATTCTGCAATTCGACCCAGTGCTTTCCTATGGCTTGGTGGAATATCTCCGCACGCTCGAGATGCTCGTGCGCCATGGTTGGTCGCCCCGGCGGTGCGTGCCGCATGGCGGGCATCAATTCGCGCTGAATATCGCGGTTGGCCTTGGGCTTGGCGGGAATGAGAGCTACCCGGAGGTTTTCGCGCCTTTTGGCGGTTTCGCCGATAGCACGCCGGTTGTGGATGGGCGGATCAGAATGCCTGATATTCCAGGCATTGGGTTTGAGGCGAAGTCGGCGCTTTGGGCCGTGCTGAAGGATTTGTAGGCCATGAAAACCTTCTTCCCCCTGTTGATGGCAGCGGCGTTTTGGTTCGCGACGCATAACGGCCTCGCCAGCGGCTTAATGCGGTCCAGGCTGGTCGCTGGCCTCGGCGCAAATGGCTTTCGGATATTCTATTCCATACTGTCGGTGCTTGCCTTGGTGCTACTCGCGCGTGCCTCGGGCGCGGCGGAAACCCTGCCACTTTGGACCGCGCCGGCCTGGCTTCGCCTTGTCCTTGCGCTGATCATGCTGCCGGCCTTCCTGTTTTTCGCCGCTGGTCTATTGCGCAACCCGACAGGTATCGGCGGAGAGGGTCTCGTCGGTCAGCAGGCACGTGGCATTCAGCGCATCACGCGCCACCCCGTGCTCTGGTCTTTCGCGCTTTGGGCCTTGGTGCATGTGCTCGGCAATGGCGATCTGGCGAGCCTGATTTTCTTCGGCACCTTCGCCATCAGCGCTTTTATCGGCATGCCTTCCATTGATCGCAAACTTGCAACGCGCGACCCGGAAGCAGCGGCGAAGCTGAGGGCCGAGACCTCCATCCCGCCCTTCGGCGCCATAATGGCCGGGCGGAATCGGCTGGTGCTGGCGGAAATCGGCTGGTTGGCACCGGCACTCGCTTTGATCGGCTGGGCCGTGACACCGCATTTCCACGCGCGCTTCTTTGGCGTACCCGCGCTGCTGCCCTTCTGATCCGCGCTTGCATGCTGGCCACCACGGGGAGTAATTCGGCCAACATAGGTTGAGGAGTTCTCTCGCATGCAAGCCGCCGCACTGCCGCGCCCCGTGATGCTGGTCATTCTGGATGGCTGGGGCTGGCGGGAGGAGTTGGCCGATAACGCCGTGCGGCAGGCCAAGACCCCTAGCTTTGACGCACTTTGGGCGTCCTGCCCGCATGCTTTTTTGAAGACCTCCGGTCAGGATGTTGGCCTGCCGGTTGGGCAGATGGGCAATTCTGAGGTCGGGCACCTCAACATCGGTGCTGGGCGCGTGGTGATGCAGGATCTGCCGCGCATTGATGCCGCTATCGCCGATGGGTCCTTCGCGGAACTGCCTGCCATCACGGGCTTGATCGCGAAGCTGAAAGCCTCGGGCGGCACTTGCCATTTGATGGGCTTGCTCTCCCCCGGTGGGGTGCATGCGCATCAGGATCATGCGGTGGCGCTGGCGAAATTGCTGTCAGCTGCGGGCATACCCGTTGCTATCCACGCCTTCACCGATGGGCGGGATACGCCGCCGCGTGCCGCGCCTGATTATCTGAAGCGTTTCGAAGCTGATTTGGCTGGCGTGGCAGGCGTGCGGATTGCCACCATCATCGGGCGCTATTTTGCGATGGATCGCGACAAGCGCTGGGATCGCGTGGCCCAAGCCTATGGGGCGATGGTGGAAGCCAAGGGCGCACATGGCCCAAGCGCCGCCGCCGCCATTATCGCCGCGCATGCCGCTGACAGGAGTGATGAATTCATCCCCGCCAGCGTGATTGGCGATTACGCTGGTATCAAGGATGGCGATGGCATTCTCTGTTTCAATTTCCGCGCCGATCGCGCGCGGGAAATCCTCACCGCGCTGCTCGATCCTGGCTTTGATGGTTTTGCGCGCGGGCACCTGCCGCGTTTTGCCGCTGCGGTTGGCCTCACGGAATATAGTGATGCGCTGAACGCGCATCTCGCCACCGCTTTCGCGCCGCAATCCATGGCGGATAAGCTTGGTGAGGTGGTGGCGCGTGCGGGCCTCACGCAGTTGCGCATGGCGGAGACGGAAAAATACCCGCATGTCACCTTCTTCCTGAATGGCGGCGAAGAAGCGGTTTATCCGGGCGAAGGCCGCATCATGGTGCCATCGCCCAAGGATGTGGCGACCTATGATCTGAAGCCCGAGATGTCGGCGCCTGAACTGACCGACAAAGCCGTGGCCGCCATCAATAGCCGCGCGCATGATCTGATTGTGCTGAATTTCGCCAATGTCGATATGGTCGGCCATACCGGCAGCCTTGCCGCCGCGACGCAAGCGGTGGAAGCCGTGGATGCCGGGCTTGGGCGTATTGTCGCGGCGCTAAAAGAAGTGGGTGGCTGCCTGCTGGTCACAGCCGATCACGGCAATGCCGAATTGATGAAAGACCCCGTAACGGGCGGGCCGCATACCGCGCATACCACCAATGTGGTGCCGGTCATGCTGATGAATGGGCCACAAGGGGTGGCCATCAAGGATGGGCGGCTCGCGGATATCGCGCCAACACTGCTCGCCCTGCTTGGCCTGCCGCAGCCAAGCGCGATGACAGGGCATTCCCTGCTTGCCTAAGGCGCGCATCGCCCTCGCGCTATGCCTGCTGGCGCTGCCCGGCCTTGGCTTCGCGCAGCCTTCGCGTGAGGCGCTGGAAGAAGCGCGCCGCGCCACCGCCACCAGCCGCGCCGCCGCCGAAGCCGCCGCGCGGGAAGCGGAAGCAGCAGCGGCAGAACAAAGCGGGCTTGCGCGGCAAAGGGTCGCCATGGCGGCGCGGGTGCAGGAAGCGGAACGTGCCTTGGATGCCGCCCAGCAGCGCCAGCACCGGGCGGAAGCGGCGGCGGCAGTGGCTTTCGCCGAAGCGGCCTCTCGTGCTGCGGCCCTCGCCCCCATGATGCCGGCCATGCGGCGGCTGGCACTTTGGCCCGTGGAAACGCTGCTCGCGCAGCCCGCCCCACCGGATGAAGCGTTGCGCGGGCTTTTGGTTCTGCAAGGCACGGCACGGCAAATCCGTGCGGAGGCTGAGGAATTGCGCCTGGCCAATGCCGAAGCCGAACGTCGCGCCCGGGTAGCCGCGGCGGAAGCCGTATTGGTTGCGGCAGCCGAGGCCGATTGGCGCCAAGCCGCCACAGCGCTGGATGAGGAAATCGCCGAAACCCGGTTGCGCGAACGCGAAGCGCGCGCGACCCAAAGGGCTGAAGCCGCCCGCGCGCAGGAAGCGCTCGCCCGCGCCAATGATTTGGCCGAAATGCTGACGGCGCTGGAACGCGAACAGGCAAGGCAAGCCGCGCTGGCGGCAGCGCGGGCGCGGCAGGAAGCGCGCGGGCGCCCGGCAAGCCCGGTGGCGCTGCCTCAGGCCGCCGCGCCCGAGTCAAACCGCCCCGCCCCGGTGCATGGGCGGGTTAGCATCGCCTTTGGCCAAAGGGGGGAAGCGGGGCCCGCGCGCGGTGTGACCTTCACCGCCGCCGGCGGGGCGCGCGTGGTCAGCCCGTGTACCGGGCGCGTGGTTTTCGCCGGGCCGTTTCGGCGCTTTGGCCAGCTTGTCATTCTGGAATGCGGGCCTGGGCTGCATCTGGTGCTGGCCGGGTTTGAGCGTTTGGACACGGAAGCGGGCACGGGCTTGCTGGCCGGGGAAGCTTTGGGCCGGCTGGCGGCGGGGGCGGATGGGCGTGGTTTGCTCTACCTGGAATTGCGCCGCGATGGGCAGGTGGTGGACCCAAACCCTTGGCTTGCGGGGCAAGAATAGCGCCACACGCGATTTTTCGCCTGTCAGGATGCGTTCAAGAGTCGCGCATCGCGCTCTGAACGACTATCTTGGCTGGTGTCGCCGGCGCGTTTCGCCGGATGGGAAGAAGGGTTGCGGCGCATGAAGCGCGGTTATTTGCGGTTTGCGAGCATTGGTGCGGCCTTTGCTGCCGGCGTGGTGGTGGGCCCCATCGTCGCCGCCTGGGCGCAGGAAGGTGGCCGGGCGGAAACCTATCGGCTGCTCAACCTTTTCGGTGATGTCTTTGAACGGGTGCGGGCAGAATATGTGGAACCGGTGAATGACCGGGACGCGATCGAAAACGCCATCCAGGGCATGCTTTCCAGCCTAGATCCACATTCTTCTTACCTGAACCAGCGCAGCTTCCGTGACATGCAAACCCAAACCCGCGGCGAATTCGGCGGGCTTGGGATCGAAGTGACGCAGGAAGGCGGTTACATCAAGGTTATTAGCCCGATTGATGAAACCCCCGCGGCGCGCGCCGGCGTCAAGCCTGGGGATTTCATCACGCATCTGAACGGCACTTCGGTGCAGGGGCTGACGCTGCAAGAAGCAGTGGAACAGATGCGCGGCCAACGCGGCACGCAAATAAAGCTCACTATCCGCCGCCAGGGTGCGGAACGGCCCCTTGAACTCACGCTGACGCGCGATGTCATCCGCCCGCAAGTGGTGCGCTTCCGCCTGGAAGAAGGCAATCTTGGCTATGTGCGCATTACGTCCTTCAATGAACAAACCGAAGCGGGTCTCCGCCGCGCGTTGCAGCAATTAAAGCAGCAGGCGCAAGGTGGGTTGAAGGGGCTGGTGCTTGACCTCCGCAATAACCCGGGCGGTCTGCTTGATCAGGCGGTGCAGGTCACGGATGATTTCCTGACTCAGGGGGAAATCGTCTCAACCCGTGCGCGCCGACAGGAAGATGCGCAGCGCTGGAATGCGAAGCCTGGCGATATTGCTGATGGACTGCCAATTGTGGTGCTGATCAATAGCGGCAGCGCAAGTGCGAGTGAAATTGTCGCTGGCGCTTTGCAGGATCATCGCCGCGCTGTCGTGTTGGGGGTGAAATCCTTCGGCAAGGGCAGCGTGCAAACCGTGATGCCCATCCCCGGTAATGGCGCCATTCGCCTGACCACGGCGCGCTATTACACGCCTTCAGGCCGGTCCATCCAAGGCACCGGGATTGAACCGGATATTGAAGTGCTGGCGACGCGTGAAGAAACCCGCGCCGGCCAGCCGCAACGTGACCGGGAAGCGGATTTGCGCCGTTCGCTGCGTAATGACGGGCAGGCAGAAACCCGCGCCCCCATCCCGCCGCCGCCACTCAATCTGCCGGCAGGCTTGGCGGAGCGTGTGGTACGCCAGCCCGCGGAAAGCGCCCCAGCCTTTGACCCGACCAAGCCTGAGACGGATCATCAACTTCAGCAGGCTTTAGTGTTGCTGCGCGGCATGGCTTCGGCGCCACGCGGCGGGCAACGCTGAGGGTCTGATGGCAGAGGGATTTCCGCGCCGTATCTTCGCCGGCTGGCGCGGGCTTGGCCTGTTCTGGGTCCTGGTGCTGCTGCTTTTGGGCGGCGGCGGGTTTTGGCTTGACCGGTTGGGCCCGCCTGGACCGCCCGAAACAGTGGCGGAAGCGCCCGAAACGACAGAAACCCCGGAAGCTAAACCGCCCGAAGCGCCAGCCGCTGAGGCGCCCGCGCACACGCCTGCGGCTGAAGCACCGAGCTCGCCTGCGCCAGTGCCCGAACCTGTAACGGCGCAGGCCGAACCCCCGCCGCCCGCAACAGCGCAGGCAGAACCGCCGCCGCTAGCAATGGCTTCGCCGCCCGCAGCACCGGCATTGGCACCAGCGCCGCCACCCGCCGCGCCAGCGCCGCCGGCTTTTGATGCGCCGCCAATCTCTGCCGAGACCCCAAGCGCACGGCCCATCCCGGCACCCGATGCCACCTTGCAGGAACAGGGGCGTTTTGGCCCGTTGCCGCGTGTGGGGGCGGATGGGCGTACCTCCATCCGCGCCTATGCCGGGCAATTTGATCGTCAGGACACCCGGCCCCGCATTGGCATTGTGGTGGCCGATATCGGCATTTCCAATACACAGACGGAAGATGCCATTCGGCGCTTGCCCCCAGCCGTGACCCTGGCGATTTCGCCCTATGCCCCCCGCGCGGCACAGGTTGCGGAACGGCTGCGCGCCAAGGGGGTGGAAAGCCTGGTGGGGCTGCCCATGGAACCAGCGGGATATCCGCTGAATGACCCGGGTAATCGCGCTTTGCTCACCGGGCGTTCAGGGCCTGAAAACATGGCCAATCTGGAATGGGTATTGTCGCGCTTTCCGGGCTATGTCGGCGTTATCGGCGTTGTGGGGGGCATGCGGGGTGAACGCTTCGCGGCCATGGAACAAAGCTATCACGCTTTGCAGGAATCGCTCCGCAATCGCGGGCTTTTGTATCTGGATGCACGCCCAGGCGTGAACGCGCCCCTGCGCGCTTGGGGCCGTTCGGTGGATTTGATTCTGGATGAACCGGCGACCCGGGCTGAAATTGAAAAGCGGCTGGGCGAACTTGAAGCCATCGCCAAGGCGCGCGGTTCCGCCCTTGGTTTGGCGCATGCGCCAACGCCGGTGGTGGTGGACCGGCTGGCGGCCTGGGCGGCAGGGCTTGAACGGCGCGGTTTGGTGCTGACCCCGGTCACGGCCCTTATCCGCCGCCCTGCCGAGGCTGGCGAAAGCCGCGCTCAATGACCCTGCCTTACCGGGACAATGTGGGCGCCTTGCTGTTCAATGCAACGGGCCAGGTGCTGGTGGCGCGCAGGGCGGATTTGCCAAATGCCGAAGGGGCCGCCGGGGGCTGGCAATTACCCCAGGGCGGGATGGATGCGGGCGAGGACCCGGCCATCGCCGTATTCCGCGAATTGGAGGAAGAAATCGGCACAGCGCAGGCCGAAATACTGGCCGAACATCCGCGCTGGCTATTCTATGACCTGCCGGCGGCGCTGATCGGCAAAGCCTTGGGCGGAAAGTATCGCGGCCAAAGGCAGAAATGGTTTGCATTGCGCTTTTTGGGCCGTGATGCCGATATCCGGCTTGATCTGGACCCGCACCCGGAATTTGACGCTTGGCGCTGGGCAGCGTTGACGGAATTGCCCGCCCTTGCGGTGGATTTCAAACGCGCGATTTACGGCGACCTAGTCCAGGAGTTCGCCCATTTCGCCAGATAGCGCCAATGAGAGCCAAGTGATTCCACTTGGTTCAAAAATGCTATAGGATAGTGATCTTCCCCCGGCACTGATGCCCATCCCTTCCGCGAGTAACCACGCGATACCATGATGACCGATACGAACGACCCCAACGCCCCCCAATCGGCGGCGCCCGAAGCCGCCGCCGAAGCCCCGGCCATGAGCGCCGAGGAACGCCTTGTCATGCTGGCGCAGGAGCTTGAGGCATTGCGCGACAAATGGCTCCGTTCTGAGGCTGAGATGCAGAATCTCCGCACGCGCACCCAGCGCGAAGTGGCCGATGCGCGCGCCTATGCGACGCAGAAATTCGCGAGCGATGTGGTTGAGGCGGCAGAAAACCTACGCCGCGGCATCGAGTCCCTGCCGCCAGCGGCTGATGATGAATCCGACCTACTGACCAAGCTTCGCGCCGGTTTTGACGGGGTGGAACGGTCCTTCCTTGGCATTCTTGAGCGTAATGGTGTGCAGCGCCACGACCCCAAGGGCCAGCCCTTCGACCCGGAAAAGCACCAGGCCATGGCGGAACAGCCTGCGCCTGAAGGGGTGGCGCCGGGTACTGTGCTCCATGGTTGGACATCAGCCTGGACGCTCAATGGCCGCTTGCTGAAGCCCGCCATGGTGGTGGTGGCGAAGGCCGAGGGGTGATTGCTGCCCCATGCGTGGGGCGCACCCAATAGACTGCCTAGCCGATCTTGAGCGCAGAAGGCAGAAAGCAAGGTGATGTTGGGCCTTCCGCGCTTGCTATTCGTCACTGCCCCAACAGGATAACGATGTTTACGGCTTTATGGGCGCATAGCGTTTGCAGAAAGCCGTAACATCTTCTGTCTGAAATTCCGCCAACCGCGCCATGATCACCTCAAAAGGCCAATCCCACCAGGCAATGGCTTGCAATTGCCCGGCAATATCGCGCGGGAAGCGTTCCCTGATCCTGCGCGTCGGCACGCCGCCCACAATGGTGTAAGGCGCCACATCGCGCGCCACCACGGCGCCGGCGGCCAGCACCGCGCCATCACCCACCGTGACACCGGCCAAAACCGTCACGCCATGGCCGATCCAAACATCATTTCCAATCTTCACACGCGCAGCGCGGCGTTCGGCGAAAAACGCAGCATCGCGCTGCTTGGTCGCTTCGTAGCATTCCGGCACATAGGTAAACCGATGCTGCGCCGGGCGGCCCATGGGATGATTGGGGGGGCCTATTCTGACGCAAGCGGCAATGGCGCAGAATTTGCCAATTTCCGCATCCGCCACTTGGCAGTCATGCCCAAGATAGGAAGCATCGCCAAGCGTCGTGTATTCCATCGCCGATCGTTCCAGGATTTCACAGCGCGCGCCTATGGTGGCTTCACGCAGCTTCACGCTTGGGTGGATGAAGGTCTCGGCAATTTTGGGCTTGGTCTGTGTCATGCCGGCGCTTCCCATCAGTGCATCTTCGGTCCAATGGCCTTCACCGGACATGCAGTGAATCAGTGTTGGTTGCATTTTCAGAGCCACCAAGTGGGCTCACTTGGCGTGAAAATGCTTGATCGCGCGCGGCAGAACGCCGCAAAGCGCAGGCGCGGTCAATCGGATGGGTCGCGCGCCTGTCTGCGGTGCGGCCTTATTCTTGATCTTTCGCAATATGCGCAAATGCGCGCCGTGCATCATGCGGGGGCGGAGAGACATTCCGGCAGAATGACAATCGGCGCGCCGCGCAAAGCGGCAGAGCCTTGGGGGTTATATGGCTGAAATTGACCATCTTGTGATTGGCGCGGCAACGCTGGAAGCGGGTACGGCCTATGTGGAACGCCTTTTGGGGGCGCGGCCTGTCGCTGGCGGCGCCCATCCGGGGGTGGGCACGCATAACATGCTGCTGGGCCTTGGGCCTGACCAATATATTGAAATCATCGCGCCTGATCCCGCCCAGGGCACGCCAGCCCATCCGCGACCTTTCGATCTGGATGACCCTGCCCTGAAACTGGCGCTGGAGGCAGAGCCGCAATTGATCGCCTATGTCGCCGCGACGCCGGCCATTGAGGCGGTGGTTGCCCGCCTTGGTGCCTCCCACGGCGGAGAGGTAGGCGCGATGCGTCGTGGAGCGCTTTCCTGGCGGATGGCCTTCCCGCCGCAGCGCCAGGATATGGGCAATCTGATCCCGCCGCTGATCCAATGGGATGGCGCCGGGGCAGCGGCGCAAATTGCCGATTCCGGTTGGCGCCTGACCAGCCTGGAAGCGCAGCACCCCGATATGGATGCGCTGCGCCAAGCCATTGCCGCCCGTGGCCTGGAAGAAGCGATCAAGCTTCGCCAAAGCCCAAGCCCCCGGTTGATTGCCCATTTACGCCACCTGGATGGCCGGGAAGCAGTGCTTGCCAGCGCCTGAAGCCAGGCCGTGGCCCTGCTTGGCACTCTATCTTTTCGCCTAGTTTCGGGACATATTTGGCCGATGGAAAGCGCATTCTGCCTTATCCACGATCGCCATCCCGGCGCTTTAACGGTGTTTCCATTGGCACCGAATGATGCGCCGCGCTTTTGCGTGACTGGTGCTCATGCCCCGGGGATGACCCTGGCATGACGGCGCGCGTTCTGGTGGTGGATGACAGCTTGCCCAACCGCAAGTTGCTCGAAGCCCGGTTGCAGGATGAGTATTTTGAAGTTGCGGGCGCGGCTTCGGGCGCTGAGGCGATTACGCTCGCGCAGCGTTGGTCGCCCGATATCATCCTGCTTGATGTGTTGATGCCAGTGATGGATGGGTTTGAAGCCTGTCGCCGCCTGAAGGCGCAGCCCATCACCGCGCATATCCCGGTGGTGATGGTGACATCCCTGAATGATCAGGGCGAAAGGGTGCGCGGGCTGGAAGCCGGGGCGGATGACTTCCTGGTGAAGCCCGTGGATCAGGCGACACTTTTTGCCCGGCTGCGCGCGCTGCTCCGCGTGAAGCAGGTGCTGGATGCCTGGCGGCTTCGCGCTGAAACGGTGCGCGATCTGGGCTTTGAACCACCCAGCGCGCCGCCAGAGGATTTCCAAGGCACCAAGGTATTGCTGCTTTCGGGTGATGCGACGGAAGCTGCCGCCCTTTCCCGTGCACTCGCGACCGATGGCATGACGCTGGAACAATACCGCGACGAAAAGATGGTGTGGCAAAAGCTGCAAGACCCACAGGCGCAGTATGATCTGGTTTTGGCTTCATTGCCCATGACGGAAGGCGACCCTTTGCGTCTTGCTTCCAGGCTGCGGGCGGAAGCGGAAACGCGCGACTTGCCACTGATGCTGATCGCGGATGCGGAACAGCGCGAATTGGTGCTGCGTGCCTTTGAACTGGGCGCATCCGATCATGTGTTGCGACCGATCAATGAAGAAGAATTGCGCGCGCGCGTTCGCAACCAGGTTCGGCGCCGGCGTTATCAGCTGCGGCTGCGCGCTGAATTCGACCGTTCGCTGGAATTGGCGGTGACGGATGGGCTGACCGGGTTGCGCAATCGCCGTTACGTCTTCCGCCATCTGGAATCGCTGCTGCGCGCGGGCACCGCTTGCGGTGTGCTGATGATTGATGTGGACCGCTTCAAGCCACTGAATGATTATTACGGCCATGCCGCGGGCGATGCGGCGCTGCGCGAGGTTGCTGCACGCCTCAAGGAACATGTGCGCGCTTCCGATGTTGTGGCGCGCTATGGCGGGGAAGAATTTCTGGTGGTGATGTCAGGCGCCGGGCCTGAGGAGACCTCAGTAATCGCCGAGCGGCTGCGCGCCGCCATTGGTGATCGCCCGATTGATTTGGGGCAGGCCAGGCTGCCGGTTACGGTGAGCGTCGGCAGCGCCCTGTCAGTCAAGAACACTGAGGCCGAGGCGTTGATCGCCGCAGCCGATACCGCGATGTACCGCGCCAAGGCGCTTGGGCGTAACCGCGTGGAATCAGCCACCGAAGCAGACTGGCGGGCCGGCTGAGGTGTTTATTGAGTGCGTTTCCGGCGCACATTCCTTCACCGGGCACGCACTGAATTTTTGTCTGATCACATTTTCCGAGTCGCCAAGTGAAGTCACTTGGCTTGAAAATGCTTAGACCTCAATCGCCTGATAGGTCAGCATGTTGATGAGGCGGCGATAGCGCTGGCGCAATTCGCCAGGCGCATGGGCCATGAACACTACACTCAGCCGTTCAGCCGGATCGGCCCAGAAATAAGTGCCCCAAACGCCAGACCAGCCAAAGGCGCCGGGCGCCCCCATCAGGCCCGAGCCACCGCGTGCGAGCCTCACCGCAACGGTCAGGCCAAAGCCATAGCCTTCCAGTGCAGGGTCCATGCCGGCCACGCGATTTTCGATGCCCTGCAAATGATCGGATGCCATCCAGGCCACGGTCTGCGGCGCCAATACGCGCACACCATTCAGCGTGCCGCCGGCGCGCAGCATTTCAGTAAAGCGCAAATAATCGCTCGCGGTGGAAACCAATCCCGCACCGCCGGTTTCCATTTTCGGCGCGCGCAGCGGTGCTTCAACCGATTGCGCTGCGCCAGTCACCGGATCCTTGGAAAATGGCCGGGCGAAGCGCGCTAATTTTTCCTCGGGCAGCACATAGCTGGTTTCTTCCATACCAAGCGGGGCGAATACGCGTTCGCGCATCAGCGCACCAAGCGAAGCACCGCCCGCGCGTTCCGCAACCCCGCCCAACACATCGGTAGAAAGCCCATATTCCCAGACCGTTCCTGGATGATGCCTGAGCGGTAGGCCAGAAAGCGTCTGCGCAAAGCCTTCCGTATCCATATTCTCGGCGACCCAAAAGGAACCAGGGGGTGCCACGGCATGCACGGCAGAACCACTGCGCCCGCCATAAACCAGACCTGTCGTGTGGCGCATGGCATCCTGCACCGTCATGGGGCGCCTTGCCGCTTCAGTTTCAATCGGGCCTTCGCCTGAAAGCATCGCCGGTGTTGGCTTCGCCACCTGCATATTCATCAGCGGCGGCAACCAAGCGCCGACCGGGTCCGTCACCAGCAGCCGGCCTTCCTCAATCAAGGAAAGCGCGACCACACCCGTCACGGGCTTGGTCATGGAGGCGATGGAGAAAATCGCATCCGCCCCCATTGGCGCGCGGCTTTCAGGATCACGAGACCCAATCGCTTCCAGATGCACAAGCTTGCCATCCCGCGCAATGGCGACAACGCAGCCCGGCAGCCTGCCCGCTGCTATTTCGCGTTCCATCGCCGGACGAATGCGCGCAAGCCGCGCAGGCGACATGCCAACCAGTTCCGGCCGTGTCACCGGCAGCGGTGGTGCATCGGTTTCAATCACCGGGCTCATGGCGCGTTTTCTCCGACGAAAGGATTGCTCTGCCGTTCGGCGCCAAAGCTGGAAGCCGGCCCATGGCCGCAGAGGAATTGGATATGATCACCAAGCGGAAACAGTTTTGTGCGAATGGAATTCAGCAAAGCCGCTGTATCGCCATAGGGAAAATCGGTGCGCCCGACGGAGCCCTGAAACAGCACATCACCCACAATGGCAATGCCCATATCTGGATTGACGAAAACCACATGCCCCGGGGTATGGCCCGGGCAATGCAGCACATCAAAGGCGATGCCGGCGATCTCAACCTGTTCGCCTTCTTCAAGCCAGCGATTGGGCGTGACGGCGCGGCATGCCAGCCCGTATTTGGCGCCTTGTTCCACCAGCCCTTCCAGCAGGAAGGCATCGGCGCGATGCGGGCCTTCAATGGGGATATTGCCGAGCGCCTCGGCCAATTCCGCCGCCCCGCCGGCATGATCCATATGGCCATGCGTCAGCAGGATGCGATCAATGGTGATGCCGGCTTCGGCAATCGCGCCTTCTATGCGCGCCACATCACCGCCCGGGTCTATGACCACGCCGCGCTTGGTTTCCTGATCCCAGATCAGGGCGCAGTTTTGCTGGAAGGGTGTCACGGGGATGATGGCGGCGGCGAGGGTCATGGGCCAAGGCTGGCCCGAACCGCCCCAAAGGTAAAGCCGGCCCTATTCGATCTTGAGCCCCGTTTCGCGGATCAATTGCCGCACTAAGTCGCGGTCCTTGCCGATGCGTTCTGCAAAAGCCTCCGCACTTTCCGTCACCACATCATTGCCAGAAGCCGCCAGCCTTTGGCGGGTTGGTTCATCGGTGGTGGCGTGGCGCAAAGCCGCTTCCAGCCGGGCGCGAATGGGGGCCGGGGTTGCAGCCGGTGCGAATAGGCCGTTCCAGCTTGTCAGATCGAAACCAGGAAAGCCGCTTTCGGCCAACGTCGGCAAATGCGCAAGGCTGCCGCGCCGCTCACCACTCGTCAGCGCAATGCCGCGGGCGCGGTCATTCTGGATGATGGGGGCGAAGCTATTGGCGGTGCCGATGGCGCCATCAATATTGCCGGCGGCGACATCGCGCGCGCTTTCCGCGCCGCCGCGATAGGCGACATGTTCCATTTTGATGCCCGCCCGCAATTCCAAAAGCGCACCGGCCAGATGGCCGATGGTGCCAATGCCAGGCGTGCCATAGGTGAAGCCAGGCCGCGCCTTCACGGCGGCGATAAATTCCGCAACCGTGCTGGCTGGGTAATCGCGCTTGGTGACCAGCACATAGGGCAGCGCGACCGCTTGGCCGATCGGCACAAAGGCGGCTTCATAATCAAACGGCAGACCGCGATGGATCAGCGGCGCGACGGCAAAGGCGAAGCTTTCGAAAAACAGCGTATAGCCATCCGCCGGTGCATTCGCGACGATGCCGGCACCAATCGTGCCGCCACCACCGCTACGATTCTCAACAATAATGTTCTGGCCAAGGAATTCCGCCATGCGCGGGATCAGCAACCGCATCACCGTATCGGATTGCCCGCCTGGTGCGTAGGGCACCACCACGCGAATGGGGCGCACAGGGAAATCCTGCGCGCGGGCCAGCATGGGCGTGGCCAGAAAGCCGCCGGTTGCGAGGATCAAACTACGGCGCTGCATGGTGATGCTCCTTCAAGCACTTTCCGCCGGCGGCACGCTGCCGGGCCGTGGCGTGATGGGCAAAAGCCTATCCAGGCCCGTCATTTTCTCGAACAGCGCTGCCACCTGCAAAGCGCGCGCATCCTGCCGCGGTGGGGCCACAATATGCAGCCCAACCGGCCTGCCATATTGATCAAAGCCGCATGGTACCGAGACGGCGGGGCAGCCCGCCAGCGTGGCGAAAGCGTTGATCAGCGACCCGCCCATGTAGTTGTCGAGCTTCTTGCCGCCGATGCTCTCCGGCGCGCGCAGCATCACATCAAAGGCGGGCGTGGCTGCCCCTGGCGTGATCAGCACATCATAACGCTTGAACAATTCGCGCATGCTGATGAAGAAGCGCCGGCGTTCATGTTCTGCCCAGGCAAGGCGTGATGCGGTTTCCTGCAAGCCGCGTTCGGTTTGCCAGATGATGTCGGGCTTGATCTTGTCCCGATGCTCCTGCAGCATTTTCTCGCGGTCCACCACGAAATGCTGGCTGCGCAGCACCAGAAACGCCTCATTCAAATCGCCAATCTCGGGATGCGTTTCTTCCACCACGGCGCCGAGCGCTTCAAAGCGCCGTACTTCGCGCGCGCAAATTTCCTCGGTTTCCCGGTCCATCGAAATCGCGCCGCCAAAACGCGCGGTGAAGGCTATGCGCTTCGGTGCCTCGGCCTCTGCGGCCGCAACCGCTGCCGCGTAAGGGCGCGCGGGCGCTTCCCAAGTCAGCGGATCGGCCAAATCCCAACCCGCCATGGCGTCCAGGAACAGCGCGAGATCAGGGATATTGCGCGCCATTGGCCCATTCACCGAAAGCGGCGAATAGAGATCATCCGCCGTGCCGCGACTGACGCGCCCAGGTGATGGCCTGAGCCCCACCACGGAACAATAGGTCGCAGGGCGGCGCAGAGACCCTCCATGATCCGACCCATGCGAGAGCCATACCTGGCCTGTCGCCAAGGCAACCGCGCCACCCCCGGTGGAACCGCCGCAGGTGAGCGATGTATTCCAAGGATTGCGCGTGCGCCCGAACACCTCATTGAAGGTCGAACCCCCCGCGCCGAATTCAGGCGTATTGGATTTGGCAATGACAATGCCGCCCTTGCGTTCGATCCGTTCCACCACCGGATGGCTCTCACTTGGCACGTAATCCGCAAAGATCGGGCTGCCATAGGTGGTGCGCACACCGGCCACTTCTGCCAGGTCCTTGATGGCAACGGGGATACCGCCAAGCCAGCCGGCTTCACCTTCAGCCTCGCGGCGCTTGCCCGCCATCAGCGCGCGGGCATGGTCGCGCGCGCGGTCAAGGCAAAGCGTGGGCAGCGCATTCACATCGCCATCCACCGCCGCGATACGCGCCTCGGCCGCGTCAATCAGGTCAAGCGGCGTGATCTCACGCGCCTTCAGCTTCGCGGCGGCTTCCGTGGCACTCAAGCGGATCAATTCATCAGACATTCTGCTTTTCCCTAGAGTGGGTTGCGTTCACATGGGTTCACGCAACCCACTCTACATGTTTGTTTTTCGAGCATCTTCACGCGTTCAGATGATTCCATCTGAACGCGATCTGCTCTAAACTCAAGGCAGGCTAACACCAAACGAGATCAGGAAAAGACCCCGATGTACAACCCGCCCCTGTTTCGTGAAGACCGCCCTGAAATCCTGCATGCGATCCTGCGGGAGGCACGTTTGGCCATTCTAGTCAGCGCGGGGGCGGATGGCGTGCCGGAAGCCACCCATGTGCCGCTGCAATTCTTGGCCGATGAAGGCCCGCATGGCACGCTTTACGGTCACCTCGCCAAGGCCAATACGCATTGGCGCGGGCTAGCAACTGCGGGCCGCGCGCGCGCGATTTTCATGGGGCCGGAGGCTTATGTTTCACCGTCCTTCTATGCCTCCAAAAAGGAACACGGGAAGGTTGTACCAACCTGGAATTACGTGGCCGTGCATGCCATCGGCCCGGTTGAGGTGTTTGAAGATGCCGCGCGGCTCCATGCGCTGGTGGATCGGCTGACCAATCATCATGAAGCGCCGCGCGCTGACCCTTGGGCAGTGGATGACGCGCCGGAAAGCTTCGTCGCTTCTCAGCTCAAGGGCATTGTCGGGCTACGCTTGGAAATCGAAACCCTGATCGGCAAGCGCAAGCTCAGCCAGAACCGGCCAGAACAGGATCAGCATGGCGTGATTGAAGGGCTGGCGGGCAGTGAAGATGCGCGGGACCGGGATGTGGCAGCGCTGATGCAAAAGGGCGCTTGATGCCCTGGCTTACAAAGCCCTTGCCGGGCCAAAGGCCGGGATGAAGACCCGCCCGTCCGCGCGCGTTGCTGGGTCAGAAAAACGGCCAGCAGCGGCGCGGGTTACATCCGCAATAAGCCGCGCCATTTCGCTTTCCACCTGAAAAGCGCGCCCGGAATCGCCGGGGCGATAGGAAGCGGTAATGCGCACGCGCAATTCCTGGCCAGCAACTGCCGTGGCACAGACCACGTGTTCAGTTCTAAGCACATAGGCATAAGCGCGCCCCGTGATGCAGCGTTGTTCGGGGGCATCGGGGATCCAAACCATGCGCAGGCGAGGAGTATCGCCTGGCGCATTGGCGCGGATGGTTGCCTTGCCGGCATCAAAGGCCGCCATCAGGGCGGGTGAGGAAAAGCCATCGGGCAGTGGCGTGTCGTGATCATTCACCGCAACCGTCGCCCAGCTTCCCGTACCCGGCATGGTGTAGCGCACAAAGGGCATGGGGCGGCCATTGCGCGCAATGGCGCCTTCATCCGGTGGGCCGGCGGAGCGTACCCAAGGGCCGATGCGAAGCGGCAGCCGCGCCGCGACCGCCAAGGCTGCGGCGGATGGCGTGCCAGGCGGCATTTCAATATCCGGTGGCATGGCGACAGGCTGCGATAGTTCTGTTGCAGGATCAGCCTGCGGCGGCGGCAAAGCTTCAGTCGTTACCGTCTGCCCATGCTGCGGGCCGCACCCCAGCAACAAGGAAGTGAGGAGCAGGGCCAGCACCACGCCGCGCATGGGCTAAACACGCTCACTGATTTTGATGGCAATTTTGCAACTGGTCTTGATCGCAGCACTCAGCAGCCGATAGGCCGGCGCCTGTTCCGCCTCATGCTCCAGCCCCGTGTCGCGATGTTCCAATTCTTCGGCGCGGAAGCGGGCAATATCGGCGCGGAGTTCCGCCTCATCATCGCCAAGCGTTTCTTCCTGGGCGCGGTAATGCTCATCAATCGCTTCTTCCACGGCAACCGTGCAGGCCATGGCGCCGCGATGGCCAAGCAGTGCGCTCGCCGCACCCAGCGCGAAGCCCGCGACATGCCAGAAGGGCAGAAGCGCAGTGGGGCGCACGCGGCGTTCCCCAATAAGGCGAGAGAATGTGTCCAGATGGACCTGTTCCTGCGCCTTCATATGTTCGATCAGCGGGCCGTATTTGGTGCGGCCCAGCACGGCCAACTGGCCTTCATAAATGCGCTTGGCGCCATATTCGCCGGCATGATCCACGCGAATGGTGCGTTCCACCACGTCACGCGCCGTGGGGTCGCCAGGCAGGCGGTGTTCGGCGGTCTTGCGTGTCATGTTTTTGCTCCTTGCCGGGCGAGATTGAGGGAGAACGCCCCAATACCCAAACCATACACCATATTCATCGCCGCCATCGAAATGGGAAGGCCGGGGATCAGAAAAGCCGGGGCATCGCAGGGCTTATTCGGGATGGGCGCCAGGCTTTTCATCATATCCTCAATACTCATGGCGCCGCCCGCTGTGGCGGCCTTGCAGCCCGCCAGCGGTGATGGCCAGAAGCCTTGCTCCACCCCCAGATGAAACCCGCCCAACACTCCGGAAATGAGCGCCGACAAGCCTGCCAGGCCGAGCAACACCCCGGCATGTCGCGGCAGCGCCAGCGCCAGCGCCGCAAAGCCCACGGCCACCCAATAGGGCCAGCGCTGCCATAGGCAGAGCTCACAAGGCGCCAGCCCCAGCCAGGTTTCGCTGGCCTGGGCCAAAAGCGGTGCTGCGGCGGCCAGGGCCAGGATGATGAAAGCGCGCTTCATGGCAGACAGATTGCGCGCCGTGGTGCCGCTTGCAACTGGACCCTTCACGCGGGGGGCTTTAGGGTCATCGCATGTAAGGGAGATGAGCGATGCGGAAGCTTTGGGGCCGGACCAGTTCCAGCAATGTGATGAAAGTGCTGTGGCTGATGGAAGAGCTCGCCCTTCCCTATGAACGGATAGATGCGGGCGGCGCTTTTGGCCGCACCAAGGAACCCGAATACCGCGCCATGAACCCCATGGGTCTGGTGCCGAGCTTGCAGGAAGAAGATGGCTGGGCGCTGTGGGAGAGCAACACGATTTGCCGCTATCTGTGCAATACCGAAGCACCGGATAGCCCGCTCTACCCGCGTGATGCGCGCCAAAGGGCCACCGTGGAAACCTGGATGGATTGGACGCTCGGCCACCTGACCGCGCCGATGGTAACCATATTTTTACCCATGTCCGCTTGCCGGAACCGGAACGCGATTGGAAGGCGGAAGCCAAGGCACGCGATGAAGCGGGCAAGCTTTGGGCGATTGTGGACAAGAAGCTGGAAGGGCAGCGCTTTCTTTGTGGCGATAATCTGACCCTTGCTGACATTACCCTCGGCTGCTGGGTGCATCGCTGGCATGTTCTGCCGATTGAACGCCCAAGCCTGCCCAATCTGCGCCGGCTTTATGATACGCTGCTGACGCGCCCGGGCTTCACCCGCCATGTTGCGCTGCCTCTCGCTTGAAGGAAAAACGCCATGACCACCACCACAAGCCATGCTGAGACTTCTGAATTCATCCGCGGGCTGCGCCCGTTTTTCGAGTATCGTGATCTTGGCATCAATGGCGCCACCGGCGGCGCCTTTGGCGCGCATGTCATCCGTGCCATCCCCGGCGCCCATGCTACCGGGCAATGGCACACCCATAATCTGAAATTCCAGATGTTCTTCGTGCTGAAGGGCTGGGTGCGCTTTGAATATGAAGATATCGGCGTGAAGGAATTCCGCGCTGGCGATAGCTGCTATCAACCGCCCTTGGTGAAGCACCGCGAAATTGCCCATTCGGAAGATCTGGAATTGATCGAAATCACCGGCCCTGCGGAATTCGAAACCAAGGACGTGTGACGCCAAATCGCCGGGGCGCGTAAGACAGGAAGAAGCATAATGTCGCGATCTGTGATCGTGCTCGGCGCCGGCATGATCGGCGTTTCCATCGCGCTGCATCTGCAACGGCGCGGCGCGCAAGTTGTGCTGCTGGATCGCGCGCCGCCGGGGGAGGGGGCTTCCTTTGGCAATGCGGGCTTGATCCAGCGGGAAGCGGTGCATCCGCATCCCTTCCCGCGTGATATCGCGACCCTGTGGCGCATGGCGCAGAACAGATCGGTGGATGCTTCCTACCACCCTTCTGCCTTGCTCAGCCTGGCGGGGCCTTTGTTCAAATACTGGTGGCATTCGGCG
>JBIJAH010000030.1:0-44097 GCA_044345845.1 Roseomonas sp.
CCCGCTAGTCAGCGCTATTCGCACCGCTTCTTTGCGAAATTCATCCGTCCTGCCTGTGCCCATGGTTCATCCCCTTTGCTGCACAATATGTGATCAAAGGAGCGGCACAAAACCGGGACAAGACCACTATGGTTTGGACGCCCGCGCCGCGAGCCATCTGATGGGCCAGGTTGTCCGCTATGATGTCGGCAATGTCTTCAATCCTGCCTTCACGGTTGCCTGCCGCATCGCCAAGCGCTGGCTGCCGAAGCGATAGGAAAGGGTGTTGCGTCGTGACGTTCCCCCCTGAATTGTTGCCATTTTTCGGTAGAGTCTGTTTCTCAAAGGGACGGACGAATGAAGCGCAGCAGGTTCAGCGATGAGCAGATCATCTGGATTGGGGGGGACAGCAGACGGGTGCGGTGACGGCGGATGTTTGCCGCCGTCATGGGATGAGCGAGGCGACGCTCTACAAGCGGAAGGCCAAGTTTGGCGGCATGGAAGTGACGGAGGCCAAGCGGCTTCGCACGCTGGAGGATGAGAACGCCAAGCTGAAGAAGCTTGTGGCCGAGGCGATGCTTGACATTGCAGTCTTGAAAGACATCTCCCCAAAAAAATGGTGACGCCCGGCGCGAAGCGTGATGCGGTCGCTCATGCCCGGAACTGCTAAGGGTTGAGCGAGCGCCGGGCGTGCCATCTGATTGGAATTGCTAGGCGGGTAGCGCGGTATCAGCCGAGCCGTCCGGACGATACTCACCTGCGGCAGCGGTTGCGTGAGCTGGCGGCCGCGCGGCGGCGGTTTGGCTATCTATGTCAAGGCCGTGGTGGTGCCACATAGTTCGAGATGGCGAAGGGGTGCATCAAGTATTACAAGCTTGTGCTTCAAAAGACGCCAATGCTACAAAAAATCTCTTAACTATATCAGAAGGTTTCCCTGATGAGCACGATCGCTTCACGTCTCTCCCGTTTAGCGCGCTCGGGCTTGTTGGCGCTGGGTTTGGCCGCCATGGGCACCCCTGGCGTCGCTCAGAGCCAGGCAACAACACCTAGCCAGCCTCATGCCGACGCCGCACCGCGTGAGGTTTGGACAGCCATTCCGAGCTTCGAAGCTGATCCGCATTGGAGCGAAGATTTTTATGCTGTCCGGCGCGGGGCGGTCCGCCCGCGTATGGCACTTTGGTCTGAAACCACCGAGGAAAAGGCTGCGCTTGATGCAGCTTGGGAAGCCGGCATTCGCACTTATCTTCGCCGCGTTAGCGCGACCATGGGGGGCATGAACCATCCGGATGCAACAGCACGTGAAAGACTCTGTGCAGAATTGCCCGGCTATCTGCATCCACATTTCATTCACACCGAAGGACGGCGTGATATTGGTGAAGATCGGTCTGGCGGCTTTGTTTTCCGAACCCGCGATCAGCTGGTCCAGGCGTGCCGCAATCGAGCTTTCCGCCTTACCGGTTTCGCCCTCTACGCTGTGAGTGGTTGGGTTATGGCGGATCGGCGGACCGTTGTGGTGGAAGCCTGCTATGTGCACAATCAGTTCAACGATCCACGAGTCCGGGGCGTTGACGGCGTCAAAATGAATGGTCGCCCCGTTGTACCCCGGATTGCAAACGAGACGATCAGCATAGGCGCGGATGGGCGCGCGGTAATTGAGAAACATTGGGCGGTCGATAGCGATCTGGCACTCGTACTTGGTGGCTGCCGCGCGGGATTGCCGTCAGACTAGAGGCAGAAGGCAGCGCCGCCATGCGCATGCGAAAAGGCTGGCGCTGTGCATAGCCGCGTGATTATTCCGACTCGGCCAGGACACGCAGAATGACCGTTTTGATGGTCACGCCTTTTTGTGCTGCTTCAGCTTGTGGCGCAGTCCGTGGAAATATGCTGCGTCTGCCACGGCGCCTTGCTTTGATCTGGCGCCATCCAGCAACAGCCCCTTGAGGTGCTGGCGGTCCTGGTCCCGACGGATCAATTCTCGAACATACTCACTGCTCGTGCTGTAGCCGCCCTCAGTGACCTGATTGTCAACGAAAGCCTTGAGCGTTTCGGGAAGGGAGATGTTCATGGTGCTCATGCGCGCATTCTGATCCCTATGGCAAAATTTGGTAAGACTTTAATGGAGTGGGCTTTGCTGACAAATCATAATTGAAATTCCCGAATCATAGCAATGAAATAACGCTCTATTTCGCTTGGCTCAGCCCCCATCACAGCGCGAATGGTCTGTCACGCGCAGGGGGTTTCCCCTGCCGATGACGGAGAAAAACAGATGAGCACGATCCTTCCCACCGAAAACCAAGACTGGGGTTTCTGAGGCACCATGCGCGAACACGCAGCGCCCGCCTGGCCGATCGCTTTCACCGCGATCCACAACGCGACAAGTACGGATCCCGCCTCGGTCCACGCCTTCCTCCACAGCCGCTACGGGCGCCACTTCGCAGATGGGGTGAATAGCAAGGTGCATCACGGCGCAAGCCTCGCGGACGCGATTGCGAAAACCACCGCGGAATGGATGGGCTGGCGCATTACGCAGCGCACCAGCCACGAGACGGGCATTCCCGCCGGCCTGTACCGCGTCGCTGAATGAAGCTGCGCAGCCACAGCGGCATGAATGATTGCCAAGCCCAGGGATCATCGCGATCCCTGGCGCTTTATTGCCTTGGCTCGCGCGAAACACAGCGCGAAGCGCCCGTCACGCGCGACGGAGAATAACGACGCACATAGAAACTGAAACCCGCTGGGTCTTATTGGGCACCGATGGCCGGCATGTGTCCCTCGGTCGCACTGGACCGAGCGAAGGGGAAGTGCTGACCACCAGCACCGCCCTTTCCGTACAGTGGCTTTCCGGTTGGGTGGCAGGCCTGGATGGCGATCGCTAAAGCTAAACTAAGGATATATACATTCCCGGCCGGTGTGTTTGTGTCGCCCGATACCACCCTTATTGGACTGACCTCAGCCAGAAACTCTAGGACTCGGCCAAACCGATGGTTAGTACAAATTGCGGCTTCGTGATTGATCGTTCCCAGCGGCAGTCATCATGAGGCTAAACAATTTACGAAGGCTCTATCTTGCGGCCTCTCCTGCAAGGTGAGTAGGATCGCGACCAATCGAACCAAGCAGGAGACTGAAATGACCACGATAGATCGCCGCTCCCTTTTCGCGCTCGCCGCCACGATGGCCGCTGGTGCAGCTTTGCCGGCACAGGCAAGGCCGCTTGATCAGGTCCTTTCTTCCCGCCGTCTGCGTGCCGGCATCAACCCAACCCTGCCGCCCTTCGGCACCTTTAATGAACGCAACCAGATTGACGGTTTTGATGCCGATATCGCGCGCGAGATCGCGCGGCGCATGAATGTGGAATTGGAAATCGTGCAGGTCGGCAGCCCGGACCGCATTCCCTTCCTGCAATCGGATCGCATTGACATTGTGCTCGGCGCCATTACCCGAACCGTCGAACGCGCGCTGGTGATTGATTATACGCAGCCGCTGCACACGCAATCCATGGTGGTCCTGACCAAATCTTCCGGCACCGCGGTACCCATCGAAAAGCCAGCCGACCTCAATAACCGTCAGGTGCGTATGGTCCAGGTGCGCGGCACGGTGGGCGTGCCTTGGTTGCAGGCGAATGCGGCGCAGGCGCAGGTCACGCTGCTTGATAATTACCCTGATTGCTTCCGTGCGCTGGCGCAGGGCCGCGCAGATGCCATGGTGGATGTTGCGGAATCGGTCGTTATTCCGATGCGCAATTTCCAAGGCGTGCAGTGGAAAATCCTGGATGAGGTGCTGGCCAGCTTCTGGGTTGGTATTGGTGTGCAGAAGGGCAATACCGCGCTGCGTGATGTGCTGAATGTTGTGCTCTTTGAAATGCACCGCTCCAACTTCGTCAATCAAACCTGGGAGAAGTGGTTCGGCGTGCCGATGACAACGCGCATCCCCTTCAACCCGATGTTCTGACATGACACTGCAATACGGGCAGGTTCTGCATTACCTGCCCGATTTCCTGCTTGGCGCGGGCATGGCGCTCTGGATCGCGGCCCTTGCCTTTGCGGGCGGGCTGCTGATCGGGCTTGTTGGCGCTGCGGTGCTGACGCAAGGCCCGCTTTGGCTACGCGTGCCGGTGCTGGGGTATGTACACTTCTTCACCTATACGCCGCAGCTTGTGCAGATATTTTTTCTGTTCTTCGCGCTGCCGGAATTCGGCATCATCCTATCCCCTATCACCGCCGTGCTGATCGGCATGACACTGAATGCGGGCGCCTATCTGACGGAGATTGAGCGCGCGGGCTTCGCCTCAGTGCCGCAAGCCGAACTGGATGCAGCCGAAACGCTTGGCTTCTCCCGGGCGCAAACTGTTTGGTATGTGATTGCGCCGCATGTGGTGCGCACGCTCTACCCGTCTCTATCCAATCACTACATCATTATGACGCTGGGCACTTCCATGGCGGCGATTTTTGGCGTGGAGGAACTGACTGGCCGTGCGCTAAACGCCAATGCCATTTCCTTCCGCTCAGTCGAGATTTTTTCGATCACTGCCGGGATATACATTTTGCTGACGATCATCGCTTCCGTACTGCTTTGGCTGGTCGGCAGGTGGTTGTTCCGCGTCAAAGCCCGGGTTTTCTAAGCCATGTCCGCCTGGCAGATTTTGGCGAATGAGGCGCCGCGCTTCTTCACCTGGTGGAATATGCTGTTCCTTGGGCAGGCGTTGCTGAATACGCTAATCGCTTCCGTCATTGGCTGCGCGCTTGGTTATGCGTTGGGCTTTCTGCTCGCCACGCTGCGCCTGCCGCAGGTGGTGCCTTTTGCATCAATACGCAGCCTTGCCATTTTATGGGTCGAAATCTTCCGACGCATTCCCTTTCTTGTATTGCTGCTTCTGGTGTTTTTTCTCGGTCAGGTGTTACGGCTTGAAGCGCCATTATGGGCGGTCGCCATCACCGCCGTTGCCATCCGCATGAGCGCGCTGGCGGCCGAAAACGTGCGCGCTGGCTATGACAGTGTGCGCCCCCAGCAATGGGAAGCAGCGTTAACGATGAATCTTCCGGCGCTGATGGCGCTCAGACGCGTGGTGCTACCGCAATCCTGGCGCGTGATCCTGCCGCCTTCCATTGTGCATGTGCTGAGCATGGTGAAGGAAACTTCACTAGTATCGCAGATTGGCTTCATTGAAATCACCTTCGCCGCGAAAATGCTCACACAACGCGGTTTCAGCGCCATCATCACCTATGGCACGGCGCTGATCCTTTATTTCTGCGTATCTTGGGCCTTGGCGTCGCTCGCGCGCGCGGCGGAACGGCGGCTTACTACGCGGCGGGCTTTTATAATCCCGACGCCTTAAGTGCGCCCGTGAGCGCGGCCGCATCCGCTGCATCCACGGGCGGTTGCGGTGGCCGGACCGTCGCATCGGCAATGATCCCCATCTCTCGCAGGCACCATTTCAGCCGCGCTGTCGCGCGCCCGCCCGGCGGGGCGCCGTAAATCGCCTCGGCCAAGGGTTCCAGTTTTTCATGCATGGCGCGTGCTGCCGGTAAGTCATTCGCGCGCACCGCGGCGTCCAGTGCCAGGATTTCATCGGGCATCAGGTCCGCCAGAGAAACCAGGCTGCCATCACTGCCATGCACCATGCAGGCCAGCAGATGTTCATCTCCGCTGGCACAGACAGCGACATCGGGGCGCAGGCGCTTCACTTGCCGACGCAGCGCGTCATAGCTATCCACTTCCCAGCCGCCTTCCTTGATGCCAACCACTGTTTCAATTTTCAGAAGCTCGGCCATCGCCTCGGGTGTGAAGCCCATACGCCCGGCAGCGTGATGCGCCTGGAACAGAAATAGCGGCACGCCTGGCACGGCATCCGCGATGGTGCGGTGATGCAGCACGGCCATGGCGGTTGTATGCGCCAGCGCGAAGGCATTGGGCAGAAAAACCATGATGGCATCGGCACCCGCGGCATGTGCTTCCCGCGCTTCCTCTGCCGCTTCCAAGGATGATTCCGCATTCACGCCGGCCACGATCAGCCGCGTTGCATCCAAAGTTGCGCGCGTTACTTCCACCGCGCGGCGCTTTTCAGCGCGGGTAATGACGTAATTCTCCCCCGCATGACCATTGATCAAAACGCCGCGAATGCCAGGGCGCATCACGCAATGCGCGGTATGGGCAGCATAGCCATCCCAATCCGGCGCAAAATCCGCGCGCATCGGCAGCACGGTGGATGGGTAGATGCCGTGAAAGCGCGTATCGCTCATGCAGAATTGCTCCGTTGGTGAAGAAGCCGGTCTATGGGGAATAGTGGCAGTTCCGGCGGCTCGCCCAGGATCGCTTGCGCCAGGATGCGGCCCATATAGGGGCCGCTAGTATAGCCCGAATGCACGCTACCGATGATCCAGGCATCGTCAATGCCGGGGATGGGGCCAATGGCGGGCAGCGCATCCGCCGTTTCTGCTTCCAGCCCAAGCCAGGACCGCACGACGCGCGCCTGCCGCAAGGCCGGCACGGTATGCGCCGCCAGCCGCACATTGCCGAGGAAATTTTCAGATCGCACCGCGACACCGCCGCGCGCGCGATCCCCAATGCCCTGCCATCCGCCACCAATCAGCACTGTGCCATTGGCATATTGCTTGAGGCTCAAAAGGCCAGATGCAACACCAAGCACGGTGCGCATCACCGGC
This sequence comes from Roseomonas sp., assembly GCA_044345845.1. Classification (GTDB taxonomy): domain Bacteria; phylum Pseudomonadota; class Alphaproteobacteria; order Acetobacterales; family Acetobacteraceae; genus Neoroseomonas. The sequence continues at coordinate 6,639 of JBIJAH010000030.1, forward strand.
GGCATGCGTTCGGTCACCACAAGCTGATTGATCAGCACCTTGATCGGTAGCGTTACACCAAGCCAGGCCGCCATGCCCTGAAGCCAAACACCGCCCGCCAGTACCACGCGCTGCGCCGCAATCGCACCCGCAGATGTGTCCAGCACAAAGCGGCCATCAATACCGCGCACTGGCGTTGCTTCCATCAGTATCACACCGGCTTCCTGCAAGGCCGCACGAAAGGCGCGCCCGGTCAGATAGGCAGACGCAAAGCCATCAATCGGGCAATGCCCGGCAAGTTTCACGCCATCAGCAAGGCCAGGTTCAATCGCCTGCGCCGCGCGGCCACTAATCAATTCAATCGGCGCGCCGGCTTCGCGGCGGATGCGCGCGCGTTCTTCCAGCATTGCCGCTTCCGCATCCGTGAAGGCCACGGATAAGCCAGGGCAGGCTGTCGCCAGCACATCCCCACCAGCGCACCAGGCGGGCATGTTCATCCACATCTCATGCGCGCGGAGCGCATAGGGGATCAGCGCCGCTCTGGTCATTTGCATTGTAAGCGTACCGGCATTCACGCCTGAAGCCTCTCGGCAAATCTCACCGCGATCCAGCAGCACAACGCGCATGCCGCCGCGCGCCAGGAAAAGCGCCGTGGCGCAGCCCATCACGCCAGCGCCTATGACGGCAACGTCAAAGCGCGACATCATATTGGCGCCGGCGCCGGCACGGGAATATCGGCGTAGTCGAAATCGCCAAGGATGGCTTCCATTGGCACAGGCCGCAGCGGGATGCGGCCTGTGGCGAAGCCCAACTCTGCCACGCCAATACCGCATGCGTCGGCAAGCAGCGCGCCGGCGGCCTCGCCACACATGCGCCCCTGGCAGGGACCCATGCCGCAGCGGGTGAAGTGCTTCAGCTGGTTAATCGTATTGGCACCCGCAGCGGCGGCTTTTTCGATTTCGCGTCGGGTCACGCCTTCGCAGCGGCAGATGATTGTCTCAGGCGGAATGGCTTTGATCATCGCCGGGCGTAGCGCCATCATGCGTGCCATGGCAGCACCTGTGCGGCGCGCACGCTCCAACGCCGCGTCTTCCTTCGACGCGTGTTCCAAACTAAAGCCAAGATCATGCAGCGCCGTGAGTGCGGCAAGCCGCCCGGCTGCTGGCGCCGCCGCTGCGCCGCGCACACCGGCGCCATCGCCAGCCGCGTACAGGAAAGGCACGCTGGTGCGTTGCGCGGCATCCAGCACAGGCACCCAACCGCCATCTTCTGGCCGATGCACATGCCGCGCGCGATAGGTGCGGCTAGCTTCGGTGGCCGGCACCAAACCATGCCCGATGCAAAGCGCATCGGCTTGGAAAACGCGATCACCCACACGCACATGGGAAAGAACCTTATCGCCCTCAGCCGCCGTCACCTGCGCGCCAGCCACCACCGGCACGCGCGCTGCGAGCAGTTTGGCACGCCAAGCCGCACCCTGCGCCAATAAATCGGGGCGCGCGGAAAGTGCGGGCAGCGCACGCAGCCATTCCCCCGTTGTCGCCGCATCAACCACTGCGGCGACAGTCCCGCCGCCTGCCAGTAGCTTCGCAGCCACGGCATAAAGCAGCGGCCCAGCACCCGCGACCACCACGCGATGGCCCGGCAGAATGCCTTGCGCCTTCAGCAGGATTGTTGCCGCTGCCAAGCCAATCACGCCCGGCAGCGTCCAGCCGGGAAAGGGTATGATCCGTTCATGCGTGCCGCAGCAGAGAATCAGCGCGCGCGCCTGCACCGTGAAGGGCGCGCCATCCGCGCCCAGCGCGGAAAGGCTGAAGGGTGCAGCGGGCTCCCCTTCCGGTACCAGCGGCCCGCCACCCAAGCCCCAAACTCGGCAGCCGGCGCGAATCTCGGCACCACTCGCGGCCAGCGCGGCTCGCAGCGCATCACCTTCCTGCCGGTCACGATCCTGCTTCATCTCAAAGCCCGCTGGCGGCGCGCGATAGACCTGCCCGCCCGGCACGGGCGATTCCTCCAGCAGCACAACCCGCGCCCCGCCGCGCGCGGCTTCGGTCGCCGCCGCCATGCCGGCCGGGCCGCCACCCAATACTGCGACATCAAAGATCATGCGGCTGTGACCTGCTGCCCGGCCACTACGGGCGTGAGGCAAGCCTGAACCAGGCGCCCATCAACGCGCAGCAGGCATTGCTGGCACACCCCCATCATGCAAAAGGCAGTGCGTGGGCGCGCGGGGTCCTCACCCTCCCCAAAGCGCCAATGGCCGGCGGCGATCAGCGCGGCGGCGAGGCTTTCCCCCGGATGCGCCACGATGGCAACGCCTGCTACCGTGATGGTAACAGGCGCGGGACGCGCGACATTGGCGATGCGCAGGCTCATGCGGGTGATCATAGGTCAGCGCGGGCGCCGTGCAACTATGGCATCAGCTTGACGCGGTGCGCGAAAAGCTTCGAGTATGGTTACCTAACAAGTACCGGGGCGCATGGGTTTGGCATTCCTGTCCATTCAAGGGCTGACAGTTTCCTATGGCGGCAAGGCCGATGTGCTGCGCGATGTATCGCTTGATGTGGAACGCGGAGAGGTCATTGGGCTGATCGGCCCATCGGGTTCCGGCAAATCTACCATTCTGCGAACATTGGTCGGGCTGCTGAAGCCGCGCGCCGGCATGGTGACGCTGGACGGCAAGCTGGTGGATTACACAAGCCGCGCAAGCCTGCGGGGGGCGCGGGATCGCTTTGCCGTCGTCTTTCAGCAATACAACCTGTTCCAGAACATGACGGCGCTGCGCAATGTTGCCATTGCACCCACGCTTGTAAAAAAGCGTGCCAAGAATGAGGTGGAGAATGAAGCGCGCGCGCTGCTCGCCCGTGTTGGTCTGGCCGAGAAGGTGAATTCCTATCCGGATGAGCTTTCCGGTGGCCAGCAACAGCGCGTGGCCATCGCGCGTGCTTTGGCGCTGAAGCCCGATATTCTTTTGCTGGATGAGGTGACGGCCGCGCTTGACCCCGAACTGGTCGGGGAGGTGCTCGATACCATCCGCGCGCTGCAACGCGATGGCATGACCATGCTGATCGTGAGCCACGAGATGGCCTTCATTCGGGAAGTGGCGAGCCGCGTTATCTTCCTCGATCAAGGATCAATCATCGAAACAGGTCCACCGGCAGAGGTATTCGATAATCCGCGCAGCGCGCGCCTGAAGGAATTCACTTCGCGCATCCTGCGCCATTGATGGGGCAGGATTTGTCGTTCGATAGCTCCATCGGTTGCATAGGAAGGAGGCCCAGAATGCCCTTCGCCCCGTACGGGATGCACCTGTTGAAGGGTGCTATTGATTGCCACATCCATTGCGCGCCGCATCTTTCGGGGCGATCGGTGAATGTATTCGATGCGATCCGCCAGGCGGCTGCTGCCGGCATGCGTGCCATCGGCATCATGTGCAATTTCCAGAATACATCCGGCCTGGCTGCGCTGGTGAATGATGAGCTTGGCCATCTGGGTGTTAAGGCCTTTGGCGGCCTGATCATGCAGCCGACCGCAGGTGGCGTCACATTGGAAGTAGCGCGTACCGCAATAGGCTACGGCTATGGCCCAGGAACTGGTGCGCGATTCATCAGCCTGCCAACCCATCACACTCGCCATGTCGCCTTGCAGGAAGGCCGCAGCCCAAGCTTTCTTGAATCCACCTTCTTCGTACCTGAGGGCGGCCCCGTGCCCGATCCTGTGCCGGCCATTATGGAACTCTGCGCTGCCAAAGATGTGGTTTTCGATTGCGGACATGTTTCCGGGCGAGAGGCTGTTGCACTTGTTGAGGAAGCACGACGCCGGGGCGTGGCGCGCATTCGCACCCATTGCGCGGGCTATGCGCCGGACGAGATCGCCGCGATTACGGCACTCGGTGCCTATGCTGAATTTTCCTTCTTCGGTCTGACCCATGCGACGCAAGTTGGACTTACGCATGCGGATGACGAAAAACACAAAATCACGGCAGGTAACGTCATCCAGGATTTAACGCCGCGCATCCGTGCCGCCAGTGATCGCGCGATTCTTTCAAGCGATGCTGGGGTGTACCTTTTGCCACCACCGGTTGAGGCAATGCGTGAGTTTATTGTTCTCATTGAAAGCGAAGGCTTCACCGAGGTCGAGATCCGCCGCATGATCGGTGAAAATCCTGCGAACCTTTTCATGGTCGGAGTTCAAACATAGCGCCTGCTGCCCGCAAGTAGTGTCCAAAAGTTCTTCAGGCCGAACCACACCATCTTAGCGCGCTATCGGCCGCAACCTTGATGGCGCGCAGATAATCTTCCACATCCACCCATTCATCATGCCCGCCATTCTGGGTCAGATCACCACATAGCGGCCCGACGCCAACGGTTGGGATTCCCTTCTGCACCATCGGTACGCGAATATCAGATGATGTATGCATGGCATTCACAAAGGGTGAGAGGCCGGTCACGCGGGAGACCGCTGCACTTACCGCGCCAAAAAGCAGCGACTCTGCCGGCAATTCCGCGCCCGTGACGCCAGAAAGCCATTCAAGCTTGGGCGGATGGTCTTTCATCCAAGCGTCTTGTTGCGCGCAAGCCGTGATGCAATCGGTGATTTCCTGTTGCACTTTTTCCATCGCCTCTCCTGGAGGGAAGGAAACGGCGCCGCCGAGAACGCAGCTTGTAGGGATTCGGCTGAAACGCGCGGGATCTCCGCAGGCGATGTAGGAAACCATGATATTGGTGGCACGCCCGACAACGCTTTCAATGCCGGGGTGATGCACGCGCGTCCCGCGCGCCTGATCAAGCGTATCAAGCGCCGCCTTCACCAGCATAGCCTTGTCCAATGCATTCACGGCAAGATGCGCAAAGGCCGTATGCCCGGGTTCCTTCGTATCCGGCCCGCGTCCCGCGACGGTCACGCGAAAATAAAGCTGCCCGCTGCAAATCGCCTTGATTTCCTGCATGCCGACGCCGCTTTCTGCCGGATGTACGTAAATCGCCGCATCGGCGACATAACCATGCTGCATCGCCGCCGCGACACCGCGCGCATGGCGCTTGGATGGCGTGCTTGTCGCAATGATATCGCCCTTGGGCTGCAAACCTGCTGCGCAAATAACCTTGATTGCCTCCGCCATGATGGCGATGCCGGCAAGATCATCAGCCACACCCCAGCCATGGATGCGACCATCAGTGATATCGCCCGCGAATGGATCATGCCGCCAGGTTTCGGTATTCTTGAGCGGTTCCCCATCAGGATGGCCGAAGAAAATCAGGCTTGGCCCGCCGCCCGTCCCTGAAAGCCGCGCAATGATGCTGGCGCGTTCTTCACGGGCCATCGCCTCGCCTTCGGCAAATTCATGGCGCATCTGCACATCGGATGGCACGTAGGAAAGCGCCTCCACGGCACAGCCGGCATCGCGAAGATGATCAGCGAAACATTGCTGTACCGCCGCTTCACCTTGGCGCTGCAAGGCGATCAGCTTGCGCAGAAAGGCAATGCTGTCCGTCCGGCGCGCTTCTGCCGCAGCGATGATTTGTTCGGAAACTTCACTCATGAAATACGCTCCTGCTCCAAAGCACCCCGCTTTGTAGAGTGCACGCCTTACTCAGGCTGCACGCCCGAAATCCGCACCAATTCTCGCCATTTGTCGCGTTGGGAACGCATCAAGGTCTGAAATTCCTGCGGTGAGGAGGGGAAGGGAATAGTGCCATTCGCCGCCAAGCGCTGAACCAGCGCGGAATCCTTCAAGCCTTCATTGATCGCGGTATTCATGCGCTGCACGATCTCAACCGGAATACCCGCAGGCCCCATTACCGCAGCGAAGGATGGCAGATCATAATCCGCCACACCCTGTTCCTGCACCGTCGGCATTTCAGGCGCCAAGGGCCAGCGGGTTGGATTGGTGATGCCAAGCGCGCGCACCTGGCCCGCCCGCACCGCACCAATCACGCCCGAGAAACTGTCAAACACCACCTGGATATTACCCGCAATCAAGTCAGCCAGTGCTGGCGCTGCGCCACGATAAGGCACATGCGTCAATTCCGTGCCCGTACGCAGCATGAACAGTACACCAAGCATATGATTGGCGCCCCCTGCCCCGGCGGATCCATAATTCAGCTTGCCAGGATTGGCCTTGGCATAGGCGATCAGTTCCTGGATGTTGCGTATCGGTAGGGCGGGATGAACACAGACAATCGCGGTACCGATGGAAAAAGTGGCAATATGGCTAAAATCATCCACGCCTTCATAGCCAGGCGTGCGAAACAGCAAAGGCGCGCCAAGATGGGAAGATGGGCTCGCCATCATGATCGTGTAGCCATCAGGTGCGGATTGAGCGACATGGGCGGTGCCAACGGTACCGCCAGCGCCGCTGCGATTATCCACGACAACAGGGCTGCCCAGCGCTTTTTGCAAAACTTCGGCCTGTAAGCGCCCCGAAATATCACTGGCGCCGCCAGGCGGATAAGGCACCACCAAGCGTATCGGCCGATTGGGCCAGGCTGATTGCGCCGAAGCGCTACGCAGCTTCAGCAATCCAGGCAGCGCCAATGCGCTGGCAGCGAATAAACGGCGTCCCAAACGCATGGCCCGATCTCTCCTCATCTTAGATTGAAGCTCTCAACGCCGATCCGCCGCTTCCGTCCCGTAACCGCGACCATAGCGCTTTTCGAGGCGCCGTTGCACAAAATCCCAGGCGGTTGTCATAGCCAGATAGTAAAGCGCCGCAACCATAAACAGTTCCAGCACAAGAAAGCGTTCCTGGATCAGGATCTGCGTGCGGCGCAGCAATTCCTCCATGCTGATCACACTTGCGACCGAAGTTGTCTTGAGCAGACCATTCACCGAATTACCGAGCGGCGGGATGATGATCCGCAGCGCCTGCGGCCAGATCACCAGACGAAACACCTGAATGCGCCTTAGCCCAAGCGCCAAAGCTGCTTCCCGCTGGCCGCGCGCCACTGCAAGAATGCCCGCGCGTACCGTTTCACTCAAATAAGCCGCCTCATTCAAGGCAAGGCCAAGCAGCGCTGCCTGCACCACGGAAAAGCGCAAGCCGAATAGCGGCAGGCCAGTATAGATGATCAGCAATTGCACCAGCAGTGGCGTGCCGCGAAACACCCAGCAGTATAACCCCGCAATGCCAGCCAAAAGCCGATTGCCGGAAAGGCGCATTACGGCAAGCCCGATGCCAAGCAGAAGCCCAGCCGAAAGCGAAGCCGCCGTCAGCCACAGGGTGGTAACGGCGCCTTCCAGCAGAAATGGGTTCAAAAGATAGTCAAAGAACCCAGACCAGGACCAGATTTGCACGCGCGAAAATCAGGCGCTTATTGCGGACCGACCACTTCCAACTTGTCCGTGTACATTGAAGCACCATAGCGATCGAATAGCGCCTTCAGGCTGCCATCGGCCTTCATGGCTTCCAGCGCGCCCACCACCGCATCGGCCAGCACGCGCGACCGTGTGGCAACCGCAACAGGTGTCGGGAACAGCCCATTCAGCACGCGCGGAAAATCGCCACGCTGATCATATTCCGCCGCCACGCCATCAATGCTGGTCACGGCCTGCACCTGGCCGGCACGCAGCGCCTGATAGGCCACCGCGAAATTGTCGAAGGTGCGGATATTCATCGGCTGCAAGCCCTTCGCCTGCAAGGATTGGCTCAATTCCCGCGTGCGGCGTTCTTCAAAACCGCCAAGTTCAACCCCCACGGTCTTGCCGGCCAGATCATCCGTGGTGCGAATGTTTTGCGGATTGCCGCGTGGCGCGCTGAAAGATATCGCCTGGTTTTCGTAGCGCACCATTTGCATCATGCGCGCGCGTTCTTCCGTGTAGAAAATGCCGGTATTGATCAAATCCCAGCGCCGTGCCGCCAGCCCAGGGATCATGGCACTGAATTCAATGCGGATGTATTCCGGCGTTAGGCAAAGCCGGCGCGCGATTTCATTGCCAAGTTCAACGCGCATACCGCGCAACTGCCCCTGCGCATCCACGAATTGCAGCGGTGGTAGGGTTGGGTTGGTAGACATCACCAGCGTGCGCGACTTCACCAATTCACTATCCGGCACGGCAGGCGTGCAGGCCGGTGCCTGCGCCATCGCTGGGGTTGCCACCAGCACCGCCATGGCGGCGAGGATTCCATATCGCAGCATCAATCTTCTCCCTGTTCAGAAACTCATTCCGCAGCGCGCGCTTCGGCGCCGATCAGGCCGATGCCCTGCAATACTTGCGCCAGGGCAGGCACATCCTGCGCGGGCAAAGGCAGGCGCGGCGGGCGCGGCGGGCCCATATCCATGCCCATCAGCTTGAAGCCCGCCTTGGTGCCGGAAACATAGCGCGGCCCACCCACCCAGGGCAGCAAGGGCGCCAATTGCTTGTACAAGCTAAGCGCCTTGGGTTGATTGGCTTCAAACGCAGCAGCATTGAACATTTCCGAAGAAAGCCGCGGCGCCAAATTACTGCACACCGCCACCCAGCCAATGGCGCCGAGCCAGGCACTTTCATAGCCCAACACGCCCGCGAAAACCTCCATCCGGTCACCGCAAAGGGCGATGATGTCGCGCACACGCGTCACTTCCAGCGTGCTTTCCTTGACATAGCGACAATTCGGAATGGTCGAAATCCGGGCGAGTGTCCCCGGCAGCATATCCACATTGGATGTCGCCGGGTTGTTATAGACCATGATCGGAATGCCAATCGCATCCGCAACTGTCTTGTAGTGGTGAAACAGCTCATCTTCCGTCGGCACGGAATAGAAGGGCGGGATGATCATAACGCCATCCGCGCCTTGGGATTCGGCTTCCCGCGATAGCGCCACCACTTCGCGCGTATCTTCCGCCCCGGTGCCGATCAGCACCGGCACGCGGCCACGCGCGGCGCGGATCACAGTCTCGACAATGCCCTGACGCTCTTCGCGCGAAACCGAGAGGAATTCGCCGGTGGACCCCAGCGGGATAAGGCCCCTCACCCCCTCGGTGATCTGGCATTCCACCAGGCGTTCCAGCGCCTTGTAATCCACTGCTGCGCCATCGGCGGTAAAGGGCGTGATCAGCACCGTATAGGTGCCGCGAAAAGGCTCACGGGCCATGAGGGGGACTCCCGGGGGTGGACGCGGACGCACCGCGTGCGATGATGGGAGCCTGTTTTGGCGCAAACGGCAAGAGCATGCGGCTGCATCACCCCCATATCACCCCGGCGACGGCGCCTATCCGGATAAGCTTCAACGGCGCGCCGGTGGAAGCTCTGCCAGGCGAGAGCATTGCCGCAGCGCTTTCGGCTGCCGGCATTCTGTCGCTGCGCGAAACGCCCAAGGGCACGCAACGCGGGCTGTGGTGCGGCATGGGTGCTTGTTTTGATTGCGTTGTCACGGTGGATGGCAAGGCCGGCCAGCGCGCCTGCATGGTGAAGGTTGCCGATGGCATGGCGGTGGAAAGCGCTTTCCCTACCGAACCCGCCCCACTTGGCATTGCGCCCAGCGAGATTGCTGATCAGCCCTGCGATATTCTGGTGGTAGGAGCCGGTCCTGCCGGGCTTTCCTCCGCCATCGCTGCGGCCGAAGCCGGCGCGCAAGTGGTGGTGCTGGATGAACGCGAAGCGCCCGGCGGGCAATATCTGAAGCCGCTCGCTACCAGCCACCAACACGCCGCGCCGGATGCGCAGTTCCGCCAAGGCAGCGCGCTTTTTGCCCGCGCGCGGGCAGCAGGGATTCGCTTCCATTACGGTGCCACGGTTTGGGGCGGCTTTGCGCCCGATGAAATCGCCACACTTGTTGAAGGTGCCGCCATTACTTTCCGCCCGCGTCGGCTAATCCTGGCCCCCGGGGCGCATGAACGCCCGGTGCCAGTGCCGGGCTGGACTCTGCCGGGGGTGATGACGACCGGCGCGCTGCAAACGCTTGCACGCGCGCAACGCGTGAGCCCCGCCGAGAGCGCGGTGATTGCGGGCAGCGGGCCGCTCAATCTGCAACTTGCGTGTGAATTGCTGGCCGGCGGCGTGCGTGTTGCCGCGGTGGTGGAAGCGGCCCCCTCGCCTGGGCTTGGCGTCTGGCGCGATGTTCTGAGGCTGATGCGCGCCGCGCCTGATCTCGCCTGGGATGGGCTGCGCTATCTGGCGATACTGAAGCGCGCCGGTGTGCCGCTTTACTGGGGCAGCGAGATCGTCGCGTGTGAAGGTAGCACGGGCTTCGAGGCGCTTCGCATCAGCACACCGCAAGGAGAAAAGCGGATCGCTGCCGGCGTTGCCGCGCTCAATCTTGGCTTTCAATCGGAAACCGGTCTGGCGCGCGCCTTGGGCTGCACGCAGCGCTTCGCGGCTGATGGTCCAGGCGCCGGCTTGGGGCGGTTGGAAACCGTGACTGATGCAGTCGGACGCAGCAACATCGCCGAGGTTTTCGCGATTGGCGATGGCGCGGCAATTGGCGGCGCGCGGGTTGCCTTGGCGCGCGGGCGCCTGGCCGGCTTGGCGGCAGCGCGTGATCTTGGCTTTGGCGCGGGCGATGATGCGACAACGCGCGATGCGCTGGCGCAAGCCGAGGCATTTCAACGCGCTTTATGGCGCATTTACGCCGCGCCAGCTTTCGACCCGGCACGTATCGCGGATGAAACCATCCTCTGCCGGTGTGAGGAAGTGTGCGCCGGAGAAATCCGAGCAGCCATCAGCGGTGGCGCCGCTTCGCTGCCTGCCATCAAGAAGGAAACGCGCGCCGGCATGGGGCGCTGCCAGGGGCGCATGTGTGGCGCGACTTTGGCGCGCATGGTGGGCGTTGCTGCGCAGGAAGCGGATTTCGCCGCGCCGCGTGCGCCGATCAAGCCCATTCCTACAGCGCTGCTCAGGCTTGAAGTGCCGGAATGGGGAGAAACGCCGGTCATCGAAAGCCCTGCGCCCATCACCTGGAGAACCGGCGCCGCCACCGCGCCGCAAATCGCGCGGCAATGCGATGTGCTGGTGATTGGCGGTGGCGTTGTCGGGCTTTCCACCGCGTTGTATCTGGCACGCGAAGGTGTGGATGTGCTGGTGGCGGAACGTGGCGAGCCCGGCCTTGCGGCCAGCACCGCCAATGCCGGCAGTTTGCATGTGCAGCTTCTGTCTTATGATTTCGGTGACAAGGCTGAGGCGCTTGGCACCGCTGGCCCGGCGGTGGCTACCTTGCCACTTGGGCCACGTTCCATCGCCTTGTGGCGAGAAATCGCGCGCGACGCGGGCGAGCCTTGTGGCATTCGCACTGAAGGCGGGCTGATGCTCGCGGAAACGCCGGAGGAATTAGCATGGCTGCGCGGCAAGATTGCGGTGGAACGCAGCGCCGGTATTGAAAATCACGTGATCGGCGCGAATGAATTGCGCGATCTGGCACCTTATCTGGCGCATCGCTTTGCCGGCGCGGCATTCTGCCCTGCTGAGGGCCAGATTGATCCTTTGCGCGGCACGGCAGCACTTTTGCACCTGGCCAAGCGCGCCGGGGCGCGGATGGAAAGCGGCCTGGAAGTGCAGGCGATTGCGCGTGAAGGCAGTGGCTATCAGGTGTTGACCGCGCAGGGGCCAATACGCGCTGGGCGCGTCGTGGTCGCAGCCGGCCCCTGGTCTGGCCATATCGCCGCACTCGCGGGCGTGAAGCTGCCAGTGGGTGGCTTGGTACAGCAGGTAATCGCGACCGAAGCCATGGCGCCGATCATCCCGCATCTGGTAGCCCATGCCGGGCGGCATCTTTCACTTAAGCAAGGCCCGCATGGGCATTTGCTGATCGGTGGTGGCTGGCCCGGCGCGCATGATCCCACCACGGGGGCCACACGCAATCTTCGCCAAAATATTCAAGGAAATCTTTGGATCGCGGGCCATGTGGTGCCGGCGGTGGAGGGCTTGCATGTGCTCCGTAGTTGGACAGGGATGAATGTGCATATTGATCGCGCGCCAATCCTGGGTCAGCTTCCTGGCCTGCCAGGCTTCTTCGCCGCCGTGACGTCCAATGGCTATACGCTCGGGCCAATCGCAGGGCGGATCACAGCGGATGCGGTGTTAGGATTGCAGCAACCTGATCCAGCGTTTTCGGGTGCAAGATTTGGTGGTTAGTGTTTACCATATAATCGCGTACCGCCGCATCCTATCGTGTCCGGCGTCAAATGGTTTGAGACCAAGTGGCGCGCCCGTCTGACGGAGTATCTGGCCAATCAGCGGGTGAAGTGTATCCGCATTGATCTGACCGATGGTGCCGCGCCATACATGGACATCGGCCTGCTTGTAGCCAGGCAGCTTTGGCGGCTGCAGCGCGGCACAGTATATGGCACTCGCGAAGGGCGCATGATGCTCAACCGACGCGAGCGCAATCTCTACACCGGGGCTGAATTTCCAGACCCGTCTATCTTGAACCCGCTCATGACGACTTTCACCTTGCCGGCGCTTTCCAGCGCCGAGGCGCGCGACCAACACCGCGATATGCTGCACCGCCTTGGTGCCGCGCGGGATACGTCTTAGATTTCGGAGGTTACGGAGACCATGGCGGAGCACAAACGCCACACCATCCGGGGTGCGATGACCGCGCCCGGTGAGGATGCCACCATCAGCCGGGACAGCCTGCCCTTGGCGTCGCGGGGGTTCAGAGTGGTGGAGAGGGATTGAGGGGAGCGGTTCGACAGGTCCGTATCGTCAGGACGGATCGGCTTATACCGCGCTACCCGCCTAGCAATTCCGATCAGATGACACGCCCGGCGCTCGCTCAACCCGTAGCAGTTCCGGGCATGGCTGACCGCATCACGCTTCGCGCCGGGCGTCACCCTTTTTTTGAGGAGATGTCTTTCAAGACTGCAATGTCAAGCATCGCCTCGGCAAAAGCTTCTTCAGCTTGGCGTTCTCATCCTCCGGCTGTGCGAAGCCGCTTGGCCTCCGTCACTTCCAGGCCGCCAAACTTGGCCTTCTAGTTGTAGAACGTCGCCTCGCTGATCCCGTGACGGCGGCAAACATCCACCGTCACCGCACCCGTCTGCTGTCCCTCCCAATCCAGATGATCTGCTCATCGCTGAACCTGCTGCGCTTCATTCGTCCGTCCCTTTGAGAAACAGACTCTACCGAAAAATGGCAACAATTCAGGGAGGCACGTCAGGCGCGTTGCAGGCGTTCAGTATTGGGAGGCAAAGGCCCTCTGGCCTACGAACGCCAAGCAGCCCGTACGAGCAATCGGAGCGGCATAAATACGCGATAGGTTCAGTTGTCGCCGACACTCCTTGGGAGTCAGAGCAAGCGCAAGCCCTGACGCCACATCAACTACCCCTTGGATGACCCTATCAATCTGGCACGCAGCATGCGCGACAACGCATCAATGCAGGCAACCGTGATCAGAACCATGATAACAATCAGCGCTACCTCTCGCCAGGCGCTAATCATCATACGGTCCATCAGGAAGAAACCTATGCCGCCGGCGCCAACAACACCAAGAATGGTGGCAGATCGCAAATTGGATTCCAGAAAATAAAGGCTATTGCCGAGAAATACCGGCATGACTTGTGGCAGTACGCCGAAGCCAATGGTTTGCACGCTATCTGCGCCCGTGGCGCGCACCCCCTTGACCTGTTCGCGATCGGTATTTTCCATCGCTTCAGCGTATAGTTTTGTGAGCATACCAATATCATTCACGGCAATGGCCAGGATACCGGCGAAAGGACCGAGGCCGACGACGCTCACGAAAAAGATAGCCCAAACCAGACTGTCTATCCCGCGCACCACATCGCTGGAACGGCGGACCAGAAACCGCACCGGCCCCAGAGGCATGATGTTCCGGGCGCCCATCATGGCCAGGGGAATGGCAATCACTGATGCCACAAGCGTACCAAGAAACGCCATCGCCAAGGTCTCGCCAATGGCGCCGATGTATTCCCACACATGCTCAGTGACCGCTGGTGGCATCATCAGCATGAAGACCCTGCCGAGTTGCCCAATACCGTCAATCAAGCGCCCAGGCGTGACTTCAAGGACATGAAGGCCCCAAAGAAAAAGCCCTACAGCAATCAGCATTGCGGCGGCACGGCGCCACAACGCAAGGCCGCGCGGTGGAAAAGCATCTGGGTACCGATCGCGCCAACTTTTGCGATGAACACTACTCATAACGCGCGCAAGCTTTCCTGGCCAATGACACGCCCTCGTAACCAACCACAGACCGCATCAATCAGCATCACAGCCGCAATCAGCATAAGGGCTATCGCCGAAATATCGGTATGGTCGAAATTCTTGATGGCACGGTAGAGATCTTGCCCAATGCCGCCGGCGCCGACAAAACCAAGAATCGAAGCGGCGCGTACATTTATTTCAAGGCGTAACAGCCCATAGGAAAGATAATCCGGCGCCAATTGTGGCGTGGCGCCATAGACCATGGTCTGCGCCCAACTGGCACCTGTGGCGCGCACGCCGCGCAAGGGCTCTGGGTCAATGTTTTCGGCGACGTCACCGAATAACTTGCCCAAGGCACCGAAGGAATGGAGCCCGATCGCGAGCACCCCGGCCAGCGGGCCAATGCCAAAGGCAAAGACGAACAAAACCGCAAAAACCAATTCCGGCACCGTCCGCGCAACCTCCAAGGTGCGGCGCGCTGCCACAGCAATCCATGGCGCAGGGCTCAGGTTTCGTGCAGCAAGAAATGAAAAAATATAGGCTAGCACAACCCCAAACATGGTCGCATAAAGCGCGATCAATACCGTTTGCCAAAGTGACGCAAGCCAATGCCAGCCATTCCAATACCAATAAGCAAGATCCGCCCAAAATGTCGCCCAGGCCAGTTCGGGTACCATGCGCCCGAAATAGGAACCAAAGCGGGGCAGCCTTTCCCAAAGTAACGCCAGATTGACCTCTCCAAGCCAGGCTGAAATGACGGTCAGCACGATCAGTGTGGTCATACCAATCAGCCATTGCTGACGTCTTGCGCGCTTATGCCTGGACCACGCCTCAGCAAAGCGGGTCCGCGCCGCCAATTGGGGTACCGCATGCACCATGGTCAATGCGCTTCGGTCAGGTCGGCGCCGCTGCCATAGATGCTCGGCAGCATAGCGTCATCCAAGCCAGTAATCGGGCCATCATAGACAACGCGCCCCGCTGATAGGGCAATCACGCGATCGCACCAGGCGCGGGCAAGGGGCACAGAATGCAAATTGCAAAGTACCGTAATGCCGTGTTCGCGATTAATCCGGCGCAGCGCTTCCATCACAGCTTGGGAGTTCACGGGATCAAGACTCGCCACCGGTTCATCAGCCAGGATCAACCGAGGTTCCTGCACCAGCGCACGAGAAATGGCCACGCGCTGCTGCTGACCACCCGAAAGCTGATCCGCGCGCTTGAGCGCCTGTTCATCCATGCCAAGCGCCGCCAAGGCATCAAGCGCAAGACTGCGTTCTTCATCCGAGAAGAAACCAAACAGCTTCGGCAAGCGCGGCTTATGGTTCAAGCGCCCAGTCAGCACATTGGTCAGCACCGAGAGCCTGCCAACCAGATTGAAGCGCTGGAAAATCATTGCGCTTTGGCGGCGCCAGGCGAGCAATTCGGCACCGCTGAGCTTGGCGATATCGCGCCCCTGATAAAGAATCTCGCCCTCGCTTGGGTCTACCAGGCGATTGATCATGTTCAGCAGGGTGGATTTGCCCGCGCCTGATCGGCCAAGCACTGCCACCATCTCACCATC
Organism: Roseomonas sp.; assembly: GCA_044345845.1. Classification (GTDB taxonomy): domain Bacteria; phylum Pseudomonadota; class Alphaproteobacteria; order Acetobacterales; family Acetobacteraceae; genus Neoroseomonas. The sequence goes on from JBIJAH010000030.1 coordinate 22,252, forward strand.
GGACACCGCCAAGGACACCTTGTCCACGGCGGTGAAACTTCCAAAACGGCGCGTCAGCCCGCGCAGTTCAAGCACTGGTTCAGCGCCGGCGGCGTTCTGCCTGACGCAGGGCGATGAAGGGCTCGTAAGCCTCATGCGAAACAAGCCCGAAGCCACCGAAGACATTGCGGCTCACGGTTTCCCAAGCTTGCGGATCATTCCAACGCATATTGATGAGGCATTCGCTCATTTTCGCACGCATCGGCGCGGGGTAGCTCAGGCGCGTGGTGAAGGGTGCGTTCGGAATGATCGAACTTTCATGAATGAAGCGGATATCCTCAAGCTTGATGGTACCGGCACCTGCCGCACGAATATGGGCGCCGGAATGCGGCGAATAATACCAACCCGTGGTCGCGTCCAAACGGCCCTGAGCGACGGAAACCATGCCATTGTCATGCGAGCCAGTCTGCACCAAGCGGCCGAAGAAGTTGCTCTGCCCACGCTCATCAACCCAGCCGCGTTCGCGGAAGAATTGCATGGGCAGCACATACCCTGATGTGGAGGTCGGCGTGGCCCAGCCGACTGACTTGCCGCGTAAATCTTCCAAGGTGCGGATCGGGCTATCAGCGCGGACAATGATGTTCCACTTATACCCCATATCCCCTTGCGGGGAGACATCTACCGCGACAGGCACAACATCGCCACGCGTGAGGTCCCAAAGGATCGCGTATTGCGCAGGCCCATACCAGGCCAGGTGAACATCGCCTTGAACCATGGCTTCGATCATCGCGGAATAATCATTGCTGACCCGGATGGTCACCCGCTCAATGCCAAGGCAGCGCTGCAGATAAGGCGCCATGGGCGCCCAGCGAAGATTGCCTTCCTGCTGATTTTCGCCCGAAGCGACGCCAAAGGTGATCTGGCGGAATTGCTGGCGCCAATCCTGGCTTGCGGCGGGAGTTTGAGCCATAGCGGCGCCGGAGATCCCGACCATCAGGGTTGCCAGTTGGAGAAGACGCCGCATTGCAAAATCCTTATGCTTCGGTAACCGGCATATCTATTCGTGATGAAGCACCCATGGCGGTAATATTGCAGTTTGATGAAAGCTTGGAAGGCGCGCGCACCCTTGGTGACACAAGCGTGACGCGCCCTTAACTACCTCCTACAATCTTACCTGGGCACCGCGCTGGTCCGCGCATGGCTTTCCGCCCGTGTGCGTCATGCAATCATCTGAACCGAGTTTCGGAGAAGTCCCATTCACCCCAAGATGATCCGGGCACCAGTGCCTTTAGAGAGCAGCGTCCCAAAGGCCGGCCGCCCCACGCCAAGGCGCCATGGAACAGCAAGCACGCGGTCATGTCCGACCTGATGTCATGAGCACGCTTCAGACCGGGATCACTGCCCCAAAAACCCGCCGCGTGGTCGTGGCCTTGGGGATAGGCCAAACGCTTGGCTACGCCTCAAGCTTCTATCTGCCGGCCATTCTGGCAGTGCCGATGGCGCGCGATCTTGCCCTGCCTACTTGGGCCATTTTTGCTGGCCTTTCCGCGGCACTGCTTATTGCCGGCGCGTTGGCGCCCATGGCGGGGCGCCTGGTGGACACGCATGGTGGCCGACCACTCCTACTTACCTCCTCAGTGCTATTCGCCACCGGCTTGGCGTTGCTAGCCCTCGCCACCGGCACTTGGGGCATGGCGGCGGGGTGGGTCGTGATTGGGATCGCTATGGCCTTTGGCCTGTATGATGTTGCGTTCTCGACACTGGCCGGGTTGTTCGGGCGCGGCGCACGCGGCCCCATTACCGGCATCACCCTGATTGCAGGCTTTGCCAGCACCATTGGTTGGCCGCTAACAGCCTGGATCGAAGATGCTTGGGGCTGGCGAGAGGCCTGTCTGACTTGGGCTGGTCTGCACATTGTCTTGGGCCTTGCGGTCTATGCCAGCCTGCCGCGGTCACAGGCTTCCGCATTGCCCCAAGCGCCTGATGCGGCCGGCGGTCAAAGCCCACGCAACGCCATCATCGTGCTGGCCTTCGTCTTTTCTGCGCAGGGCGTGGTGCATTCGGGTATCGGTACCCATTTGCCCGGTCTTTTGATGGAAGCGGGCGCAACACCCGCAGCCGCCGTTGCGGCGGCCGCGCTGCTGGGGCCATCGCAAGTTGCCGCGCGGGTTGCCGAATTCGGATTGTTGCGCCGATTTCATCCGCTGGTTTCCGCACGTATCGCCACCATGGCCCATCCAGCCGCGGCAGCGGCCTTATTGTTTGGCGGACCCACTCTGGCGCCGCTTTTTGCCGCGCTGCATGGCGGCGGTTCCGGCCTTCTTTCGATCAGCCGTGGTGCATTGCCGCTCGCGCTATTCGGCCCCAATGGCTATGGCCGACGCCAGGGTTTGATCGCCTTGCCATCCAATATCGCCACTTCGGCAGCTCCGCTCATTGTCGGGCTGAGCTTGGATTTTGCAGGCCCCACCGCTGTACTGTTGATGACCACGGCGCTGGCTATTGCAGCCACGCTGGGGCTGCTCGCGCTGCGCGCGCCACAATCGCCGCCGTCAGCGTCTATGTGACCCAATCGGGATGTCATTCAAAAAGGATAGCTTGACCCAAAACAGGAAGCATCATTCCAAAGAAAGAGTCTTGCCACGCTCCTCGCCCTTCGAATCCTCCTTCGTTAGCGCCGATCCTCCGACAAGATAAACTGAGGGCTCCCTTGGTGGCGCAAATCGGCACATACTGCGCCATGCAAATTCGTGAGAGACGCCCATGACAACCCCTATCACCTTTGCCGCGCCGCATGCCTACCTTGGCGCACGCATGCATGTTCGAAGCGCAGCCTTTTGTGTGGCCGGCGTACCGCTCGATATCGGTACTACCAACCGCGCCGGCGCGCGCGATGGGCCGCGCGCCATCCGTGCCGCCGCGCGCATGCTGACAGATGGCAGGCACCCGATCAGCGGTGCTGATCCAACCTCACTTGATCTTTCCGATCTAGGTGAATTCAACATAGCGCTCGGTGATATCCAGAAAAGCCTCGCCATGATCGAGCAACAGGCGACAGGCCTTGCCCATTTGCTCGCCTTTGGTGGCGAACATGGCGTCACGCTTGCGCTGCTTCGTGCGCTGACCAGGCGGCTTGGTGAGCCGGTCGGGCTGCTTCATATAGATGCGCATCTCGACACCTCGGAAGATAATTTCGGGCAGCGCTTCGCTCATGGCGCGGTCTTCTGGCACGCGATTACGGAAGGGCTGGTTGATCCGCGACGCATGGTGCAGATCGGCATCCGCTCACCCGCCTGGCCTGAGATGTTTGATTGGACGCGCGGGCAAGGGGTGACCATTCTCTCGGCGCAGGATGTCCATCAATCCCCGATTGCCGCAGTGATAGCCCAAGCACGCGGCGTGCTTGGCACAGGCCCCTGCTATCTTTCATTCGACATTGACGGCCTTGATCCCGCCTTTGCCCCCGGCACCGGCACACCCGAGATTGGCGGGCTGGCAAGTTGGCAGGCCCAGGCCATTCTGCGCGGCATGGCAGGTGTTGATTTTCGCGGTGCGGATATTGTGGAAGTGGCCCCGGCCTATGATGTCGCGGAAATCACCGCACTGGCCGCCGCCACTATGGGCTGGGAGTATTTGTGCCTTTTGGCCGGAAAGAAGTGATGGCCGGATAATTTCCCGCTTCAATTGCAGCCATCAGGCGTATCGCCGAGACATTTTACGATAAGGGACGAAATTTCTCTTGCATTCGGCATAAACCCCGCATATAAACCCGTCAGCGCCATCCGGGATGGAGGCGCTGACGCCATCGCACGTGCCGCAAGGCCCGCTTATCGTTATCGGGCCACAAGCAACGACGGGACGCGTCCTTTGTTCGATCCGGCCACCAATGGGCCGGAATGTTCGAGGGAGCCGCCTGTGTCGCCTGTCTGCCGCTCTGCGATGACCTCCTCATCGCTTTGAACGCAGCGCCCTAAAGGCGTAGCTGCACGCCCACCCTGCCCCTAAGCCAGCTTTGCAGGCCGAGGGGGGTTCGGGGTCGGACCGCGGCGTGGCGCCCGGCGGGCTTCCCTATTCCCGCCGCTGCACTCAGCCCCCCGGGCTGCGGTGCGGCGGCGGGGGCGCCGTTTCTTCCCTTCCAGAAGGGGTCTCCGTGATGAGCCATATTCGTACCCGCACTGCCGTCTCTCCGCTGCGCCGTTCCGCCAGCGCGCCGCTTTGTCCTTCCGTGGATGGTCTGGTGCAGGTCCTGCAGCCGGAAAACCCCGTCTATTGCCTGCGTCCGGTGGCGGTCACCGCGGCTGCGCGTGATTTTGCAGCGGCCTTTCCGGGTGATGTCCTTTATGCCGTGAAATGCAATGCGGAGCCGACCATCCTGCGCGCCATCGCGGCCGGCGGCATTACGCATTTTGATTGCGCGTCTGATGCCGAGGTTCGACTGCTGCGCAGCATGTTCCCGAAGGCAGAACTGCATTTCATGCATCCGGTGAAATCCCGCTCCGCGATCCGGGCTGCCTGGCATGATTTCGGCGTGCGCGATTTCGTGCTCGACACCGCTGATGAGCTTTGGAAAATCCTGGCCGAAACCGGTGAAGGCGCGCGCGGCCTTGTGGTGCGGCTGGCCCTGCCCAAGGGCAGCGCGGCCTATGATCTTTCCGGCAAATTCGGCGCGGAACCCGCTGTGGCGGCAGAATTGCTGCGCGCCGCCCGCCCGCATGCCGCGCGGCTTGGCATTTCCTTCCATGTCGGGTCGCAATGCATGGAACCAGCCGCCTGGACGCGCGCCATGAAGATGGCGGCGGACGTGATCCGCATGGCCGGTGTTGCCGTGGATATTGTGGATGTGGGCGGGGGCTTTCCGGTGCTCTATCCCGGCAGCCAGCCGCCCCCGCTTGCTGCCTTTATGGCGGCCATTAATGAAGGCGCGGCAGCCTTACCGCGCGGCATCAGGCTTTGGGTGGAACCAGGCCGCGCCTTGGTGGCAAGCGGTGCCTCCGTTGTGGTCCAGGTGCAGCAGCGCCGGGGCAATGCGCTTTATGTGAATGATGGTGTCTATGGCGCGCTTTCCGACGCGGGGGCACCAGGGTTTCGCTTTCCGCATCGTCTGATCCGTGCGGGCAGCAGCAAGCCAGGCGCCGCGCCGCAGGAATTCGTACTGTTTGGCCCCACCTGCGATTCGGCAGATGTCATGAAAGGTCCATGGACTTTGCCTGGCGATATCGGCGAAGGGGATTGGATCGAAATTGGGCAGCTTGGGGCCTATGGCACAGCATTGCGCACGGCCTTCAATGGCTTTGACCGCGCTTTGGTGACGGAAGTGGCTGACGCGCCGTTGCTGCTTAACGCACATGATATGAGAAACGCGCCGCGCGCGGCGTGACGTGGAAGGAAGAACTGCAATGAAACACACTGCTTTCACTGGCCGCCTGCTGGTCCTTGGCTTTGGGTCCATCGGCCAAGGGGTACTGCCCCTGATCCTGCGCCATATTGATATGCCAAAGGACCGGATTGAGATCCTGACTTCCGACGCACGCGGCGAAGCAATTGCCGCGCAGCACGGCATTCGTCACACCATCCTGCCGCTCACGCGGGGGAATTACGCGACGGAGCTCAGCGCGCGCCTAAAGCGTGGCGATTTCCTGCTCAATCTTTCGGTGGATATCTCATCGGTTGCGCTGGTGAAGCTCTGCCGCGATATCGGCGCGCTTTATCTGGACACCTGCGTGGAACCATGGGTAGGTGGCTATACGGACACGTCGCTTTCCCCCTCACTGCGGTCCAATTACGCGCTGCGGGAAAGCGCGCTTGCACTTAAGGATGGGGCGGGGCCGACAGCCGTCATGACCCATGGCGCCAATCCGGGGCTTGTTTCGCATTTCGTGAAGCAGGCGCTGCTGAATATCGCTGAGGATACGGGCCACGCCGTGGCCATACCGAAATCCCGCGCGGATTGGGCGGCGCTGGCGCATGGGCTTGGTGTGAAGGTGATCCATATTGCCGAACGCGATACCCAGGTTGCCGCAACAATTGCCAAGCGCCGCGGCGAATTCGTCAATACTTGGTCCATTGATGGGTTCACGGGTGAAGGCTGCCAGCCGGCGGAACTTGGCTGGGGCAGCCATGAAAAAGCGCTACCTGCTGATGGTCTACGCCATGAATTTGGCTGCGACGCGGCGATTTATCTGATGCGCCCGGGCGCGGCGACACGCGTGCGCAGTTGGACCCCGCTGGAAGGCCCAATGCAGGCTTTTCTGATCACCCATAATGAGAGCATTTCGATCGCGGATTACTACACGCGCCGCGATGCCTCGGGCGCGGTGACCTACCGCCCAACGGCGCATTACGCCTATCATCCCTGCGATGATGCGGTGCTGTCACTGCATGAATTCGCTGGCCAGAACTGGAAGCTCCAGGATTCTAAGCGCCTGATGATGGATGAAATCAGCTCAGGTATGGATGAGCTTGGCGTCCTGCTGATGGGCCACAAGAAGGGCGCCTATTGGTATGGTTCCCGCCTAACCATTGAGGAAGCACGCGCCCTTGCCCCGCATAACAACGCGACCTCGTTGCAGGTATGCGCGGCGGTGCTGGCCGGCGTGGTGTTCGCCATGGAAAACCCCGCACTTGGCGTGATGGAAGCCGATGAGTTGGACCACGCGCGCATGCTGGATATCTGCCTGCCTTACCTGGGCGAAATGGCCGGGGTTTATTCTGACTGGAGCCCGCTTCAGGATCGCGCCACGCTTTTCCCGGAAGATCTGGACCGCGAAGACCCCTGGCAATTCGGCAATTTCCGCGTGACGTGATGAGAGTAATATTCAATCTGATGGAATCACCAGATTGAGTTTGTGATCTTGGCATTCTGCTGAGAAGCGATCCTGGCCAGCGGCTAAGCTGGCTTGGGCGGCCGCTTTCATCGGCATCGGCGCCTCAACATGCCCTTTTTCGGTGGTTTTTTTAGGCAAGTGCGGCATGCGGCGTGACGTTAATCTCGCTGATTTCGACAACAAAGTCCTGCTTATTAGAAACTTTGTCGCCCACTAACATCACCTTCTGTGGTCGGTTGACATGCGGTTCCATCAGATGCATCGGGGCCAATCGCTCAGCATGGCCCGAAGCGCGTGTGGCAACAGACCCGGAGATTAGGCCCGCCCCGCTCTCTATTTCCTCATTTCAACTAAACTACCCTATTCTTTCATGAGGTTGTCATAATTCTGCGCGATTGGGGGAAAGGTATCGTTAGCCTTTTTCGGATTTGTGACGTTCCGTCAATCTCCTGAGAATGCTCAATTTTGGAGTCCGCCGTGTCAGAAGCCCAGTTAGCCAGCCTTGAGAAAAAGCAGCCTTTAAATGACGCGGCGTTGTTCTTTCGCCGCTGGCTGTCCAATCCGCTTCAAATGGGCTCCATTATCCCCTCCTCACCAAAGCTTGGGCAGCTCATCGCCAAGCAGATAGACAAGCGGTCAAGTTCGTCCATCCTTGAATTGGGTGCCGGTACAGGCGCAATCACCAAAAGCCTGATCAGTTCAGGTATCTCACCAGGGCGCATCGCAGTGGTGGAGATCGTGCCGGAAATGGCTGAGCATTTGCGGGCAAAATTCCCTCAAACATCCGTGCTTCAGGCGGATGCCTTCGATTTGCCAATCCCATTGTTGAAAGACACACTTGGGGAGATAGGTACAGTCATCTGTGGCATTCCACTCGTTCTGCTTAGCGAAGCCAAGCAGCGGCAATTCATTCAGCAGGTCGAAGCGGTCGCCCCCGGGCGCGGTTTCCTTCTATATACATATTGTGTCACGTCGCCCCTGCCCTACCGAACCCTCGGCCTTGAGGCACAGCGACTTGCTTGGACGCCACTGAATTTTCCGCCAGCGAGTGTTTGGCACTACCGCCCCAAGGCATGAGGACCTAGGGTACCACGACCCTGAGTGGCTGGGTGAATGGTACTATATGGATGGGCAGAGAACCTGCGTCATCCCCATCCGCCTGCACTGGCAGATCCGCGCCAGAAACCTGAATATCGTAACCGCGTCGCAGCGAAATGCTGGAAAGGTAGGGAAGCCTTCCAAGTCCAAGGGCGGCCGCATGCTTTAATGCGTCCATAAAGTGGGACTGCTGAAGCGAAAGGACGTGAAAATCCGCCTCACGCGGATCTGCTTCCGGTGCAATTTGAAAGCGCCCTGCGTAGTATCGCCCCTTAGTTACAACCAGCCCTGATGCTTCCACCTCATCACCGTCAATATGGACTCTGAAGGAGCCGAAGGGATAGCTCGGCAAATCACGCAGAGTCTGCAGCACATAGGCGCCCTTACCAAAGACTCGCTTAAGGCCAAGCGGTAGATGATGGACCACAACCGAATCCAACCCAACGCCGACCATTTGGATAAAAAGGCGATCCTTCAAGACACCTCGCTTCAGAATACCCGGATAGACACTGGCACTGCGGCCCATGAGAAGCGCGCGCGCCGCTTCCCGCGGATTAAGCGGCACCGCCATTTCCAAGGCGAAGACATTTGCAGTTCCAAGCGGCAGGATGCCAAGCAAGGCATTGGTTCCCGCAAGGCCGGCCGCTACCTCTGCTATGGTCCCGTCTCCGCCCGCCGCGACGACAATGCCATTCTCTTCAGCGGCCATCCGCGCGAAGTTTTCAGCATCACCGCGTGCGCTGGTTTCCAGAAGCTGAAACTGCACGCCAAGCCCATATAACAGATCGAGCGCGGCATGGAGCCTGGCACGCCGCCGCGCACCGGCTGAAGGATTGAAAATAATGATGAGATTCTTCGGCATAGCCGCGTAGTGGACCAAGTGAAAATTGCTTCATCATGATGATCTGACGAAACTTTTGTGAAAATGATCAAGCAGTCATTTTTGTCACTGAAGATTCATGCCGCAATACGTCAGGGTCGGGTAGCGCCGCTTTGTTTGTAACAGGAACGTTGGTTGCCGATTCGGATCGGCGCCTGCTTCCTCAACAGGAGCGTAGATGATGACCCTCGCTTCAGCACCGCAATGCTATCGCACCATATTTCTTTCTGATATCCACCTTGGACTGCGGAGTTGCCGGAGTGACTCGCTGGTGGATTTCTTGCGCAGTGTCCAGTGCGAAAAACTTTATCTTGTGGGCGACATCATTGACGGTTGGCGGCTTCGGCGGTCCTGGTACTGGGATGCCTATCATGATGAAGTCATTCGCCTGATCCTCAGGATGGCGCGCCACGGGACTGAGGTGATCTATGTTCCTGGCAATCACGACGAAATCTTCCGCGACTGGCTTGGACTTGAAATCGCCGGCGTGCGATTGACAAAAGAAGCAGAACATATTGCCGCGGATGGTCGTCGCTTTCTTGTTATTCACGGCGATGAGTTTGACGGTGTCATCCGCTATGCCAAATTCCTCGCCCATATGGGGGATTGGGCCTATGACGCAGCTCTGACTGTCAATCGTTGGTTTAATTTTCTTCGGCGCCGTTTGGGCTACCCCTATTGGTCGCTGTCACAATGGCTGAAGCGGCAGGTGAAAGAAGCGGTGAAGGCCATAGATCGCTTCGAAACCGCGCTGGCACATGAAGCCCGTTCGCGTGGCATGGATGGTGTCATTTGTGGCCACATCCACCATGCCGAAATGCGCATGATCCATGGTATTCTTTACTTGAATGATGGCGATTGGGTTGAAAGCTGTACGGCCTTGGTTGAACATCATGATGGTCGCTTTGAATTGCTTGATTGGTCACACCGGCAGACGATTGTGACAGGCAAGCCGTTGCCAATGCCAGCGCCGGATTTGCTGGCCGAAGCTTTGCGCGTTTCGCGTTGACGCCATGCGTATCCTGATCGTCACAGATGCATGGTTTCCGCAAGTTAATGGCGTTGTACGCACGCTTTCGGTCGTAGCCGACAAGTTACGTGCAATGGGCGATATCGTCGAGGTAATAGGCCCCGATCGCTTTCGCAGCATTCCCACGCCGGGCTATGCCGAAATTCGGCTGGCGATTGCACCAAAACGAAAACTGGCCCGCCTTGTTGAAGAATTCAGGCCAGAAATAGTTCACATCGCAACCGAAGGCCCGCTTGGCTGGGCCATGCGTTCCCTTTGTCGGCGCCATCGCTGGCCTTTTACTACCGCTTTTCATACGCGCTTCCCTGAATATCTGGAGGCACGAACCCGCATTCCAGCAGATTGGTCCTGGCGGGTAATGCGCCGCTTCCATGAGGCAGGTGTGGGTACTTTCGCTGCGACCGCTACCTTGAGGCAGGAATTGACGAGACGAGGCTTCACCAAGCTGCGTCCTTGGACAAGAGGCGTGGATCTCGAGAAGTTTCGCCCAGGCGAGGGTGATGCCTGGACAGGATTACCGCGACCTGTTTTTCTTTATGCTGGACGTGTGGCGATTGAAAAGAATATCGAAGCTTTCCTGTCGCTTGATTTGCCTGGCAGCAAGGTTGTGGTGGGTGATGGCCCTGCACTTTCACCGCTCCGAGAGAAATTCCCGCAGGTAACCTTTACTGGCTATCGTGAAAACGGTGCGCTTGCCCGTTCCTATGCCGGGGCGGATGTTTTTGTCTTTCCCTCGCGCACCGATACCTTTGGATTGGTCCTGCTGGAGTCACTTGCAGCGGGCACACCTGTTGCGGCATTTCCTGTCACAGGCCCCATTGACGTAGTGACAGACCCAAGCGTTGGCGCTTTGGATGAGGACCTCCGCGCTGCCTGCCTTAAGGCGCTTGACTGTGATCGCGCAGCCTGCCGACAGCATGCCGAAGCTTGGTCTTGGGATGCTTGCGTCGCGCAATTCAGGGCGGCGCTGGTGCCGATCCGATAAAGCCCCCTCTGTCATCATTATTTCATCACCTTGTCACGCCGCGATCATTCAGCTTGTTCAGAAACCAACTCTCTCGTGAAGGAGGCTCATGATGCTGCGACGCCGTTCCGCCCTAATGCTCCCCGCCTTAGTTTTGGCGCCGCGCCTAGCCGGCGCACAGGAAGATTGGCGTCAGCAAATTCGTGAAGTGCGCTTTGGTATGATCTCTGTCGAGAATGAGCGTGACGCCATTGCTCGGCTTCAGGGGCTCCAGGCCTATATGACGCGGGAACTGCGCGCACCTTTTCGTGTGTTTCGCGGCTCGGATTATGCAGCGGTAGTGGAGGCAATGCGTGCGGGCCATTCGGAACTCGCCTATCTCGGCCCGGCCTCCTATGGTTTGGCGCGGCGTGTGATGGGTGAACGCATCGCGCCTATTTTCCGCTATATAGATAATGAAGGCATGGAAGGGTACTACAGCGCCATGATCGTGAAGGCGGATAGCCCTATTCGCCAGTTAGCAGATATGCGCGGCAAGACCCTCGGTTTCAGTGATCCCAATAGCACTTCCGGGTTCCAGGTGCCTGGCTGGTTCCTGCGTCGCCAAGGTATGGATCCTGCCACCTTTTTCTCGCGCACTGGATTTACCGGCAGCCATGAACAAGGTGTGATGGCCGTGATCAACGGCACTTTCGACGCCGCGGTACTGGCGTATTCCAATGAACGCCGCAATACATTTCAGCGTATGGTGGAAAAAGGCATGATTCCGGATGGGTCGGTCCGCGTTATTTGGACATCTCCCCTTATCCCAAATTCGCCCATCGTGATGCGGATGGACCTGCCTGTGGCCTTTCGTGAAGCGGCAGTGGCCGCTTTCGCTGCCCTTCCGGAACGTGACCCACAGGCGTTTCGCGACATGTCTTCTAACGCACGTGGCATCGCCCCCGCGAAGCATGAGGATTATTTGGATATCGTTGCAATTCTTGAAGATAACGCAGCGCGCCGGCGGGAAAGGCGTTCCTGATTTCTTCCGCCGCAATAGACGCCGCCGAGATACGCTGGCGCGCGGCCAGGGCTGCTCGGCAGCGCGCTTGGTTCTTGGGCGCGCTGCTGCTGACACTCGCCACAGCGCTATCAGCCTGGCTTGGTGAGGTCAGCATCGCGCGGCTCTGGCAAGGCCTTCCCTTGGCGGGTGACTATATCGCAGGAACCATACCGCGACTTCGGCTTGAGCATTTCTTCGCTGATATTGCCTATTGGATGTGGGGCTTCACAGATTGGGTGCTCCTGCTCGCGGATACGCTACTGATCGCCTATGTCGGTACGGTTTTGGGCGGCCTGCTTGCGCTGCTGTTTTCATTTCCCGCAGCCGCCACCCTGGCGCCCGCTTGGGTCGTTTCACTCACCAGACGTGCGCTGGAGGTGATGCGCACGGTGCCGACCCTCGTTCTGGCGCTCATCTTTGTCTATGCCTTTGGCCTTGGTGCCTTTGCCGGTATGCTGGCCATAGCCGTCCATTCCGCCGGCGCGCTTGGAAAACTATTTGCCGAGGAGCATGAAAACGCATCCCTCGCGCAGATGGAAGCAGTGCGCGCGGCCGGTGGCTCCTGGCCAGCGCAGATGCGCTTTGGCATTTTTCCGCAATCCCTGCCGGGGGTACTGAGCTACGGTCTGCTGCGCTTCGAAATCAATGTGCGCGAAGCCAGCGTTCTTGGCATTGTTGGTGCCGGCGGCATCGGGGAAGAACTCTATCTTGCGGTACGGCAATTCGAATACCAGGATATATCCGCGATTCTTATCCTGATCCTTGTAACGGTTGCGGTGATTGATCTCCTTTGCGGGCGACTGCGCCGTCGGGTTCTGGGAAGTACGTCATGATGAAATCCCGACTAGCCACGCCGCTTTTATGTGCCTTTTTCTTGCTGCTGTTGATCGCAGGCCTGTGGCGGATGGATGCCTCGCCAGAGCGGATTTTCAATGGCATCACGAAGCTCGGCTGGCTGGTGGCGCTGATGTGGCCGCCTTCTGCCGGCGGTGTCTTGCTGGAACTTCTGATGAGCCTAATGGAAAGCCTAGCCATGGCATTCCTCGGCACTCTTTTGGCGGTGCTGGTGGCACTACCCCTGGCTTTGCTCGGTGCCGGGAACATCATTGGCAATGCGCTGCTCAGATTCTCCGTGCGGCGGATTTATGATGGGCTGCGCGGCATAGATACGCTGATCTGGGCGTTGATTTTCGTGGCCGCTGTGGGCATGGGTCCATTTGCGGGCATTCTGGCCTTGGCGGTGCCAGATATTGGTACCCTGTCCAAGCTTTTTAGTGAGGCGCTGGAATCCGCTGATCGGCGGCAGGTGGAAGCGGTGCGGGCTGCCGGCGCCAATCGCATGTTGGCAGTACGCCTGGGCTTGATCCCTCAGGTTGCGCCCGTGATGCTGTCACAAATCTTGTATAATTTCGAATCCAACGCACGGTCTTCGACTGTGCTTGGCATTGTGGGCGCTGGTGGCATTGGCCTTGCGCTTTCGGATCGTATCCGGATCAATAATTGGGATGAGGTTGCCTTTATCATCCTCTTGATCCTGGCCATGGTTGCGACAATTGATTGGGCGAGCCGAAGGCTGAGACTGAAGATTATCCGCGCAAGCTGAAGAATTATCGCCGCCAGGCAGAGGTAAAGCGCGCGAAAAGCCCACCCACCGCAAGCTGACTAAGCTTGGCCGTCAATGAAATCACGAGGATGACGCAAGCCATGGCCGCCGCAGCACTTGCCTGGCCTGCTTCATCCATATGCACAACAGCGACTGAAGCGGGTTTGGTGTCTGGACCATAAAGGAAGATAACGGCGCTGACCGTGGTCATGGCGCTGACGAAAAGAAAGATCAGAATTTCGAGAATCGCAGGCAGGCAAATGGGCAGCGTGACACGACCAAAAGTCTGCCAAATGGGAACATGAAGGCTAGCGCTGACCGCTTCAAATTCCGGATCAAGCTGGCGTATGGCGGTTACGGCAGTCAGGTGACCCACCGTGTAAAAATGGATGATTGAATTCAGCACAAGAATGGCAAGTGTACCATAAATGATACCCAGCGGATTTGCCGGATGGTTGAAGAAAATGATGAAGGCAAGGCCGAGCACCAGCCCCGGTACGGCCAAAGGGATCGTCGCCAGGAAACGGAGCGGCGCTGCCAGAGAACCGCGCTGTGGTCCGCGTTCCAGACTATAGGCAATGATAAAGATAAGCGTCGTGCCCACGAAAGCCGTGATGAGGCTCAGCTTGACCGAGAGCCAAACCGCCTGCCAGCCGGCGGTGTCAAAGCGCGCGAAATCATAATTGTCGAGGGTGAGCGAGAGATTATAGGGCCAGAAGCGAATGAAGGACCCCCAGACAGAAACAGCCACAATCACAAGCAAGGCGAAGGCCACCGCCATGCAAAGCAGGAAGGCAGGAACATCACGCCCAAGTCGCGGCTTCGGCCGATAGGCCACGGCGCGGCCAGACAGCGTTGCGGTTCTTTTGCCATGGGCCCAACGATCCAGCAGGAAGGCCAGCACGGCCGGTATCAATAGAACCAGGCCAACAACGGCCCCCATATTCAAATCCTGCCGCCCCACTACTTGCTTATAGACATCGGTCGCCAGCACATTGAATTGGCCACCAATCACTTTCGGAATGCCGAAATCCGTGACCACTAGCGTGAACACAACAACGCTTGCGGAAACCAAGCCATACAGGGCGCCAGGTAGGGTAACAGTCAGAAAAATCCGGAATCGGGAAGCCTTCAGCGCTTCAGCCGCCTCATATAAACGGCCATCGGCAGTAGATAGCGCGACAGCAAGAATGATTGCCGCTGCGGGAAAGCAATAGAAAATCTGCGCGCCGATGATACCCCAGGGGCCATAGATGCTGCCACCATCCATCATCCAGCGTAGCATGCCCTGATTGCCAAAGAGGTAGATGAGTGACAAGGCAGGCAGGAGTGATGGCGCCAAAATCGGCAAGAGCATGATGGCCCGGAAGATCCATTTGCCCGGTATGCAACTTCGCGTGAGGCCATAGGCGTAAGCGAAAGCAAGCGGGATGACCACGCAGGTGGTGGTCAATGCTGTCCAAATCGAATTCCAGGCCGAGCGGACAAGGCTTGGCGTAGTGACATAAATCGCGAAATTGCGCAGGCCCACAAAGCTGCCATTCTGGTCTTCAAAGGCGCGCAGCAAAAGGCTTGCCAAGGGTAGCGCCAGCGCGAGCGTCAGGAACAGAAAGCCCAGTACCTGTATGGTGCGAAGCGATATCTCATCTGACGAAGCCTTAGGCCGGATTGCGCCCGACCGCGCCAAAAAGGTCTTATCCATGCGCTGGGAAAATCAAAAGCCGATCAGGCCGAAAGCGGGCGGATAGTCGCGCACCTGGTAGCGCGCCCAGTTCGGTAAAGATGGCTGGTGGAATATCTGCTTCGAAGCGCATTCCATTTGCTTCCAGGCCCAGGCGGCATACTGGCCCTAGAAACTCACAGCCGGTTACCACTGCTTCAAAGCTTCCATCGCCATGGTCACTGATGGGCCGAAGTTCGACATCTTCTGGGCGAATAAAGACATCCAACTCCTCGCCATACAAGCGGGTGCTTGCCGCTCTAGCGGGCATTACAAGGCCATGCGCCGCAATAAATCCGGCAGGCGTATGCACCTTGGCCATGAAATGCGCTGAACGCCCGACAAATCCCGCGACAAAGGCAGAAGCGGGCTGGCAATAAATTTCTTCCGGCGTCCCGATCTGTTCAATACGCCCCTGGGACATCACCACGATACGATCGGAAACACTGAGCGCTTCTTCCTGATCATGCGTGACAAGGATGGTCGTGACGCCAAGCCTTTGCTGTAGGGAGCGGATTTCCTGCCGCAGATGCAGCCGCACAATGGCATCCAGCGCTGAAAGCGGTTCATCCAGTAGCAGCAAGCCTGGTTCGGCCGCCAAGGCGCGCGCAAGGGCAACGCGCTGCTGCTGACCGCCAGAAAGCTGCGCGGGGTATTTTACAATCTGGTCCGATAGCCCCACCAAGTGCAGCAATTCGCCGACACGCTGCTGCCTTCTGGGCTTCGGCCAGGCAGCGCCGCGCAGACCATAACCAATATTCTCGGCGACGCTCAGATTCGGGAAAAGTGCGTAGGATTGGAAGACAATGCCGAAATCACGCTCAGCTGGCGGCAGCACCGTGATGTCGCGCCCAGCCTGGATGATGCGCCCCACGGTTGGTGGATCAAGCCCAGCAATGGCGCGAAGCAAGGTCGTTTTTCCGCAGCCCGATGGGCCAAGGAAGGAGACCAATTCACCCGAAAGGATATTCAGGCTCACCCTTTCCAGGGCAACGAAACTGCCGAATTGCTTGCCGACTTCCCTGATGATCAGAAAAGGGTCACCGATGCCGGAACCCACTCCAGCATCGGCACCCAAACCATCATCTAGGGCTGCACCCATTTGGTTTAACGCGGCGCAGACTTGCCATCATAGCGGCGTTGCCATTCGGCCAGCAGCCTTTCGTGCGCTGCCGCGATTTCTGCGAAATTTGCATTCACCAGACGCTGCGCAAATTCCGCAGGATAGCCACGCACCGTCGGCTCAACGCCGGGCAGTGCCAACATGGCGTAGTAGCGACCATAAAGCTCAGCGGCGGTTTTTGAGACCGAGAAATCTGCAAGGCGCTTGGCCGCATCCAGATTGCGCGTACCACGCATGATCGCGGTAGCTTCCAGATCAAAACCAACCCCGTCGGTTGGCACGATGATGTCAATCGGCGCGCCCTGATTCTTCAGTGTCACGGAGCGCATATCGAAGGAAAGACCTACGCCGAATTCACCACGCGCGGCATTGTTGCAAGGCGCGCTGCCGGAATGGGTGTATTGCTGAACATTCTCATGCAGCCGGTTCATGAAGCTCCAGGCGCCTTGCTCACCCATATTGGCAATCCAGCCGGCAATGGTCAGGAATCCCGTGCCCGATGAATTCGGGTTCGGCATCACAATCTGGCCACGAAAGCGCGGGTCCAGAAGGTCTTGCCAAGTGGCTGGGCGCGGCAGATTGCGCTGCTGTGCGACCACCGTATTGAAGCAGATGGCGGACACAAAAGCGTCCATACCAGTCCAGGTCATGGGGCTGCGGCTGCTCCGCATATTTGCACGCAGCGCTTCGGCACCCTGCGGCGTGTAGGGTTCCAGCATATCCTGCGCTTCCATTTGTAGCAGGGAGAAGACCGACAAGCCCCACACCAAATCAGCGCGCGGATTGGCCTTTTCGGCGATCAGACGGGCGGTGATGACACCCGTAGAATCACGCACCCAGGCGATTTCGATATCGCGCAAAGCGGCCTCCGCGGCCTGTTTGAAGGGCGCGAGCTGTTCATTTTCAAGCGCAGTATAAACGGTCAGGCGCGTGCGCTGTTGCGCCTCGGCCATGGGCGCCAAGCCGAGAAAGGCAAGCGCGAGAAGGATGAAACGCATGAATGAGCCTCCTGTCTGGAAGGCCCCGGCTATCGCGCGATCCGCGACGGAATCATGACATATAAATGACACTTTCGTGTCAATTGGCTTCCAAAAGCCCGGGCTTTTCGCCGGCTTCCAGCCGCGCTTCGATATGCTCCACCAGCCAAGGCAGTTCGGCGATGCTGTCAATCACAAGATGGGCGCCCGCGCGCAGCAACGGTTCACTCGCCGCGCGGCGGAGTTCTGCACGTTGATCGGGCGAAAGGCGCGCAAGCTCCTCGGCTGATAGCCCTGGGTTATTGCCGGTAAGCGCTGCGCCAACGGCCCAGCAACCCGCCGCGCGTGCTTCGCCAATGCCGGGCGCTGTATCATCCAGCTTAATCACGCTACTGGCAGGCCAGATGCCCATTTGGGCAAGAGCGGACCAGATTTGCAGCGGAGCCGGGCGCCCTGCCGCGAGGTCACCAGCGCAAATAGTAACTTCCGGGACAAAGCCCTGCGCCGCGGCGAGTGGCATGAGCCTTTGCATGATGGGGCGCGTATAGCCGGTGGTGGAGCCAATCCGAATGCCGCGCGCAGCACACCATTCAAGCGCCGAAACTGCGCCAGGGATCAGCGCGGCATGCGCTTCCACGGCGGCCACATTCATGGGCTCAAAAACCTCGAAAATCGCGTCAATCGCGGCATCGTCAAAATCCTGTCCATGACGCGCGCGCCAGGCAGCAGCAACAGTAGGGGCAGACCCCACCAGGCGGATATGATCCCGCTTCGCCATGCCCATGGGGCCGCGCGCATCGGCAATGGTGATCGTCACGCCGAAATGCGCAAAGGCCTTCACAAAAGCGCCCATGGGCGCACGGCTGCCATAGTCCACCACGGTACCGGCCCAATCCAGGATCACGGCCTTGATTTTCTGTGTCATGGGTTCGCTTCCATATCGGCCAATACTTCCTCGGCAATGCCAAATCCCGTGCTCGCCCCCGTACCGGAAGTGACAGAGACCAGGCGCACACCCGGCATAGGCGTTTCAAAAAAGGCATCATCGGGGCCGGAGGGATAAAGGCCGGTCCATCTTTCGGTGATTTTTGGGACAGGAAGATCGAGCACGCGCTGGGCTTCGCGGATGATCAGGGCATCCACTTCTTCGGGCTGAAAGGGGTCTGGCGTGGGGCCGTAATGATGGCTGTCACCCACAACAAGCGATCCATCGGCGCTTTGCACGACAATCAGATGTACGCCGTGGTCGAGCTCATTCTTCTGTTCGATCTGAAGGCGCTCTCGTAACAGCGGCAAGGATGCGCAATCAGCATAGCCGCGATAGCGATGCAGCCCGAGATCACTCATGATGGCAGCGGGTAGGCGCCAGCCAGGATCAGCAAGGCGCAGCATATGCAGCTTGCAGAGCGTGACCTGACGGCGCGCAAATACATCCGGGAAGAGTGTTCCGATATCCGGCCCGGGACAGACCACGATGCGTGGGGCGAGGAAAACGCCCGCAGTCGATTCAACCTGCCCTGAGGCAATACCGTACACGGCGCAACGCCAGAAGAAATGCACGCCATGCGTCTGTTCAAGCCAGGCGGCAAGGCGCGGAATGGCCTCTCGGCTTTCGACCCGAAGCTCATGCGGGCTATGCAGCGCGGCAAGCAGTTCGGCGCTGCGGAGTGGCGCTGGGATACCGGCGCCTTCCAGCAGGCGGCAGGCGTCACCCATCGAGCTTGCCAGGAATTCACGCAAAACGCTGACAGCCTCGGGCCGCCTTACCGCCATCAGCAAACCGCGATGATGAACGGGAATATCAGCAAGCGGAGCGATTTCTGCCCAGGTATCCCTGGAACGGCGCGCACGCTCCCAGGTTTTATGCGCCGCCTGGCCAGTGACGGTGACAAAGCCGAAATTGCGAATGCTGGCGCCATTGGCCTGCGCGTCGCGGTCAAGCACCGCCACCTTCAAGCCGCGCCGCACAGCATGCAGCGCGTGGGCCAGGCCAAGAATGCCCGCGCCAATGACAACGAGATCAAAGGCCTTATTCATGTGATGACTCCAAGCCTGACGACCAATGGCTTACGGCCATCCTTACCAGTAAGCCTGAGCCCCTTTAATCCAGATAAAGCACGGGCGAAACCACCTTCGGCATTTTCGTGGTTAATCCGAAGTCTTGCTTGGGTGCCTGGTGCCCCTTTTGGTGGATGAATCAATTGGAAATTCATCGCTTATGGTGCTTGGCACCAGAGCCGAGGCCGGAAGCATTTCCGGCACGTCGCTGATAATCTGGAATTCTATAGTAAAATACAACAACCGCGTGGCAGTGCAGTTTCAATCACACCACCACGCGGAAGGGTTCGGCGCCCGATTACCGCGCGCGGAGCAATTCCGGGACGCGCAGCAGGATGAATTCATTTGCGTCAGCCTGGAAGAACTGGCGCCCGGCACTGAAGGGAAGGTTATTGTCGTTGCCAACAATGATGTGATCCCCATCAACGGCGGCCACATTTTCAATGGTGAAGAAGGGGAAGGTGAAGCGGTCACGCGGTGCGTCAGCCGGGCGATCGCCCCTGACCCGTGCCCGACCATCGGGGTCCCGGATGGCCATCAGGTCAATATGCCCAATCTTGCGAACAAAGCCATCCGCATCGGTCTGCGCCATATCCACAAGGTAAACCCGCTTGAAGCGCGCCGGTAGTGGAAAGCAAGGTTGTTGGGCCGAGGGGCGAACACCCTGGGCGCAAGCAAGGCCCGGATCCCCTTCGCCATTGTCACGTTCAATCACCAAGGCGCGGGTGGCATCAATAAAATTGAAATCACCAATCGCAGTCGCGCCCGCTTCAAGCCGATAGCGCAAGCTGCGCCCAGTCCAATCCATGCGCTGCACGCTGAATTCCAGGATGCGCAGGAATTGGCCTTCGGACTGATCCGAATTCGCCGCAAAAAGAGGCTGCTCCAGCAATGCCCACAGCGTCTGACCATCTGGCGTCAGTGCCATGCCTTCATAACCACCGGAACGCCGAACGCGAAAGGGCACGCCAGCCGTAGGGCTTGCCGGAACTTGCAGCGCCGGATGATCGGGCGACATCAGAACCTGGCCATCCAGGCGCGTTTCAAACACGCGCTGGACTACGCCATCCGCAGAGATATGAATCAGGAAGGGGCCAAATTCGTCGCCGATCATGAAGCTTCCATCCGGCAATGGCTGAATGCTCTCAAGATCAAAATCAGCCCCGGTCAGGTAGCGATGTTCGGTACCCTCATAGGCGATGCGGAACGGAATACGGCGCAGAGGATCACGCAGGAAAGTGGTTTGCAGCAGCGCCACCTGGCCCGAGGTCCAGTCCGGCCGCACCTTGTGGAACATCAGCAGCGCATCGGGGCTATTGCGACGATTACCGAAGCCGTTATCGGTCAAAACCCAGTAATGGCCAGCTTCATTGGCAACGGGCTTAATGCCGGAGAACCCTTGGACAGGCTGACCAATGAAGGGAAAGGCAATGCCGGTCTGGCGATTGCCGTGCATCACGCCCGTATCGCCCATGATGCTGCCGGGGGCGTCAACGCGCAAATTGCCGGGCCCCGCGAATTTGCCGGAAACCAGCGCATCGCGCGGCGCATCAGCAGGCGGCAGGGCCATCGTGAAGGCAGGGAGAATGGCATGACCTGTCAGGGTTGCCTCAAAACGTTGATCCGCAAAAGCGGGTCCGGCGAGGCAAAAGACGGTAGAAAGAAATAAATGGCGCAGCTTCAGCATGTTCAAAGCTCTCTGATGAATCCTAGAGCTGGCTATCACTGCAGCATGACAGGGCAGCGACTGAATAATTTCAGCATGATGAAAGAAAGGGAATCTGTCGCGGCCGCACCTTCGACGCTGGGCCACCACGCGGCAACGGCGGGATGGCAGCGCGGCCCCTTCCGGACCTCAGTGATGATGTTCGTGTCAACAAGCCAAGTCACAGCTCGACAGCGCGCCCCATGTCGCGCGGACGATCAAGATCAATCCCATCAAGCGGCGCGGACTGAATGAGGTCCTTGAGGCTGCGGACCGACCCTGGCCTAAACCGGCGCAGAAGCAAAGCCGGCGCTTCAGCGCCCTGTCCGGGGTCTGCGAGGACGGCCACAACTGCACTGGACCAGCCCCTAAATTCCCCTGAAAACAAAGCTTTCTAGTCTGGCCCTGAGAGCGCTCAGGCGAAACATTCGGGCATTTTCTTTCCAAAACGCCGATTTCACCACAAAGCTTGCAGGTAGGCCGATTAATGCAGCCGAGCCACGGTGGCGCGCGAACCCAACCAGCGCATTCACGCTGCGCACGGTGCCGATTGGCAAGCTAACATTACCGCACGTCACGCAGCGCGACGGGAGCTCGGCGCCATTGGCTTGACTGACATCCTGCACCCGCAAGCATGTGCGCCGTGGCTTTACCTTGGCTGCCTCACCTTCCCCACCTGCGCCGGTTCTTCAGCGCGCAGCGCGATCCGCCCTTGGATCAGATCCAGCTTCAGCCCATGGCGCAGCACGGGCAGACAGGCGCGGGCATCATATTGCCCCGCAGAACGCCCAGCTTCGAAGTCCAGGAACAACCCGGTCAGCGCCGCGTTGTTGAACACAT
>JBIJAH010000007.1:0-134937 GCA_044345845.1 Roseomonas sp.
ATCATCGCCACCTGATCCACCCAGGTATTCTGCCGCAGCGCCGCGATGATGCCACTCGTCACACCAATCAGCAGCGTCAGCACTAATGCGTAGAGTGATAGCCCGATGGTCACCGGCAAGCGTTCCATGGTGGCGGCCAGCACGCCCTTGCCGAGCAGCAGGGACTTGCCGAAATCGCCTTGCAAAAGCCCTTGATAGTAATGCAGCAACTGCATCAGCAGTGGCTCATCCAGCCCAAGATCACGGCGCAATTGTTCTATCTGCGCCGGGGTTGCGGATGTGCCGGCGATGGATGCCGCCGGGTCACCGGGGATCAGCCGCATCAGCCCGAAGCTAATCAGGCTGACAATGAACAATACCGGAATGGCGCTGAGCAGCCGGCGGAGCGCGACCAGAATCAAGGTAAATCGCGCTCCCTAGGCGTAAAGCTCAACGCTCAATCCACACATTGGAAAAGCGCGGAATGCGGAAGGGCGCGAAGCCCTTCACATTGGCGCGCGATGCCTGAACCTTGGTGAGTGACCCGAAGGGATAGGCATAAGCGCGTTCCAGCACCAGGCGTTGCATACGGGCAAAGGCTTCCTGCCGCACCGCCGGGTCGCGCTGGATGTTCATGTCATTCCAGGCGGCCAGCACTTCCGGATCATCCTTGTCATCCCGCGGGCGATAGGCCGCATTGGGGGAAACCAGGAATTGCATGGTGGCAAGCGCGCCAAGCGCGGGCTGCGTGCCCCAGCCGGAATGGAAGAAATGCCATTCCGTTGAATTCAGCCGCTGCGACATTTGCACCGATGTTGGCCAATCCACCACGCGAAGCGACGCGTTGATGCCAATGGCCTTCAGTTGCTGTTCCATCACCAGCGCGGCATTATACATGGGCGTCAGGTCCCGATTGGTCAGGATCACAATCGGTTCGTTGCGATAGCCGGATTCGCGCAGTAGGGCGCGGGCGCGCTGCTGATTATTGATGTTGTAGGTTTCCTTACCCGCATCCGTGAAGCTCGGCTGGTTCGGGTATTGGAAACCGACATTAAGCCGGAAATTATTGTCGGAAGCCGCATCCATGATGTCTTCCATGCCAAGCGCCGCTTGCACGGCGCGCCGGAAGGTCAGGTTATCGGTGGGCGCCAGCGATGTATTGGGCAGCGCGATTTGGATCCACCAATTCTGCAAGGGCAGGATGGTGATGGCGCTATTGCGGCGTAGCGCTTCTACTGAACGTGTCGGCACATCTTCCACCACATGCAGCGCGCCGGTTTCCAAGCCCGCCACGCGGGCGCTGGCTTCGGTCACGATGCGGAAGGTCACGGTATCAAGGCAGGCGACGCGATAGCCACCAAAGCCGGTGCGCTGTTCGTAAGCCGTATTGGGCTTGTAGCCATCAAACCTGCCGAGCTTTGCGTGGCTGCCGGGCACGAATTCCAACAGACGGAAAGGCCCGGTGCCCACGGGGCGCAGCTGCTGGCGTTCATCATCCTTATGTTCTGACGGAATGATAACAATGGGGACCGAGAAGGAAGACAGCGCCTCAACAAACGTCGGCTGCACCTGCTTCATGCGGATGATGAAGGTTTGCGCATCCGGCGTTTCCCAGCCCGCGACATTATCCAGCGTGCTGCGTTGCAGGCCAATCCTTTTATAGCGATCAAAGGAAGCCGCGACATCGGCGGATGTCAGCGCCTTGCCATTGTGGAAGGTGATGCCCTGGCGGAGCTTGAAAGTATAGCTCATGCCATCGGCGGCTTCCTGCATGGATTCGGCCAATTCCGGGATGGGCCGGTTATTGTCGTCGCGCGTGATCAGCGTTTCATAGATATTCATCGCGATATTACGCGTTGAAATGGTGCTGGAGGTCATTTGATCCAGCGAATTCACATTGGCTTCCTGGCCAAACACCAGGTCGCCGCCGCGTGTGGGGCAGGTGAAGGGGGCGGCCAGCAGCGGCGCTGCCGACAAGGCCAAGGCAGCAGCAACAAGGCCCGTGCTGAGACTGAGGCGTTTCATCCATGCTCTCCCGTTATCTGTGGTGCGGTAGCTTCATGCGCGCGCCCGGCGGCGTCAACCATTATCGGAAAGCCCGGCGAAGCGGCGCACAACATTTTCTGTCAGGCGGCTGATTGGCCCCTCAAACCCCTGGCGCCACAGGCTGCCGCAATAGGTGATGGAACCAACGGCGAAGACGCCACCGCCGCCAGGCGTGTCAAAACAGATGATCTCGCCCCGCTTCAGCGCCTGGGCCTTTTCGCCATTCACCGTATTGACGTGGGAGAGCAATTCCTCCGGCACGGCCACAAAGGAAGCCGGCGGGTCTTCCGAAACGGCCAGGATCGCCGTGCCATCCGGCGTGCCAAGGGCAGGGTCCGCGCGGTCCAATTCAAAGCCGGCAGCGCCGCCGCCAGAAAGCCCGTAATCGCCAATGGTCTCGCCTTCCACGCCTTCGAACATCCAGGCATGGCGCGCCTCTCGCGCGGGTGGCAGCAGCCGATAATAGGTGCCTTCAAACAAGCCCTGGCCGGAAAAGCCAACGCCTGCCAATTGCTGCGGCGGGCGGCGATTGCGCCGCCACAACCCGCCATAGGCGCCATCCGTCTGATGATAATACTCGCCTGGCTCGGCGGCCCAGGCGCGAATGCCGCCCTCCGCCCGGCGCAATTCGAACGTGCCGGGCAGATCGGCGGGCTGCGCGATGCGCCAATAAAAGCCGTTGCCACCCAGATACATCATGCGCCCGCCGCTCCGCGTATAGGCGTAAAGCGCATCGAGCGTTTGCGGCGTGTGATATTCCGGATGCGAACCGGTCATCACTACCTTGTAATTGGCAAGAAGTGCGGTGCCTTCCGCGTGCAGATCGTGATCCGTGATCACATCGAAGGCCATTCCGCGCGCTTCCAGCCAGGCCAGGATATGCGTATCCGCCGGGTAATGCCGAAGCCCCGATCCCTTCGCGTCATTGAAGGTGAGGAAGCCCGGCCGCATGGTCAGAATCGGGCGCAGCCGCGATGAAAAAGCGATGCCACTATTATCCGGATGGCGATTGTAGGTGGAACGCCCATAGATCGGGAAATCATCCGGATTATGCGGATAAGCCCCCCATGCGGCGACGCGTGCACGATAGGCGGCATCGGCATTGCCGCGCGCATGATTGGCATAGGCCTGATAGGTGAAGGTGGAGGCCAGGAAGGCGATGGGCGCGGTCGCCGTGCCGCGCGGGGGCAGCACATAGAAAGGGATGTGATCCTCTCCTTCGGCGCAGGTGATATGCAAGGCATAGGCGCCGGAGCGTAAATCCGCTGGCACGGTAAAGCTGAAATCATCCGCCCAGCCGCAATCGCTCAAATCATCGGCGTGGAAATGGATGGCGCCGTAATCTGCGGGCGCGTGGCGCCAGCACATCTCAGCGCCTGACCAGCGGGCTCCGACCACGGCGCGGGTTGGCACATTCACCAGATCGCCTTGGCAGGTTTGCGGGCCGATATCCTCCACGCGCTGTGTTGCGATACCGCGTGCAAAGTCCCAACCGGCGATCAAGCCAGACGAAGCAGCGGAAAGCGCTTGATCCGGGCGCGGCCATTCGGCATGAAAGCCTGCCAGGATGGCGGGGTCTTCGATTTTTCCGGTCAGATGCGCGCATGGCGCGGCGGCGTTCTCGGCTGCAATCATCACCACGCCGGCGCCATCGGGCAGTGCCATGCCCGCCGCCGAGATTTCGCGCGTGCTGGCGGGGGAGGCATCTTCAATGCATTGCGCGCCGAGGAGGATGCGCCCGGTCGCCGGATCTGCACTCAGCCAAAGCCGATGCCAGCGGCGCAGCGCCAAGGGTGCGCCCAGGCCAAGCTGGCGGTCACCGCCGGGCCAAGCGATACGCGCCATCGGCCCATGCGGCCAGACGGCCAGCGTCACCCTTAGCCCCGCCTGTTCTTCGCTGATCACCGCGGCCTCAGTGGCCGGCTGTGCCTGGAACCAGACCAGGGCGGTCCAGGTGATAGGCCCCGCCGCGCGCTTTGGCGCTTTGGGGATCAGCGCATAGGACCCAAGCCGGATAGGCTGGTGGCGGCCCTGAAATTCGGTATCGAAGCGCGTCGAGAGGTCCTCAAACCGCAGCCCCGGTCCCGCCGGGTTCGGATCGCCCGAAATCACCCGGCGCAGCCTTGCGCGGTAACGCCCGCCGCCTGGCACGCTGATCTTCACCGCCAGGCTCTCGCCCGGGCGCGCGGAAAAACGGTCCAGATAGCCGGTGATGGGCAATTCGGCGGGCTTGGCTTCGGCCATGGGTTGGTCCTCTCTTTGTGCGGAATGCTCCGCGCCCGGCCTGCCGGCGTCAACACCCTGCCTGGTGGTCAGGCGCGCCTGATCTGTGCAAGGCTTGACCAAGGGAATGGTTCAAGGGGGTCCGCATGGCCGCGATCATCGAAAAACTGAGCGATAGCCGGGCAGAGGCGCGCGAATGGGAACTCCGCTGCGACATGGCCGCCGTGTTTCGCATTGGCGCCAGGCTCGGCTGGAATGAGCATATCGGCAATCACAATAGCCTGATGTTGCCCAATGAGGCTGAGCCGCGCTTCCTGATCAATCCGCGCGGCTATTTGTTCCAGGAATTGAAGGCATCTGATCTGATTGTGTGCGATCTGGAAGGGCGCGTGCTGCGCGGCAGCGGCGAACTCCGCAAGGTTGCGTTCCATATCCATGCGCGCATTCACCTCGCCAATCCGGAGGCGACCTGCGTGATCCATGTCCATCCACGGCATTTGACCGCGCTTTCAATGGTGCAGGGCGCGGAGTTTGCGCTTTCGCATCATAACAACCTGCTGCTGAATGACCGTACCGTCTATGATGATGAAGGCGATCAGCCCGTGCATAGCAATGAAGAAGGGGATCGCATTGCGCGGCTGATGGGCGATAAGACCATCATGCTGATGCGCGGCCATGGCGTGACCGTGGTGGGCCCGACCGTGCATGACGCTTTTGATGAATGCTACATGGCGGAACGCACCTGCATGTATCAGCTGACTGCCATGCAGACCGGGCTGCCCTTGCACAAGCTGCCCGATAATCTGCGCCGCAATCACACCGGCCCATGGGGTGAAAAGCTGGATGCGCGGCTCCATCTGAATGCTTGGCGCCGTGTGCTGGACCGGGAAGAACCGGATTACGCGCGCTGAAATGACAACAAATAACGGGAGGAAAATATGATCCAACGTCGCAGCCTTCTCGCCACACCACTCGCCCTTGGCCTGGCCAGCCCCGCCATTGCGCAAGCCGCCTGGCCCAACCGGCCCGTGCGCGTGATTGTCGGCTTCCCGCCAGGCGGGTCGCTTGATGTGATGACGCGGCTTGCCTGCGAAGTCTTGTCGCGCCGCTTCGGGCAGAATTTCATTGTCGAAACCCGTTCTGGCGCTTCCGGCAATATCGGCACAGAAGCCATCGCGCGCGCGACACCAGATGGCTACACCATCGGCACGATCAGCATGCATAATGTGGTGATCAACCCCATGCTGTTCAAAACCCTACCCTATGATCCCGAAAAGGATTTCGCCTGGATCAGCGCCATGTGGGATTTGCCCAATGTGGTGGCGGTGCCAGCGCAGCATGTGCCGGCGCAAACGCTCCAGGAATTCATCACCTGGGCCAAGACGCGGCGCGGCGGCATCAGCTACGGGTCCTCAGGCGTAGGCACCACCATTCACCTTTCCGGCGCTTATCTTCTGGGGCGTGCGGGCATTGAAAGTACCCATGTCGCCTTCCGGGGCGCGGCGCAGACCATCCCCGCCATGCTGTCGGGCGATATCCAACTCGCGGTGGATAATCTTGCCAGCTATGTCGGCGTTATTCAGGAAGGGCGCATTCGCCCGCTGGCCGTGACGCTGCCGGAACGCTGGCCTGCCATGCCCAATGTGCCGACCATGGCCGAAGCGGGGATGGATAATTTCAACGTCAGCCCCTGGCATATGTGGGGTGGGCCACGCGCCATGCCGCGTGAGATTGTGGATAGGCTTTCTTCTGAAATCCGCACGGCCTTTGCTGATCCCGAATTACAGCAACGCGCTATTGGCATGGGCGCGCGGCTGACGGGTTCAACGCCGGAAGAATTGGCCGCGCGGTTGAAGCGCGAACAGCCGATCTGGGCTGAGATGGTGAAGATTTCCGGCGCGCAGCCGGAATAGGTTGGGGGCCTCGCCCTTACAATAAGCGTGACCCTTGCTTATGGGTCACGCCATAAGGCTTACACCAGCCCCAAGGCCCAAAGCAGCACACCCTTCTGCGCATGCAGGCGGTTCTCCGCCTCATCAAACACCACGCTTTGCGGGCCATCCATCACCTCATCGGTGATTTCCTCGCCGCGATGTGCTGGCAGGCAATGCATCACAATCGCATCCGCCGGCGCGTGCTTCAGCAGCGCAGTGTTAAGCTGATAGGGTGCCAGGAGATTATGCCGGTTTTCCGCCCGCCCCTCGCGCTCATCAGACATGGAAACCCAGCTATCCGTCACCACGCAGCGCGCATCACGCACCGCGGCAATCGGGTCATGGGTCAATTCCACCTTGGCACCCTGCGCGCGCGCCCAGGCGATCAATTCCGCGGGCGGCGCCAATTCCGGTGGTGTCGCAAGCCGTAGCGTAAAACCAAACCGCGCCGCCGCTTGGATGAAGGATTGCGCGACATTATTGCCATCACCCGTCCAGGCCACCACCTGCCCGGCGATGGGGCCGCGATGTTCCTCAAAGGTCATGACATCGGCCATCAATTGGCAGGGATGGGAAACATCCGTCAGGCCATTGATCACCGGCACCGTCGCATGTTTCGCCAATTCGCGGATTTTCTGCACATTATCGGTGCGCAGCATGATGGCATCCACATAGCGGGACAGCACCTTCGCGGTATCCGCCGGGGTTTCGCCTCGGCCAAGCTGCATGTCCTTCGATGACAGCACCACAACATCGCCACCCAATTGGCGGATCCCCACTTCAAAGGAAACGCGCGTTCGGGTGGAGGGTTTTTCGAAAATCAGAGCAATGGATTTGCCGGCCAAGGGCTTGCCCGCAAGCTCGCCCCGCTTGGCGCGCCCGGCCACATCAAGCATCCGGCGCAGCACCGCCGGTTCAAGATCCATCAATTCCAAAAAGTGGCGGGGCGGCGATGCGCCGCCCCTGACCGATTTCAACATGGCACTCATTGCGCCGCGGCTTGGGCACCGGCTGGGGTCAGGCGCAGGCAAGCGCGATCGAGCAGCGCCACCGCCTCATCCGCATCCGCCTCAGTGATAATCAGCGGTGGCGCCAGGCGCAGCACATTCATCCCCGCCGCCACAGTCAGCAGACCTTCGGCCACGGCGGCATTCTGCATTTCGCCGTTATTCACCTCGGGCCGCAGCTTGAGGCCAAGCAGCAGGCCAGCGCCGCGCACATCTTCAATCACCGTCGGATGCTTGGCGGCAAGGGCCAGCAGGGCGCGCCACAAATGCCGCGCCACCTGGTCTACACGGTCAAGGAAGCCGGGGGCGGAGACCACATCCATCACCGCATTGCCGGCCGCGCAAGCAAGTGGCCCGCCGCCATAGGTCGAACCATGCGTGCCGGCCTTCAAATGCTTCGCTACGTGTTCCTTGGCGAAAATGCCGCCCAGCGGGAAGCCGCCGCCAATGCCCTTGGCGGAAGACATCACATCAGGCTCGATCCCGGCCCATTGATGGGCCCACATTTTGCCGGAACGGCCCATGCCGGTCTGCACTTCATCCAAAGCCAGCAACAGCCCGTATTCATCGCACATGGCGCGCAATTCGCGCAGGAAACGAAGCGGCGCGGGGCGCACGCCGCCTTCACCCTGCACGGGTTCAATCATCACGCCGGCCGTATTGGGACCGATCGCATCACGCACCGCATTCATATTGTCGAAGGGCACATGGTCGAAGCCTTCAACCGGCGGGCCGAAGCCGGCCAGGTATTTCTCATTCCCCGTGGCGGCCAGCGCGGCCATGGTGCGGCCATGGAAGGCGCCTTCAAAACAGATCAGCCGGTAGCGTTCCGGGTGGCCGCCTTCCGCATGATATTTGCGGACAGCCTTGATCATGCCTTCATTGGCTTCCGCGCCGGAATTGCAGAAAAACACACTATCGGCGAAGGAATTTTCCACATGGCGTTGCGCGAGCCGTTCTGCTTGCGGGATGCGATACAGGTTGGAGGCATGGATTATCTTGCCCGCCTGTTCCGCGATCATCCGCGTCAGATGCTGGTGCCCATGGCCAAGCGAGGATGTCGCGATGCCCGCGCCGAAATCTAGGAAACGTCGGCCATCTTCCGTCCAAAGTCGCGCGCCTTCGCCCCGCTCAAAAGCAAGGTCGGCACGGTTATAGGTCGGCATCAGGGCGGGAATCACGTTTCCAGTCTCCGCAAGCAATCGGCCCGGGCAAAGGCGACCATCGCCCCACCAAGGACCGGAAAGGGGAAACTTGCCGGAAAAGCGCCCAGGATGAAAGGGGCGCTTTGATTTATTCGCCAATATTCATCAAAGCGCCTCGGACGCGCGCCGCCTGGAATTGCGCCATGAAAAGCCAAGCCGCCAAGCCAAGCCAGATCAGATTTAGCCCAAAGGCATAGGCCAGATGATCCCAGGCAAGCTGCCCATTCAGCAGCGCTGCGCGCATGCCTTCAAAAACATGTGTTGCTGGAATGGCAAGGGAGATCGGCTGCAACCAGCCGGGCAGCACCGAAACCGGGTAGAAAACTGCCGAAAAGGGCGCCAAGCCGAACAGCACGCCCCAGGCCAAAGCCTCGGCCCCCGCGCCGTGGCGGAGGATAAGGGCCGTCACGCCAAGTGCCACCGCCCAGCCCATCGCCATCAGCGCCGCGAAGTAGAGCACCAACACCGGCCCCAGGGTCCAAATGCCAAAGCCGTATAACAGGAAAGCCAGCAGAATGGCCGGTCCCACGCCGATGGCGGTGCGGAGCATGCTCATGGCGACCAAGCCCGCCACCAATTCATGCGGGCGTAGTGGGGCCACGAAAATATGGCCCAGATTGCGTGACCAGATTTCCTCCAGGAAGGAAATGGCGAAGCCCATTTGGCTGCGCAGCGTCACCTCCCACAACAGCACGCCGCCCAGCAGCACGCCGGCGGTGACACTGGCAGTATTGTTCTGCACGCCAGCAAGCCAGGCGGTGACAAAACCCCAGACCAGCATTTGCAGGACCGGCCAGTACATAAGTTCGAGCACTCGCGGCCAGGAACGCCGATACAGCGCCAAATGCCGATACATCAGCCCCCAAATGCGCCGCGCTGCGCCGCTCATGCCGCGTGCCCCTGGCCGCGGGCGATGTCCAGAAACACCTGTTCCAGATCATCGCGGCCATAACGTGCGATCAGATCATTGGGGCTCCCTTGGTCCACAATCCGCCCGCCCTTCAGCATCAGCACATGATCCGCAAGGCGTTCAACCTCATTCATGTTATGGCTCGCCAGCAGAATGGCGGCGCCGGACTCGGCGCGATATTCTTCCAGAAGGCTCCGCACCCAATCGCCCGTATCTGGGTCTAGGCTTGCGGTCGGTTCGTCCAGTAGTAGCAATTCGGGACGGTTGATCAGGGATTTCGCAATCGCGACCCGGGTTTTCTGCCCCGCCGAAAGCTGCCCCGCCGGGCGGTCCAGAAACGCGGTCAATTGCAGCCTTTCCGCCAATTCGGCGATGCGCTCCTGCGCCTTGGGCACGGTATACAAATGTGCATAGACCATCAGGTTTTCCCGGACCGTCAGCCGATGCGGCAGCGCGACATAGGGTGAGGAGAAATTCATCCGCGCGAGCGCGGCGAAACGGTCCCGCGCCATGTCATGGCCAAGCACCACAACCCGCCCGGCGCTTGGCACCAAAAGGCCCAGCAGCATGGCGATGGTGGTGGATTTCCCGGCACCATTGCCGCCCAGCAGCGCCCAGGTGCTGCCAGCGGGCTGGGTGAAATCCAGCCCCGCCACGGCGGGCGGGTCGCTGTCTTTATAGGTTTTCGTCAGGCCCTGGGCCTCGATGGCGGGAAACGGCATGGGGTTCATATCGGCGCAAAGCTGTATTTCGCCAAGTTACGTGTTCAGGCGCCCGAGCGCTGGCTTTCAATCAGGCGGCCCTGGAACATGCGAATGCCCGCTTCCCAGCCCCAGGCAATGGCTGCCGCCCGATCCGCGCCGGCCAGCACAATATGTTCAGCCACATTGGGCAGTTTGCTCCGCAGCAGCCGCGCCGAACGGCTATCTGGGCTTGGGAAATCATCCGACCAGAAAAGGCGCAGATAATTGAACCCGTCGCGCAGGCTTGGGACCACCGAAGCCACGAAGGGGGAGCCAGCTTCAAGCATTATTCTGTAGCCGCGCGCCTGGAGGAAGTTACGGGCCAGGATAAACAAATCCGGCGTTGCCAGCGCATCCTTGGCATTGAGAGCGATAATGAGCCTTTGCCGTTGCGTTTTTGGCAAAAGGGCATCAAGGCGCAGAAATTCCGGCGCGAACAGGCTTTCCAGACAGAGCGGCAAAGATACTGAACGCGTGTTGCGCCGTTCATCAGGCCGCGCGATATCGCTAAGCTGTCGCCGGTCAATAGATTTCAATAATCGTTGCGCGAATGCAGGCGTGAGGGAGATATCGCAACCGGGCAGGAGTCTTTCGCAAATTTCCGCAAGGTCGGCGCGCCTGTCTTCCCAGACAGTTTTCGTATCCTGCCCGCCTGGTTCCAGCCAGCAGATTTTTTGGCGGCGGAAAAAAATACTCAAATCCGCAGCCGCCAAGCTACGTTCGGCGGAAGCAAGGGCGGCGGTATCGGCAGCGCGCTGTTCAGGTTCGGCCAACATCATCGCGCGCATGGCAGTGACCATGCCAAGGCTATCTTCGACCGCCGACATGACCGCTGCCGCCTGGGTGGGAAGGCGCAGCAGATGGACTGCGCGTTCAGCCTCCTCAGCTTCCAGCATGGAAAACAGTATTCTGCGATGGTATTCCAGGACATCGCCCGCAATAGGTTGGCCGATAGCGACCAGATCCCCGCCCGGTAGCCTGAAACTTCTCACTCGTGCCGTGCTGTTCAAGGGTTCCCAGGTTTCGCGCAAAAGCTCCGCGCGGGTACCGAAGCGTCTGGCATGCGGCAGGGCGGAAAAACGCAGCATCAGCACCAGCCGTTCTTCGCCCATTGCCACGGCATCGCGGATGGCGGTCGAAAGCGCGACCGCGCCAATGGCCCCTTCAGGCTGGGGCGCTGTGCCCAGCCCATATCCGCCACGCAAGCGCTCACCTGGCATGGCTTAAGCCCTTGTTTTGGAGCGTTTTCAGAACGGCCAGGTGATGCCGCTGGGTGCGAAAATGCTTTGGTGAGCGAAAATTCATGACAGGGGGGATGGTAACACGGCTTCAAGTAGATGCGGCATATGGCATCCAACCCGGCCGCTGGGAGAGGTGGCAAGCCCGCGCGCCCGGCATTCGGCGCGTGTGCAAAGCGCGGCTTTGCTGCAGCCATCCATCCGCCCAGCCGCGACGATATCCTCAATCCAAGGCCCGCCATAAAGCTGAATACCCCGGCTCAGGCCCCAGGCCAGCGCGGCTTCCCCATCGCAGCCATCGAGGATGAGCCGATCCGCTTCAAGCCGCCGCAATGCCTTGAGCGGTCCAGAATTTTCAAGTGTGGGCGACCAATTGAGGATAAGCCAATCCACCGGCAGAATCTCAGCATCCACCAGCGTGAGCGTGGTCGCGCAAAGGCCCGATACGGCAATGCCCCAGGCCTCACGGCTCAATGCTTCGCGTCGCGCGGCAAGGTTACCAAGCGTGACTGCTTCATGCAGGGGTAGCGTCGCGTAAAGGGCGCGGGCGGTCGCGGGTTCCGTAGTGTCGTACATCGAAGTTTGCGGGGATGGAACCAATTCAGATGATAGGTCAATCAGCAAAGGGGCGATTGGTCCGCCACCCAGCACGGATGTCCGTGTTCCCTCATCGCCAAGCGCTTCCAATAGGCTTTTCTGCATCAAGGATCGCGCATGGCTGAGCAACGCCCGATCCTCAGAATAGGGCGCCATGGCTTGCTGCAGGGATAGACCGTCCAGTGTAAGCCGCTGAAAGACAAGTTTCGGCATGCTTGGGTCGGAAATGCCCACAATGCTCTGCCGCCGAAACACCTGCGCCAAATTCAGCCGATCCAATTGGCTGTCAAAGCCTGTAAGTGAAACGGGTTCTGCCGGCGGCAGGTCCAGAAATTGAGGCATTTTCGGCGCAGTGAGGAGCCCGGCCAAGACAGGCTTCGATTCCGGGAAGGGCAGAAGGTCCGCTGCGCCTTCGCCCAGAATGCGCACGAGCATCGCCTGGAGCCTAACGGCCTCATGAGAAGGGAGTTCGGTCAGCAGCCAATCTTCTGGGGTGATTTCCAGCAGTGACCCGCCTTTGACATTAGCCACATCCCGCAACAGGGCGAAGACAAGCCTTTGACTTTCGGGCTGTCTTCCGGGGGAGACCCGCAAGGCCGCCCTGCCGGCTTCGTCACGCATGGCGCGGCGCAGGGCGTCCTGCATGGAGGTCTGGCTGCGCTGCGGGTTCGAGGCGGGCGTTTGCGAGATGGGCATAATCAGGCTTTTCGTTAGCAGAAACTTGCTAGCGATGCGTATAATTTTAAAGGCGGAAAACAGATAAGTTTTCCCCGGCCCTGTTCTTTAACCACTTTCAATTGGCCAAACCTCATTTTACCCCTTCGCTCTGGCGAAATCTGCCCTATATTAAAAGCTGTTCATGTTAGAGGATTCGATCCCAATGCGTCGCCCAGGTTACCTTTTGACCGCTTTTGCGGCTCTTGCCATGGTTTTGGTTCCGGTCCTGGTTGAGGCCAAGCCGGGTGGCGGTTCATCCTCCGGCAGCCGTGGCAGCCGCACCTATAGCGCGCCGGCGCCGACCCAGACCGCGCCGAATGCCGCGCGGCCTATGGAGCGTACGGCAACCCAGCCTACCGCCCCACAAGCGGGCGCCGCAGCCCGCCCGGGCATGCCGCCGCAAGCGCAGCCGCAGCGTTCCTTCATGGGCGCGCTGGCCGGTGGTTTGCTGATGGGCGGCCTGATCGGCATGCTCTTTGGCGGTGGGCTTCTGGGTGGTATCGGCGGCCTCGGCGCCATGCTTGGCATGCTGCTGCAAGTGGCGCTGATTGGCGGGTTGATTTGGTTCGCTTTCCGCCTGTTCCGCCGCCGCCAGGCCGCGCCTGCCATGGCCGGGCCTTCCGGCTATGCGCGCCAGATGGAACCCGCGCCCATGGGCGGTGCCACTGCCCCGGTCGCCGGCGGCGCCTATGCTGCCCCCGCCCGCGATGTCCAAGTGACGCCGGAGGATTATCAGGCGTTTGAGCAAAGCCTGATTGAGGTGAATGCCGCCTGGTCTCGCCGTGACCTGAAGGGCCTGCGGGAATTCGCGACGCCTGAAATGGTGGGCTATTTCGCGAATGACTACCGCGATCTGGATGCGCGTGGCTGGCGTAATGAAACCCGTGATGTGAAGCTGGAAGGCGGCGATCTTTCCGAAGCCTGGCATGAAGATGGCCTGGATTACGCCACCGTTGCCATGCGCTTCAGCCTGCTGGATGCGACGTTTGAACAGGCCAGCGGCAATTTGGTGGAAGGTTCCACCACGGAACGCCAGACCTCGACCGAGCTGTGGACCTTTGTTCGCAGTGGCCCTGAGGAGCGCTGGTTGCTCTCCGCCATCCAGCAAACTGGCTGATTGGCTTTCGCCGGCATGGCCTGCGCCATGCCGGCGATGATTTCCCCCAGGGTTGGCTTTGGTGTAACAGCCGCCCGGTGTTTCAAAAAATCCCCCGACATGATGCGCCGCTTCGCCGGCGTGGGTTTTTGGCGATGGGGGCGGGAGTAGGCCTGGCCCTTCCCGCCCTGGCTCAGCAGCGCTTTCCCGAACGCCCCATACGCATGATCGTCCCCTGGGCGCCTGGTGGCCCCACGGATGCGCAAATGCGCGCATTATGCGAAGCAGCAAGCCGACGCCTGGGCCAGCCCGTATTGGTGGAAAATCGCCCAGGGGCGGCCGGAACGCTCGGCGCCCTGCACATGGCGCGGGAAGCGCGGGCGGATGGCTATACGCTGGGCCAAATGCCCAATGGTGTCTTTCGCCTGCCCGCCCTGACGGACCGTCCGCTTTGGGACCCGATGCGGGACTTCACCTATATCCTGCGGCTTGTTGGCTATATGGGCGGGATTGTGGTGCGCGCCGATGCGCCATGGCGGGACCTTGCGGACTTGCTGGCCAATGCGCGGGCCAATCCGGGCAAGTTCAGCTATGGCACGCCCGGCGCGCTGACATCCGATGTGCAAATGACTCAGCTTGCCCGCATGGCTGGCATTGACTGGGTGGCGGTGCCGTTTCGGGGTGCGGCGCCCAATCTGCAAGCGCTGCTGGCGGGCGATATTCATTTCTCAGCCGAGACCAGCGCCTGGGCGGAAATGGCCCTTGCTGGCCGGGTCCGTCCACTGGCGCTTTGGATGCGCGAACGCGCGGCGCGCTTCCCCGATGTGCCGACGCTGATGGAGCTCGGCTTTCCGATAGATGGTGAGAGCAGCTATGGCATCGCCGGCCCGCGCGGCATGGACCCGGGCGTGGTCGCCATTCTGCATGATGCGTTTCGCGATGCGTTGAATGACCCCGCACACCTGGCTGTGATTGCGCGCTTTGATATGCCGCTGCGCTATTTGGACAGTGCCGCCTATCGCGCCCATGTCGCCGCGGAGAATGAGGCAGAGAAACGCCTGATGGTTGAAATCGGCGCGCCGCGGAACTGAAAGCCCGTCAGCCGAGCCCCATCACGCGCGGCAACCACAGCGCCAAATCCGGCACGGCCATGACCGCCACGGCGGAAAGCGTCATGGCCAGTACCAGCCAGATTACCCAGGGCACGGTGCTTTCCATGGAAACGCCCGCAATCCGGCAGGAAACCATCAAATTCACCGCCATGGGCGGTGTGAATTGGCCGATCGCGATCATCATGGTCAGCACCACGCCAAACCAGGTCAAATCCCACTGAAAGGCAGCGGCAATCGGCAGCAGCACCGGCAGCAGGATCAGGAAGATCGAAATGCCATCCAGAAACATGCCCACGATGATCAGGAAAATCGTGAGCAGTGCCAGTGTGCCTGCCGAACCAAACCCAAGCCCCACCACCCATTCCACTACCGGGCGCACTATGCCAAGCGTGCTGGTGGACCAGGCAAAGACTGTGGCCAAGGCAATAACAATCAGGATGACGGCGGAGATTTCCCCAGCCTCCACCAGCATTTCATAGACATCGCGCAGCGTCAGGCTGCGATAGACGAAAAAGCCGATAAAGAGCCCATAGAATACCGCGACTACGGCGGCTTCCGTTGGTGTGAAAAACCCAAGCCGCATGCCGCCCAGGATCACCACCGGCGCCATCAGGCCCCAAAAGGCTTCCTTGAAGCTTTGCCAGACGGCAATGGCTTCCTTCTGGCGCGCCTTACCGCCGAAATCCTTCAGGATGGAAATGGCGACCACGGCGGCGATGATGCAGAGGCCAGCGAGGATTCCGGGAATCATGCCGGCGGCGAAAATGGCGGGCACGGAAACGCCCGGCACCAGCACGGCATAGACGATGAAGGCGATGGAAGGCGGGATTAGGATATCGGTGGCGGCGGCAGCGCCCACGGTGCTCGCGATGAAGGGTCGCGGATAGCCATCCTCCGCCATGCTTTTCGTCACCACCTGACCCACAGCGGCGCTGGTGGCGGGGCCTGATCCTGAGATGCCGCCAATCACCATGGCGACCAGCACGGCCACGGAAGCAAGCGCGCCGCGCCCCGCGCCCACCAGGGAAGTCGCGAAACGCACCAGCCGGAGTGCAACCCCCGTGCGGTCAAACACGCTGCCCACCAGCACAAACATGGGAATGGCAATCAGCGGGTATTTCGCAATGCCGGCATAGACATTAGTGGGCATCGCCATGATGGATTGATCCGCAAGCCAAATGGCGAAAGCCCCAGCAAGCCCAAGACAAATCGCGACCGGCACACCGCCCGCGAGCAGCACGGCGAAAGCAAGGAACAGGATGGTGGCAATCATGGCTCAGCCATCCTCACCGCGCGCCAGACGGATCAAACGGCCCGCCG
This sequence comes from Roseomonas sp., assembly GCA_044345845.1. Classification (GTDB taxonomy): domain Bacteria; phylum Pseudomonadota; class Alphaproteobacteria; order Acetobacterales; family Acetobacteraceae; genus Neoroseomonas. The sequence continues at coordinate 16,128 of JBIJAH010000007.1, forward strand.
CGCGCGCAATTACCAGCAGCGCAATCAACGGCAGCCAGCCGGTATAAAGCCATTGTGGATTACCAAGGCCATTGGACAGGACTTCGAAGCGATACTCATCATAGGCCAGCTTGGCGCCGAAAATGGCGAGCAGGCCAAAGCAGATAATGGCAAGGATCAGCGCCAGCATTTCCGCCCAGCGTTGGCCGATTTTGTTGAGTTGATCGGTAAAATAGCCAACCCGAATATGCCGCCCAGTTGCGATGGCGAGTGCCGTGCCCATCAGCGCGATCACTACCATCAGCACCACCGAATATTCTTCCGTGATAGCAAAAGAAACATTCGTAAGGTAACGCGCCAGCACATTGGCCGCCGTAATTAGCGCCATGGCCGCCATTGCCATGGCGAGCAAGACGCGTTCGAAACTGAGTGGAATGCGGGTTTTCGGATCCGGGAGGGTTGCCCCCGGATCCAGCTCGACGCTCATGGCGCGTCAGGCAATCGCGCGCGCAATGGCGGCTTCGGCCTTTTGCACCAGCGCGCTGCCTACGGTCTGCGCCCATTTGTCGTAGACGGGCCGGGTGGCGCGGGCGAAGGCCTGCTTTTCAGCCGGTGTGAGTTCCGCCACAGCCACACCGCGGCGGACGCATTCTTCAAGTGAAGAACGATCCCCATCAATGCCAAGACCCTTGCGCGCCGCCGCGATTTGCCTCTGCGCCGCTTCCCGCGCGCAGGCGATCACCAAATCGCGATCTGCCGGCGCGAAGCTTTCCATCACGGCCTTGGAGGCTACGAAAACGCAGGCATCAGCGCAGTAATTCCAGATGGAAAGATGCTTCTGTGCAAGTGTGTCCATGCGGAAGCCCAGGAACAGGTTGACCGGGTTTTCCTGACCATCCACCGCGCCGGTGGAAAGGGCCGGTTGCAGATCAGCGAAGGACATTTGCACCGGATTGGCGCCAAGGCCCTGATAGATTTCGCTGAAAATTGCCCCCGCCGCAAAGCGAATTTTCAGGCCGCGCAGGTCTTCCGGCTTGCGGATTTCGCGCTTGCTGTTGGAGATTTCGCGGAAGCCATTCTCACCCCAGGCGACCGGCGTTACATCGCGGCTGGTCAGCGTGCCGAACAGATCACGCCCAACTTCCCCATTGATGATCGCGTCATAAGCGCGGTGATTGGGCATCAGGAAGGGCAGCGAAAAGATGTTCATTTCGCGGATTTGGGGGGAGATATTGATGGTGGAAAACACCGCCATATCAATCACGCCCTGGCGCATGGCGACCAATTCGCGCGTCTGATCGCCGCCGACCAATTGGCTGCCCGGATAGACCTTCATGTTGATCCGCCCAGCGGAGCGTTCCGTGACCAGCTCCGCCCAGGTGAAGGCGCCGTCTGAGATCGGCAGGGGGCGGTTGCCCACGACCGAGACCTTGTATTCGGCGCGGTATTGCCCCTGTGCGCGGGCAATGGCGGGGGCGGCCAGCGTCAGCGCGCCTGCGCCGAGCAGCAGGTTACGGCGCGTCGCGCCCAGGAATGGGGTGGTCATGGCGTTCTTCTCCCTTTGGTAAAGTCCGGATTATGATCATCACTTGCCCAAGGCCAGCGCCGGAGGCAAGCGAAACATCGCATGGGCCGCCGGCAAGGCGGTTTTGATAGACAGGAGACGCCGCATGATCCCGACTTCCAACCTGGGCGCCATGCTGCTGCAAACGGCCCGCCGCCTGCCGGACCGCCCCGGGCTGATCTGGCGCGACAGGGTCTGGAACTGGGCGGAGATCGCGGCACGGGCCTGTGCCGCCGCTTCCGGTTTGCGCGCGCGCGGCATTGGCGCTGGCGATCGCGTGCTGATCCATTCGCGCAACAATAACGTGATTTTCGAAGGCGTTTGGGCCTGCTGGCTGATTGGTGCGGTTTGGGTGCCGACGAATTTCCGCCTAAGCCCGCCAGAGGCCGCCTATCTGGCCGGGTCTTCGCGCTGCAAGGCGCAGATTTTCGATGTGGCCTTCCCCGAACATCGCGCCGCCTGCCGTGCGGAGAACCCTGCTTGCATGCTGGATATCGCCATTGGCGATGGCGCTGGCTTTTCCTGGGAGGATTTGATCGCAGAAGGCCAGGCCGCGCCCGTGACCATGCCCGCCGATGTGGATCGTGATCATCCGGCCTGGTTCTTCTATACCTCCGGCACCACGGGCCGGCCCAAGGGGGGCATCCTGACCCATGGGCAGATGGCTTTTGTCATCAACAATCATATCGCCGATCTGATGCCGGGGCTGAATGAGCATGATGCGTCCTTGGTGGTCGCGCCGCTTTCCCATGGCGCGGGCGTGCATGCGCTATCGCAAGTGGCGCGTGGCGCCGTTTCGATCCTGTTGCCCGGTGAGCGGTTTGATGTGCCGGAAGCCTGGCGGCTGATTGAAGCGTATCGTGTTTCCAATATGTTCACCGTCCCAACCATCCTGAATACGCTCTGCCGCGACCCCGCGGTTGATACGCATGATCATTCATCGCTCCGCCACGTGATCTATGCCGGCGCGCCAATGTATCGGGAGGATCAGAAATACGCGTTGAGCAAGCTCGGTCCCTGCCTGGTGCAGTATTTCGGCCTGGGTGAAGTGACCGGCAATATCACCGTGCTACCTCCCGCCTGGCATAGTCTGGAAGATGATCCCGCGATGCCGATCGGGTCTTGCGGGTATCCGCGCACGGGGATTGAGGTGGCCATTCTGGATGCCGCGAATAAGCCCTTGCCGGCCGGCGAAACTGGCGAGATTTGCGTGCGTGGTCCTGCGGTGTTCGCTGGGTATTTCGAAAATGAAAGCGCGAATGAAAAGGCCTTTGTCGGTGGCTGGTTTCATACCGGCGATCTTGGCCATTTGGATGCGCGCGGCTTTTTGTACATCACGGGTCGCGCTTCGGACATGTATATCTCTGGCGGGTCCAATGTTTACCCGCGTGAGGTTGAGGAAGCGCTGCTGACACACCCATCCGTCGCGGAAGCCTGCGTGGTGGGCGTGCCGGATGCGAAATGGGGCGAAAGCGGGGTAGCTGTGCTGGTGGCCGAAGCGGGTGCGGCGATTGATCCGGCGGCAGTGATGGCGCATCTGGATGGCAGGCTTGGGCGCTATAAATGGCCGGCCAAGATCGTGGTGTGGGATGCGCTGCCGCGTTCTGGCTACGGCAAGGTCCCGAAGAATGAGGTGAAGCGCCTACTGATCGAACGCGGGCAGGCGTGACGCGGTTCAGAGCGTGTCCCGTTCACCTTCGTTCACGGGAAACGCTCTAAACTTTTTGTTTGGTCGCATTTTCCGAGCCGCCAAGTGATGCCACTTGGCTTGAAAATGCTTCAGGCGGGCGGCGGCAGGCGTTTGCCCGTTTCAGCATCAAAGACATGCAGATGTTCGATACGCGGCGCGATTTCCAGTACCGCGGCAGAAGGCGGCGCGCCGGGCAGGCGCAGGGCCATGATTTCACCGGAAGCAAGCTTGCCATGCACCACGCATTCCGATCCCAGCGGTTCAACCAGATCAGTGGTCAGGCGTAGCGGTCCCGGCAGGCTGATATGTTCCGGGCGAATGCCAAGTGTCACTTTCTGCCCAGGATGCGCGGCGAATTGGCCGGGTGGCAGGGCGATGATGTTGCCATCCGAAAGCGTTGCCGCCTTGGCATCTTCCGTGATTGTGGCTGGCAGGAAATTCATGGACGGGCTGCCGATAAAGCCCGCGACATAGGTATCGGCAGGGTGTTCAAAAATCTCCATGGGTGAGGCGATTTGCGCCGCACGGCCTTCATGCATGACAACCAGCCTGTCGCCCAAAGTCATCGCTTCCACCTGGTCATGCGTGACGAAAAGGCTGGTGACGCCAAGCCGGCGTTGCAGGCGCTTGATTTCCGCGCGCATGGCAACGCGAAGCTTCGCATCCAGGTTGGAAAGCGGTTCATCAAACAGGAACAGCTTCGGTTCGCGCACAATGGCGCGCCCCATGGCAACGCGCTGGCGTTGACCGCCTGAAAGCTCCCTCGGGCGGCGATCAAGCAATTCGGAAAGGCCGAGCAGATCGGCGGCTTCCTGAACGCGGCGCTTGATATCTTCGCGGTCAAGACCGCGAATGCGCAGCCCATAGGCCATATTGTCGAAGACGCGCATATGGGGATAGAGCGCGTAATTCTGAAACACCATCGCAATATCGCGTGCCGCAGGCTCAAGCGCCGTCACATCCCGATCATCAATCAGCACCGTGCCACCCGTGCTGCGTTCCAGCCCCGCCACGATGCGCAGCAAGGTTGATTTGCCGCAGCCTGAAGCACCGACAATTACAATCATCTCCCCATCCTGCACGGTCAAATCAATGCCGTGCAGCACGCGCACCGCGCCGAAGTTTTTGACAATGCCGGAAAGCTTGAGTTCAGCCATGGGGATTTCTCATTTCTCAGTCTCGACCAAGCCTTTGACGAACCAGCGCTGCATCAGGATCACAATGGCAACGGGGGGCAGCAGGGCCAGCACCGTGGTCGCCATGACCAAATGCCATTCCGTATCCCCTTGGGAACCCAACATTTTCACAATGCCGATCATCATGGTTTCCACATCGGTGGAGGTCGTCACCAGCAGCGGCCAAAGATATTGGTTCCAGCCATAGACAAAAAGAATGACGAAAAGTGCCGCGATATTTGTGGCGGATAGCGGCAGCACCACATCCTTGAAGAAGCGGATCGGGCCCGCGCCATCCATCTTGGCGGCTTCCACCAGCTCATCCGGGATGGTCAGGAAGAATTGGCGAAACAGCAGGGTCGCGGTGGCGGATGCAATCAATGGCACGATCAAGCCGGCATAGGTATTCACCATGCCAAGGTCAGAAACCACCTGAAAGGTCGGAAAAATACGCACCTCAACCGGTAGCATGAGCGTGATGAAAATCGCCCAGAAAAACAGCGTACGCCCGGGGAAGGAGAAGAAGGCGACCGCATAGGCTGAGATGATGGAAATCGCGATTTTGCCGATGGTGATTAGCAGCGCCATGATGGCGCTATTGAACATCATGGTTGAAACCGGCACGCCGGCGCGCTGCTTGTTCCCCTGGTTCCAAACGGCGCTGTAATTCGCGACCGCCTCGGCGCCCGGGAGCAAGGGTACATCGCCGCGCCCGATGGTGCCGGCATCATGGGTGGAACCCATCAGCACAATCCAGATGGGCAGCGCGAAAAGCAACACCCCCAGAACCAGGATAACATGGGTAAGCATATCCGCTCTGGGATTGCTGCCGGCCATGCCCATGGGGGCGGCGATGCTGTTGCGTGGCTCGGCCATCAGTAATGAACCTTGCGTTCGATAAAGCGGAACTGCACCAGCGTCAGCGCTATCACCGCAATCATCAGCACCACGGATTGCGCGGAGGATGAGCCAAGATCCAGATTGACCCGCCCATCAATATAGGCGCGGTAGATCAGGGTTTGCGTCGCATTGCCTGGCCCGCCCTTGGTAAGCGCATCAATAATGCCGAAAGTATCAAAGAAGGCGTAGGTGATGTTGATCACCAGCAGGAAGAAGGTGGTGGGCGACAGTAGTGGGAAAATCACCGTGCGAAAGCGATAAGTGGCCGATGCCCCATCAATGGCCGCTGCTTCCAAAACGCTGCGCGGAATGGATTGCAGCCCGGCCAGGAAGAACAGGAAGTTGTAGGAAACCTGTTTCCATGCCGCAGCCAGCACCACCACCAGCATCGCCTGATTGCCATTCAGCGTATAATTCCAGGCAACGCCCGCTGCCTTTAGCGCGCGGCCAATCAGCCCGATATCTGGGTGGAACAAGAAAATATAAAGAATGGCGGCAATGGCCGGCGCCACGGCATAGGGCCAGATCAGCAGCGTGCGATAGCCATCCTTGCCACGAATATGCCGATCCGCAAGCACGGCCAGGCCAAGCGCCAAGCCCATGGCAAGCACAGTCACAGCCAATGAGAAGATAAGCGTATTGATCATGACCTGGTGATAAAGCGGGTCGGCGAAAAGATCAGTGAAATTCTCAAACCAGACGAATTGTTTGGAAATGCCAAAGGCATCCTGGTGGATGAAGGAATACCAAACGGCTTCCCCCGCCGGCCAGAAGAAAAAGACAAAGGTAATGGCAAGCTGCGGCGCCAGCAGCAGATAGGGCAGCAGTTTATTGTTGAATATCGCCTTGCGCTGCATGTGGCCTCAACTGAGCATTTTCAAGTCAAGTGGACAAATTGGTGGTTCGGAAAATGCGATCAAACATACCGATAGGAGGGGGCCGCCGTGAAGGCGGCCCCGATACGCGATTAGCGGCGATTGGCACGCTCAAAATTGCGCAGCACCACATCGGCGCGGCGATTGGCATTGCCGAGCAAGGTTTCGGCATTCTGCTGGCCCTGGAAGCCACGCTCCAGTTCTTCCTGGATAATATTGCGGATTTCCACAAAGCCACCCAAGCGGAAGCCCTGGCTATTGGGGGTGGGTTCCGCACGGGAAAGCTGGATGATGGCGGCATCCGCACCGGGGTTTTGGGTATAGAAGCCCTCAGCGCGCGAAGCCTCATACGCCGCCAGCGTCAGCGGCACATAGCCCGTGACATGATGCCACCACTTATCCTGCTCAACTTCCGAGATGAAGCGATAGAATTCCGCGACACCGCGATATTCTTCCGCCGTGCGGTTGCGCGCCGTCAGCGTCCAAAGGCTGGCGCCACCAATCACGCCATTGCGTGGGGATTGCGTGACATCGCCATGATAGGGCAGCGCCACAGAAGCCCAACGGAACTTCGCGTCACGTTGCACCTGCGCGCGACCGGCCGAGGAATTGAAGGACATGGCGGCCTTGCCGGCGGGGAAGGTTGCGAAACCATCGCCATCGCGCCCGCCATACACAAAGGTTCCCTCACGCTGCATTTCAAGCAGCATATTGGTGTGCTTGGCGAAGATGGGCGCGCCGAGGTTCATTTCCGCATCCAGGCCTTCAAAGCCATTGGCCTTGGTGGCAAGGCCAACATCATGGATGGAAGACATTTGTTCAAACATCACCCAGGTCGGCCAGGCGGTGCTGATCGGGATTTCGGCGGCATTGGTCGCCTTGATCTTCTGCGCAGCGGCACGAATCTCGGCCCAGGTTTTCGGCAGATCGGTCGTGGAAAGCCCCGCCTTTTCGAAAGCTTCCAGATTGATCCAAAGCACCGCGGAAGAAGAATTATGCGGCATGGAAACCAGGCGGCCTTGCGTATCGGAATAATAGCCGCGCACACCGGCCAGATAGCGCTTCGGGTCCAGCGTAATGCCCGCTTCGCCCAACAATTCATGCGTCGGGCGAATGGCAGGGCCGGCGGCCATCATGGTGGCGGTGCCAACTTCAAACACCTGCGCGATGTGCGGCGGTGTGCCGGCGCGCCAGGCGGCGATGGCGCCGGTCATGACTTCCACGTAGGAACCACGGAAATTGGCATTCACGCGAAAGCGCGATTGGCTTTCATTGAAGCGCGTGACCTGTTCGGCAACGCGCTCACCAAGCGCACCGCCCAGCCCATACCAGAATTGGATTTCGGTACGGCCTTGGGCGCGCACGGAAGGTGCTACGAAGGGGGCCGCGAGCAGACCCGATGTTCCCAGCAAAATGTGACGACGTTGCATGAAAGCGCTCCTTTTTTGTTGAGGCCTCTGCCCGTTACTGAGCCTTCATTACAGAAAAAAGGCAGTTCTGCGAAGTTTGTGTTTCGATCTCTCAGCCGCCCATGAGCCTGGCCAGCCTATCCCGTGCCCCGGCATCGAAGCGCAGCCCAAGCTTACTCCGGCGCCAGAGCACATCCTCAGCCGTTGCGGCCCATTCCTCGCGGCGGAGATAGTCCAGCTCTGCCCCATGCAAATCGGCGCCAATGGCCGGGCCAGGGTCCTGGCCGGGGTTGAAAATCCGCCAGGCCCGGGTGCCATAGGCGCGGAGCAGCCGGGTGCAGAGGCCCCCCGGCAGCAGCGGGAAATCGCGCTGGAAATCGGTAAGCAGCCCAGGGAAGCCATCCGGCGCGAAATCCCCGCCGGGCAGGGGTGCGCGTGCGGTCCAGCCGGCTTTCTCCGGCTTTAGGCCAAGCTCGGCCAAGGCGGCTTCGGCCAGCTTGCGATAGGTGGTTATCTTGCCGCCGAAGATATTGAGCAGCGGAGCCTGACCCGCCGGCGCATCCAGCTTCAGCACGTAATCGCGCGTGGCTTCCTGCGCTTTGCTCGCGCCATCATCATAAAGCGGGCGGAGCCCTGAATAGGTCCAAACAATATCTTCGCGCTTTACTGGTGTTCGGAAATAGCTGGAAGCCGCCGCGCAGAGATAGGTGACCTCATTCTCTGAGATCTGCGGCGCTTCGTCTGGGTTTGGGTGATCCTCATCGGTGGTGCCGATCAGCGTGAAGTCGCGTTCATAGGGAATGGCGAAAATGATGCGGCCATCGGCATTCTGGAAAATATAGGCGCGGTCGTGACCATAAAGCCGTGGCAGCACGATATGGCTGCCCTTGACCAGCCTGAGGCGCGCCGGCTGGTTGCTGCCCATCACCGCATGCTGCACCGCGCCAACCCAGGGGCCGGCAGCATTGACCAAGGCGCGGGCGTGAAATTCGGCCGGTCCATCACGGCCCTCAGCGGTGATATGCCAGAGCGCGCCTTCGCGCCGCGCCGCAGTCACCGCCATGCGCGGGTGAATAGCCGCACCGCGTTCCGCCGCATCCTTGGCGTTCAGCAGCACCAGGCGCGAATCCTCAACCCAGCAATCGGAATATTCAAAGCCGATGCGATGCCCGGGGCTGAGCGGCGCGCCGAGTGGGGAGCGTGTCAAATCAACACGCATGGTTGGCGGCAGCGTCTTTCGCCCACCCAGATGATCATACAGAAACAACCCAAGCCGCAGCAGCCAGGCGGGTCTGAGGCCCTGGTGATGCGGCAGCACAAAGCGCAAGGGCCAAATGATGTGCGGCGCGATGCCCAGCAGGATTTCACGTTCAATCAGCGCTTCCCGCACCAGGCGGAATTCGTAATGTTCCAGATAGCGCAAGCCGCCATGGATCAGCTTGGTGGAATTGGCCGAAGTGCCGCTGGCCAGATCGCCCTTTTCGAACAGCACAACGGAAAGCCCGCGTCCTGTGGCATCACGCGCAATGCCGGCACCATTGATGCCGCCACCAATGACGGCAAGGTCATAGGGTTCAGCCTGAGATGATGATGCGCGCAAGCTCATCCGGTGTGGTCAGCATGGGGTAATGGCCCGTGTCAATCACATGCCACCGCGCACCGAGCTTTTCCGCGCAGCGGCGCTGATGCGCCTCGCCTGGATTGGCCGCCTGCGGGCAATAGATCACGGAAGCCTGCCAGGATTGCTGCCAGAAGCTTGGCAGCTTCACTGGATTGGTAAAGGTGTTGATCGGATGCAGCGTCATCCGATCCGCCGCCCATTCGGCCAGCCTGTTATCCATGCCCACAAACAGCCGGTTCAGCGCATCTTCTCGGCCCGGTCCCAGCGCGATATCCGTATTGATGGCAGCGGGGCGTGTCACGATGTCCCTGATCTTCTCGCCATCCATCAGCGCAAGTGCATCGGCGAAAACCAGGCGTCCAATGCGGTCACGCGCGCGTTCAGCGGCGGCGGCCATCACCATGCCGCCGGCTGAGGTACCCACCAGCACCGTATCGCGCAAATCATGGTAATGGAGGTACTCAGCGATTTCCTGGCCGTGGCTTTCGGTATCAATGCCTGCGCGCATTTGGTGGCGGCGTTCCGCGCAGCCATCCAGCGTTGGCGCATACACATCATGGCCGGCGGCGCGCAGCCGTTCGGCGACAAAGCGCCAAATCCAGCCGCCCTGATAGGCCCCGTGAATGAGTACAATGCTCGCCATATCGCGCCCCCCCCGTTTGAGAAGAAGCTAAGCCTGAAAAGCCGGCCTTGGAAAGACAAGCGCATCAGGGCTGGCAGAACGCGCAAGGCAGGCTAGGGTTGCGGCTTGGCAAAACCGAAGGGTGTCCCCCCATGCTGCGTCGTTCCCTGCTTTCCGCTGCTGCACTTGGCTTGGCCGCCCCCGCTTTCGCCCAGGCGCGGCCCTTGCGTATGATCATTCCCGTGGGCGTTGGTGGCGTGACGGATGTGGTGGGCCGCATTCTGGCGGATGCCTTGCAAACCCAGCTTGGCCGCCCGGTAGTGCCAGAAAACATCGCGGGTGCTGGCAGCACCGTGGGCGCGGCTGCGTTTCATCGCCTGCCCGCCGATGGCAATACGATTTTCATCGGCACCAATAACCACCCGGTAATGCGGGCGATCTATCCGAACTTTGCGCATGACCCCGTGACGGATTTCATCCCCCTCGCGCTGGTGGGCCGGCAGCCCTTTGTGCTCGCGGTCCATCCGGATGTGCCGGCGCGGGATGTGGCTTCCTTGCTCGCTTGGCTTTCGCAAAAGAAGGAGGAAGCGAATTACGGCGCGACCAATCCCGGTGCCACCAATCATCTGGCGGGAGAATTATTCCGTCAGCTTTCCGGCACCAGCTTTACCATCGTGCCCTATCGCACCGCGGCCAATGCGGTGCAGGATTTGCTCGCGGGGCGGATGAACCTGACCATTGATAGCCCAACCCTGCTGATGCCTCTGATGCGCGATGGCCGCGTGCGGGGCTTGGCCGTGAGTTCCGCCACGCCATCCGATCTTGTGCCTGGGCTGCCCTCACTCGCGCAGGTTGGTGTGCCTGGCTATGAAGTCACGGCCTGGCAGGTGCTGTTCGCCAAACCCGGCACGCCGGAAGAAGTGCTCGCCCCCATTCGTGACGCAACACTGCGCGCTGTAGCCGACCCCGCCGTGAAGCAGCGCCTGGCGGCGGCTGGTGTGGAGACCTGGCCCGATCCTTCCCCCGCCGCCGCGGCCGCGCATGTGCAGGCGGAAGTGACGCGCTGGGCGCCGATTGTCTCACGCATGAATCTCGGGGGCTGAGCCATGGCGTATGAAGGACTTCGTGCGCGGCGCCCGCTGATCATGGGTAGGCGCGGGGCGGTTGCGAGTAATCATCCGGTCGCCACCGCTGCGGGGATGGAGATTCTGCGCGCCGGCGGCAATGCAGCCGATGCGGCGGTGGCGATTGCGCTCACGCTCGGCGTGGTGGAACCGCATATGTCGGGGCTTGGTGGCGATGGTTTTTACCATGCCTGGAATGCGAAAACCGGCGCCAGCACCACATATAACGGTACGGCTGCGGCACCGGCAGCGGCAACCATTGCGCATTATCGCGCGGCGGGCGGTATTCCGGTGCACGGCGCGCTTTCCATCCAAACGCCCGGCATGGTAGCCGGCATTGCCGCGCTGCACGGCGCGGAAGGCAGCAAGCCCTGGGGCGCGCTGTTTGGCCCCGCCATTGAAGCAGCGCGCGATGGTTTTGCTGCGACCCATGCCTTGCGCCATTTCGCCGGCGAGAACCGCACGCGTTTGGCGCCAGATGCGCTGAGTGCCGCGCTGTTTCTGCCGGAGGGCAAACCGCCCGCTTTGGGGAATTTGCTGGTGCAGCCTGCCTTGGCGGCGACACTTCAACGCTTGGCTTCAGCAGGGCCGCAGGATTTCTATCAGGGCAGGCTTGCCGCGATATTGGCTGATGATCTGGAAAAGGCCGGCGCCCTGGTGCGCGCGGTGGACCTTCAGGCAGTGACAGCGCTTGTCGCGCCGCCCATCGCTGTGCCGTATCGCGGTTTTGAACTGCGCCAGACGCCGCCCAATTCCATGGGCTTCGCGATGGCGCAAATGGCGCGAATTTTGGATCGTTTCGACCTTGCCGCGCTCGGCTGGGGCAGCGCTGCGCTGATCCACCTGATGGTAGAAGCCAAAAAGCGCGCCTTCCTGGACCGCGAAGCCCATGCCGGCGCGGCGAACCCGCCGCTTAATCTGCTGCTGTCAGCGGAACGCGCCGCGGAACTAGCCGCCGCCATTACGGACCGCGCGGCGAAGCTGCCGGTGCGTGGCGCGCAGGAAACGGATACCACCTATTTCTGCGTGGTGGACACTGAAGGCAATGCGGTTTCCGCCATTCAATCCATCAATTCCAGTTTCGGGTCGGGCGTGACCGGCACCGAAACCGGCATCCTGTTCAATAACCGCATGTCTTACTGGCATTTGGAAGAAGGCCACGCCAATGCACTCGCCCCCGGCAAGCGCGTGCGCCACACCATGAATGCGCCCATGCTGATGAAGGCGGGCAAGCTGTGGCTGATTTTCGGCACGCCCGGCGCGGATAATCAGGTGCAGGTGAATACGCAGGTGCTGGTTGCCTGCGCCGATTTCGGGATGGACCCGCAACAGGCGCTGGAAGCCCCGCGCTGGACATCGTCTCAGCCCGGCCAGGAAAGCAATTACCCCCATGGTGGGGAGGATTTGCTTACGATTGAACGCGGCATGGGGGCCGAGGTGATCAGCGCCCTTGAAGCGCGTGGCCATCGCGTGAAGATTGTGCCCGATCTGGAAGGGCCTTGCAGCGTGGAAGCCATTCGCGTGCTGGATAATGGCGTGCGCATGGCGGCATCCGATCCGCGTCGGGATGGCTGGGCGGGGGCTTGGTGATGGCCCCCTTGTCGCCGCCATCCAGTCAGGCCTAGGCTGGGATCGGGATGCTTCACTTTCTAAGACGCCGCTTGACGGTTGCGATAATGGTCGCGCTGACGGTGCTGACGTTGAGCTTTCTGCTCACGCGGCTATCGGGCGATCTTGCCATTTCCATTGCCGGGCCAAATGCGACGCAGGAAGATATTGAACTCATCCGCCGCGCCTATGGGCTCGATCGGCCGCTCTGGGTGCAGTATTTCGATTGGCTCTGGCGCGCGTTGCAGGGCGATTTCGGCGATAGCTATTTCTTCAAGACGAGCGTGGCGCGGCTGATCATGGAACGCATGCCGATTACCATGACGCTTGGGCTCTGCGGCTTGGCGATTGCGCTTTGCGTCGCACTTCCCTTGGGCATTCTGGCTGCGGTCAGGGAGAATACCTGGGTGGATCGCAGCGTGCTGATGGTGGCGCTGATTGGCCAGGCCATGCCTTCCTTCTGGCTCGGCCTTACGCTGATGATCGTGCTGGGCCTGAACCTGGGCTGGCTGCCAATCTCGGGCACCGGCTCTTGGGAGCATTACGTCATGCCTTCCATCGTGCTGTCCTTTTCCGCCATTCCATCGCTGATGCGCCTGACGCGGAGCGGCATGATCGAGGCGCTTGCTTCCGATTACATCCGCACCGCTCGCGCCAAGGGGCTTTCGCGGTTGTCGATTCTTGTCAAGCACGGCTTTCGCAATGCGGCCATTCCGGTAGTCGCCATTGCTGCCGTGCAGCTTGGCTTCATGCTGGGTGGTTCGATTGTCATTGAGACGGTCTTCGCGCTGCACGGCGTTGGCTATCTGGCGTGGGAGAGCATCAGCAAGAACGACTTCCCTGTGGTGCAAGCCGTGGTGCTGGTGCTGGCGCTGATCTATATCGGCCTCACGCTTTTGTCGGACCTGCTGAATGCGGTGCTCGATCCGCGCTTGAGGTCGGCATGAGCACGATGTTGCAGCCCGCCGGCGCCAGCAACCGGCGGCGCATCTGGCGCAATGCGGGCGCGATTTTGGGTGTAGGCATTGTCGGCTTCATCACCTTTGTCGCGATTTTCGCGCCTTGGCTGGCACCCTATGACCCCTTCACCATTGACCTTGGGCGACGCGTGATCCCGCCCATGTGGATGGAAGGCGGCACGCCGGCCAATATTCTCGGCACGGATCAATTGGGGCGGGACTACCTATCGCGGTTGATCTATGGCGCGCGGGTTTCCATGATCATTGGGGTCGCGACCATCATCACTTCCGGCATTATCGGCACTTTCCTTGGTGTCATGGGCGGTTTTTATGGTGGGCGTGTTGATGATGCGGTGGTCTTTGCCATCACCGCGCGGCTTTCCATCCCCGTGGTGCTGGTGGCCTTGGCTGTGGCGGGGTTTTCGGGAGGCGCCAGCTTCACCATGGTGATTTTGGTGCTGGGACTATTGCTCTGGGATCGTTTTGCCGTGGTGGCGCGGTCCACCACCATGCAAATTCGCAATCTGGATTATGTGGCCGCGGCGCGTTGCGCGGGCTGTTCGCCGATGACCGTGCTGCTCAAGGAAGTGCTGCCCAATATCGCGACGCATCTCGCCGTTGTCGCAACACTTGAAATGGCGCTCGCCATTCTGCTGGAAGCGGCGCTTTCCTTTCTGGGCCTTGGCGTGCCGCCGCCCGAACCTTCCTGGGGGCTGATGATTTCTGAGGCCAAGGAATACATGTTCTTCAGCCCATGGATCATCATGATCCCCGGCATTGCGCTTTTCGTGCTGGTGCTGGGCGTCAATCTTCTTGGTGATGCTTTGCGTGACATGCTGGGCACGGATCTGTCCCGATGAGTGCGCTTCTGGAAATTGAAGATTTGCGCGTGACCTTCGGCGGCACGGCGGCAGTGCGCGGTATTTCTCTGGCGGTGGAGAAGGGCGAGACCCATTGCCTGGTGGGTGAAAGCGGCTGCGGTAAATCCGTGACATCACTTGCGGTCATGGGGCTGCTCGCCAAGGGCGGCAAGCGCGAAGCGGCGCGGCTTTCCTTCGCCGGTGAGGATATTCGCGATTACAATGAGGCGCAGATGTCGCGCTTGCGTGGTGATCGCATGGCGATGATTTTCCAGGAACCCATGACCAGCCTGAACCCGGCCTATACGGTGGGTTCGCAAATGACCGAGGTTTTGCGCCGCCATCGCGGCACACCGCGCGCGCAGGCAGTGGACCGTGCGGTGGAATTGCTGACGCGCGTTGGCATCACGGCACCCGGCCTCAGGCTTGGACAATTTCCACATCAGCTTTCAGGCGGGCTGCGTCAGCGGGTCATGATCGCCATGGCGCTGATGTGCGATCCGGAATTGCTGATTGCCGATGAACCGACCACCGCGCTTGATGTGACAGTACAGGCGCAAATCCTGCGCTTGCTGGCCGAACTGCAAAAGGATCTCGGCCTTGGGATTCTGCTGATCACGCATGATCTTGGTATTGTGGCCCGCGTCGCGGATCGCGTTTCCGTCATGTATGCCGGCGAAATCGTGGAAAGCGCACCGACGGCCGAGCTATTTCGTGCGCCCCGCCACCCCTATACGCGCGGCCTGCTTTCCTGCGTGCCGGTGCCTGGTAAGGTGAAGCGTGATGAACCACTAGGCTCCATCCCCGGTGTGGTGCCGCGCATCCCACCAGGATTTACCGGCTGTGCCTTTCGGGACCGGTGCGGCTTTGCTGAAGCTGCCTGCGCCGGCCCGCTGCCGCGCCGCAATGTGGGCCCCGCGCACGAGGCGCTTTGCATCCTACCGGAAGGGGTGCCCGCATGAGCACGCCCGCGATTGAAGTGCGCGGCCTGAGGCGTGAATTCCGCGCGAGCCAAGGGCTATTCGCCGCACCGCGCCGCGTGGTGGCCGTGGATGATGTGAGCTTTTCCGTCCCCTCCGGCAGCGTGCTTGGCGTGGTGGGCGAAAGCGGCTGCGGCAAGACAACGCTGGCGCGCATGATCCTGGGCCTGATGGAACCAAGCGCCGGTGAGGTTTTGGTGGATGGCAAGCGGCTTGACGGTATGGATCGCCGTGCGCGCGCCAGGCTGATCCAGCCGGTTTTCCAGGATCCGTTTTCCTCGCTCAATCCGCGCCGCCGTGTGCGGGATATCATCGCCATGCCGCTGGTGGCGCAGGGCAATGTAACGACTTCGGAAGTTGATCGCCGCGTTGCGGAAAGCCTGGAACGTGTTGGGCTTTCCACCGAACAGGGCACGCGTTTCCCATCGCAATTATCAGGCGGCCAGCGCCAGCGCGTGGCGATTGCGCGCGCCCTTGTGCTGCGCCCGCGCATTGTTGTTTGCGATGAACCGACCAGCGCCTTGGATGTTTCGGTGCAGGCGCAAATCCTCAATCTGCTGGCGGAATTGCGGCGCGATCTGGGGCTGACTTACCTGTTCATCAGCCACAATCTTGCGGTGGTGGAACATGTGGCAAGTGAAGTCGCTGTCATGTATTTAGGCCGTATCGTGGAACGGCGGGAAAGTGAGGCGCTGTTCCGCGACCCGCGCCACCCCTATACCCGCGCGCTGCTGGATAGCGTGCTAACCCCTGAACCCGGGCTTGGCGTGCCGGATGTCGGGCTTGGAGATATCATGCCGGACCCCGCGAATATCCCGCCCGGCTGTCGTTTCCATCCGCGCTGCCCGGCCTGTTTCGCGCCCTGCGCGGCGACAACGCCACGAATCACCAGCCTGGAAGATGGGCTTGTAGAATGCCATTTGGCCGGCTGAGCAACAAACAAAAAACCCGCCCGGTGCTGACCGAGCGGGGCCTTGAGGGAAAGCGCTTTCCCCTACTTCCACTTCGCCAAATAGAAGCGCGGCAATTCATCTGCATAGGCCTTGAATTCCAATTGCCGCTGGAAGGCATAGGTGCTCACATATGTATGCAGCGGCACGAAATAAGCTTGCTCAGTGATACGCTTGATTGCCGCGTCATAGGCACGCTTGCGCACCGCCTCATCAGAGGAACTGCCGCCCTGATTCACCAGGTCAATCACCTGCTGATCGCGCGCGTAATCCTCATTCCCGCCCGCGAACCATTGCGGCAGGAAAGCCGAGACATCGTTGATCGAGAAACTACCCCAGCTTCCCATGGCGAGCGCCAATTCGCCGCGTTGTGAGCGTTGGATTTGCGCTGCCACCTGCATCAGGTTCAGGCGCGCACGAATGCCGACCGCTTGCAGGTAATTCTGCACCGCTTCAGACCATTGCCGCGGCTGGACATAGGATGTCAGTTCAATGTCAAAGCCATTGGCAAAGCCAGCTTCTGCCAACAATTGCCGCGCCTTGGCGGGGTTGTATTCATACTGCACGGCTACATCGCCGTTGCAGCCGAATTGCGATGGGTAGCAGGGCGCCGGCGGCACCCGCGCGCCGCCCGTCACCAGCTTTTCGGCCAATGACTGGCGATCAATGGCGTGGAAAATCGCCTGCCGCACCTTGAGGTGCGTCATGGGATTGCCCGCGCCCGTGCGTCCGGCTGCATCCATGCCAAGGTAACCCACGCGCATGGTTTCCTGTTGCAGGGCTTGCAGGAAGGGCAGGCGGTTCACATTGGCGATATTGTCTGGATTCATGTTCCAGATCCAATCCACGCGCTGCGCCAGCAATTCAGTCAATTCAGTGGCGGCATCGGAAAGATAGCGCGCGGTGATCTTTTGGATGGCTGGCCGCCCCTTGGGGCCGCCCTGGTAATAGCCATCAAACCGTTCGTATTCGACCCCGTTCGAGACATCCACCTTCGTGAAGCGATACGGCCCGGTGCTGATCGGCATGCGGGAAAAGCCTTCAGGCCCCACCCTTTCGCGGTAAGCCTTGGGCCAGATCGGTGTTACCATGGCCAAGTAATCAAGTGCAGCCGGGTTGGGCCGCTTCATCTTGATGCGTACCGTATTGGCATCAAGCTTTTCAGCGCCCTCGATCCAGGAATAATTCCCGGGCGTTGAAAGCCGTCCGCCCAATTCGGCGATGCCATTCATGGTGTAGACAACATCATCAGCGCCGAAATCGCTGCCATCATGGAACTTCACGCCGGGACGGATCTTGAAATCAATCGCGTTATTGCCCTGCCAGGCCCATTCGGTCGCGAGCGCGGGCACATTGCGGAAGGTATCGGGGTCACGATGCACCAGCCCATCCATCGCCTGATGCGCGATGATGATGCCGGTGCGCTGGCTGTTGAAGTAAGGGTCAATATTCGGCACGGCATCGCGGAAAGCGACACGCAGCGTATTGGCGCTGCGCTGCGCCATCACCGGTCCTGCACCAATGCCACTGAGCGCAATGCCACCGGCGGCGGCGGCAACACCCTGGCCAAGGCCACGTCTGCTGATCTTCATCTCAATTGCTCCCTGCTGAAAGAACGAGATTAGAGACAAGGGCGGGGCGACCGCAAGCGCCCCAAACCCTCAATCCACCGTGGCGCCGGAAACGCGCACAACCTCTGCCCATTTGGTGATCTCACTCCGGATGAAGGCCTCAAAAGCCTCCGGGCTCGTGCCACCGGCGGGGGTGAGGGCGGGCGGGGCGCCGCCCAATTCGGCGATGCGGGCGATATAGGCAGGGTCCCGCGTGATCACATCCATCTCTGCCCCAAGCCTTTCGATAATTGGGCGCGGCGTGCGGGCCGGTGCTTGCACACCGAACCAGGCGGTTGCCTCAAAATCACGAATGCCGGCTTCGGCCAGCGTTGGCACATCCGGCAGCGCCGCCGCGCGCACATTGCTGGAAACTGCCAAAGCGCGCAGCCGCCCATCGCGAATATGGCCGATGCAGCTTGGCATATTGTCGCACCCGGATTCGAGGCGCCCTGCCACCACCTCCACCAACATCGGCCCCGCACCACGGAAGGGCACATGCATGATATCTGTGCCGCTACGCAGCTTGAACATTTCCATGGTCATATGCGGCGAACCGCCCGAACCGCTGCTGCCGTAATTGAGCTTGCCGGGATTGGCCTTCGCCCCCGCGATCAGATCGCTCACGCTGCGATAGGGCGAATTGGCCGGCACGAAAACCACATTTGGCACCCGGATCGCGAGGCCAACGGCTGCCAAATCCTCGGGCTTGAAGGTCATGCGCGCACCCCATAGCGAATAATTGATCGCAGCGGTGGAGATGGTGCACATCACGAGCGTATAGCCATCTGGTTCCGACCGCGCGACCAACTCAGCGCCCAGATTGCCGGTGGCACCAGCGCGGTTTTCTACAATGATCGGCTGGCCAAGCCGCGCGGATAAGCGCTCGGCCAGGATGCGCCCGGAAATATCCGTGGTGCCGGCGGGCGGGAAGGGGATGACCAGGCGTAAGGGCCGGGTTGGGAAAGCCTGGGCGCGGGCAATGCTTGGTGCGGCCAGCGCGCCGGCCATGCCGGTCAGAATGATGCGGCGGCCAAGAAGGGTGTTCTTCTGAGTCATGTTCTGCTCCTTATTCCACACGAATATCGGCTTGGCGCACCACATCGGCCCAGCGCGTGACTTCGGCCCGCATGAAGGCAGCGAAGCTTTCCGGGCTGGAACCGCCATCTGCGGTCAGGCGCGGCGGTTCGGCGCCAAAGGCCGCGATGCGGGCACGGAAATCGGCATCCTTGCCAATCGCGTCCAACTCGGCACCTAGCCGGGCAATGATCGGGGCGGGGGTGGCGCCCGGCGCCAGCACGCCGAACCAGGCGGTCGCTTCAAAACCCGGCATGCCTTGCTCGGCAATGGTCGGCACATCCGGCAGCACGGAACTCCGCTGAGCCCCGGTCACGCCAATGGCGCGGATTTTACCCTCTCGCACAAAGGTCAGCGCGGAGGGGATGTTATCCATCCCGAGTTCAATCCGCTCCGCCACCATTTCGGTCAGCATGGGGGCAGAACCGCGGAAGGGCACATGGGTGATCTGAATACCCTGCGCGAGGCGGATTTGCTCAATCACAACATGGGGGGAAGTGGCGATGCCAGCCGTGCCGTAATTCAGCCCGCCGGGCTTGGCTTTCGCTTCACGCACCATATCGGCCAGCGTACGGATGGGCATGCGATTGGCCGCCATCAGCACGTTGGGCACGCGGCACATCAGGCCGACCGCGGCCAGATCCTCAGGCTTGAAGGGCATGCGATTGCCGAAAACGGCAAAATTGATTGCTCCGGTACCGATGGTGGTCAGCAGCAGCGTATGCCCATCGGGTTCGGCCCGCGCCACGAATTCACCGCCGACATTGCCTGAAGCGCCGGGGCGGTTATCCACCACCACCTGCTGGCCGAGCCGGGCCGAAAGGCGTTCAGCCGTGAGCCGCCCAACCAAATCCGTGGTACCGGCGGGGGTGAAGGGGATAACCAGGCGAATGGGGCGGTTGGACAGCCCCTGAGCCAAGGCGGGCAGCGGCAAGCCGGCCCCAATGGCCAGGGTGCCCAAGCTGCGACGGGTAATCATGGTTTTTAGCCTCCCAGGTATTGGTTGATGGGCAAGGTGGCGCGTCACGCCCACGAGATCAACCTTTCTCCTTTGGGTTTCAGCCGCAGCGATTCCTCCCCTATGATGGCCTCC
Source organism: Roseomonas sp. (assembly GCA_044345845.1). GTDB lineage: Bacteria > Pseudomonadota > Alphaproteobacteria > Acetobacterales > Acetobacteraceae > Neoroseomonas. The sequence continues at coordinate 36,224 of JBIJAH010000007.1, forward strand.
GCATAGGGGTGGCGGTCGAGATGGAGTTTTTGCGGCTTTACGGAAGGGTGCTCAGGCTGTTGGCGGCGGATCGCGCTGTCGCGATTGGGCTTTCCTTGGCCGCTTTGGCCATTGCCGGGCTGCAATTCCTGGAACCGGTGCTGTTCGGGCGGGTGATTGACCTGCTTTCGCGGTCAGACCGGATGCAGGAATCGGCGGTTTGGGCGGAAGCGCTTTCGCTGCTGATTATCTGGGGGGCGGTTGGGCTTTCTGCCATTGGTGCGAATGTCTCGGTCGCGCTTTTCGCGGACCGCATGGCGCATCGTAATCGGCTTAAGGTCATGCATGATTATTTTCAGCATGTACTGTCCCTGCCGCTATCCTTTCATGGGGATACGCAATCGGGCCGGTTGATGAAAATCATGCTGGTGGGTGCCGATAACCTGTTTGGACTGTGGCTTTCCTTCTTTCGCGAACACCTGACGACTTTCATTTCAGCCATTGTGCTGCTGCCGCTGACGCTTATGCTCAATTGGCGGCTGGGGCTTTTGTTGATTGGCCTTGTCGTGATTTTCGGCAGCCTCGCGACCTTTGTCATTCGCCGTACGGAAAGTGCGCAGCGGCAGGTGGAAGCGCTCCATACGCAATTGGCCGGTAACGCGCAGGATGCGCTTTCCAATGTGATGGTCGTGCAATCCTTCACGCGGCTTTCCAGTGAAGCGCGGCTTTTCAGTGATATCATCCGCCAAGTGATCACGCATCAATTCCCGGTGCTGAATTGGTGGGCGGTTGTATCGGTCATGACCTCGGCCGCTTCCACCATTTGCGTGATCATGATCTTCATGATGGGCACTTGGCTGCATCTGCGTGGTCAGGCGACGGTGGGGGAGATTGTGTCCTTCATGGGTTTCGCCACCATGCTGATTGGCAAGCTTGAAGGCGCGGTGGGCTTTGCGTCCCGGCTGGTGCTGCTGATGCCATCACTGACTGAGCTGTTTTCTGTGCTGGATGCGCGCACGACCGTGCCGGAAAAGCCGAATGCGGTTGATATTCCCCGCGCGAAAGGGGAAGTGGCGTTTGAAGATGTGGCCTTCGCCTATCCGGGTGGGCAGCCCATTTTCAGCCATGTGAATTTTGCCGCCGCGCCCGGCAAGACAATAGCGCTGGTGGGCCCGACAGGGGCGGGCAAATCCACCGCCATGGCGCTGTTGCAGCGGCTATGGGACCCGAAGGAAGGGCGCGTGACGCTGGACGGGCATGATTTGCGCGATGTTTCGCTGGAAAGCCTGCGCCGCAATATCGGCGTCGTGTTCCAGGAAAGCATGCTCTTCAACCGCACCATTCGTGAAAACCTGTTGGTCGGCCGCCCGGATGCCTCGCAGGAGGATTTGGAACATGCCTGCCGGCTGGCTGAGGCGCATGATTTCATCCAGCGCCAGCCACATGGCTATGACACGATGATCGGGGAGCGCGGCAGCTCCCTCTCCGGTGGGCAACGCCAGCGCCTGGCCATTGCGCGCGCGCTGCTGAAGGACCCGCCGGTATTGATTTTGGATGAGGCGACCAGTGCGCTGGATGCCGCCACCGAAGCGCGGGTGCAAAAGGCGCTGGCCGCGCTGATGGCGGGGCGGACTACCTTCATTATTGCGCATCGGCTGTCCACCGTGCGTGATGCGGATGAAATTCTGGTTTTTGCCGGCGGGGAAATCGCCGAGCGCGGCGGCTTCAAGGAATTGGTGGCGCTAGGCGGGCATTTTGCGGAACTGGTGCGGACGCAGCTTACCGGTTCCACCAGTACTTGATCATGATCAAGGCGTTCGCGTGATTGTGCGGCAGGATGGGAACATTGAACACCTATCCTGAAGGCAGGGCCATCATGAACCATCGTCATCGCAAGGTATTGCACGCCATCTTCTCCCACCCCGTCAGCGCCAATATTGACCCCAAGGCGGTGGAGGCGGTGTTTGAGGAGCTGGGCGCAGAGGTTTCGCATAACGGGTCTGGCCGGCTTGCTGTGAAGCTCGGCAGCCATGCCCATGCCTTCCACAATACCCAGCACAGCCTTTCCAAGGATGAAGTAGTGGCTATTCGCCATTTTCTGACGCAATCTGGGGTGGATCCGGCGCGCGATTACCCGCTTTGAAAGCCGGGCGGGGCGGGGCCGGGCAGAAGAAGGAAGAAACCCATGACGCTTGATCGTCGCCATTTCCTGGCCGGGGCCGCTGGCCTGGCCGCCCTTTCCCCTGGCCTGGGCCAGGCCCAAACGCGCTGGCAAATGGCCACGCCCTATGCGGATGGCAATTTGCACACGCGCAATATCCGCACCTTCATTGAGGACATTCAGAAGGGCAGCAATGGCCAATTGACTGTGCAGCTGCACAGCAATGGTGGGCTATTGAAAATGCCGGAAATCAAGCGCGGCGTGCAGACCGGCCAGGTGCAGGTTGGTGAAATCCTGCTAACCGCCTATGCCAATGAAGACCCGCTTTTTGATGCCGATGCGCTGCCGCAGCTTGTGGTGAATTACGCCCAGGCGAAGAGACTCGCCGATTTGCAGCGCCCCTTCATTGAAGCGCGCTTTGCCCGCCAGGGTCTTAGCCTGCTTTATATGGTGCCGTGGCCACCGGCTGGGCTCTATTCCCAGGAGCCCGTGACCTCGCTTGAACAGTTGCGCGGCCAGCGCTTCCGCACCTTTAGCCCCATGACTAACCGCTTCGCGCAATTGATCGGCGCGCAGCCCACCTTGGTGCAGGCGGCGGAATTGGCGCAAGCCTTTGCCACCGGCGTGGTGCAGGCGCAAATCACCTCGGCTGCCACGGGTGTGGATACGCAATCCTGGGATTACGCCAAGGTCTTCACGCCGCTCGGCTTTTCCATGACCAAGAACGCGGTCTTCATCTCTCGTCGTGCGCTGCAGGGCTTATCCGAACAGCAGCAGCAAATGATCCGTACGGTGGCGGAAGCGGCAGAAAAGCGCGGATATGAGATTTCGGAAGCGGCGGCCAAGGACACCGAGGCAACCCTTGGCCAGCGCGGCATGCGTGTCATGCAGCCTAGCGCCAAGCTGCTTGAGGATTTGACCCGCGTTGGCCGCACCATGGCCGATGAATGGGTGCTACGCGCCGGCGAGGATGGGAAGAAGCTTCTGGATGCCTATCGCGCCAGTGCCTGATCAAAAATAGGGCAGGGCAGGCGTCGCCGGCGTGGCTTTCGCGGCGGCGCCCCTTGCCATGTTCGGCGCCAAGGGGGAAAACAGTCTCTCCAATCAATAAAGGAGAGGCCCATAATGCAAAACTCCACCCGCCGGGCTGTCTTGCTCGGCGCTGCCAGCCTGCCGCTTGCGGCGCCTTTTATTGGTAAGGCCAATGCCCAGACACGTTGGCAATTGGCTACCCCTTATCCGGACGGCAATTTCCATACGCGCAACTTGCGCGACTTCATCACGGAAGTGCAGGCTGCGTCCAGTGGTTTGCAGATTCAGATGCATTCCAATGCGTCTTTGCTGAAGATGCCCGAAATCAAACGCGGTGTGCAGACCGGCCAGGCACAGCTTGGTGAAATCCTGCTCTCCGCCTATGGCAATGAAGATCCCTTCTTTGAAGTGGATAGCGTGCCCCAGCTGGTAACTTCCACCAGCCAGGCGCGGAAACTTGCGGAATTGCAGCGCCCCTATGTGGAAGCGCGCTTGCAGCGCCAGGGCATTACGCTGCTTTACATGGTGCCTTGGCCACAATCAGGCTTTTACACCAATGTGCCGGTTGAAAGCGTGGAAACGCTCCGCGGCATGAAGATGCGCACCTTCAATGCGCTGACCAATCGTTTCGCGACCTTGGCTGGTGCGACACCCACGCTGGTGCAGCAGGCGGAAGTGCCGCAAGCCTTCGCGACCGGTGTGGTGAATGCCATGGTGACCTCGGCCGCCACAGGTGTTGATGTGCAGGCCTGGGATTTCTGCAAATTCTTCACGCCGATCGGCTTTACCCGCACCAAGAATGCCGTCTTTGTGCAAAGCCGCGCCTTGCAGGCCTTGCCCGAAGCATCTCAGCGCGCCATTCGTGCCGCCGCTGCGGCGGCCGAAGCGCGTGGCTGGCAGGCATCGGAGGTGGAAATGGTTGAACGGCAGAATATGCTTGCCAGCCGAGGCATGACCATCGGCACGCCATCGCCTGCGCTGATGCAGGGCTTGGCGCGCATCGGCGCTACTCAGGCCGATGAATGGGTGGCCAAGGCGGGTGAAGAAGGCAAGCGCCTGATGGACGCCTATCGGGCGGCCATTGCGTGAGATTTTGGCGGGCGGGTCCTCCCCGCCCGTTTTCTATCCGTTGAAGGTGGGGCTGATGCGCAAGGCACTTGATTCGCTTTACCTGCTGGGGGGCGTGCTTGGCGGCATCGCCTTGGCCGCTATCGCCGCGATCATTATCGCGCAGGTCGTGGGGCGGCAATTCGGCATCACTGTATTGGGCGCTGATGACCTAACTGCCTTTTCGGTTGCTGCTTCTGCGACCTTGCCGCTTGCTTATGCTTTTCGCCACGGCGCGCATATTCGGGTGGACCTGATCATTGGCCGGCTTAAGGGTTCCAGCCGCTTTATCATGGAAAGCGTGGCGCTGATCCTGACCACCGGGCTTGCGCTATTCTTTGCCTATTCCATGCTTGATCTCGCTTTGGACAGTTTCGAGTTTGAGGATGTGGCGCAAGGTTCGGTGGCCTGGAAGCTTTGGGTCCCGCAGGCGCTTTGCGCTTTCGGGGCCGCGCTTTTCGCGCTTTGTCTGCTGGATGATCTGGCCGCGCATCTGAGTGGCGGCACACCTTCCTATCGCAAGGCTGCTGAGATGAGTGCGCTTGATCGCGCGGGGGAGGAACTCTGATGGAACTCGCGCAAACCGAAGCCGGGATTTTGCTGCTTGGCTTGTTGTTCCTGTTTCTTGGGCTTGGCGTATGGATTGGGCTTGGCCTGATGCTGGTTGGGCTTTGCGGCGTGATTCTGCTGCCCATGCTGATGCCTTCCATGCCGAGTTTTCCGGCGGAAAAGGTGATGGGCACGGCGATATGGCAATCGCTTGCGTCCTGGACCTTGGCCGCGCTGCCGCTGTTTATTTGGATGGGTGAAATCCTGTTCCGCACAAGGCTTTCTGAGGATATGTTCCGCGGCCTGGCACCCTGGGTGCAGCGCCTGCCTGGGCGCCTCATGCATGTGAATGTCATTGGTTGTGGGATTTTCGCGGCGGTTTCGGGTTCTTCCGCGGCAACGGCCGCGACCATCGGCAAGATGTCACTGCCGGCCTTGACGCAACGCGGTTATCATTTGCCGATGGCGGTGGGCAGCCTGGCTGGCGCCGGTACGCTCGGCCTTTTGATCCCGCCTTCCATTGTCATGATCGTCTATGGCGTCGCGGCTGAAGTTTCCATTGTGCGGCTGTTCATCGCTGGTGTCCTTCCGGGCATCATGCTGATGTTGCTTTTCAGCGGTTACATCATGGTCTGGTCCATGATGAACCCTAACCTTACGCCGCCGCGTGATCCTTCCATTCCGCTGTCACGCAAATTGAAGGAAAGCGGTCAGCTTATTCCGGTGGTGCTGCTGATCATGTTCGTGATGGGCAGCATCTATTTCGGTTGGGCGACGGCGACGGAAGCCGCGGTTTTTGGTGTGGTGGGCGCGCTGGCGCTTTCCGCCTGGGGCCGAACTCTGACGTGGAAAAGCTTCATTGATAGCCTGATGGGCGCCGTGCGGCTTTCCTGCATGATCAATCTGATCCTGGCGGGGGCAGCGTTCTTGACGCAGGCCATGGCCTATTCCGGCATTCCTGCCGCCATGGCGGCCTGGGTGGGCGCGCAGGGTTTCAGCCCCTATATGATCATTGCCTGCCTGACCATCATCTATCTGGTGCTGGGTTGCTTCATTGATGGCATCAGCATGATCGTACTCACGGTATCCGTCGTGCTGCCGATCATCCAGGGCGCTGGATTTGATCTGGTATGGTTTGGCATTTTCATCGTGTTGGTGGTTGAAATGGCGCAGATAACGCCGCCGGTTGGCTTCAATCTATTCGTATTGCAAGGCCTGACCAATATGGGCATTTTCCAGGTGGCGCGTTACACCTTGCCCTTCTTTTTCATGATGGTGGTGGCAGTCGCGATTGTCACAATCTTCCCAGGCGTGGTTACCTGGTTACCGACGACCATGCTCTCAAGCTGATCAGGCCGGGCTTGGCCAATCCAGCCTTTCAAAGCGCTGTACTTCCAGCAAATAGCCGGCGGGGTCGTGGAAGAAGAAATGTGTCACGCGATAGGCTTCGGAATATTCTACCTGTTCCGGAACCTTCACCCCGCGTGATTTCAGCCTGGCGTGCCAGCCTTCCACATCCGGATCAACGAAAGTGAAGACAACGCCGCCTTGCACGCGCGGGTTGTCTGAAGCGCGCGGCGCACGTGCACGGCAGACGCCAAGGAAGCCGCGTTCACCCGGCGCGGTGGCATAGATGCGGCATGTGCCCTGATCCTGCACAAGCGTAAGGCCCAGCTTGTTTTCATAGAAATCCCAAGAAGCGGCTGGGTCTTCCGCATAAAGGAAGGTGATCTGTTGGGCGAAATGCGCGGGTTCCATGGGTCAAGCTTAGGCATAATGCTCGCGCCGCACCATCCTGTTATCCCCAGGCTTGGGCCATACCCTGTTAAGCTTTACAAATGGCAATCAATAAGCTTGAACGGCTATCGAACCTAGACCGATTTTCGGGCTTACTATTGGGGAAAAAAAATGAGCGATCTGGCCAATAAGATTACCGGGCACATTCCGGTGAAGGAACCGCAATGGCTGAAGGAATTCAAGGCCTTCATCATGCGCGGCAATGTGATTGACCTGGCGGTTGGTGTCGTGATTGGCGCGGCCTTTACGTCCATCGTGACCTCCATGGTGGAGGATATCTTCAACCCGATTATCGGCCTGCTTCTGGGCGGGATGGATTTTTCCAACCTTTTTGTTGTGATCACCGGTGAACGCAAAGCTACACTGGCAGCGACACGCGAAGGCGGCGCGGCGGTGCTGGCGGTTGGCAAGTTCATCAATGCCATCATCAAATTCGTCATTGTCGGTTTTGCGGTGTTTTGGATGGTGAAGGTCTTGAGCAAGCTGCAAGCTTCAAAGGCGGTGGAAAAAGCCTCAAGCCCGCCGCCGCCAACACCAACTGAAACGCTGCTCACGGAAATTCGTGACGAACTCAAGGCGCGCAAAGCCTAGACCTTCTGGGTGCCCATGGCGGGGGACAGGCTGTGTACAGATTGTGGGTTCCGGCTTGGGTCACGCAACCAAGCCGAAGCGCACTAACGCCGCGCTGGCTGGGCCGGTGCGGCGGGCCGTATGACGGCAGTAAGGTCCGCCATGGCTTGTTCCCGGCTGGGCGGATTGCCATTGCTGACCGCCACCATATGCCGCGCCGCGATGCGCGCGAGTTCCGGCAGATATTGCACATTTTGTGCCTGCAATTCCTGCTGCACCACATTGCCGGCATCAGCAATGCGTAGCCGATCTGCGCTGCGGCCAACCGAAAGCACGGTGCGCAGATAGCCTGCGGCCAATTCCTGAGCGCGGGCGGGTTGGCCTTCTGCCTGGCTGCGAAGTGCGGCTTCAATACGCGCCATGGTGGTGGTGATTTGCTGCGTGCGTTCCTGTTGCCGGCGGAGCGCCGCTTGCACTTCTGCCTGCGTCGCGGCGGCAATACGGCCCTGATCTTCGGCCAAGGTGCGTTGCGCCTGAACGGTTTCCGCTTGCACCCGGGCAAAAGCGCCGAGCAATTCGCCAAAACCCTCAGCCAATAGGATTTGCCGACCAATCTGCGCCGCGGCAGCGATTTGGCTTTGGAGCGCCTGCATTTCCTGATCATTGCGTTCGCGCTGTGCGGTACGCAGCGCCGCGCCGACGCGATCAATCCCCTGGCGTAGCGCTGGGTCTGGCGTGTCATTCTTCAGGACTTCCAGAAGCCGCGCGGGGTCTTCACTGGCGCTGCCGCGTGATTGCGCTTCAGCCTCAAACGCGGCGCGCAATTGTGCCGGGCGCTGGTCGCTGCTCGTGGCCACCAAGGCAAGTACCGGGCGGAAGCCCAGGCTGCGCAGCCGGAGCGCTTCGCCATTGCGATCAAGTGGCGGCAATTCAACGCGCAGGCTGGAGCGGATTTGGTCTTCTGGCGTCAAGAAATCACCGCCGCGCGCCACCATACCGCCCGCCTGACCATGCGGCCGGCCCACGCGATTGAGCCGATAGGGTTCCAGCACCCATTCCGCGACATTGCCGAGCATATCGAAAATCCCAAGCGGATTTGGTTCCAACATGCCGATGGGGCGCACCCGCCCGCCCGAGGATCGCGTGCCCTGAAACCAGACATAACGCTGCATGCCCTCAGACATTGGAAAAACGCGTGCGCCGAAATCCGCTTCGGCAACCGCCGTTCCACCGCGCACGGCAAATTCCCATTCATCTTCGGTGGGCAGGCGGACAAAGGCGCGCGCATCATCACGCATGGGCAAGGCATCGCGGGTATTGCGTGCAAGCCAGGTGGAATAGCGGAGCGTGAAGCCCACTGCCTCATGCCAAGCGATATCCGCTTGGGGCAGGCGCCCGGCTGCCGCGGGCGTGGGGCAGGTTTCGCTGGTCACAGCGCTGTATTGATCCCGCGTCACTTCATACTTGCCGATGTAATAGCGCGGTGGTGCGGCGGCATCGGCGCCGCGAAATGGGCCGGCAATGAAGCCTTGACGCAGAAACTCGCTGTAATTGGTTTCCGCATCCGCCTGGCCCAACATGGCGGGCCGATCAGCCAGCAGCCCTTGGCCCAAGGGGGTTGGCACCGGGCGAAACACCATGGCGCCACCGCAGGGCATGGGCAGGATCAGATCATCAGCAAGCGGCTTCGGGTTCCAGAATTCCGCAGCCCATCTTTCTTGCGCGTTCACCGCTGGCGCGAACAGGATCATGGCAGCAAGAAACAGCTTACGCATCACGAAGCCCCTCCGCAGGTTCAATCCGGGCGGCGCGATACCCGGCAAAAGCCGCAGATAATGCCGCGCCCAAAAGGCTCACCAGAAATGCGAGCAAAAGATGCTGCGCTTCAATGACACAAATGGCCCGCGCGCCGGCGGCATTGGCACCTGCAAGTGGTAGGCGGTTCACCAGACCCGCCACTGTCAACGCCAACAAGCTTGCGAGCGCCGCCCCCGCGCCCGCGATGATCAGCGCCTGAATCAACGGAAACACCACCAGATCGCGGCGGGACAGCCCGATCAGGCGCAACAGCGACAGATCGCGTTGCTTGCGTTCCACATTGGCATAGAGCCCAACCCCAAGGGAGACGAGATACCCAACCCCACCCAACCCGGCGAGCAAGGCAAAAAGCAGCGTGAGGCTGCGATCAAGGCTGAGCAAGCCTTCTACCTGTTCCGCAAGCGTTTCCACTTCCACCCCATCGCACCGCAGGTCATGGTCAATGCGCGTTACATCTTCCAGGCGCCGCGCATGGGCGCGAAAACCGGCATAGATGCGCGTGGGATCATCCGAGATATCGGCGGGCGTTGCGGTGGCGGGCATCGCGCCATCGGTGAAGCGATCAACCAGCAGCAGAGTCTTGAGGTCCACAAAAACGCCATCGCGGCCAAAAGCGCTTGGCGGTGCGATGGCCGCGATGGTGACGGGAAAATTCAGCACTTCCCGCGCGCTGGTATCACCGCGCAGCGCGCGCAGTGTCACCCGCATGCCGGGTTGCAAATCCAACCGTGCGGCGAAGGAAGCGCTTGGGATGATTTGGTTGGGCGCAATGTTCGGCAGACCATGCAGCAGTGGATCACCCGCGGCGGTGGCTAGCAATTCTGCGCGCAGCACGGTGCCAGGGCGTGCGGGGTTTTCGAAACGCGCTTCGGTATTCAGGCTGCGCGTGCGCGGAATGACAAAGGCGATATCGGGCCGCGCGGCCAGGCGTGCCAGAAACGCCGTATCGAAGTTGCGGTTGGCGGCATTCACCACCATGCGGCTGCGCGGGTTATCAATCAGCTCCGCACGCAGCCCATCAATCACACCCTGCTTCAGACCAAACAGCACAATCAGCGGTGCCAGTACCGCCGCCAGACCAATCAGCGAACAAAGGGCGAGCGTGCGTTCATGCAAAAGATCACGCAGCGAAAGCCCAGCAAGCAATCCGCCATGAGAGGTTTTCCCACTCATGCCGGCGCCTGCACCCGATTCAGCCAGGAACGACCAGCGCCCGCATCCCCCGCTTCCGTACGGATCGGCAGAATAGCGAAGCCATGGCGCGCGGCGCGGTCCGGGTCATGCGTTGCCAGGATCAGCGCCGTATCCTGTTCGCGTGCCTGTTCAATCAGCAGCGCCAGTATTGTGTCAGCCAAGGCCGGGTGCACGCTGGCCGTGGGTTCATCCGCCAGCAGGATTTCCGGGCGATGCGCCAGGGCGCGGGCAATTGCCACACGTTGCCTTTGCCCAACGGAAAGACTCGCCGGCATTCTCTCGAGCAAAGACGCGATCTCAAGCCGCGCCGCCAAGGCTTCGATATGCGCGGGATCGGGCCGCCCCAGCACCGCCTGGCTGAGCGCGATATTGCGCCTGACAGACAGGAACGGCAGCAATCCACCCGTTTGAAGAATATAGCCGAAATGTGCGGCGCGAATGGCCGTCAGGCTATTGTCATCCCCCGCGCGCCAAACAGCGCCAAGGTCTATCGCCTTGCCTGCGCGTGGCGTCAGCAGAAACTGGCGAGCGCTTGATGGTCGGCGCGCCAAGGCCAGCAGATCAAGCAGTGTTGATTTGCCGGAGCCAGAAGGCCCGACCAGCGCCAAAGCCTCACCGCGCGTGATGCTGAATTCCTCAATGACAAGCTCAAACCCCAGCGCGCCACCCGGCGCCTGATGGCGGATGATGACGTCTTGCAGCAGCAGGGTTGGCGCGGATTGGCTCATGCGCGCCCTCAGGGCAGCGCATCAATGGGCACGGGATACATCGCCTCACCAGGATTGCGCCCGCCATCGAAACTGACCCAGAGCGATGGCTGGCGATTGAATTCCTCATAAAGGCGCAATTTCGCTTCCAGCGCATTGACGATTTCGGTGCGCCGGCCGGCGCCCATGCTGTTCCATTCTTCCTGCGTGAATTCCATGATCTGACTCTGATAGGGCAGGTCTTGCAGGAATTCGCCAAAGGCGCCGCCCAGGCGCTGGAATTCCGCCATGCGCCGAGGATCACGCGCCGCCGCGGCTGCCGCACCACGCACACGTTCAAAAAAAGTTTCCGGTGAAAGCCGCGCCGCCGCCTGGGCCTGGATGATGCTGCGCAGCGTAGTCGCCAGATCGGAAAGCTGATTGCGCGTCAGCAACACGCGCACATCCAAGGGGCGCCTTTCTGGCCTGGGTTCCGCCGGGTTCAGTTCTTGATCCAGAACGAAGCTCCGCACCACATCAGGCGCCGCTTGCTGCGTTGCGCGCCCCAGATAGGAAAGCCGCATGGCGGTGCCGACAATCTCTGCCTGTTCTGCGATGCGCCGTTCAGTTGCGCTTTGTGGTGCCCTGATGCCAGCGATGGGGCGCCCAACCGCAGCGGCAACCTGTGCGAGCAGCGCATCCGTCAGCGCATCAACGGTTTGGCCGAATTGGCCCAGATTGCCCTCATTGATTGGGTAGTAAAGTTCCCCCGCCGCGCCGAAGCGCGTAAGTTCGCGGTATTGCCTTTCAGCGCGTGCGTGGTTGGTGCGCCCTTCGGGTGTTTTCAGATGAATGGCGTAGATCGCAACCTGTTTCGCTTCGGAATGCGCCAATTGGCGCATTTCTTCCGGGCCCATCTGGGTTTGTCCACGTGGGTCCTTGGCATCCCGCGCGCCGGCATCTGTCACCAGAATAACGAAGCGCCCACCATATTGCTGCCAGGGCACTTCATCCAAGGCGAGCTTGATGCCGGCGAGTGAATCCTCATCAAAGCCCTCATTGCTCTCACGCGCCTCGGTCGCTTCCGCAAGGCGTGGCAGGATTGCATCCGAAGCCTCAGCCAAATCCGGCAGGGAGACCATGCGCGTGACATATTCAAGCCTGGGATTACCACCCAAATGGTCGCGGAAGGCGACCATGCCAAAGCGGAAATTGTCTCGCACGGCGGTATCGCGAATGCGATCCACCACGCGCTTCAGCGCTTCACGCGTACGTTCAATATAGGGACCCATGCTGATGGTGGTATCCACCACAAACACCACCGCACCCCGATAGTTGCGGAGCGCATCGGGATCAGCGGGTGGGGAAGGGGCTTGCTGAGCGGGGGCGGAAACCACTTCCAGCAAACGCGCTTCATGCGCGCTTTCATTTTCCACGCGCTGCGCAGAAAGAATGGGCAGCAGGTAGAATTGCCTTGTGATATCAATGAAGTTTTCGGGTTCCAGCGCAATCACCGGCCCTTCGGTGTTTGCCGTTGCGGCTTCGCGCAAACGCGTAGCTTCTGCCGCGCCGCCGCGTGTATTCAACCAAAGGGCACGCGGTGTTTCGGCGTCTCGGAAAAACATGGCGCGTTCACGGCCAGCGGGATTGTTGAAGGCCAGCACCATGGTCTGCTTCCAATCCATGGTGCGTTCGGCGCGCACCCAGCCTTGCGTGCGGCCATCCTGCGCTGCGCCAATTTCAAGCCAACCATCGGCGCCGCTGCCTTGGCGCGCATAGACATAGAAAACACCAAAGCCGGGCGTTGGCTGGGAAGGTGCATTCGCATCCGGGCGTTCCGCCAAGCGCGCGCCGGGGCGCAGGATCACGCGTTGAAACAGCGTGGCGCGCCCTTCCATCAGCAGCGGTTGCCGCGCGGCTTGTTGCGCCATGCCTTGCCCTGCCGGGAAGGCGCACAAGGTGCCAAGCACAAGAACCCAAAATGCACGACGCAACATCATGGCCAGAACTCCTTCAGCGCCGTTTCCGCCGTGCCATTACCCGCGCGCGCCTGTTCTTCCAACCAGCCTTTGAGCGCGGCGCGTGGCGCCTCAGCGGAAGCATCGCCCTTTTGCACCGCGTCGCGGTAATAGCGCGCTGCCGCACGCGGGTCTGGCGCGCGGAAGGGGCGGCCCGCGACAAAACCCAACGGGTCATAAAGCCGCGCCACCGCGGTCAGCGCCGGTGCATGGCCGCGTTCGCCGGCTTCTTCGAACAGCACCAGCGCGTCATCATGTCGGCCCGCTGCCTGGCGCCTGAGCGCTGCGGCGTGAATGGCGGCGGCATCGGATGCGGATTGCACCAGATCACGCAGGTTCATGCCATCGCTGCGTTCAAGCCAGGGGCGTTCCGCGGTTACTGGGGGGGCTGGCGGCACGGGCGTTGCGACTGGCGCTGGTGCAGGTGAGGGTGTGGGCGGCGATGCGCTGAACCACCAGGCAGCGCCACCGATTGCAATTAGCAATGCCAACCCAATGCCCGCAAATAATGGCGTGCGTGAGGAGCCTTCTTGTCTTGCCGTCACTGCAATTTCTTCGCGCGGCGGCGGCGCGGGTAAAGGCGCTTGTGCTGGCGGCGCAGCAGCGACCGGCGGAGGCTTCGGTGCCATTTCAACTTCGCGCGGCAGCACCGTCTCAGGCGGCAGATCGCCATCGAACACATCAATATCGTCGGGCCAAAACAGGCTTGCTTCCAAACCCGCTGCTGGCAGCAGAAAAACCAGCGGGCCTGGTTCCAAATGCCGCGTCAGTCTTGGGCCAATCACCAGAATCGTGTTTTGCCCTTCTTGGCGGATTTCAACTGGGCTTAGCTTTTCTTCCTGTACTTGCCAGCCACGGCGGCCAAGATTGGCCGCAGCATAGCCTTCCCGAACAATGCGAAACCCGCCATCACTCGGCACCTGCACGCCTTCAAGGGTGATGCGCGCATGGCCCAGGGAAAAGCGCCGGTCATTTTCAACACGCAGCATCATGGGAACGGCCTTTATGCTTCATGTTTCAGGCGGCTGCCTTGCGCAGGCCAGTCAATAAACTGCCAAGCTTGGCATTGGATTTTTCATCAACCATAGCGCCACCTGCACCGCGCACATTATCTTCCACAAGCCGCACAAAGGCGACTGCCCAATCCACGTAAAAGGCAGCGTCATAGGCCATAGGGGTTTCGGAAAGCTTCGGCATGTCATCCATTGGTGCGGCGGGGCGGATAAAAATGCTGCGCCCATCGCGCCCGGCCTTGGGGCGCGCTTCAACGGACAGTTTTTCAAAGCCCATCCAGGTTACGAAATCATTGATCGCGCGTTCGGCAATCATCACCGGCTTCAGCAGCCGATTGGCCATGGATTCATTATAGGCCGCTTCCGTCCGCATGCGTGACGCAATGTTTTCACGCAGCTTCAGCCGCCGCGCGCCGGCGGCTAGCTGCGCAACCAGCGTCGCGATGGCTTCGCGGTCCATGCGGAATAATTCCGGGCTATCGGTGCGCGCAGCGAAGCGATGCATATTCTGCAACCATTCAGCCACCGCTGCTTCTGCAAAAAGATCCGCCTGGTCGTGTGGGCCTTCTTCCGCTTCCTCAACCGGGGTAGCGGGGGCGGGGTCATCTTCAAACAGCGCTTCGAATTCGCTCCGCAATTCGCGCGCTGTTGTCTTGCGGCCAACCGGTGCGGTCACCGCGGAAGGCGCCTCAGCCGCGGCCAATTGCTGGCGGCGGAAAATCTCCGCCAGGGTTTCGCCCTGCACCTGCAATTCGCGCAGCAATAACCCAAAGGCCTGGGCTTCCGCGCAGGCAAGCAATTGCCGCCCCACAAGCCGCGCCTCTGCCCGCCGCTTGGCCAGTTCCGCGTCCAGATCGCCGGAGACATGGTAGCCTTCAATCCGGCCCGCCATGCGCTTGGCGAGATCACCAAGCTGGCCCTGCACCTGGTGCCGCTTCAGCGCGGGGTTGCAAACTGGGCGGAGCTTTTCAGAAAGATAGCCAATGCCACCATCATTCAACGCCATGCCCGCTTCCCAGGCACGTTCAGGATTGGCGAAGTGCTTTTGCACATCCGGATTGGCGAGGAAATTCGCCTTCAGCCGCCCCACGCGTTCCATATCGCGAAAGCCAATTTCGCGGCCTTTGTCGTCATAATCCAAAAGCCCCTTGTTCAGCACTTCGGGGTTGCGCAGCCAGAAACTATTGTTGAAGGGCTGCCCCGGCACCCATTCTGATGGCCAATCATGGCCAAGGCCCAGGAATTCGAAAATCGTCGTCTTCAGCCGAGTGGACCAACGCTCCACATTGTCTTCCGCGCCGCCTTTGATCTCGAATTCCATGTCAAACATAGTCAGCACCAGGAACAAGGCAACATCCTGGCCCTTTCGCGCCTCTGGCGTGGCGCCGTGCGTGCTGTCAATCCAGTTGCGTACCATGGCGGGCACAGTACGCACTTCCTGATTGCTATGCTTGAGGCAGAGCAACATGGCAGTCAGTTCCTGTTCCGCGAGGTAGCGCTGATACAAATAGGCAACCTTGCCGCGCCGAAGCAGCATGAAAAGATCGCTCTGCGCCACTTCCTCGGCCTTGGCCGCGTTGTATTTCTCGCGCCCGCGCGCACCGGGGAAATCCAGCAGATCGGTATAATCAAAGAAATCGAAGGGCTTGTCTTCCAATTGCAACTGCAATTCGGCGACCACCGCAGTCAGCACCGCGCGTGGCAATTCTGTGCGGCGGCCGGCACGCGTTGCCACCGGCACGGGGTCACCATCGCCCCTGCCCAGATGCGACATGGTCTCGACATCAATGATGCTCTGCGCCTTGGGCTCCACTGCCAGCATGGGGCAGCAGGCTTCTTCCGGAAAATCGAGCTGCGCCAGAGCCTGAATCAATTTCAACGCCGTTGCCGTCATGGTCGGCGTATTGTTCCAAAGCAGCCCGTAAAGCTCCACCCGATCCGCAATCGCAAGGCGCGGGGCCAGGCTTTCGATTTCGCGCCAGGCACCGGGCTTCAGCGCCAGATGCGTCGGATGATTCAGGAAGTAACGTTCAAAGTACTCGAACAAATCATAGATATCATCCTCATTCAGCCGCCCCACTGCTGCCGGTGCGGCCTTGGCGCGGAGCTTCGCGATGCTGGCTTCAATCACTGCGCCTTCAAGCGGCAGCACCGTGTCGCGGTCGAAATCCTCCATAAAGGCATTGGCCATGATTTTCACGATGTCTGTTTCGGACAGCATGCGGCAGACCACGGGCATGCCGGGCAAGCCAGTTACCGGGCGCGTGGTGAAGCGCGTGACAAGCCCGGTTGATTCCTTGCCGCCATCCGGGTTGATGTCGCGGTTGAAACCGCGGAGTTCCTCCCCAAAGCGGATGGTAGTGGGCTTGCCTTCCTTCCGCGCTAATGATGCGATCAGATAGCTTTTCCCCTGTTGGCTTGGGCCAAAGACGGAAACGCACATAGGCCGGCGCGCTGCATTCGCAAGCTTGCGTGCGCGCAAGCCGTCGCGCCGGAAATCCCGCGCAAGCGCCGGGCCTTCTTCGCGCACCAGATCATTCGCCTGAGAAAGCCATTCAATGGCGCCCTGCGCGGTATCGGCAACCGCATCGCAGCGCTGGGCAAGGGCTTCGTTTTCGGCATTCGGTGTTGTCATGACCTGTTCCTCACGGCACCGAAAGCGCGCCGGTATCGCGCCAGTAACCCGCTTCGCTGCGTTCGGTTTGCAGGCGCAGGCGCACAATGCCGCGATGTTGTGGATCGCCCTCGGCATCAAGGATTTCGTCTATGGTGAAATCCTCCCGCAATTCCTCCGCATCCGCGCTTTCAGGGTCTATTTCCGCGCGCTGGATGGAAAGCTTCAGCGGCAGTTTCAGCCGCGCCACGTTATCGGGATTGGCATATTCCAGAATATATAACCGGCTCGCAGTCCAGCGTTCCAAATCCAATTGGCGAAAGCCAAGAAAGACCGGGGCGCGGAATTCCATGCTGAATTTCACATCCTGCGACGCACCGGGCGCTTTTGATAGCGCCGCATCCGGGTCCCGCAGCAGCACATTCTGCCGCAGGATTTGCCCCGAGATTTCCATGCGTCCCAGGTATTTGGCGGTAGAGCGCATGGCAAGCCTGCTGGTGCGCATCAGGAAGCTTTCCAACCTTCCTTCTGCCACGGCGCAAAGCATGGCACCCACCGCTGCCGTGGTTTTCGGGTCATCTACGCGCCCGGCGGAATCGCGGAAGGGATACCAGCTGCCGGCGCGATAGCGATGCATGCCCACAATGCGATGCGGTGGCACGGGCATCTTGGCCAGCACCATATTGAAAATAGCCCGCAGCCTGGATGGCCTGCCGGATAACAGCAGCCAATCACAATCAAAGGCATAGACCACTTCGCAAAGATCAGCGATCACCTGGCCAAGCGCTGCCTGCACAATCGCATCCACACTGCCCGCCGCAGCCGCCATTTCCGCTTCCAGCAAATGATACCCGGCAGCACCGGCGCGCGCCGCCTGTTGTTCAAAATAGCGCAAAGGTGCGGCTACATCGCGCCCATGCAGAATGGTGCTGAGTTTTTCGCGCAGGAATTCACCGGACGCGCGTTCATCTATCTTTTCGTAGCCATGCAAAATTGCAAGCCCGGTTGGTTCCAGCACTTGAGCCACGAATTGCCGGCGCAAATGCCGTTCCAATTCGCTTTGCGCGCCGCGATCCCCACCGAGTACTTCGCGGAGCAACGCCTTCGGATCACGCGCACCAGCTTGGCGCAGGCTTTCTTCAAGCTGCGGCAGGACGATGCTTTGGATCACCTCCTGCAACACCTCATCGCCCGCAATGCGAAAGCCTTCGCGGAAATTCTGGTACGGTTCAATTTCCTGCCCGGCTTCGGCGGAATAGGTGCAGATCATCAAATCCGTGGTGCCGCCGCCAATATCAATGCTGGCCACGCGGAGTGAAGGCGCCTTGCCATAGCCTTCCCGCGCACGCCCGGTCAGCGCGAAGAAGCTGGCGGGGTCACCACGCAAGCGCTGGCTTGCTTCCGTATACAGAAATACCAATTGCGTCGCCGTCGCCTCATCAAGGTTGGCGATGATGCGCGGCTCTGGCGGTGGTGCCGCGGCGCCGGGCGCGGGATTGCCCCAGCCCATCATATCCCAGGCAAGCCTGACTGCAGCTTCAGCGCGATGGCGGAAAATACGCTGTTCCGCGAGTGCCATGGCCGGCGGCATGGTCAGCAAAATACGGCGCAGCCGGCGCGGCACATCGGGGAAGCTCCGCGCATAGCGGGTTTCGACCGAATTGATTTGCGATAGCGCCTGCAACAGAATTTCTGCCAGCAGGAAGCTCATCAGCGATGAACGGCTGAAGCGCGCGCGCACGGCGGGTTGGCGCGGTGCGCCGCCACGACTGCGCGGCTTGGCGCGCAGCACTTCGCCTTCTTCCGTGACCCAGGCCATGAAACTACCGCTCACAGGTGGTTCCGTGGTCACGCCATCGGCGGCCATGCCGTTGAAGCGCCAAACCTGCGTTGTGGCTCTTTCATCCCAAAGATAGCGCTTGGGCGAAGACAAGCCCGTGGCCCCATCATTGCCGCGCGCCGCGGCAGAAAGCCGCACAGCCTCCGGGCCGATGCGCACCGGGCTCAGCCATTGAAAGGCATTACCGCGCCCGGAACGGCGGCTGAGTGCATCCTTGCCGAAACTCGCGCGCGCGAATTCCACACGGCTTTCAAAGGGGAAGGCGTAGCCTTGTTCCGGCGCGCTTAAATCACGCAGCTTCAGGGGGTAGCTATTGTTCAGGTTCAGCCGGCTGTCGCGTTCATCTTCCACCAAAATGCCGCAGGTGCGCGCATTGCCGATATCCAGCACCAGATCAACATTGATGGGTTCATAGGATTTGCTGTTGGAAACCACATCAACCAGCTTCACGCGCGGCAGGATCCGCGCTTCGGTCAGCAATTCCAGCAGGGTGATGTAGCGCGCCCAATGTTCGCAGGCACGCTGCTCATCCTCAGGGCGCGGCCGACGGCCAGTCGCGACACGCATTTCCTGCAAGATTTCTTCTAGCCACTGGATCAACCAGGGTTCATTCATGAACCAACTTGTCTGTTCCCGGTCAGAAACAAAGGTGAACTCACCCGCGCGTTCGCTATCGGTTGGCGAAATCGCGGTATAGGGGCGGCCTTCTTCACGCGCCCGCAGTGCCGTATCAAAGCCAAGCACGGCGTGATGCGTATGGCCTTCCTCATCAGGTGCGGATAGCGCTGTGATGCGCAGCCGCGCCCAATTGGTCGGCCCCTTGTCATAGACTTCCTGGCCCGAGGCCCCCACGGCGGCCACGCGGAAATAGGGCAGCGGTATCCAGCGGCCCAAAATGAATTCCAACGCCTGGCCGCGCCCCACCTGATAGATTTCCTCATCGGGTGGGCTGCGGCCACTGATTGGGTCCAAAAGTGCGCCATCGCCGTTTTCCGTCAGGCGGCGCAAATTGACCAAGCCTGCACTTCCCGGTTCAGCGCCGGGCGGCAGCGGTTGTTCCCAGAAAGAACGCGGCGCGCGCGGTAGCCGGTCCAGGTTGAACCGGATGTCTATGAATTGCAGACCGGTCTGCGGCACGATGCTGATGATTTGCGGCAGGCCCTGCATTCTTCAAAACCTTGAGGCTAAAGACAGATACTTCCCAATATGCCGTTCAGCCCCGCCCGGCGCAACCAAAGCCTTGCTTTTACTGGGGGTCAGGCCGGCAGCACCACCGGCTGAGGGTCCAGCCATTGCAGGAACCAGGATAGGCTGAAATGCAAATGCGGCCCGGTCACGCGCCCGGTCATGCCGATGGCGCCGATCCTTTGGGCTTTGGCGATACTCTCGCCCTCCCGCACCGATATCTCCGACAAATGGGCGTAGAGCGAATTCACCCCGTGGCCGTGATCCAACACGATCAATTTGCCAAAGAAATGAAACTCATCAGCCAGCGTCACCCGGCCCGCGGCGCATGCCAGCACTGGCGTGCCGGTCGGCGCGGCGAAATCCAGCCCATAATGGGGCTGACGCGGCTGGCCATTCAGGATCCTCTGGCTGCCGAAAACGCCAGAAATCCGCCCAGGGGCGGGGCGGATAAAACCCCCGGCAAAGCCGGTCAGGTTGGTTTCCAGCGCGCGGATCGCGGCCAGTTTTTCCCTCTCGCGGGCAATGCGGGCCAAGGTTTCGGCATCAGGCGTCACCTGCGCGGGCGGCAGGCCGGAAATGCTCTCGGTCGGCCATTGGCGCTTGGCGATGTTCAATACGCGGGTTTCCGCCGCACCTGCGGGCGGGCTGATCACCAGCCGCGCCTGGGCGGCATGGTCGCGGCCAAAGCCAAAGGCGAAATCCCCCGCCGGTGAAACCCTGACCGCGCGGCCATCCAGGGCAAGGCGCATCCCCGGCGTGGCCCGGCCCAGCACCAAGCCGCCTTGCGTCAGCGCGGCTTCATTCAAGGTTACGGCGCGGGCAGGCGATGCAAACAGCAAAGCTGGTGAGGCCAGCATCAGCCGGCGGGGCAGGTTCATCGTCACAGAAGCCGTCCTTGGCGTGAGCCATCAACACTCACCCCCACTTCGCCGTCGGCGAAGGTCAGGCGCAAGGGCTGGCCTGGGCTAATGGCGCCAGCCGCTACCACGGGCGCGCCCTTGGCATCCCGCACCAGGGCAAAGCCGCGCGCCAGGACCGAGGTATAGGAAGCACTCTCCAACCGCGCGGAAAGCCCCTCCAGCTGAGTCCGGCGTTGGCGAAGCGTGGCGAGTACCGGCGCTGGCGACAGCCGCGTGAGGCCGGGGGCAGCCGCCAGCCCATCGCGCCGCCGCGCCCAGGCGCTGCCAAGCCTGAGGCTGAACGCTTCAACCGCCGCGCGGCGTGCCAAAATCCCCTCTCGCGGATGGGGAATCCGGATTGCGCCAAGCTTCTGCGCCCGTGCCGCCAGGCTGGCACCTGCGGCGCGCGGCAGTCTTTCGCCCCAATCATCCAGGCGCTGGCGCGATTGCGCGAGCCGCGCCGGCACATCCGGCAGGCCGCGTTCTGCGCGCAGCAGCCGAAGCCGCGCAGCATTCACCAGGCCAGAAGCAGCCTGACCCAGCCGTGCGCCGGTTTGCATCAAAGCAGCCGCAATCTCCGCCCGCGCCGGCACAGCAAGTTCAGCGGCGGCGGTGGGCGTCGGCGCGCGGCGGTCAGAGGCGAAATCAATCAGCGTGGTATCGGTTTCATGGCCGACTGCGGAAATCAGCGGAATCGTGCTCTCAGCGGCGGCACGAATGACGATTTCCTCATTGAAGGCCATCAAATCTTCCAGGCTGCCGCCGCCGCGCGCGACAATCAGCACATCGGGGCGCGGCACGGCGCCGCCTTCCGGCAGGGCGGAAAAACCCCTGATGGCGGCGGCAATCTGTTCCGCCGCGCCTTGGCCCTGCACTGCGACTGGCCATAGCAGGATATGGCGCGGAAAGCGCCGCGCGATGGTGGTGCGAATATCCTGAATGACCGCGCCTTTTTCACTGGTGATCACGCCAATCACGCGCGGCAAAAGCGGCAAGGGGCGCTTGCGGCTTTCATCAAACAGCCCTTCTTCCAGCAGGCGTTTGCGCAGCGCCTCAATCCGCGCGAGCAAAGCGCCTTCGCCGGCATATTCCAGCCTTTCGATCACCAGCTGGTATTTTGACCGATCCGCATAGGTGGAAATGCGGCCCGTCGCGATCATCTCCACGCCGTTTTCTGGCATGGTGCCGATATTGCGCACCGAGCCTTTCCAGATGACAGCTTCTATCTTCGCGTCCTGATCCTTGAGCGACAAATAGATATGCCCGGAAGGATAGCGCTTCAGTTCGGTGATTTCACCGCGCAGGCGAAGCCGCCCGAAAGCGCCTTCCAGCGTGCGGCGAATGGCGCCGGCCAGATCGGCGACGCCATATTCGGGAGTGTTATCCGGCCGGGATTCGTCCATCGGCTGAAGCTAGCCGGGATCGGGCGTTTATGGAATCAGCCCGGCGCCCCCGTTCGCGTAGTTGCGCTTATTCGCCCGCCACACCGCTCCGCGCCACAGCCTGCGCCTGGGCGGCCAGGGCGCGCGCCATCTGGCTAAGTGCTTCCTGGTGCTTATCATTGTCAATCAGCGCGAAATTACGCGCGAGTTCCAGGCACATGCGCTGGCGCTGAGACATGGAAGGATCCATGCTTTCAGATTTCAGCCCTTCGAAGAACCAGGAGATCGGGACCCCCAGCACCTGGGCAATGCCGTAAAGCCGGCCCGCGGAAATGCGGTTCAGCCCACGTTCATACTTATGCGCCTGCTGATAGGTAACGCCGATCATCTTGGCCAATTGCTGCTGTGAAAGTCCAAGCATGGTGCGCCTTTCGCGGATGCGCGCGCCCACATGCTTATCGGCAGTATTTGCCCTTTGGGTGGAGACAACTTCAGCAATGCCCGTTCCCACCTGCCGATAAGTGTCTTCAATTTCGACGATGCTGTCCATAAACCCGATTCCTCAGCGGGGCATCATGCCCCTCGCAGGCTTCGGATTATGCGGAATATTGATGATCAAGCGGTGAATGCGTGGCTAAAAAATGCAACACCGTCAGCCACGCATGCGTGATTTTAGCGACGCCAATTCGCTGCGCAGCGCCTCAATTTCTTTTTTTAACGCATCGGTTTCATCACTCGCCGCGTTTTCCTCGCGTCGCGCGAAAGGTGTGAACAGGCTCATCGCACGTTCCATCATCGCGATATTCTGCTTGCCCACTTCCTGCAGATTAGGAACGCTACCCGGGAAGGGTATGAAGCCGCCCATGGTCTTGCTCAGCGTATCGCGCATCTGTTCCTGCTGCTGGGAGAAGGATGCCATGGCCGCTTCCAGATAGCGCGGCACCAGCGATTGCAGGTTATCGCCATAAAGCCCAATCAATTGGCGCAGCACGGTGGTGGGCAGCATGTTCTGCCCCTTGCTTTCCTGTTCCACGATAATCTGGGTCAGCACGCTGCGGGTGATATCCTCGCCCGACTTGGCGTCATAAACCACGAAATCCCGCCCGTCCCGCACCATGGCGGCCAGGTCGTCCAGGGTGACGTAGGATGAGGTTTCAGTGTTGTAGAGCCGCCGATTCGCGTATTTCTTGACAACAACTGGGGGCAGGGCCTTCTGCTCACTGGCTTGGGGGGATTGACGACCCGACATGGTAGATTGCCTCAGCTTATTCGGTTATCGCGTGAACCTAGCATGGTTCATGCCGCAAGGCGAAAGCCTGTTGCGCCGCAAGAACGTGGCGTCCGGGTTATATCCGGCGGGGGCTGATGCCGTTATAAAGGCACCCCATGGCTGGGCCCGAGGATCTCGACCGATTGGCGGAAGACTGGATCACGCTCTGGCAGAGCGAGGTGGCCGGGCTTGCCGCCGATCCGGAACTTGCGGAAAGATGGGCGG
Organism: Roseomonas sp.; assembly: GCA_044345845.1. Taxonomy (GTDB): domain Bacteria; phylum Pseudomonadota; class Alphaproteobacteria; order Acetobacterales; family Acetobacteraceae; genus Neoroseomonas. Next base: position 59,566 of record JBIJAH010000007.1, read on the forward strand.
CTTTTGCCTCATTGGGCGCCTCCTGGTTCCGGGCGGCGGCGCAGTTCAGCAAGCCCTTCACGCCAGGTGCCGCACAGCATGAAAGCACCAGCCCACCGCCGCGGCCCGCGCCCGCTGCCGCTCCATCTGGGGCTGGCGGGGATACGGGCCATGGCGGCGGCGGGGGCGCTGCCCGGGATGCCATGGCCGAGCGGATCGCCACCCTGGAACGGCGCCTGGCCGATCTCGAAAGCGGGGCAGGCGGAGGCAGCGCGAATCAGCGCCGCCCTCGCCAGCGCCGGCCACGCGCCTGAGGCCTTTCGCGGCGCGGTTCTGAACCGGCTGCTGCGCGCGGATCGGGCGTTGGTGGCCGGGCTTGCCGCCTATCGCCGCCATCCCTTCCAGCGAGAGGCCGCGCCGGTGCCCGCGATTTGGGCGGAAGAAGACAGCAAATTGCTGGATTATGGCGGGCAGGGACCTGTAGTGGTCTTTGTGCCTTCTCTGGTGAACCGGGCCTATGTGCTTGATTTGATGCCGGAAGCTTCCTTGTTGCGTTGGCTGCCGGGGCAGGGCTTTCGCACCTTTTTGCTCGATTGGGGCTGGCCCGGTGAGGCTGAGCGGCACTTTACCCTGACCGATTACATTGCCGGGCGGCTGGAACGGGCGCTGATGGCGGCCCCCGGCCCGGTGATTCTGGCCGGTTATTGCATGGGGGGCTTGCTTGGCCTGGCGCTCGCGTTGCGCCGACCTGATTTGGTGCGCGGCTTGGCGCTACTGGCGACGCCTTGGGATTTTCATGCCGGGCCGGAAGGGGGGGCGCGCGCCCGCGCTGCGGCCGGCGCTTTGCCCGGGCTGGAAGCGCTGATGGAACCAACCGGCGCCTTGCCGGTGGATGTGCTGCAAACGCTATTCGCGAGCCTCGATCCCTATGGTATTGCTGAGAAATTCCGCGCTTTTGGCCGGCTTGACCAGGCATCCGCTGCAGCGCGGCGCTTTGTGGCGCTGGAGGATTGGCTGAATGATGGCGTGCCGCTGGCCGCCCCGGTGGCGCGGCAATGTATTGGCGGCTGGTATGGGCGGAATGAACCGGCGGGGCTGGCCTGGCGCGTGGCCGGGCAGGTGGTGGACCCCGCCCTTTGGCAGGGCCCGGCCTTTGCCGCCATTCCGCATCGGGACCGCATTGTGCCCCCGGCTTCTGCCCTTGCGCTGACCGAGCGCTTGCGTCACCTCAAGCTGCATATGGCGCCGGCTGGGCATATTGGCATGGTCGCCGGCATTGCTGCCGAGGCCGCGCTATGGAAGCCTCTGCGCGACTGGTTGCGCGGTTTGTGATACCAAGCCGCAAATGACCCATTCTTGAGGAAGGATATCAGCCCCCATGACCGAAATCGTGATCGCATCCGCTGCCCGCACCCCGGTTGGCGCCTTCAACGGGGCTTTCGCCTCATTATCCGCGCATGCGCTGGGCACTATTGCCATCAAGGCCGCCATGGAACGCGCCCGCATTGAAGGGGCGGAAGTGGACGAAGTGATCCTGGGCCAGATCCTGGCCGCCGGCGCCGGGCAGAACCCAGCGCGTCAGGCTTCCGTGAATGCCGGCATTCCGGTGGAACACACGGCCTTTGGCATCAATCAGCTTTGCGGCTCAGGCTTGCGCGCCGTGGCGCTGGCTGCGCAGCAGATTGCGACTGGCGATGCGCGCATTGTGGTGGCAGGCGGCCAGGAAAGCATGACCCAGGCGCCGCATGCGCAGCAGCTGCGCGCCGGGCAGAAGATGGGCGATCTTTCCCTGATGGATACCATGTTGCGCGATGGGCTGATGGATGCCTTCCATGGCTATCACATGGGCAATACGGCGGAAAATGTCGCCCGCGCCTTCCAGATCACGCGCGATGAACAGGATCAATTCGCTTTCAATTCGCAGCGCAAAGCCGGTGAGGCGATGGCGGCGGGCCGTTTCGCGGATGAAATCACCCCGGTCACGGTGAAGGGCCGCAAGGGCGATGTGGTGGTTTCCAGCGATGAATACCCGAAGCCAGAAACCACGATGGAAATCCTGGGCAAGCTGCGCCCCGCCTTTGCCAAGGATGGGTCTGTCACCGCCGGTAATGCTTCCGGCATCAATGACGGCGCGGCGGCGGTGGTGGTGATGAGCGCTGCGGAAGCCGCCAAGCGCGGCATCACGCCGCTGGCGCGCATTGTGTCCTGGGCAACGGCAGGCGTTGATCCTTCCATCATGGGCACGGGCCCCATCCCGGCATCGCGCAAGGCTTTGGCGAAGGCGGGTTGGAAGATTGATGATCTTGACCTGATCGAAGCGAATGAGGCCTTCGCCGCGCAGGCCATTGCCGTGAATAAGGATCTTGGCTGGGATACCAGCAAGGTGAATGTGAATGGCGGCGCCATTGCGATTGGCCACCCGATTGGTGCTTCCGGTGCCCGCGTGCTGACGACCCTGTTGTTTGAGATGCAAAAGCGCGGCGCGAAGAAGGCGCTGGCGACACTTTGCATCGGCGGCGGCATGGGTGTTGCCATGTGCCTGGAGCGCTAAGCGCTTCCGTCGCGTTTTACCCAAAGAAAAAGGGCTCGCCAGTGTGATCCGGCGAGCCCTATTTTTTTGAGCTGATCAGAACTTTGCTACGGCTTCAGCGATGGCGCGGCCAACATCCTCAGTCCCGGCCTGCCCGCCCATATCGCGCGTGCGCGGGCCACCTTCCGCCAGCAGCTTTTCAATCACCGCCAGAATCGCATCGGCTGCCTGTTTTTCGCCGAGATGTTCCAGCATGATCGCGCCTGACCATATCTGCCCGATCGGGTTGCAGATGAATTTGCCCGCGATATCCGGCGCGCTGCCGTGGACGGGTTCGAACATGGAAGGGAAGCGCTTTTCCGGATTGATATTGGCGCTCGCCGCAATGCCAATGGAACCCGCCACCGCCGGCCCAAGATCTGATAGAATATCGCCGAACAGATTGGACCCCACCACCACATCAAACCAGTCCGGATGCTGCACGAAATGGGCGCAGAGGATATCAATATGAAACTGATCCGTCGTGATGCCCGGATAATTCTTCGCCATTTCGGCGAAGCGTTCATCCCAATAGGGCATGGTGAAGGTAATGCCATTGGATTTCGTCGCACTCGTCACCTTCTTGCGCGCCCTGGTCTTGGCCAATTCAAAGGCGTAACGCAGCACGCGGTCCACACCGATACGCGTAAAGACGCTTTCCTGGGAGACGAATTCGCGTTCGGTCCCCACAAACATGCGCCCGCCGCTTGAAGAATACTCGCCTTCCGTATTCTCGCGCACCACGATGAAATCAATATCCTTGGGGCCGCGGTTCGCGAGCGGCGTGGTTGCCCCAGGCAGCAGCCGGCAGGGGCGCAGATTCACATATTGGTCAAAGCCGCGCCGGATGGGGATGAGCAAGCCCCAGAGCGAGACATGATCCGGCACGCCAGGCCAGCCCACGGCGCCCAGGAAGATGCTGTCGCTGTCCTTCAGCCGATCCATACCATCATCCGGCATCATTTTGCCGGTCTTGGTGTAGGTTTCGCAGGACCAATCGTAATGCGTGAGTTCCAAGTCAAAGCCGAAGCGCCGCGCCGCGGCATCCAGCACGCGAAGCCCCTCGGGCGTGGTTTCCTTGCCAATGCCATCCCCTGGGATGACGGCGATGCGATGCTTGCGTGTGGCCATGGGGCGCTCCTGCTATTTCATGATTTACGTCATAACCTGGGATGCGGGCTTTGCCAGCCCTGGGCTTTCAGGCCGCACTGCCGCGCCAGGCTTTCAACAGCCCATGCGCCACGGCAAGCAGCGCTGGGCCGATAAAAAGCCCCAGAAAGCCAAAGGCAATCAGCCCGCCAAAAACGCCCAGGATAATGAGCGAAAGCGGCATTTCGCTGCTGCGTTTAATAAGAAGGGGGCGGATGATGTTGTCACTGCCTGAGACTATAATGAGACCCCAAAGCGCCATGAAGATCGCCCAGCCGAGTTGTGCCTCGCTATAAAGCCACGCCGCCGCGCCAAGCCAGGCAACGACTACCAGCGGCCCAAGCACCTGGCTGATGGAGAAAATCAGCGTCAGGAAGGAAATCACCGCAACGCCCGGTACACCGGCAAGGGCAAGGCCAAGCGCCATTAGCGCTGCCTGGATAATGCCGGTGCCGACAATACCCCAAGCGACGCCGCGTACCGCGCCTTCAGCTGACGCAACTGCATTACGGCCTGTCTCCCCCGCCAGCCGCCCGGCAATGCCATTTACCTCACTCGCCAGCTTGTCGCCGCTGGCCCAGAAGGCGGTCGCCACGATCAGGGCGAGGAGAATCTGGACCACGCTTGCCGCCGCCGCTTGCCCGATATCCACCAAAAGGCTGGTGATGCGTCCGGCATAGGGGGCGAGCAATTCTGAAAAATCCCCCTGCATATGCAGCAATTGCGGCCACCCATTACGGATTACCCCCCCAATAAGGGGCAGCCCCGAAAGCCATGCGGGTGGTGCTTCCGGCAGGCCAGCCAGCAGATCACGCGCGACCCTTGATGCATGCGCAATCTGGCCACCCAATTCGGGTGTTAGCGCAAGCGCCGGGATGGCGAGCGAAAGGACCAGCAGAAGCAGCATGACGGTTGCGGCGATGCCGCGCGGAATGCCGCGTCGGACCATCGCTTCACGCAAGGGCCAGGTACCAATGGCGATAAAGCCGCCAAAGGCGATGGCCAGACCGAAAGGTTCCAGCACACGCATGACGCCGTAGAGCAAAAGCGCAAGCAGCAGCAAAACCGCAGCCCTTTCGGCGAGCATGGCGGTTTGCGTATGGCGCGTTGATGAAGGCCCGGGCGATTCGGTGTTTGGCATGGCTTGCTCCTGCAAGCATACCCAAGCACATCGTTAGCCTTGAGGGAAAGCTATGGCGCCCCTTGGCCGGCGGGAAGTGCCTTCAGGAAGGAATGCCGCCGACAGCGCTGCGCTTGATGGCGACGCCGGTTGCAAGGCTGTGCCGCGCCTTCACCCTTTCCTCCTGCGATGAAATGGCGATCTCAATTTCAATAAGGACCTGTTCGATGCGTTCAATATCGGCGTTGTCGTCGCGCACCTGTGTTACAAGATCAGCCGCATAATGCAGCCCCAGGGTCAGGCAGCCGGTATGAAGCCCCTTAATGCGCCCGACCAGATCATGCACTTCCTCAACACTCTTGGACCGCCTGAGGTCACGCGCGAATGCCGCGCATTGGCCCCGCAAGGAATAGAGGTAGGTTAAAAGTTGATCCGGCGCGATATTCAGGCGGTTCAGCGTGGCTGATGGCGGTTCGGCAATCCTCTCCCATGCGGTATTCAGGATTTTTTGCAGTGAACCGCGAGCTTCCCGCGCGTGAAATGGCTTGACAATATAGTGGCTGATCCCGAGCGTGACCGCCTGCTTCACCGTATCAAGGTCAGCGGCGGCGGTAACCAGCACGAAGGGAATTTCCTTGAAGCGTGGCGAAGAACGCACACGTCGTAACAGGTCTATGCCCGACAGGCGCGGCATCTGGACATCACAGCAGCAGATCATGGGGGCGGGTCCCATTTCCATCTGCTCCCACGCGTCCTGGCCATCTACCGCTTCAACGACCTTCAATTCGATAAAGCTTCGCATGAGATCGGCCAGCGCCATGCGCGATACGATATCATCATCAACTACCAAGGCCCTCATGGCGAAATTCCTTTCATGATATCGTTGAGCATATTGCGAAGCTCAGGCATTTTTTCAGTGATGAGCGCCCAGTCCCGTTGGTCTGCGGCCTTTTCCAAAAGCGTGCTGGAATTCTGGAGCGCGCCGCCGGGCCAGATGTAGCCAGCACTGCCTTTCAAACCATGAAAGATGTTCGCCATGGTCGCGAAATCCTGCCTTTCATAGGCTGCCTCAAGTTCAGTCAACCGTGCCTCAAGGCCCTCGCGGAAGGCGGCACGTAAGCGCGTATGAAGATCGCTTGTACGATCTTCCTCATCCCGTGCGTGGGCGCTGATTGCTGGCTGTGTCTGCGTATCCGGCAGCGCCACGGGCGTGCCAAAGATCGCATCAAGCTCCCCTTCGGCGTGATGAAACAGGGGCAGAAGGGGGGCGTTTTCAGCAAGCCGTTTTTCGATGGCGTGCGCGATGCTCTGATGCAGCAGCGATTCATCAATGGGTTTGACCAGAAAATCATCCGCACCGCATGACAGATAGAATTTACGGCTTTCATCATCGGCATTGGCGGTCAGCATGATGATGCGGATATTCGGATTTGGGATGTAAAAATCGCCCTCACCCTCTGCGCGAATGAGGCGAATGGCGGTCGCCCCATCCATTTCCGGCATGCGCCCATCCATGAGAATAAGGTCGTAATGTCGTTGCGGCAGAGCTTCCAGTGCCTTTCGGCCATTATCCACAAAATCAACGCGGTGGCCCATTTCCTCCAATAGGCCCTGGATGATGATCTGGTTGGGCAGAAAATCCTCGGCGCAAAGAATTTGCAATTGATGTGAATGCGGCTGCAAGCGGGTAAGCAGGGCGTTTGCAGGCGTGGTGCCTGGCCTGAAGGGAATGACAAAGCTGAAGCAGCTGCCTTCATTGATTTTGCTGGTGAGCCCGATGTCGCCTTCCATCAGCTCAACAAGCTGCCTGCAGATGGCAAGGCCAAGCCCCGTGCCACCGAAGCGCCTGGTTGTTGACGTATCAGCCTGTGCAAATTTCTGGAAAAGACGGACCTGTGCTTCTGGTGGAATGCCAATTCCCGTATCCTGGACGTCAAACCGGATGCGGCTTCTGCCTTCATCCAAGGCTTGCTCCGAAATGGTCAAGGCGACGCTACCCTGATCCGTAAATTTGATGCCATTACCAATCAGGTTGATCAAAATTTGCTTGAGTCGCGCGGGGTCCCCCAACAGAACATCGGGAACCGCATCATCAATCGCCACCTCAAGCGCGATATTCTTCACCTCAGCGCGTTCGGCAAGAATTCCAACGCTGTCCGAAATGAGGTGCCGGAGGGAGAAATCAACCTCCTCAAGAATTAGTTTTCCGGCTTCGATTTTGGAAAAATCCAAGATATCATTCAGTAGATCCAGCAGGAATTCCGCATTAGTTTGCGCCATATCCAGGTTTTGGCGCGTTTTTTCGGTAAGCGCTGTATCACGCAAGGCCAGTCGTTGCATGCCGATCACGGCCGAGAGAGGTGTACGGATTTCATGGCTGACCATTGCAAGGAACTCGCTTTTGGCGCGGCTTGCATTGTCGGCGGCGTCCTTGGCGGAAAGGGTCTGTACAAGACCACTCCACACATCCTGCTCAAGTTTTTTTCGTTCCGAAATATCTTCGATTATGCAAAGGCACGCATTTTCCGTGTTTTCCAGAAATACACTGGCTATATGCACCCGCAGCCATATGACGGAGCCATCATTACTTTCAAATTCCACTTCGACAATGCTGTGGCCTTCTTCGGAGATCTCGCCCCACATCGCCTCCATATAACAATCATAGGCTTGTTTGCCGGACAGGATGCGCGATACCGGCTCACCGGTTAGATTCTCGATAGAAGTGGCCAGAATTTCAGATGCCTTCGCATTTACCTTGGCGATGACGCCCGCGTTAACCATCACCAACCCTAATGGGACAGATTCAAAATACGTGGCGTCTTTCTGGATGAGTGTGACGAAGGTGTCGAAATGGGTTCTGGCTGAGACACGCCGAATGCCCTCACTACTGGCGCTGATGTCTTCAAGCCTGACCATGACGACACGCCCTGGCTGCGAGCAAGCCGCTTCAATACGCAGAAGAAGCAGCCGTAATCCCCTGGGCGTGGGACGAAGCAATTCAATCGCCTGTGAACCACCGGAATTGAGAACATCCTCGAGCGTGATGGCAAGCTTGTTGCGACTCTGTTTTTCAAAAAGCTGTGTCAGGGCCAATTGAGTCGTCGGAAGCTTCGCTTCATCCAGCCAAAGGAGTTCCTTTGCCGCCGGAGAGATGGAAAGACTGTCATTATCCGCATCCCAGGCCAACCAGGCCGCAGCATCCGGTATTGTGGCGTCCGTTGGATCAGGACATGCGAGCATTTTGATCGGCATGGCTTTGAGCCTTCACTTTAGAATTTGAAACCAGGGTGCGCGGCATGCACGCCGACCTGCCCCGGCTTCAGATGTTTGCTGACTAGAAAATGTGCGATGGGTCTGGTCCGTCGTGAACGGGGGGCTGGGGGTGGAGCGGTTGAATTCGATCCTCAGCCTACACAGTAAGAGTGAAACTGCCCTTAAAATTTGCAATTGCATTGGCCCTTTGGCTTCAGGGGGAATTTGGGCCATCGCGCTTGACCACATCACGACAAAAGGTGACGTTATCCATTCATAAACCAAGCGCATGGGGGATACGGTATGTTAAGAATTATGGCTGCTACCCTTGCCGCCGCATTGTCGCTGCCCTGGGCGGCGCAGGCGCAGCGCAACCTGACAATAGGCGCCCAATCCGCCCCTTCGGGCATGGACCCGCATTATCATTCCTCCAACCCCAACAACGCCATCCTGCGGCAGATTTTCGAAACCCTGGTGGATTTCGATACCTCCGGCCGGCTTGTTCCGCGGCTCGCGGAATCCTGGCGCGCCATTGATGACCTGACCTGGGAATTCAGGCTGCGCGATGGCGTCAAATTCCACGACGGTACGCCCCTGACCGCTGAGGACATCGCCTTTTCCTATGGGCGTGTGCCCACCATCACCAATAGTCCCGGCCCTTTCACCCCCTTTGTGCGCAGCATTGCCGCCATTGAAATCCCGGAACCGCGCCGCATCCTGATCCGCACCAAGGAACCCAACCCCTTCCTGGATTGGGATCTGTCAAACATCATGATCGTCTCGCGCAGCCTGCATGCGAATGCGACACTTGGCGATTTCAATGCCGGGAGGGCGATGATCGGCACCGGCGCTTATCGCCATGTCAGCTACACGCTGGGTGAGCGGCATGAAATTACGCGCAACCCCACCTATTGGGGGGAAGCGCAGCCCTGGGAAAGGGTGGTAACGCGCTTCATCAGCAATCCCGGGGCACGCGTCGCCACGCTGCTTTCCGGTGATGTGGATTTGATTGATTTCGTACCGGTGCAGGATGTGCAGCGCCTGACCAATGATGCCCGGCTTTCGGTCTTTGGCGTCGCCAGCAATGGCACCGCCTATCTTTTTCCGGATGCGGCGCGTGATCCATCACCTTTCGTGACCGACAAGCAGGGCCGCGTTCTGGACCGTAACCCACTCCGCGATGCGCGGGTCCGCCGCGCCCTTTCTCTTGCCATTAATCGTCAAGGCATTGTGGACCGACTCCTGATGGGTCAGGGCATGCCGGCTGAGCAATTCGCGGCCCCCGCCGTTGCTGACCGCGCGCCCAATATGCCGCCGCCGCGCTATGATCTGGACCAGGCACGCGCGCTGCTCCGTGAAGCTGGCTACCCGGATGGTTTTCGCATCACGCTCCATAGCCCCAATGGCTGGTTTGCCTCCGATACCGATGTGGCGCAGGCTATCGCCCAAGGCTGGACCCGGCTGGGCATTGAAACCAGGGTCGAAGTCCTGCCGCCAGCCAATCTTTTCACCCGTGCCACCGCGCGGGAGTTTTCGATGTTCATGACCACCTATACCTCCTCCATCGCGGCCAATACGCTGCGCCAGGTGTTGATGACGCGAAACAGCGAAACCGGCGCCGGCCCCTTCAATCGCCAGCATTATTCAAACCCTGCGATGGATGCGCCCTTGGCTGATGCGCTGCGCACCATGGATACCGGGCGGCGTAATGCGCTGACCGCCGCGGCGATGCGGATCGGCATCGAAGATGGCGGCGTCATTCCGATTTTTTACCTGAAAGTATCCTGGGCGGGGCTCAGGAATAAGGTGAAATATGATGCCTCGCCTTCCTGGTACACGAATGCGCTGCTCGCGAGCCCGCCCTGAACGCAACGTGAGACCCTTGAACAGGAAAGGATGATCAGCATGGCCGATAGCCAAGCCATGGCGCGCATTGCCGCCGCCATAGATGCGAATTTTGATAAGCAGGTGCATTTCCTGGCGGAATTGGTGCGCTTTCCAAGCCTGCGCGGGCGGGAAGCGCCCTTGCAGGATTGGTTCGCCCGCCAAATGGCCGCGCGCGGGTATGCGGTGGACCGTTACACATTGGCCGATGTGCCGCCTCACCCGAAGATGGCGCCGATGGTGGAATGTGATCCTGCCGGCAGCGTGCAGGTGGTGGCCGCCTATCGCGCCAAAAACCCCACGGGCCGCAGCCTGATCCTGCAAGGGCATATTGATGTGGTGCCGGAAGGCCCCGCCGATATGTGGACCCATCCGCCCTATGCCGCCGTGATCCGCGATGGCTGGATGTATGGCCGCGGCGCGCATGACATGAAATCCGGCGTGGCGTGCATGGTCTATGCCATGGATGCCATTCGCGATGCAGGGTTCGAACCCGCCGCCGATGTCTATGTGGAAACGGTGACCGAGGAAGAAAGCACCGGCAATGGCGCGCTTTCCACGCTGCTGCGCGGTTACCGTGCTGACGCCGCGTTGGTGCCGGAACCAACCGGCCACACCATTACCCGCAGCCAAACCGGCACCATCTGGTTCCGGCTGCGCGTGCGCGGCATTCCGGTGCATGTCGCCGTCGCGCAGGATGGCAGCAATGCCATCATGTCTGCCTATGTGCTGATCCAGGCGCTTTACGAACATACGCGCAGTTTGAATGAGGCTGCGCGGTCCAGCGCCTGGTATGCCGACATCAAGGACCCGATCAAATTCAACCCCGGTATCATTCGCGGCGGTGACTGGGCGTCTTCCACCCCTGCCTGGTGTGAGGTGGATTGCCGCATCGGCCTGGTTCCTGGCACCACGCCAGAAGAAGCCATGGCCGGGATCGAAGCTGTGGTGCGCGCCACAGCCAAGGGGGATGGCTTCCTGGCCAATAACCCGCCCGAGATTGTCTGGACCGGCTTTCAGACCGACCCCTATGTGCTTGAGCCAGGTAGCGAGGCCGAGGCGGTTTTGGCCGCCGCCCATGCCTCGGTCCATGGTGGCAGCCTGCCGGAACGCCGCACCACAGCGGTGAATGACACGCGCTATTACGGGCTTTATTTCGATATCCCTGGGCTTTGCTATGGCCCGAAGGGGGAGGGGGCGCATGCCTTTGATGAGCGGACCTCGATCGAGGATTTGCGCAAATGCACCCGGACCATGGCGACCTTCATCGCGGAATGGTGCGGAATCAGGCCGCGTGCCTGATCTGACCTTGGCGTGGGGGTATAGGGGCAAACACCTTTATTCTGTGCTGGTTGATCAAGGGGGCTTGGCCTTGGGCTGCCTCGCGGTCATGTTACCCTGGGTTCGCTGGTTCAGGCCGGCATCCGAAACAGTTGGGAGACATGTATCAATGATCAAATTCGCTAGCGCCCTTCGCGGCGCGGCCTTGGCGGGGCTTATGTCCGCTACGTCCGTGCCGGCTATGGCGCAGGCACCTGCTGCAGATACCATGGCCGCAATCCGCGCCCGTGGGCAGCTGGTGTGCTCTACCTCGCCTTCCACCGTTGGCTTCTCCTTGCCGGATAGCCAGGGCGTGTGGCGTGGGCTTGATGTGGATTATTGCCGCGCTGTGGCGGCTGCCATTCTGGGCGATCCCAATCGGCTTCGCATCGTGCCCTCTTCCACCCAGCAGCGTTTCACCATGCTGCAATCGGGCGAGATTGACCTGCTATCCCGCACCACGACCTGGACGCTGACGCGCGAAGCTTCGCTCGGCCTGGTTTTCGCGGGCATCAATGTCTTTGACGGCCAGGGCTTCATGGTGCATCGCGACAGCGGTGTGACCTCGGCCAAGCAATTGGATGGTGCCACGGTCTGCGTTCAGCCCGGCACGACCACCGAACTCAACATGACCGATTTCTTCCGCACCAATCGGCTGCGCTTCACGCCAGTGGTGATCGAGAATATCGAAGAAATCCGCACCGCGTTCATTAATAAGCGCTGCGACGCCTATACGACCGATGCTTCTTCCCTGGCGTCATTCGCTGCGGCGCAAGGCGCCAATGCCAATCGTTTCCTGCTTCTGCCGGAAATCATTTCCAAGGAACCGCTTGGCCCCGTAGTGCGCAAGGGTGACTGGCGTTATTTTGATGTCGTGCGCTGGGTGCATTTCGCCCTGCTGACGGCGGAAGAACTCGGCATTACGCAGGCCAATGTCGGCAGCTTCGCCAATAGCACTAATCCCGATATCCAGCGTTTCATGGGCCAGACGGGTGATCTTGGCCAGATGCTGGGGCTCGAGAAGGATTGGGCGCCGCGCGTGATCCGTGCTGTTGGCAATTACGGGGAAATTTGGGAACGCAACATGACCCCGATCGGCTTCCCACGCAGTGTCAATAATCTCTGGAGCAAGGGCGGCCTGCAATACGCGCCCCCCATGCGCTGATACCAGAAGCGTCAAAAAGAAAAGGCGGTGGAATTTCCACCGCCTTTTTTATTGCCCGAGGGGTTCTTCAACCGATCGTGAGCCGTCGCTCCATGATCTGCTCACGCATGGATTTCTGCAGCTTTTCAAAGGCGCGCACCTCAATCTGGCGTACGCGTTCGCGGCTGATGTTGTAGTGCTGCGAAAGTTCTTCCAGCGTTGTCGGTTCTTCCTTCAGGCGGCGCTCAATCAGGATATGGCGCTCACGCTCATTCAGCGTCTTCAGCGCACCGCTCAGTAATTCGCGGCGGTTTGACATGTCCTGATGTTCGGCGAGTTCATGTTCCTGGTTCTCGCTTTCATCCACCAACCAATCCTGCCATTCACCTTCACCATCAGCGCGGAGCGGCGCATTCAGGCTATTATCGGCGGCAGCAAGGCGCCGGTTCATGGAAATGACGTCCTGTTCCGGCACTTGCAGCACATGGCTGATCTTCGCCACCTGTTCCGGCTGCAAATCGCCTTCTTCCAGGGCCGACATCTGCGCCTTCAGCCGGCGCAAGTTGAAGAACAGCTTCTTCTGCGCGGCCGTGGTGCCCATTTTCACGAGCGACCAGGAATGCAGGATGTATTCTTGAATGGCGGCGCGGATCCACCACATAGCATAGGTGGCTAGGCGGAAGCCGCGATCGGGGTCGAAGCGCTTCACCGCCTGCATCATCCCGACATTGCCTTCGGAAATCAGCTCACCTACCGGCAGACCATAGCCGCGATAGCCCATGGCGATCTTGGCCACCAGACGCAGGTGGGAGGTGACGAGCTTATGGGCAGCCGGCTCATCGGCACTGTCGCGCCAGCGGCGCGCGAGGCTGAGTTCTTCCTCAGCCGAGAGCATCGGGAATTTGCGGATATCCTGGAGATAGCGTGAAAGGTTGCCCTCAGTCGCCATCGGTATGGCCATAGAAGATGCCATGGTTTTCATTTACCTCCTGAACCGGCTTACTCTGCCCCGAAGGCGGCATCCTTGGCCGATCATTACAATTTTGTCATCTCCCTCAAAGCCCTGACTGGTCGCCTGCCCCTTGCGGGGCCTTGGCCGGCCGTGCCTTGACTGGCACTTCGAGGATTCCGACAGGCGATTAATAGCCGGAATCGGTCAGGGGTGCAAGAAAAACCGACTGAAATAGTCGGGTTACTCCGTGTTACCATCCAGTAATGTAAACAACGCTGTCATATCCGCGGGCAGGGGTCGCTCGAAATGGAGCGCCTGCCCGCTGATTGGGTGGCGAAACCCAAGGCTTGCCGCGTGCAGCGCCTGACGCGGGAAGGCCAGAAGCGCGTCTCGGCTTGATGCTGGAAGGGCGCGGGCGGCAGCGGGGGTGCGGCGCAGATAGACTGGATCGCCCACCAAAGGGTGGCCCATATGCGCCAAATGCACCCGAATTTGATGGGTCCGCCCCGTCAAAAGCCGGCAGGAAATCAGGGCGCAGGCTATCCCCCAGGAACGCAGCACCTTGTATTGTGTGACAGCATGTTTGCCGCCGCGTTCCACCACCGCCATGCGCTTGCGGTCTGCCGGGTGGCGGCCAATCGGGGCATTGATCTCGCCCTCCATGGCCGCGGGCAGGCCCCAGCAAAGGGCAATGTAATGGCGTTCCAGGTCGCGCTCAGCGAAGCTTTCGGATAATCGGCGCAGCGCCAATTCGGTCTTGGCCACGACCATGACGCCGGAGGTGTCCTTATCCAGCCGATGCACAATGCCGGGCCGCCTTTCCCCACCAATGCCGGGCAGGTCATCCCCCGCATGCGCCAACAGCGCATTGACCAAGGTGCCATCGAAATTGCCTGGGGCCGGGTGAACCACCAGCCCGGCTGGCTTATCAAGCACGATCAGGTCCGCATCCTCATGGATAATGTTGAGCGGGATCGCCTGTGGCTGTGGCAGGGCGGTCACCGCTTCGGGGATTTCAAGCGCGTAAACCGCGCCTGGCCGAATGGTCTCGGCAGGTTCCCGCAGGCTTTGCCCGTCCCGGCTGGCATGGCCTTCAACAATAAGGGCCTTGACGCGGGAGCGAGAGAGAGAACCTATCGCTTCAGCAAAAAACCGGTCGGCGCGCATGCCTGCCGCTTCAGGGGGCGCTTGGATTTCGTGGCGTTCAGCGTTCAAAAGGGGGTCTTCCGTGAGGTTTCTCAAAGTCTTGGTCATTGCGATGGGCGTGCTGATTGTAGCAGCAACCGTGGCGTTGGTTGTGCTGATCGTCCAGCGTTCAGGCGGAACAGCGACCGGGTTTAGTGCCGCAAGCCTTGGCCAGCCAGCGGGTAGCCGCATTGCTGGCATAGCTGGCATGGAAAAGACAATCGCCATTTGGGTTGTCCGGCCCGATGGGGAAAGGGTGCTGTTGTTCGATCCGGCGCGCCGGAAGGTGGTGGGCGAAATCCGGCCCGGCGATTGACCCATGGTGCATCGCAAACCCTTCCTGCCGCAGAAGCTTTGCGCTGCCTGTAACCGGCCCTTTGCCTGGCGCAAGAAATGGGCGCGGGTATGGGAGGAAGTGCGTTATTGCTCAGACGCCTGCCGCGAAGGGCGAAGGCCCGCCAATGCTGCGGGGTCCAAAGGCAAGGGCTGAGCTGGCTTGCGGAATCTAGCCTTGCTGTGGCGTTGCCGGGCGCATCATGCCAAGCAGCGCCAGGAAAAAAGCACCAAAGGCCAGTTGCAGCGCAAGCAGCATGGCGGTGACGGAAGCGATGGCCAAGCGCATCACCTTTCCACCGCTTAGCGCCCCAAAATCTTCTGCCCCCCATTGCGCCAGCGCGAAAAAGCCAAGCCCAAACCCAAGCAGCAGGAGTAGCGCCGCAACCACCAAGGCCGCTTCCAGGCCGAAGCGCGATAGTGTTTGGGTCAGTCCAGGGGGTTCGGGCAAAAGCCCCGTCAGCGCGCCATAAAGCCTTGCAAAAACCCAAAACTGCATGGCCTGAAAGCCCATCACAACCGCGCCCGAGGCATAAAGCAGCGTATGCACATCCAGGGTGACAAAGCCGAGCATTACCGGCCCAGGCAACAACACCGCCATGGTGATGGCGCCCAGCGCAAACAGCAGCGCGCCGGGATAGAAGAAAAGCCAGCGCGGGCAGAAAATCAGCAAAAAGCGCAAATGCCGCCAACCATCGCGCCAGGACCGCAAATGCGGTGGGCGTGACCGGCCATCCGGGGAAAGCGTCGTTGGCACTTCCGTGATGCGAAGCCCGCGCATGGTGGCCTTCACCACCATTTCTGAGGCGAATTCCATCCCCGGCGCGCGCAGATCAAGCGCCGCAATCGCCACGCGCGAAAAACCGCGCAGCCCGCAATGGAAATCCCGGATCGGCCCACCGAAGAAAACCCGCCCAATGGTGGACAGCACTGGATTGCCCAAATAGCGATGCAAGGGGGGCATGGCACCTGGCGCAATGCCCCCCTTGAAGCGATTGCCCATCACCAGATCAAAGCCGTCGCGGAGTTTTGCGATGAAGGGATCAAGCGCGCTGAAATCATAGGAATCATCACTATCGCCGATAATGACGAAGCGGCCCTGAGCGCCCGCGATCCCCGCAATCAACGCCGCGCCATAGCCTTTTTCGGGCACATCAATCACCCGCGCCCCAAGCCCGCGCGCAATGGCCTGGCTGCCATCGCTGCTGCCATTATCGGCGATCAGCACTTCGCCCGAAACACCGCTCCGCGCCAGATAACCCATCGCCTTTTGGATGCAGGTCGCGAGGGTTTCTGCCTCATTCAGGCAGGGCATGAGGATGGTGAGTTCAAGAGGCGCAGCCCCTTGACCCATTCCAGTTTCCATTTGCGATGCGGCTGCGCCTGCCATTATGTCCCCGTGGATTTAGAACTGCGCAGCAGATTTGAAGCTGCAGTGGATATGCAAGGCCTTCCTACTGAAAGCGTCCGGCCAGCGCCATCGGCAAATGCCGAGAGACGGTTTCTTTCCCCTATTGGTTGCGGGGGCAGTGTAGCAAAACTATGTCCTGGAGCGCCGCCGCGCCAAGTGGTAACGCTTGGTTCGATAACGCCCTCATAGGAGTCAACGCCTTGGACCAGGAAGATGTGAAGCTGGAAGGGCAGATCCGCGAAAAGCTGGTGCGGACCAAGGAACGCTGGGCCGAAGAAGGCCGCTTGTTGACTGGCACCACCGCCGATCCGGCGCGGGAACGCCTGCCGCCTGGCCAGACCCTGGTGAAGGATTGGCCGGTGCTCGACCTTGGCGTGCAGCCTGATGTCAGCACTGCCAAGTTCCGGCTGCGCCTTGAAGGGCTTGTGGAAAATCGCCTTGCCTTTGATTGGGAGGGCTTCATGGCGCTGCCGCAGAGCGAAATGGTCTGCGATATTCACTGCGTCACGCAATGGAGCCGCTACGATAATCGCTTCACTGGGGTGCGCACTGCGACCCTGCTGGATTTGGCCCGCCCGCGCCCGGAAGCGCGCTTCGTGTCCATGACATCCTATGATGGTTATACCACCAACCTGACGCTGGAAGCCTTCGCCGCCGCCGATGTGATGGTGGCGCATTCCTGGGAAGGGACGCCGCTTTCACGCCAGCATGGTGGCCCGGTGCGCCTGATACTACCGCGCCTCTATTTTTGGAAAAGCCCGAAATGGCTCACGCGAATCGAATTGCTGGCTGAAGACCGCCCTGGCTTTTGGGAGGTGCGCGGCTACCACAATCAGGGCGATCCCTGGCTTGAGGAACGCTATGGTTAAGGCCACGCGTCGCGCCCTGCTGGCCCTGCCCCTGATGGCCGCTACCCCCGCCCCCCGAACCGCCTGGGATTTCAGCTTCCCTGCCCTGGAAGGTGGAGGGCATGACCTTGCCACCTGGCGGGGCAAGGTATTGCTGGTGGTGAATACCGCATCCTTCTGCGGCTTCACCGGCCAATATGCGGCCCTGCAGCGCTTATACGAAGCGCAGGAAGCGGCTGGCATGGTGGTGCTTGGCGTGCCTTCCAATGACTTCAATCAGGAAAGCCAGGATGGGCGCAAAATTCGCGAATTCTGCGATGCCCAATTCGGCATTACCTTCCCCATGGCCGCACTTTCCCGCGTTAGAGGGCCGGAGGCACACCCCTTCTATCGCTGGGCGGCCGCCCAGGCTGGGGGCGAACCGCGTTGGAATTTCCATAAATTCCTGGTGTCCAGGGATGGCCGGCAGGTACAGGGCTTTCCGGCGCGGGTTGAACCTGAATCACCGGTTCTGAAGCGCGCCATCGAAGCTGCCTTGGCCGCCGCTTCCTAGTGGTGCCGTTCATGTTGACCTTTCCTGCCCCCAAAACATCCCCGCGCACCAGCAACTGTGTAATCCGTGGGCCGCTCCACGCTGTTGTTGGGAAGCCACAGCAGCGATCGGACCACCCGGGCCAATGATCCTGTTCCAGGTAGGGCAAGGCCCGATTGGGGCGCGCAATAGTTTAGCGGCGATAAAAAATTCGCGTCTTGCGCGAAATTATCTATAGGGTTCGGGTATGATGAAATTCGATCAAAACCCATCGCCCTGCGCTGCGTCCGGGGTTCCAGCCGGCTGGCTTTGCCAAGGCGCCTTGCGGGTGATCATGGCCTTGCTGCTGTGCTTGACGGTTCCCCCCCAGGCCCTGGCCCAGGCCGAAGCACCCATTCGCATGAGGATCGTCGGCGGGCTTGCCGATGTCAGCCAGTATTTGCGCTATGAGGAGCCATTCTGGCGCGAGCGTATTTCACAGGCGACCAATGGACGCATAGTCGCAGAAATCGTCCCCTTCGACCGTAGTGGCATTCGCGGCCAGGAAATGCTGTCTCTGATCCGGCTTGGGGTTGTGTCCTTTGGTACGGCCCTGCTTGCGGTCGTCAGCACCGAAGAACCTGAGTTCAACGCCATAGACCTGCCTGCGGTCAATCCAGATATCGCCGCCTTGCGTCGCTCGGTTGCGTCATTCCGCGGGCATCTGACAGAAACGCTGCGCGAACGTTATGAGGTGGAGCTTCTTGGTGTTTACGTCTATCCGGCCCAAGTGGTTTTTTGTCGGCGGCCTTTTTCCAAGCTTGCTGATCTTTCTGGGCGGCGGATCAGGACATCTTCGGTCGGCCAATCGGAAATGTTTACCGCCCTTGGCGCGACGCCTGTTGTCATTCCTTTTGCGGATATCGTCTCCGCGCTCAGATCAGGTGTGGTCGAATGCGCGGTGACCGGGACGCTGTCCGGCAATGATATTGGCCTGCATGAAGTGACAAGCCATGTGCATAGCATGGCGATCACCTGGGGACTTTCCATCTTTGGCGCGAATTTGGGAACCTGGAACGCTTTGCCGCAATGGGCGCGCGATACTATCCGCACTGAAGTGACGAAGCTTGAGGCAGATATTTGGGGGGCAGCTGATCGCGAAACGGGTGAAGGGCTTGCCTGTAATTCTGGTCTGCCAAGCTGCCAGAATGGTCGCCGCGGCAATATGGTGGTGGTTCCTGTCTCCGACGCGGATGAACAGCGGCGGCGGCAATTATTGACCGATAACGTACTACCTGGCTGGGTTCGACGTTGTGGAGCAGACTGCGTGGATGCCTGGAACAAGACCCTTGCCCCCGTGCTGGGCATAAGGGCACGACCGGATTAGGGCGATGTTTTCGACGCGCTTCCTCCGCCATGCTGTGTTTCTTGCGGCGCTCGCGCTTATGGTGGCGCAGATTGTGGCGACCACCCTGCTGCTGAATCGTGCCAAGGAAGCGCAGATTGCGGCGGCGATTGATTCCTTGAACAAGATCGGGCGCTCTACTGAAGCGGCGATCAACCGTTCCTTTGTTCAGGTTGATGCCATGTTGGCGGGACTTCCCGCAGTGCTGGCGCCTTTTCAGCGTGATGGGCGGCTTGAAGTATCCCAGGTCAATCGGGTGCTTCGTGAGTTGAACAATCAGAACTTCACCTATCGAGATATCTTGCTGATCGGGCCGGATGGTTTGCCGGTGGCAACAGCATTGCCTGTTTCTCGCCGCCGTCGACTGCCATTGCCAAGCGCTGCATCCTTCGCCGAGGTTGCTGCGCGCGGCGGGAGTGTTTCCATTGGTGGGCCGGTTCTGAATGCCAATACCGGCGAATGGACGCTTTTCTTTGCCCGCAACATCATTTTGCCGACCTTGGGCCCGGTTATGGCGGTGGCCGAAGTGCCTGTGCCCGTTGTGCAATCTATTCTCTCTGGTGCCGGTGAAAGCCTTGGCTTGCGCGTAACCCTTGAAAGGGATGACGGCACTTTACTGGCTTCGGTACCACACGATGAAACACGCATCGGCCAGAAGCTGAGCCCTACAGCAGCGGAAATGCGCAGCCCGGTGGCAGAGCAGGAGGTTAAAAGCCGATTCGGAGACGAAATGGTCTTGGTGGTTATTCGCCCAACGCTCTATCCCGCACTTGGTGTGTCGGTAACCCTGAAGGTGGATGCCGCATTAAGCGGCTGGTACGCTGATCGCAGCCGGGCGTTTTTGGTCTCTGGCGCTCTTGGTTTGATGATTTTGCTTGTAGCTGGCGCACTGATTGTGGGCTTGCGGCAGAGGGAACGCGTTGAGGATGAACGTGCCAAAGCGCGGCGGACGCTTGAAAACGCGCTTGAGTCCATGTCCGATGGCTTTGTCATGTTTGATCCGGATGACAGGCTGATCGCGTGCAATAGCCGCTATAAGGATTTCTATACGCTTAGCGCCCCCTTCATTGTGCCGGGCGCCTTGTTTGATGACATCATGCGCGAAGGCGCTTTGCGTGGGCAATATCCGCAGGCACAAGGCGATATCGAGAAGTTCGTAGTCGCGAGCAAGGCTTTCCATCGCGGTAATCACCCCCCCATGGAACGGTTATTGCCGGATGGCCGTTGGGTGCTGATCACGGAAAGGCGTACGCCCGATGGGGGTGTGGTAGGCATCCGTACTGACATCACACCTTTGAAGCGGGCGATGCAGGATCTGGCCGCGGCGCGTGACTCCGCCCGCACCGCAGGTGAAGCCAAAAGCCAGTTCTTGGCGCGCATGTCACATGAACTGCGCACACCCCTTAACGGGATACTCGGATTTTCCGAACTACTGCTGGAAGATGGGCGCCTTGATCATGATCAGCATGAGAAGGTGCGGAATCTGCATGGTGCAGGCAAGCACCTGCTTGAACTTGTCAATGATCTACTCGACCTGACCAAGATTGAGTCAGGACGAATGGAGTTCGCCTCTCGCCCCTTCCTATTGCAGGAGGTCGTTCAGAGCTGCGCATCCCTTGTTGCACCCGATGTGATGCGCAAAAAACTACAGTTCAAGTCAGATTTTGGCGAGGGACTGCCGAAAGCGTTGATAGGTGATCCAACGCGGCTGCGCCAGATTATTCTGAACCTGCTTTCCAATGCTGTGAAATTCACGCCTGATGGCGGTAGCATTTACTACAGGGTAAAGCGGAAAGACGCTGAGAGACTACGCATTGAAGTGCAGGATACTGGGCCCGGCATTTCACCCGAAAATCAGCGCCTTATCTTCCAGGATTTTGTGCAACTCGTGTCCAATATGAAGAATGATGTCTTGGGTACGGGGCTTGGGCTTGCCATCACATCACGTCTTGTGAAGCAGATGGGCGGTGAGATCGGCTGCAAAAGTACGCCGGGTATCGGTTCCCTTTTCTGGTTTGAGATTCCAGTTTTCCTGACCGAAGTGCCGGCTACCACGGAGGCTGCACGAGAAAGCCAGGAAACCCCACCTGCCTTTCATAGGCTTCGTGTTCTTGTTGTTGATGATGTCAAGGCAAATCGTGATGTAGCGGGCGCTCTGCTGACCATCATCGGGCATGAGGTAGGCTTTGCGGCCAATGGGGTGGAAGCGCTTGAAAAGCTTCAGGCCAGCAGCTTTGATGCTGTTCTGATGGATCTGCAGATGCCGGAAATGGATGGCTTTGCTGCGGCACGGGCCATAAGGGCAATGGCGCCCCCACTTAGCCAGGTTCCGGTTTACGCCCTGACGGCATCTGTGATGCCCGAACAAATTACTGCTGCGCGCGAAGCGGGAATGAATGGGCATATTGGCAAGCCATTGAGCAGGGAAGCGCTCATTCAGGTACTCAGCAGCCAGCAAAGCCGAGAGGGGTTTTCCGCCATCGGAGAGGAAGGCAGCCCAGCTTTGCCTGGTGCGGTAGCGAAAGAGGTCTCCTCAATTGATGTCGGTGTGCTTGAGGTGCTGAAAGACGAATTAAAGGGAGCCGCTGAGGGTGTTGTTCGGGAATTCATGATTGAAATGAAAACAATACAGGAGAATTTTGTACGGGAATTGGGGACCAATCAGCCGCGACCAGACGTGATCGCGCATGATGCGCATCGTCTGCTCGGCGCGGCACGCACACTTGGTGCGCAAGTGCTGTCAGCAGAATTGAACGCGTTTCAGAAGCTTCAGCCGCGTGAAAGTACAGTTTTCCCCGTGGAAAATGCACATGCGCTAAGGCGTGTGATTGATGAAACCAATCTGGCCTTGGCCAACCTTGAAGCTTTTTGCCAGCGAAATTTTATCAGTGAGAAAGTCTGACGCTTCAAGCAAGCCTGTAGCAATCTATCGCCACAAACTGCCCAGATGGCAAAAGGTGATGGCTGGTCCAGGCAGCAGGGATCACGCGATCAACTGATGCGTAAAGAAGCATCACGCCTGCTGCCCCATCCCAACCATACGCTTAAAACCGGCCCATTGCTGCGCCAGCCAGCCCCCCGTGGCCATCGCCTCAGGCGCGGTCGGGTCGCCAGTGCGCGGGAAGACCTTCCGGCTGAAATCCGCAGTGCCGAACACCCAATCCCAAACCGGGAACAGAACCGCGTAATTCTTGCCGTGTTCAGCCGTGGAAAGAACGCCATGGTGCAGGCGATGATAGCGTGGGGAAACCACAAGCCTTTCACCAATCCTGCCAAAGGACAGCCGGATATTGCCGTGAGAGAAAGCCTCCACCAGCCGCATCAGCAGCAGGAGTAGCGGGAATTGTGCCGGCGTTACCCCAATCACCAGCGCGATTGTGCCGAACCACAGCGCGGCAATCGCCTCATCCAAAATATGGTTGCGGTCATCGGTCCAGAAGGTCATTTGGCGCTGAGCGTGATGAATGGAATGCAGCGCCCACCACCAGCCGATGCTGTGTTGCAACCGATGGCGCCAATACTCACCAAAATCCAGGATCAGGATATAGAGGAAAAAGGTAATAAGCGGCGCTTCACGTAGGGCAGGAAAGAAGGTTTCCAGTGTTGGCGCAACAAAGCCTGTATCGGCCAGAAGCCCTTCCAATTGGCTTTGGATCGCGGCCAGGAAAATGAAGGCCAGCAATGGAAAAATCCCAAGCCTTGCCAGCAGCGTATAGATGATATCGGTCCTGATGGCGCGCCGATCGGTAATGGGTTCCACCGGTCGCCATGCCTCCAACGGCCGGCAGACAGCATAAATCACCAGCATGCCGAAGACGCTGAATACAGCGAAATCCACCCATTCCAGCATTTCATCGGCGATATTCATCATGTCCGTGGCATAAAGCACCGGCTGAAGCAGGGTTTCGAAAATCCAACCCGTCAGCTTGGTGTGAAGATCATCAAGGGTCTTGAACATGGCTCAGCGTCTGCCTTCCGCGGTCAGGGGCGCGAAGCAGAAGCCTTTTGCTTGCAGCCCCATCAGCACATCTTCCAGCACATTGGCATAGGGTTCCTTCCGGCTGCGTACCCCCCAATGCATGACCAGGACCTCACCATCACGGATGTTTCGAAGCGCCTGTTCGCGCAGTGCGGTATTGGGATGCGTCTCGCTATTCAGCTCATCGCCAAGGAAGCCGCCTTTGGTCCAGCCCTGGTGCCGGAGGCCACAAGCCTCCGCCAGGCGCAGCGCATTCGGTGTGGTGATGCCTCCAGGCGCGCGCCAAAGGGGCAAAATAACAGCGTCCGGCGCGGCGCTGCGCAGCCGCTCTATCGGGGCGGCAAGCTCCTGGCACATGGCTGCTTGATCCAGCCGCGCTTCACTGCCGCCGCTGCGCGCGACATAGCGCACCACACCCGGCGCAGGATCGCCCCGGAAATACCAATGCCGATCCGTGTGGCTCGCGAATACATGGCCTTCCGCCGCGCGGGCACGCCAAAATGCCGCCCAGGCGGGATCAAGGCTACGATCACCGCGATAGGTTGGCTCATGCGCGACGAAAAGCGTGGCGCGAATGCCGCGACGGCGGAGGATTTCGGCGATTTTTTCCGCCTCTCGCCCCCAGCCCGTATCAATAGTTAGGTAAAGCGACCCGGCAGGGCAGGCGGCGGAGGTCTGGGCCGAGGCCGGCATGGCCGCAAGCGTGCAGAGCGCGGTCATCGCCAGTACGGCCTTGCGCCAGAATTTCATCACCGCGCAGCAACCGGCTGCACGAAAATACCATGCGGGCTGCGGCCGACGCGAATGGTCGAAAATTCGCCCGTATTTGGATCAAGCCGCGCAATACGGCCCGCCCAGCGGAGCGTGGCCCAAACCGCGCCATCGGGGGCGAAGGCGATACAGTCCGGCCCGCCGGGCACTTCATGAATGCGGCGCACTTCCAGGCTGACGGGGTCAATTTCCGCAATGCGGCTTTGCACGCGGCTGGTGGCCCAGAGCGTTTTGCCGTCGGGCGCGGCGAAAACAGTATGTGCGCCGCGGCCCACCCGGATGGTGCTTTCCACCTTCTGGGTTTCGGGATTGAGCACCGCAAAATGATCGCGGCCCATGATTCCAACAATCAACCGGTCGCGGTGCCATATGATGCCGGCTGGTTCCGGCCCAACCGGCGCCTGCCAGACAATGCGGCGCGTTTGCAGGTCAATCGCAATGACGGTGCCATCCCCCTGGATGGTGATGAAGGCAAAGCGCGAATCCGGGCTGAAAGCGATATGGGATGGCTTGTTGCCAACCCGAAGCCGTTCCAAAAGCCGCGGCCCATCGGCGTCGTAGATATCCACCTGACCGCGCCTTAGGCTGGCTATCACCAGCAATCGCCCATCTGGCGTGAAATCCAGATGATAAGGGTTTGAAATGCGTTCCCGGCGCAACACATTGCCGGTGGCCGGTTCCACGAAAAGAATTTCATTCCCCGCAGAATCCGCAATCAGCAATTCGCGCCCACCTGGTGCCAGCACCAAATGATGCACTTCGCGCAGGCCTTCAATGCGGCGCACTTCCTCACCGGTTTTGGCATCAATCTTGACGATGCTGGGGTCGGCTGAGTTCAGCACATAAACAAGATCGGCCCGCGCCGGGGCGCATAGCTGAAGCAAGGCCAGGCCAAGGCCAAACAACACGCGGATCATGATGCGGCCGTAGGCTCGAAGGTCATGGCGATGCCATTCATGCAAAAGCGCTGGCCCGTGGGGGGCGGCCCATCAGGGAAAACATGGCCAAGATGGCCGCCACAATGGGCGCAATGCACTTCGGTCCGCACCATAAAAAGCGAGCGATCCATATGGGTGCCGACGGCGCCTTCCAAGGGCGCGTAGAAGGAAGGCCAGCCGGTGCCGCTTTCATATTTGGTCGTCGCTTCGAAAAGCGGTGTGCCGCAGCCGCCGCACAGGAAACGCCCGGGGCGCTTTTCAGCATTCAGCGGCGATGTGCCCGGCCTTTCGGTGCCGTGCTGGCGCAGCACGCGAAAGGCTTCGGAGGAAAGGGCTGCGCGCCATTCGCTTTCGGTCTTTTGGATCGCAAAGACCTCATCTGGCTGCTTGTTTTGCTTGAAAAAAACCATGCGTCCTTATGCCCCCTGATCGGATTTAAGCAACTGGGCGAAATTTTTGCGAAATTTCAGGACTTTCGGCGCCACAACGGCCTGGCAATAGCCAGACCAGGGGTTGCGCGCGAAGTAATCATGATGCTCGGGCTCTGCCGGCCAAAATTGGGTCAGCGGCACAATCTCGGTCACGATCGGGTTGCCCCAAAGCCGCGCGGCGGTGATCTCCGCAATCACTTCCCGCGCTGCGGCATCCTGCGCGGCGTCATGGGTCAGGATGATGCTGCGATATTGCGGGCCGATATCCGCCCCCTGGCGGTCCTTGGTGGTGGGATCGTGGATGGTGAAAAATACCTTCAGCACCTCCGCAAAGGATACCGTTGTCGGATCATAGCTGATCTGCACAACCTCGGCATGGCCGGTGCGTTTGCCGCAAACTTCCTCATAGGTGGGATTGGCAAGATGCCCGCCCGCATAGCCTGAAGTCACGGCAGAAACACCCTTCATGCCGAGGAATACGGCCTCCAGGCACCAGAAGCAGCCGCCGCCCAGCGTTGCTTTTTCCATTCAGTTCCAGCCTTCCTCAATAATGGCGCCACCGCCCTGACCCCCTTATTTTAGGGCTAATTGGCAAACAGGGCCAATATATCGGCAAGGCTTCCGCCGCCTGCAAGGATCACGTCATCACCTGTGCCGCCCTGGAAGCTATGGCTCAGCCCATTGCCGACCATGATGGACCCGCCAGGTCTCGCAACAAGGGAAAGGTCGCTTACCCCCTCGGCAACTATCAGTACCTCAACTTCAGCGGCCAGGGTGATATTGGCTGAGGTGATGATGGTGTCCTGGCCGCCCCCGGCGGCCTCAATGATCCGATCCTGCGAATCGATGAAAAAGTAGAGGTCATTGCCGGCGCCGCCCGCCATGGTGTCGGCGCCATCGCCACCATCCAGCGTGTCATTACCGGTATCGCCGGCGATGGAATCCTGCCCGACGCCCCCGATCAGCAGGTCGGCATCCGAACCGCCGTGAAGCGTGTCATCATGCTCACCACCATTCAGCGTGTCGGCGCCCGCACCGCCCCATAGCGTGTCAGCCCCGGCGCCGGCAGAAAGGTAATTCGCCAAACCATCGCCAAGGAGTTGGTCGTGGCCGGCCCCGGTGGTCACATGCTCAATGCCCTGCAATTGATCACTACCTGCCGCACCTGTGGCTATCCCATTGATGAGATTAACCGTGACGTTCTGGCCGAATTCAGACAAATCAGTATAGCTGACCCAGTCGCCCACGCCATCGCCACCGATCAGAAGATCGGCGCCCGCATCCCCTTGCAGCGTGTCATCGCCGGCCTCGCCCCGGATCGTGTCATTGCCGAGCCCGCCTGTGAACTCATTGGCCAGCGCATTGCCGATCAGAAGGTTATTGCTTTCATTGCCGAAACCCCGTTGGGCGCTGCCGGCGGCTGAAAGGATCAGGGTTTCGATGTCAGCGGGAAGGTAGAAGTCAATCCAGGCCGAAATTGTATCAGCCCCTTCGCCAGGGTTCTCCAGCGGCAGGTCATCGGTACTTTCGATCTGGTAGAAATCATCCCCAGCGCCGCCTTCAAGAACATTCTGGCCCATGCCACCGGTCAGCGTGTCATGTCCGGCGCCGCCCTGAAGATAGTCATCGCCATCATTGCCCATAAGGCTATCGCTGGCAGAGCCACCAAACAGGTAATTGCCTTCCACGCCGCCAACCATGGTCATTGCGGCGCTGGCTGCCCGCGCATCCACGGCTTCAAAACCAGCGATCCAGGAACCATTGCCCGCCTGATTTTCTGAGAGCCCTAAATGAATGAAGATTCCCATGGAGAGAATGAGCCAATCAAAGCCATCCCCGCCATCCAACCAGTCATTGGCATCTTGCAGCAGAAGTCGGTCATCACCGACGCCGCCTTCCAGCGTATCGGCGCCATTGCCGCCAATTAAGCTATCGGCGCCATCGCCGCCGATCAGCCAATCATTACCCGCACCGCCATCCAGCGTATCGGCCCCATCTGCGCCAAAGAGCAAATCCAGACCGCCCCCGCCAAGCAGCCGATCCAGCCCAAAACTGCCAAAAAGCGAATCATTACCCGCTTCGCCATCCAGGTAGTTGTTGGCATCAACGCCGTCCATGTCATCAAAGGTCGGCCCATCGGCGTAGAGCGCGTCATTGCCATCGCCGCCATAGAGCCAATCGTCGCCCGCGCCACCCCAAAGTTGGTCATCAGCGCCAAGACCGGAAAGCGTGTCGGCCCCAGCGCCACCGAAAAGCCAATCCGTAGCCGCCGCGCCAAGCAGCAGATCCGCACCGCCCAGGCCGAATAATCTTGATTCCGATACGCTGGCCGAAATCACTTCATCATTGTCGGTGCCGGCCATGCCAGCGAAGCTGCCCGGCACGGCCCATGAATAGAAATTTTCTGGCGTGAATATCGTGGTGACGCAGCGGATCATGAGATCTGCGGTGCTGAGCGTATTGTCCTGATCAAGGTCAATGATGATCCAGCCGCCTAGCGTGGTGTCTGTGCTGCCGGCGGGAAGGTACCAGGCTTGCAGATAGCCCAACCCCAAATCCTCACCGGGCAGGGCAAGTCCCGCCACTGGCCCGCCATTCGTCTGCAAAGCGCCACGCCAGATCAGCGGTGCCGGATCCAGGGCGCCATCCAATACGCCATTGCTGAGGCCGAAGGAAATCGAATCCCCCTGCGCGCGAGAGAAATCGGCGATGGTGTCAGCTGCCAGGAAATTGCTCGCGAGCGAGGGCTCTAGGGAAAGATCAATGAGAAAAATATCGGCATCGTTGCCGCCAAGCAGCCAATCCGCGCCGCCGCCGCCATTCAAGATATCCTGGCCATCGCCCCCTTCAAGCGTGTCGCGCCCAAGGCCGCCTCGCAGAACATCATCACCCGCTTCGCCGCGCAAAAGATTACGCGCAGCGCTATTGTCCTTGCTTGTTCCGGTCTGGCCATCCGCCCAAAGAACATCCCAGCCATTGCCGCCAAGCAGCGTATCATTGCCGGCATCACCTTGCAGGTCATCCGCCAGATCGCCGCCATTGAGGGAATCATTACCTTCACCGCCTGAAAGCTGATCCACGCCGCCAAAGCCGAGCAGGGTGTCATTGCCGGCAAGCCCCGCAAGGCTATCATCCGTGACACCGGGGCTTGAGAGGAAATCATGGCCGGATGTGCCAACGAAGGAGCCATTATTGTTGGTGACCGAGGGCCAAGGCGGAGCCCCCACTTGGCCATGAGCAAGCAATGATTGGTTAGTAAAAATATACGAATCATTGATGGCGTCCGATAGGGTAGACGTATCGGAAAGCGTTTTAGACATCAGGTTTCTTTGCGATGTGAACATTTTGGCTCCACACCGGAGTATTGGCATTTTGAGATTTAAATTTTGAAAACAGGCGCGCCGATTTTTGCCTTGGCTTGCGTGATGTTTGTGCTTCCGGCTATATCCATTTGGGAATAACGAAGGGGGGGGCTATGCACCGCCGCGCCTTGCTTCTTGCTATTGGTTCATCGCCTTTGCTTGGCAGGCAGGGGGGCGCCGCGCCCGCGCCGCTGATTGCCGCCGCTGCCGGACTGCAACCCGTACTGGAAGAAGCGGCAGGGCTGATCGCAGCAGAAACCGGGATTGCGCCGCGCTTGGCCTATGGTGCCAGTGGCAATTTGGCGCGGCAGATTGCGCAAGGCGCCCCTCTTGAAATGCTGCTGGCGGCGGACGAAATCAGTATTCAAAAACTCGCCGAAGCGGGGCATACGCGCGATGCCGGCCATGTCTTTGCGGTAGGAAGGCTTGCGCTGTTTGCCCCGCGCGGTTCGGCGCTTGATCCCGCTGCTGGGCTTGAAGCGCTCCGCCCCTTGCTCGCGGCGGGGCGGGTGCGGCGCTTTGCCATCGCCAATCCGGAAATCGCCCCCTATGGCCGCGCTGCCGAAGAAGCCCTGCGCCGCTTGAACCTTTGGGAGGCGCTGCGCCCGCGCCTGGTCTTTGGCGAAAACATCGCCCAGGCGGCGCAATTCGCCATGATGGAAGGGGCGACTGGCGGCTTGATTGCGCATTCTCTGGCGCTATCGCCCGCAGTAAAGGCGCGCGGTGATTTTAGCCTGGTGCCTGAGGCTTTGCACGGGCCGCTCCGCCATCGCTTGGCGCTCACGCGGCGCGCCAGTGAAGCGGCGGTCCGCGTGCAGGCGTGGTTGCTCTCCCCCCAGGCGGTAGCGCTTTTCGCGCGCCATGGCTTGCAGGCGCCCTGAAGAATGGACTGGCCCGCGGTTCGACTTTCGCTTTGGCTTGGCCTTGGCACGGTGGTGATCCTGCTGCCCTTGGCGCTGTGGCTCGGGCGCTTCCTGGCGCTGCGGCGCTTTCGCGGGCAGGGCGTGGTTGAAGCGGCGGTGGCGCTGCCGCTGGTGCTGCCGCCAACCGTGCTTGGCTTTTATTTGCTGACCACCTTTGGCGCCGGCACCTGGTTCGGTGGCGCCTTCCAGGCGATATTTGGCCGGACCCTGGCCTTTTCCTTTGAAGGGCTGCTGCTGGCGAGTGCCATCGCGAATATCCCCTTCGCGGTGCAGCCAATCCAGAACGCCTTTGGCGCCATCCCACCCAATCTGCGCGAAGCGGGTGCGACTTCCGGTATGACCCCCTGGGCAGTGTTCCGGCGGATTGAATTGCCCTTGGCCTGGCCCGGCATAGCCACCGCCATTGTGCTGACCTTCGCCCATACGCTTGGCGAATTCGGTGTGGTGCTGATGGTGGGCGGCGCCATCCCTGGCGAAACCCGCACCGCCGCCATTGCCATTTATGATCGTGTGCAGGCTTTTGACGATGCCGCCGCGGCCAGCATGTCGGCCCTGTTGCTTGTGATCTGTCTGGTGGCGCTGCTGCTGGTGCAGCGGCTCACGCGCGGAATCGGGCGCCGCCGCCATGGCTAGTCCGGGCCTTAGCCTGCGCCTGAAGGCCACGGCGCCGATCGCGCTTGACCTTGCGCTGGACTGCGCCCCGGGGGAGCTACTCGCGATTATCGGCCCGTCAGGCGCCGGCAAATCCACCACGCTCCGCGCCATTGCCGGGCTGCATCACCCCGAAAGCGGCCATGTGATCTGCGACGGCGAGGCATGGCTCGACACAAGCCGCGCGCTTGACCTGCCGGCGCATCGGCGCCGCGTGGGGCTGGTGTTTCAGGATTACGCGCTGTTTCCGCATATGACAGCGCTGGCCAATGTTATGGCCGCCATGGGCCATCTGCCCGCCGCTGAGCGTGCCCCCCGCGCTGCTACCCTTCTGGCGCGCGTCCATCTGGCAGGGCTTGAACAACGCCGCCCAGCTGAACTTTCGGGCGGGCAACAACAACGCGTTGCGGTGGCGCGGGCTTTGGCGCGCGACCCTGCCGTGCTGCTGCTGGATGAACCCTTCAGCGCCGTGGATCGCGCCACGCGGCGGCGCTTGCAGGTGGAATTGGCCAATCTGCGCCAGGGGCTTTCCATCCCAATCATTCTGGTGACGCATGATTTGGATGAGGCCGCTTCCCTCGCGGACCGCATGCTGCTGCTGCATCGGGGCCGGGGGCTGCAAACTGCGCCGCCCGCGGAAATGCTGGCCCGCCCGGCCTCAGCCGAAGTCGCGCGGCTGCTTGATCTGCGCAACCTTTTTACCGGCGTTATCCTGGCGCATGAGGATGCCCTCACGCGGCTCCGCTGGGGTGATCAAATGCTGGAAGCGGCCCCCATGCCAAGCCTGCCGCCTGGCACCGCCGTGGATTGGCTGATTGGCGCGGGCGGGGTGGTGCTGCATCGGCGTGGTCGGCCTTCGGCGGGCGAAAGGGAGAACCCGGTGTCCGGCACCATCATCGCGCTGCTGCCCATGGGCGAGGAAATGCGCGTGACCCTGGATGTCGGCGACCCCGAGGGCCGACAATTGACCTTCGCCCTGCCGCGCCATGCCGCGCAGCGTAACGCGCTTGCAGTGGGCGAAGCATGCAGCGTTTCCCTGCTGCGCGATGCGCTGCATGTGATGCCCCGGCCATGAAGGACGCCGCGCTTTGGCTGCGCCTTGATTTTGCCGATGGCCGCGTCGGCCCGGGCAAAATCACGCTGCTGGAAGCCATTGCCGAAGCCGGTTCGATCAGCGCCGCCGCGCGGTCGCTCGGCATGTCCTATCGCCGGGCCTGGGAATTGGTGGCGGAGCTGAATGAGACCTTCTCGGCCCCGGTGGTGGAGCGCATCACCGGCGGCGCCGGGGGTGGTGGGGCGCGGCTGACCAGCCTTGGGGAAGCGCTGGTGCTGGGCTTTCGCGACATTGAAGCCGCCGCCAGCCGCGCGGCGGCCCAGCATTTGCGCCGTTTGGCGAAATCCTGAAGCGCGGCACCTTGCGGTAGCGGCCTGGGCGCGCTGCAATGCGTGCATGAGTGACACCGCAACCGCCCCCGCCCGCCCGGCTTCCTCGGTCATGCTGCTGCGTGATGGAAGGCGCGGCATGGAAGTTTTCATGGTGGTGCGCCACCGCCAGATTGATTTCGCGTCTGGCGCCTTGGTATTTCCCGGTGGGCGCGTGGAAGCGGCTGACAAGACACTCGGCGGCGGCGACGCCCACGCGGCCCTTCGCGTCGCCGCCATCCGCGAGACCTGGGAAGAATGCGGTGTCTTGCTGGCCGAGGAAGGCCAGGCGCCGGAAGCCGAGGGCGATTTTGCCGCCATGCTTGCCGAACGCCGCCTAGTGCCGGCGATCTCCATACTCGGGCATTTCGCGCATTGGATCACGCCGGTGGAAGTGCCCAAGCGCTTTGACACGCATTTCTTCCTGGCCGCTGCGCCCGAAGATCAGGCCGCGGTGCATGATGGGCATGAAGCGGTGGATAGTGTCTGGATCAAGCCCGCTGATGCGCTGGCCGAAGGCATTGCCGGCACCAAGAAGCTCGTGTTCCCGACACGCATGAACCTGACCAAGCTTGCGCGGCACGGCAGCGTGGCGGAAGCCTTCGCCGCTGCACGCGCCAAGCCCGTGGTGACCGTATTGCCCGAACTTGTGGGCATGACCCCTGAAGGGCGCATCCTGCGCCTGCCTCGTGCAGCTGATTATGGCGGCGAGGAATTCCTGGCGGGCGACCCGCCTTCCATGTGATGGAGAATCCAGCCATGCTGCCTCGCCGCCTTCGCTTCGGCATTTTCTTGGCCCCGTTTCATCGGGTTGGTGACAACCCGACGCTTGGGCTGACGCGCGATTTGGAATTGATCGAGTGGCTTGACCATCTGGGCTTTGATGAGGCCTGGATCGGGGAGCATCATTCCGCCGGCTGGGAAACAATCGCGAGCCCGGAAATCATGATTGCGGCGGCGGCGGAACGCACCAAGCACATCAAGCTTGGCTCTGGAGTCACCAGCCTGCCGTATCACCACCCGCTGCTGGTGGCGCAGCGCTTTGTGCAGTTGGATCACATGACGCGCGGGCGCGTGATGCTGGGCTGCGGGCCGGGCGCGCTTGTCTCTGACGCATACATGATGGGCATTGATGCCGCGCATCAGCGCCGGCGGATGGATGAATCGCTCAATGCCATCACGCGGCTTTTGGCCTGCGAAGAACCGGTGACGATGGAAACCGATTGGTTCACCTTGCGTGAGGCACGGTTGCATTTGGCACCTTATTCGGAACCGCGTTTCCCAATTTCGGTCGCGTCGTCCACCACGCCATCGGGCGCGCTGGCAGCGGCGAAATATGGGCTTGGGCTGATATCGCTGGGTGCGGGGCTGCCGGGTGGGCCGAAATCACTCGCCGGGCAATGGCAGATGGCGGAAGCGGAAGCCGCCAAGCATGGCCAGAAGATGGAACGGCGCAATTGGCGCCTGGTGGTCAATCTGCATTGCGCTGAGGATGATGAACGCGCGCTGCGCGATGTGCGCCATGGTGAGGCTTTGGAAACGCTGACCTATTTCAGCGAAACCCTGGGCCGGCCACCGATGCGTTCCGAAGACCCGCTGCGCGATGGCTTGGCGATGGGGTCAACGCTGGTGGGATCACCGGAAACCGTGGCGGCGGGGATTGAGCGTTTGCTGAGCTTCACCGATGGCGGGGCAGGGGGTGTGTTGTTCCGCGCCCATGAATGGGCCGATCGGGAAGCGACCATGCGTTCCTTTGAGCTTTTCGCGCGTTGGGTGATGCCGCGCTTCCAAGGCTCGCTCGTGATGCCGCAGCAATCGCGCGATTGGGTCAGCGAAAATCGCGAAAGCATCTTTGCACCGAATATGGCAGCGCTGAAGCAGGCCTTCCGCGATGCCGGGCAGGATGCGCCGGAGATGTCACGGCTCAAGCTGCATACCGGCAAGGTTGAAGTGCCGCAGGTTTGAAGCCCATGATCACGCGGCGTGGCTTGGCGGCGGCGGCCTTGCTGCCGCTCGCCGCGCCAGTTGCGGCGCAGGGCAGGCCTGTTAGTCGTATTGCTTTCGGAACCTGTGCCGATGAGAAGCTGCCGCAGCCGATCTGGCGTGCGGTGCGTGCCTGGCAGCCGGAATTCTTCATCTTCGCCGGCGATAATGTCTATGGCGGGGTGCGGCGGCATGATCTGGCCGAATTGCAGGAAGCCTATGCCCGTGCCCGGCTGCATCAGGAATTCATGGGCTTCATCGCAGACCAACAGCATCACACTGCGATCTGGGATGATCATGATTTTGGCGTGAATGATGGCGGTGTTGAAAACCCCTTCAAGCAGGAAGCGAAGGACGCGTTTCTGGAATTCTGGCGCGTGCCGGCTGATGACATCAGGCGTCGGCGCGACGGGCTGTATCATCATCTGACTTTGGGACCGGCAGGGCAGCGCGTTCAGATCATTCTGCTGGATACGCGCTGGTTTCGTTCCCCTTTGCGAATCACGGATATGCGCGGCGCACCCGGGCGGGAACGCTATTTGCCGGATGATGATCCGGCAAAGACCATACTCGGCGAAGCGCAATGGGATTGGCTTGGCCAATGCCTGCGAGAACCCGCCGAATTGCGTTTGATTGTTTCTTCCATCCAGATCGTGGTGGAAGGCCATGGCTGGGAAAGATGGGGCAACTTCCCGCGCGAACGCCAGCGGCTTTATGATTTGATCGCCAGCACCAAGGCAGGCGGCGTGGTGTTTCTGTCCGGCGATCGGCATATCGGCGCGCTTTATCGTGAAAGCCAGGGCGCGCCCTATCCGCTGACGGAAGTCACCTCAAGCGGTATCAACCGACAATTCGTCAATGCGCGCGAACAAGGCCCTAATCGTCTTGGGGAGCTTTATCCGCGCGTCAATTTCGGCACGCTGGAGATGGATTGGCAGGAAAAGCGCGTGACGCTGGCGCTGCGTGATGAGGATGGCGCGGTGCAGCGCCATGTCTCACTCGCGCTCGATGATTTGCGCGCGAGTTAGGCGGGTTGGTGATGGCGGCAGCAGGGCCGCCATCACCAAACGATCATCAATTGATGCGGAGATTAAGGCGACGGATTACCGCCCCTTCTTCTTCGATAATCTTCGCCACTGAAGCGCGGTAATCCTCGCTGCTCTTGTAGATCAGCGGCATGTCGAAGCGTTCCAGCGCGGCTGTATGCACCGGATCATACAGTGCCTGCTTGAAGCCATCATGCAGTACTTTGACAATACCGGGATCAACGCCCTTGGGCGCGGCAATGCCATAGGGTGAAGTGGAGACAATGTTGATGCCGCTTTCAACGAGCGTCGGCGCATCCGGATAGCGCTTGGCGCGTTGTTCGCCCCAGGTGCAAAGCAGGCGGAACTGCCCGCCATCCACCAATGGCGCCCAGGAGGTTGAATCAACCATCGCCTGGGTCTGCCCACTCAGCAGGGATTGCGCATTATCCGCGCCGCCCCGGAAGGGCACATGCAGAAATTCAATACCGCGTTCGAGCGCGATGCGTTCCATGGTAATATGCAAAGTGGTACCGACGCCGGGCGACCCATAAGCCACCTTGCCCGGATTAGCTTTGGCGTAGGCCAGGAATTCTTCCCAGGTCTTCCATGGGCTATCGGACTTCACCACCACGCCGAAAAGATAGCCGGTCAAATGGATGATATAGGTAAAATCCTTGAGGGGATCCCAGGTCGGGCGGCTCGACATCATTGGGAAGCGGAAGACGGTGATGGGCAATTGCCCGACCATATAGCCATCGCCGCGCTGTTCCTGCGCCATGGCAGCCGCGGCCAAAGTGCCGCTGGCACCGCCGCGATTATCAATAATCACCTGCTGGCCAAGATAACGCGATCCCGCTTCAGCCAAGGCGCGCAATTGGCCATCGGTGGAACCGCCGGCCGGCCAGGGCACGATCAGGCGAATGGGGCGATTGGGAAAGCCGGATTGCGCGACGGCGGGTGTCGCAAGCAACCCTGCAGCGGCGGTCAAGGCAGTACGGCGCGTCAGTTTCATGTCTTCCTCCCGGTTTTGGCGCGGTGCAGGTATGGCCCGCGCTGTTTCATCTCCATCCTAACATAGGCAGGCTCGGCAAGACTATGGCTTTGCCGCTGCCCAACACCTGGCCCTTGCATCTGCAATGCGCCGGTTGATGGCGGTAATGGTCGCACGGTCCTGCGCCAGCTTGTCACGACGGCCCGCTATCAGCGCTGCCATGGCCGCCGGCGCCGGGCCGCCCTGCACACTGCGCCCTATCAGGTTTTCTGCCGGATCAAGTGCGGCGCGGAGCTTCGCGGCTGGAATATGCAAGGCTTTGCCGAACAGCACCTGCGCAGCCTCATCCAATTCTGCGCTTGAAATGCTCTCTGCCGTGCGGCCTTCGGCCAGCGCATCGCGCACAACAATGGCGACGATGTTATGCGCCATGCGGAAGCTCAGCCCGGTTTCGCGCACAATCACATCCGCCAATTCGGTGGCCGAGCCAAAACCCTCACGCGCCGCGCCTTCCATGCGGTCCTTGTTCAGGCTGATGCCCTGCATCACCTCCTGAAACAAAGCGAGGATCCGCCGGCTGCGAAGTGCTGCATCCAGCACGGGTTCATTCACCGCCGTCACCGCGTCATTCACATCGGCGAAGGCAGTGTTTTTGGTGCAAGCCATGGCGGCGTGATGCGCACCCTGCACCATTGCTGCCGCTGCCTTTAGATGTTCCAGCGCCACAGGGTTCTTCTTCTGCGGCATAATGCTTGAGACCGCCGAATGGCGATCCGCCAACTCGACAAAACCATATTCCCAACTGCCCCAATTCTGCAGATCGGTCGCAAGGCGCGAGAGCAGCGTCATCATCACGGCCATGGCGGAAGCCGCTTCCAGCGCATCATCGCGCGAAGATACCGCATCATAGGCAAGCTCCAGCGGCGCAGCGAATCCAAGCGCATCAGCGACCCAGGCGCGATCAAGCGGGAAGGCCGTGGTGGAAAGCGCGCCCGCGCCCAATGGGCAAAGATCACAATGCGCCAGCGCGCCCATCAGCCTTTCATGGTCACGCGCCAGCGCATCCGCCGCCGAGGCCAGCCAATAGCCAAAGGTGATGGGCTGCGCGTGCTGGCCATGCGTATAGCCAGGCATGATGGCGGCGATGTGTTCTTCAGCCAGCGCCAGCATCGTCTGCCGCAGATCCGCCAGCAACCCCAGCACCGCCAGCAATTCCGTGCGCAACGCCATGCGCCAGGTGGTTGCGTTCAGATCATTGCGGCTGCGCCCAGTATGCAGCCGCCCCCCAATATCGGGGCCGAGTTTTTGGATGATCAGTTTCTCGACATAGGAATAGAGATCTTCCTGACGGTAATCCACCGGCACCGCATCCGGCCCGGCATCAGCCATCGCAATAATTTCCGGTAGGATTTGCGCCATGGCATCACGCGCGATAATGCCTTGGCGTTCCAGCATCAGCCCATGCGCCAGATGCACCCACATCTCATGCTGAAAGACATAATTCTGCGCCCGCGCGACTGACCCGCGGTAATAGCTTTCCACCAGCAATGGCGAAGGCGGTTCCTTCACCCTTTCGCGTAAATTCACCGCCTCCGTCATTTTCAACCTCTCTCAGGGACGTTGATTGCTGAGCACCACCGTGCCGGAGGCAGAGAACATGCCGCCCACGCCATGCGCCACGCTGATTTTCACATTGGGCACCTGGGCCGGCGCTGTGCCGCGCACCTGGCGCACGCTTTCCTGCAGGGCGAACATGCCATACATGCCAGTATGGGTATAAGAAAGCCCACCGCCATTGGTATTGATTGGCAGCTTGCCACCCGGCGCGGTATTGCGTTCCCAGATGAAATCCTTGGCCTCACCGCGCTTGACGAAGCCAAGATCTTCCAAGCCATACATGGGCAGATGCGCGAAGGCGTCATAGATCATCAAATGATCCACATCGGCATGCTTGATGCCGGCCATGCGGAAGGCTTCCGGCCCCGCCACGCGGAATGCGCGCGATGAAGTGAAATCCTCCATCTGGCTCACCATGGTGGTTTCCACGCTCTCACCGCTGCCCAGAATATAGCAAGGCTTGGTCGGGAAATCCTTGGCACGATCAGATGAGGTCAGGATCAGCGCGCCGCCGCCATCCGTCACCAGGCAGCATTGCAGCAGCCGGAAGGGATAGGCGATCATTTTGCTGTTCAGCACATCATCAATCGTGATCGGTTCCTTGAAGGCTGCGCGTGGGTTCTTCGCCGCCCATTCGCGCTGCACCACCGCAACCTGCGCCATTTGTTCATGCGTCACGCCATAGGTCTTCATGTAGCGCAGCACAGGAATGGGGAAGAGTGTCGGCGGACCCATGGGACCAAACGGCGCTTCGAATTGGCCATTCAGGCTTTGTGGTTCCGCCGGGCGCGGCGTGCCATTGACGCGGGATTTGCCGCTTTCCCCATGCGTGATCAGCACGGTCTTGCAATAGCCGGCATGAATGGCCGCCGCCGCATGGCGCACATGCAGCATGAAGGAACAGCCGCCAACACCCGTGCCATCCACCCATTTTGGCGTAATGCCAAGGTAATGCGCGATCTGCTGCGGCATCATCGGGCCAACACAGGCAACGCCATCAATATCGGCGGGCTTTAAGCCCGCATCGGCCATGGCATTCAGCGCCGCATCCGCATGCAGCATGATTTGCGCCATATCGGGCACGGCGCCGATGCGTGTGCTTTCAGCCGCGCCAACAATGGCGATTTCACCGGGACGTATCATGGCTCAAGCCTCCTTCGCGGGGCGGAAAAGGGGCAGGGTGATGTCGTCATCCATCTTGGTCGGTGCCAATTCCAGCTTCATGTCCAAAACCAAGGCTTCCGGTGTTTGCGGGCATTCCACGATATTCGTCATCATGCGTGGGCCTTCTTCAAGTTCCACCACCGCAATCGCGTAAGGAGGCTTGAAGCCAGGCACCGGGCGATGATGGATCACATAGGAATGCAGCGTGCCACGGCCTGAAGCTTCAAAAACTTCGACATTGCGCGTGCCGGTATAGGGGCTGAAGGGGCGCGGCGGGAAATAGGGCTTGCCCGTATCGCCGCAACGCTGGAGCAACAGCTTGCCTTGGCGCAACCCCTCCCAGAAGTGGCGGGTTTCGGGCGTTGGTTCCGGCCGGGCGCGGCCTGGTTCAAGGCTCATGGCTGAGCTTCCTCCTGGTTGTTCTAGGATGGATGTTCCACTGCCTTGGCCAGAAGGGAAAGGGGGTAAATGTGCGGGGTGGGTTCGCTATAGTTCGAGAATGCGTTCCGGCGTGACGCGCCCGCGCAGCAAATCCCAAAGCCCGATCATATTGCCGCGAAACCGGCCCCAGCGATCCGCCCAGGGCTCAGGAAACGCGGAGCGCAGCAGATTCTTCGCGCAATGCCGCGCAGCACTTGGGATGGCGTGGCTCCAGGGGAAGGAGCCTTTGATGGCAAGGTAGATAGGGTTCACCACCTGCGAATAACCAAGCCTGAGGCCCGGCACGCGCCCCGCCTTCGCGCCAAGATGCACACCGCGCGCACCCGCAAGCCGTAGGATTTTCCCGTGCGCACCAAGGCGGCGCGTGACATCAATATCCTCATACCAGGCGTAAAGTGGCAGGCGTTCATCAACGCGAATATCATGGGCGCGCACGGCAGCCATGCGAAAGGCCATGTTGCAGCCATAGCCGTTGAAAGCCTCGATCACTGC
Organism: Roseomonas sp.; assembly: GCA_044345845.1. Taxonomy (GTDB): domain Bacteria; phylum Pseudomonadota; class Alphaproteobacteria; order Acetobacterales; family Acetobacteraceae; genus Neoroseomonas. Next base: position 98,821 of record JBIJAH010000007.1, read on the forward strand.
AAACGCATCTGCCACACCTGGATCGGCGGAGAGTAGTGCCGCGCCTTCGGCCAAGTCATAGCCCGGTGCATTGGCGCCATCTGCAATCACCGTGCCGGTCGCGACCACCATTTCAGGGTGTTTCTCAAAACAGCTTTCCAGCACGGCAAGAAACTGTGCATTGCAGAGGAAATCATCATCCAGGAACAGGACTACATCGCTTTCACGCGCCGCGTCCAGGATACGGTTGCGCTGGCGCGGCAGGCCGGCGGGGGCGGTGATGAAGTCCACACCGGGGATCGCTTCACAACCGGAGATGTCATCGGCGGAGACATGGCAGACCAGAATGCGATCCGCCTTGCGGGTTTGCCGCGCAAGATCACGCAAGACACCCGCCAGAATGGCCGGCCTGCCGCGTGTGGCGATGCCGATGGTGATATGCATCAGGCGCTACCTTGCAGCGGCGCGGGCAGGGGGGCTTCGCGCGCTTCCCGCGCCAGGCCGCCAATCAGCCGGCCCCAAAAGCTCATCGCGTAATAAGCAGCGTTGTGAAAGCGTAGTATTGCAAGGCTGATCAGCGCACCGGCGATGGGGCGCACCAGAAAGGCGAACCAGACGGAAGGCGGTACGCCATGCCGGCGCAGCACGAAGCCAAGCCCACGCCCGTAACTCGCCGCGCGAGACAATGCCACTTCCGTCAAGCGCTTGTCCGGATGGATGATGCGCAAGCCCGCATCATATTGCGCAACCGCACCGCGTGCGATGGCGCGACAAACCAGATCATTGCCCTCAGCCGAGCCCCAGCGCGTTCCAGGGCCAAGCTTTTCATCAAAGCCACCCAGCGCCAGCATCAATTGGCGCGGCAGGAACAGGTTGAATTCAATAACGCTTGTCCAGACATTATTCAGGTCAATCGCGCCCGAGGCTTCGCGCCAGCGCCCCGATCCAAGCCCGCCTTCCGGTGATGCCGCCGGGCCCGTCAGCACGCCAAGCGATGGTACCGCAAGAAAGGCGGCATCAACACGCGCCAGCACGCCCGCCGGATAAAGGCAGTCATCATCCGGGAAGGTGACGATCTCACCTTGTGCGGAGCGCAGCCCAAGATTGCGCGCATGATTGGCGTTGCGGATGCTGGAACGCAGATGGGTGATGCGTATGCGCGCTTCATAAGGCTGTAGCACCGGCGCCACCCGATCATCGGAATTCTGATCCACGATGATCACTTCAAAATCATCCCGCCCCTGCGCCAGCAAGCTTTCCAGTAAATCACCGATTTCAGTGCTGCGGCCAAGGGTCGCGACAATCAGTGAAAACCTCATGTCGCGGCGATCCCAAGCGCTCCATGCACTACTTGGCGGAAGTTGCGGCGGAAATGCGCATTGCTGAAGCGTTCCGCATTGGCGCGGCAATCCTCGGGCGTGATGGCGGGCGCCATGGCCTCAAACCGCTCCACCGCGGCAATCAGGCTTGCAGTGGTTTGTTCCTGGAAGAAAATGCCGGTGGGGCGTGTATCAGGTGGCGCCACCACGATATCGCGTGCGCCACCACGCCCATAAGCAATCACCGGCGTGCCGCAGGCTTGTGCTTCCACGGTCGCGATGCCGAAATCCTCCTCGGCGGCGAAAACCGCCGCGCGCGCGCCTTGCGTCAGTGCAATCAGCTCCGCCCGTGCGACGCGGCCCTTGAAGGTGATGTTAGGCGCATCGCCGGCAGCGGCGCGTGCCTGCGCCTCATTCGGGCCATCGCCCACAATGATCAGCTTGCGGTTTGGCATGCCGCGGAAGGCAGCGGCAATCAGGTCAACGCGCTTATAGGGCACGATGCGCGATGCGATCAGATAGTAATCGCCCTTGCTGCCGGAAGGCGTGAAGCTTTCGATATCCACTGGCGGATGCAGCACCCGCGCATCGCGCCGCCAGGTCTTTTGAATGCGTTCGGCGATATAGCTTGAATTGGCAAGCACAATATCGGGGTTGAGCGCACTCGCCCGATCCCAAAGCCGCATGCGATGCAACAGCCAGCGCGTATAGGCGCCCTTCAAGCCGCGCGTGAGGCCCGCTTCGCGCAGATATTGGTGCTGCAAATCCCAGGCATAGCGCATGGGGCTATGGACATAGGAGATATGGATCTGCCCCGGCCCCGTCAGCACGCCCTTGGCGACAGCGTGGGACGATGAAATCACGACATCGTAGCCGGAAAGATCAAGCTGTTCGATGGCCAGCGGCATCAGGCCCAGGAACTTGCGGAAATGCTTCCGTGCAAAAGGCATGCGCTGGATGAAGCTGGTAGTAACAGGCTTGCCTTGCAGAAAACCACGTTCGGCTTCCGGCATGAAATCGCAAACGGCGAAGACATCCGCTTCCGGCCATTCCAGCAGAAGCTGTTCCAGCACGCGTTCCGAACCCGCATAGCTATCCAGCCATTCATGCACCAGGGCGATCTTCATGGCGCGTTCCTTCGGATCAGGGACAACAAGGCAAGCGCAGCCTTTTCCCAAGTATAGAGCGCCGCGCGCTTCAGCCCCGCATCCCGCATGCCGGCGGCCAAGCCTTCTTCATCAAGCAACCGTTCCAGGGCTTCAGCTAGTGTTTCAGGCCGCAGCGGGTCGAACCAAAGCGCGGCTTCGCCGCACACCTCAGGCACCGCGCCTGCATGGGCGGCGACAAGCGGGCAGCCGCACGTCATGGCTTCCAAGGGCGGCAGGCCAAAGCCTTCATAGCGGGATGGGAAAATCAGACAGAGCGCGTTTTCATATAACGCGCGCAATTCGGCATCACTGACCCGCCCCAGAATGCGCCCGGCATCGGCGGCAGGCCCACCGCCGGCGCGAAACACCGCCGGGTCAGCCGCACCCGCTACAGCCAGCGTCAAGCCACGTTGCCCAAGCAGCGCCGCCGCACTTGTAAGCGCGGCCAAGTTCTTGTGTGCCGCCGGATTGCCAACCACCAGCGCATAGCGGCCCGCTGCCAGCCCATGACGCGCCAGAATCCCGGTATCCGCGCTGATGCGCAGCATGTGATCGCCACCTTCCGGCAAGACGCCAATACCCTCAGGCGCCACACCCAGCGCCGCTGCAATGCGCCCGCGCGAAAATTCCGAAACCGTCAGCAATTGTGCGCCAGACCGCGCGAGCATCTTGTGCAGAAAGCGATACCAGGTGCGGAAGGCGAGGGAATAACTTTCTGGCGTGTCAAACACGCCGGCATCATGGATCACGACTGCTTGGCCACTGCCCAGCATCAGCGGCGCGGTATTGCCAAGGTTGATCAGGAAGGACCCCTTGGTCGCTTTCGGCAATTCCCATTGTTCCCAGAGCTGGCCTGATTTTTGGCCAATGGCTTCTGCCTTCAAATAGGCAAAGGGGCTTTGCGCCACGCTGCTTGGCATCAATAGCCGTGCTGCAGGCCAGGTATCATGCCCCGCCAGCCGATCCGCCGCCGCAGTGATTTCGCGCGCGAAACGCTGCACGCCAGTCATGCCCTGCGTCAGAAAGCGGCCATTGATGGCGATTGGCATCATGCGCTGCGGCGCCCCTTTCCACGGATCAGCGCCAAAGCGCTGACCTTGTCTTGTGGCGCGGCAATGGACCAACCGGCGGCGAAAACCAAGCCGAAAACCAAGGCGGCCAGAAGCGCGGGCCAAAGCCAGCCACCCAAGGGCACCAGCGCTGCCAAACCAAGGGCGGCTGGGATGATTGGCCAAAGCAGATCGCGTATCGTCCCCCGCACGGCCGGGTAAAGCCGCGCGGCGAACCAGCAGCGCCCCAGACAATCCACCACGCAGCGCGCCGCCCAAGCCAGTGCCGCGCCTTCAATGCCAATCCAGGGCAAAAGCGCCGCGCTCAGCGGCAGGAAGATCGCTGCCAGCACTAGCGAGAATTTAGCGGTCACATCTGGCCGCCCAATCGCTTCCAACAAGACACCAGGGATGAAGGCCAGGCAGGAAAAGAAAATGCCAAAGGCAAGAATGCGCAGCACCTGGCCGCCGCCCGTCGCAAAAGCCTCACCCAACCAAAGCCGCAAGAAAAGCTCCGCCCCTGGGATCAGGATCAAGGAAGCCGGCAGGCAAAGCGCCATCACAATCAAGGCGCCGCGCTTCAGAAGCAGCGCGGTATCCTGCGGCAGGTCACGATAGGAAGAAGCAATGGCGGGCAGCATGGTCTGCGCCACCGCCACTGGCAAAATCCAAAGCCGCATGATCAGATCAAGCGGTGTCGCGTAAAACGCTACTGCCGAAAGTGTCAGCATGGCGCCGATGATGAAGCGATCCGCGTAGAGCAATAGCTGCGTGAGCGCGCCGGAAAGGCTCATCCACAAGCCTTGGCGCAGCAATGGCCGCATCAGGGCAAAGCGCGCTTCGCGCAAGCCAAGCCCCGGCACATCGCGATGGGCTATGATGGCGTAAGCAAAGCCGCTGAAAAGCCGCACCAAAATCACCGCCAACATCACGCCGATCAGGCTGTTCCAAACGAACAACACCAGCAAAGGGCCGAGATAGTAAAAGGTATTGAGCGGGATATTCACCAGATTAGCGAGCCGAAAACGCTGCCAGGCGGAAAGCACACCCCAAAGCGCGGCGTTCAGCACCACCAAAGGCGCGCCGGCGGCCAGTAATTGAAAGGCTGTGATGGCTTCCTGCCGCAAGCCTTCCGGCACATTCAGGAATTCGCCCACCAACCATGGCATCGCCAGGAAAAGCGCCACTGCCATGATGGAAGACACGCCAAGCAAGGCGAGCAATGTCGCCCCGATCATGGCGCGCGCTTCGTCAACCGCGCCAGTACCCAGCTTTTCCGAAACGCCGCGCGTCAGTGCCATGCCAAGGCCAAGATCAAAAACGCCGAAAATGCCAATCAGCGCCAGCGCCAGGGTGAAAAGCCCCCAGCGTTCCACGCCAAGGGCGCCAACCAGAAACGGCGTGATGACTAGGGCGAGCAACAAGGGCAGGCCGCGCCCAAGCCCATTCCACAGAATGCCGGAGACTAGCCTGCGTCCGCCCGCGCGTTCCGCAGAAGTGGAGGTTTGCGCCTCAGCCATTGGCAGACCCTTCAGCCGGCTGCGCGCTGGGATTTATTAGCAGGGCGCGGCAGGTTTGCCGCGCGCCATCACCTTCAATGCGCGCCGCGGCGCGACAATACCGCAACTGGCGTGCGCAACAGAATGGAAATGTCTGCCAGCAGCGACGGGCGCGACACATAGGAAACATCCAGCGCCACGCGGGATTCGTAGGATGTTTCGCTCCGCCCGCTCACCTGCCAAAGGCCGGTAATGCCAGGGCGCACCGCCATGTAGTGCGCGGCTGAAGCGCCGTAATAGCGATCAATCTCTGCTTCCTGCACGGGGCGGGGGCCAACCAGGCTCATTTCGCCGCGCAGCACATTGATCAGCTGCGGCAATTCATCAAGGCTGGTGGAACGCAGGAAGCGACCAATGCGCGTGATGCGCGGGTCATTCTTCAGCTTGCGGGTCGCTTCCCATTCAGCGCGCGCCGCCGGATCATTGGCCAGCAGCGTTTCAAGGCGCGCTTGCGAATCAATCACCATGGAGCGGAATTTGAGGCAGCCAAACAGCTTGCCGCCGCGACCCACGCGCTGATGCGCGAAGAAGGCCGGGCCACCATCGGCGCGCACCATCAACGCCACGATCAGGAAGAACGGGGCGAGCAACAACAACCCGACGCCAGCGCCGATGATATCAAGCGCGCGCTTCGCGATGGGGAAAAGCGCCTTGCGGTCGCGTTCCAAACCAATGGTCTGGGTCGTGGATTGCTGGATGGTCTGTACGGGTACGCTGGACATGGTGTCCTGAGCCTTCGAACCTGAAAGAAAGAGGCGATGAACCTCTCACTGGGGGGTACCGGATTCCCGGTATTGATGAAGGGTTTAAGTCCTCAACGGGGGCGGATTTGGGCCGCGGTTGCGGCCAGATTGTGGCAAACGCGGCGCATTTTGCGGCGCTGCGGGCGCGGCTTCAGGACAGACGAGAAAAACGCCGGTTAAGTTATTGGCTCAAAGCCATTTTACCTGCGGGCATGCCAGCCGGGCGCCAGCACCCAAAGCCCGTTGAAGCCGCCAATCAGGTCCCGGCCCGGCTGATGGCTGGCGCCAGCCAGGGCAAGCGCGCCCTCATCGCCCAAAACATAAAGGGTTTGCGGCTCAAATTCGCCCGCCGCCAATTGCTGCGCGAGCTTGGCGTTCAGCGCCGCCACCCGCTTCGGGTCGAGCCGCGCGAGGTAAACGGCATCGGTCTCCAGCCCCTTGGTCGCGGCGAAAACCGCAATCTCCTCCCACCAGGGCGCCTGATTGCCGGAGGGGATGATGCGGATGCGGGTGTAATGGCGCGCGGCCTCAGCCCAAAAGGGATCGGAAAGACGCAAAGGCACGGTGGCCGCGGTGGGCGGGAAAAAATGATGCAGCCGCGCAAAGCCAGGGCGCATATCCAAGACTTGGATCACAACCAGGCCAGCCAGCACAAAGCCGGCAAGCCGCCCACCCAGCCAGCGGATCAGCAGAAAGACTGACACGGTCAGCGCCGCATAGCCGAGCGGCCAAATGAAGCGTTCTGAAGCGCGCAGCGCATCAGCGTAGCGCAGAACCCATTGCGGCAGCTCGATAATCGTGAAGCTGACACCGGCAATGGAGACATTCGGCGAAATAGCAAACAGCGCCATGACCACCAGTACCAGGATCAGCGGCCAGAGGCGCCTTTCGGGCCTGGTTGGGTTCTTCGCCCAGGCAATCATCCCAAGCAGTATCAGCAAAAGCGCGCCAAGCCCGGCATAGGAATGCCCAACTTCCAGATGATTCGGACCCGGCAAATCCGGCAGAAAGGCGCCCCAGGGGGATGGATCTAGTGGCGCCAGTACATCCATCTGCATCTGCCCATAGCCGCCCCAGCTTCCGCCAAAGCCGCCGCCCAACATGAACATCCCGCCCGCCCAAAGTGCGGCGCCCACCAAGGCGAAGATGATGACTACTTCAGCGAAAAGCCCGCTGCGCTTCGCGCCATCCAGCCAGCGCGCCAGGACATCCGCTGTCCAAAGTGCCGCCACCATGGGCAGCAGATAGGCATGGATCAACGCTGTCGCGACCAGCAGCACCGCCCAAGCCCCCCTACGCCCCTTTGCTGTGTGCGTCAGGCAAAGCCACAACCCCATCAGCAGCAGGAAATGCGCCGAAAGCGCAAAATGCCCGCCCATGCGCGCGAGCATTGTCGGTTGCAGCACAAACAACGCGGCACCGGCCAGCCGCGCCAAAGGGTCAGGAGTGGCAAGCCCGATGATGCGCCACGCCATGAAAGCTTGCAGCCCCGCACAGCCAAAAATCCAAAGCCCCCAATATTGCGAAACCTCGATCACTGGGCTGATCGCCTTGAAGAAGAAGGCCAGCAGCGGGATCGCATCGGCGTAATAAATCGAAGAACTCACCTCCAGCCCCCAAAGCGGGTTCAAGCCCGGCGGCCAGGACCAGGGCGCGCGGCGAAAAAAACTCCAGCCCAGCCAATATTGCACCGGGTCGGGGCCGATCATGCCGCTCAACATCCAGCCGGTGTTCCAGGGCGGCAGGATATGCAGCCCGAAGGCATAGGCTATGACCGCCCAGCCGATCAGCACCGAAGCCGTAGCCCCGGCCCAAACATGCCAAGGCTTTCGCGTCACGCCTTATCGCCCGGCAGATAGCGTTCCACCAGGTAAAGCGGCCGGCCCTTGGTTTCGTTGAAGATGCGCCCGAGATATTCGCCAATGATGCCCAACATCATCATCTGCACGCCGCCAAGGAAAAGTGTCACGGCCAGAAGGCTTGGGTAGCCGGCGACTGGATTGCCGAAGAAAATGGTCCGGAATATCAACTGTGCCAGAAAGGCCAAGGCGCCAATCGCCGTGATCAGCCCGATATAGGTCGCGATTTTGAGCGGTGCGACGGTGAAGGAGGTGATGCCCTCCAGCGAAAAATTCCAGAGCTTCCAGTAATTCCACTTGGTGGTGCCGGCAGCGCGCGGCGCGCGGTCATAACGCACGGCGATGGCGGGAAAGCCGATCCAGGCGAAAAGCCCTTTCATGAAGCGATGCTGTTCGCGCAGCTTCAGCAGCGCATCCAGGGCGCGGCGGCTCATCAGCCGGAAATCGCCAGTATCGGGGGGCAGATGAACCTTGCCGCTGATGCGCTGCATCAGCCGATAAAACGCGGATGCGGTCGCCTTTTTCAGCCAGGTTTCGCCGGCGCGGGTATTGCGCTGCGCATAGGCGACATCAAAGCCCTGGCGCCAGGCGGCGATCAGGTCCGGGATTACCTCAGGCGGGTCTTGCAGATCGGCGTCAATCACGACCACTGCCTCCGCCCCGCGGGCGTGATCCAGGCCGGCAGTCAGCGCAATTTCCTTGCCGAAATTGCGGCTGAGATTGAGCACTGAGGCGCGTTGATCCTGGGCCTGAAGGCCGAGCATCACGGCAAGCGTGCCGTCCTTCGACCCATCATTCACATAAACCACTTCCCAGGTGAGGCCGATGGCCACCAAGGCCGCTGCCAGCCGCGCATGGAATTGGGGCAGCACCTCCTCCTCATTATAGGCGGGGACGATGATGGAAAGCGCGGGCGGGTCCTGGGACAAAAGCGGGGCCTCAAGGCTATGGCGGGGAAGCTTGTTAACAGCCGAGATGGGGCGAAAACATGGCCCTTGGCACCCCTGCGGGACAGGGGTGGTAGGTAGCTTGCCGGGTTTGCGGGTGAATAGGAGGTTTTGCGCGCCTCCGACGACGGAGAATGCACTGAAGCAGGACTAATCCGCCGTCCAGCCGCCATCCACCAGCAGGGCAGACCCTGTCATCAGCGCGCCGGCATCGCCGGCAAGCAGCAGAATGGCGCCCATCAAATCCTCCACCTGGCCCACACGGCCAAGCTTGATCTTGGCTTCCACTTGCTCCCTAAAGCCGGGCGCCGCCAAGAAGGGTTTCGTGAGCGGCGTTTCAATGAAGGTGGGGCAAAGCGTATTCACGCGAATGCCATGCGGCGCGAGTTCAACCGCCATGGCCTTGGTGAGCCCTTCAATCGCCCATTTGGAGGCGCAATAAATGCTGCGATTGGGCGCGCCAACATGCCCCATCTGCGATGAGACATTGATGATGGAACCTGGGCGTTTTGCTGCCAGCAATCGCTTTGTCACTTGCTGGGCCAGGAAAAACGCGGCCCGGACATTAAGGCCCATCACCGCATCGAAATCATCCAAAGTCACATCAATGAAGGGTTTCGGGCGATTAGTGCCGGCATTATTCACCAGAATATCGAAGGGTTCGGCCTGCATGATCGCGGCTTCCATCGCGGCAAGGTCCAGAACATCCAAGGCCAGAGCCTCCGCCGCGCCGCCCTTGGCGCGAATGGCGGCGGCGGCGGCTTCAATCTCATTGGCGCTGCGGGCCAGTAGCGTGACATGCGCGCCCTGATCAGCAAGGGCGGCGGCGGCGGCGAGGCCAATGCCGCGGCCAGCGCCGCTCACCAAGGCGCGGCGGCCATCAAGGCGGAAGGAAGGGGTGCGGGGCAAATCCATGGTCGGCAATTCCTGAAACCGTTGCTTCGCTGGTATCACAAGCCGAGCGCGGCGCGCCAATCTGCGGCCCTCACCAGCCGCACACCCTGCCGCCGTGCGGCGCGTATCTCAGCGGCACTCGGAAACCCGCAATAGGGCAGGGGGGACGCTGCCTCACCTGCCGCCTTGCCTTCCTCCAGCCCGCGCAAGACATCGCCGATCATCGGCAAAGCCGCTTCATGCAGCAGCCGCGCGGCGGTGGAAGCGGAGATGCCCGGCGCCAAAGCATGGGCGCGTTGTGCCATCACCTGGCCGGTATCAATGCGCGCGGCAATGCGATGGATGCTGATGCCCGTGGCCCCCGGTCCTTCCTGCAACGCCCAAAAGGCGGGGATGGGGCCGCGATGGCGCGGCAGCAGCGAGGGGTGGATATTCACCCCACCCATCGGCGCAAAAGCGAGTGTTTCCAGCGTGAAAATCTGATCGAAGTGAAAGGAGAGAACAACATCGGGCCGCGCGGCCAGCAAAGCTGCGTGACAGGCTGTGCCATTCACGTCCTCAACCTGTAGCAACGCAATGCCGCGCGCTCGCGCGAAATCCGCCAAGCCATGCCGCCCGCGCAAGCGTGCCCAAATCGTTGGCAAAACGAAATTGACGAAAAGATAGGGCAGGAAGCGCAAGCCTGATCGGCGCAGATGCCGCCAGGATTGCCCGAAGGTCCCGCCCGCCGCAGTGCGATAGGGTGAAGATCGCCCAATCAACACAAGCTCCGCCGCATGGGCTTCCACAAATGCCCGCACGGCGCCGGAGCTGGCCAGGCTTTCCAGCGTGAAGAGCGCAATACGAAGCGAGGCTTTATTCACCTCAAGCGCCGCGCCGCTTCAATCCGCAGCGGTGGCATAGGGAATATTGCGCCCGCCATAGCGGCGCAGGCGGATATTCGCCTGTTCCGCATGGCCCGCGAAACCTTCAAGCATACATAGGCGGGAGCAGTATTCGCCGATCATGGTGGAAGCCTCATCTGTCAGCACACGCTGATAGGTGCAGGTTTTCATGAATTTCCCGACCCAAAGCCCGCCAGTATAGCGCGCGGATTTTTTGGTGGGCAAAGTATGGTTGGTGCCGATTACCTTGTCACCATAGGAAACATTGGTGCGCGGCCCCAGGAACAACGCGCCGTAATTCGTCATGTGCTGCAGGAAGTAATCCGGATCGCGCGTCATCACCTGCACATGTTCGGATGCGATACGATCAGCTTCCGCCACCATTTCATCTTCACTGTCGCAGATGATCACCTCGCCATAATCTTCCCAGGCTTTGCGGGCGATGGCGGCAGTGGGAAGAATGGTCAGCAGGCGTTCAACTTCCGCCATTGTCTCGCGCGCCAGTTTTTCCGAAGTGGTCAGTAGCACCGCCGGCGAATTCGGCCCGTGTTCGGCCTGGCCCAAAAGATCAGTCGCGCAGATTTCACCATCCACGGTCTCATCAGCGATGATCAGGGTTTCGGTAGGGCCCGCGAAAAGATCAATGCCGACGCGCCCATAAAGCTGGCGCTTGGCTTCCGCGACAAAGGCATTGCCGGGACCGACCAACATATCCACGGGCGCGATGCTCTCCGTACCCAGCGCCATGGCGCCCACCGCTTGAATGCCGCCCAGGCAATAAATCTCATCCGCGCCAGCCAAATGCTGCGCCGCAACAATGGCGGGGGCGGGCCGGCCTTCAAAAGGTGGCGCGCAGGTGATGATCCGCTTGCAGCCCGCGACCTTGGCCGTCACCACCGACATATGGGCCGATGCCAGCAGCGGATATTTGCCGCCAGGCACATAGCAGCCGACGGAATTGACCGGGATATTGCGATGGCCCAGCACCACGCCAGGCAGGGTTTCCACTTCAATATCGCGCAACGCCGCCTTTTGGTGTTCGGCGAAATTGCGCACCTGGGTCTGCGCAAAGCGGATATCTTCCAGGTCACGCGGCGTGAGCTGATCAAGACAGGCCTGGATTTCGCCCTCGCTCAAGCGGAAATTCTGCCGGTCCCATTTGTCGAAGCGGATGGAGAGTTCGCGCACCGCGGCATCACCGCGCGCCTTGATGTCGGCCAGAATGTCCTCAACCGTCGCGCGCACCTTGGCGTCATCTTCCGCCACCGCATCCGCATCCCGGCCCCGCTTCAGGAAACGCGCCATGTCTTATCCCTTTCCAGCTTCTGCCCAGTGCTTGAAGCCCATGAGGAGGGTCGTCAAGCTCCCCGTTTGACCGAATAGCGCAACGGGGGAAGTATTCACTCCATGAACGCAGCCGAATTGCTCGCCCCCATTGTGGGGCCGAAGAATTGCCTCATTGAGGATGCCGATATCGCCCCCTATGCGGTGGATTGGCGCGGTACCTATCGCGGCACGCCGCGCGCTGTGCTGCGCCCGGGCTCGGTTGAGGAAGTCGCGGCTTCCGTCCGCGCCTGCGCCGCCGCTGGGCTCGCCATTGTGCCGGCGGGTGGTCGCACCGGGCTTTGTGGCGGGGCGGTGGTGCAGGATAACGGCCCACCCGCGGTGGTCATGAGCCTGGAACGGCTGAACCGAATCCGCGATGTTGATGCAAAGGATTTTTCCCTGGTCGCGGAAGCCGGCTGCATCATCCAGAATGTGCAGGAAGCGGCTGCGGCAGCGGGCCGGCTTTTCCCACTTTCCTGGGGCGCGCAGGGTTCGGCCATGGTGGGCGGCGCGCTTTCCACCAATGCGGGCGGCATTCGCACCATTCGCTGGGGCAATGCGCGCGATCTGGTGCTGGGCTTGGAAGTGGTTCTGCCCGATGGGCGGGTGCTGAATGATCTGCGGCGCGTGCGCAAGGACAATAGCGGCTATGCGCTCCGCCATTTATTCCTGGGGGGCGAGGGCACGCTGGGTATCATCACTGCCGCCGCGCTGCGGCTGGTGCCAGCGCTCAAGCGGGTTGAGACCGCCTTTGTCGCCGTTCCATCGCCCGATGCGGCGCTGTCGCTTTTGTCGCGCATGTTGGAATCGGGCGCGGATGTGATTGCCTTTGAATTGATCCGCAAGGAATGCATGCAGGTGGTGGAACGCCATGGGCTGCGCACGCGCATGCCGATGGCCTTGGAAAGCCCTTGGTATGTCATGGTGGAAATCGCCGCCGCGCATCCTGCCGTGCCGCTCAAGGAAATGCTGGAAGATACCTTGGCGGAAGCGGCGGAAGCCGGCGATTGCACCGATGCGGTGCTGGCCGCGAATGAGGATCAACGTGCCGGCTTCTGGCGCATTCGGGAAGATTACCCGGATTGCCAGCGCCGTAACGGGCCTTATGTCGGCACCGATACCGCTGTGCCGGTTTCATCCGTGCCGCGTTTCTTGGCCCGCGTCGAAAAGGAATTGGTGGCTAACTGGCCGGAAGGTGAGCTGTTCATGATCGGCCATGCGGGGGATGGGAATATCCATCTTGGCATGGGGGCGCCCAAGGGCATGGATTACAAGGATTGGGCGTCTCGTGCGGCGGGGCTTGAAGCGCTGGTGAATAGCATCGCGGTGGAGATGGGCGGCAGTTTCAGCGCCGAACATGGCATTGGCCAATCCAAGCGCCACGCCATGGCATCGCTGAAGGACCCCGTGGCGCTTGATGTGATGCGCGCCATCAAGGGCGCCATTGACCCGGAAAGCCTGATGAACCCGGGCAAGATGCTGCCCGGGTAGGCGCCTACCCTGCGGAGTTTGGTAGCCGAAGCGGCCAAGCCCCTATCTTTATTCCTACTCGGCTCCGTTCTTTGTGATGGATCGCGCCGCAGGTTGCGCTTGACCTTCCCATATTGGGAAGCGCCAGATGCGCCCCACCATGCCCGACGCTGCTGCAACCCTGCCGCGCCTATCCCTGCCGATTGAAGGCATGACCTGCGCTGCCTGTGCTGGGCGGGTGGAACGCGCCATCCGGAAACTGCCCGGTGTGGTTGAGGTTCAGGTAAACCCCGCCACGGATCGCGCGGAAGTGCAGGGCAGTGCGGATGCGGCGGCGCTGAAACAGGCGGTTGAGGCCGCCGGCTACGGCGTAACCGAAGCGCGTTTTGACTTGGCCATTGGCGGCATGAGCTGCGCAGCTTGCGCGGGCCGGGTGGAGGCAGCTTTACGCGCCGTGCCAGGTGTGTTGGAGGCGCAGGTCAATCCAGCCTCAGAACAGGCGCATGTCAGGACTATTGCCGGGGTTATGGAAGCGGCATTGCGCGTGGCGGTGGAGGCCGCCGGATATGAAGTGCGCGGCAGCACAGTTGAGGCGGGGGAGGAAGCCGCCGCCCGCGCCTTGGCCAAGGAACGGCGCGATGTGGTGCTGGCCGGGCTTTTCTCTGCCCCCTTCCTGATCGGCATGATCGGCATGGGGCTGGGGCAGGATTGGATGCCAAGCGGCTGGGTGCAGTTTGGCTTGGCGAGCTTCGTAGAATTCTGGCTCGGCGCGCGTTTCTGGCGCGCGGGCTTCGCGGCCATTCGTGCCGGCACGGGCAATATGGATGTGCTGGTGGCACTTGGCACCGGTGCGGCCTGGGCGCTTTCCACCTGGCTTTTGCTGACCGCGCCGGCGCATCACGGCACGCCGCATCTTTATTTCGAAGCCGCGGCGGTCGTGATTTTCTTCGTCCTGCTCGGCAAATATCTGGAAGCCCGCGCCAAGCGCGCCACTGGTGCCGCGATCCGCGCCTTGCTGGACCTCAGCCCGCGCCAGGCGCGGCGGTTGGAAGCGGGCGAGGAACGCGATGTGCCCGCTGCCTTGCTGACCATCGGTGATCTTGTGGTGGTGCGCCCGGGCGAGCGCATTCCCGTGGATGGGCTGGTGCGTGAAGGCCGGTCCGGCGTTGATGAAAGCGCGCTGACCGGCGAAAGCCGCGCCGTGGAAAAGGAAGAAGGCACAAAAGTTTCAACCGGCACCATGGCGCTGGATGGGCGCTTGGTGATTGAAGCCCGCGCGGTCGGCGGCGATACCACACTCGCCCGCGTGGCGCAGTTGGTGGCGGCGGCGCAGGCTTCCCGTGCGCCGGTGCAAAAGCTGGTGGACCGCGTGAGTACGGTATTCGTGCCAGTAGTGCTCGGGCTCGCACTGGCAACCTTGGCGGGTTGGTTGCTGGCGGGTGTGGGTTTTGAAGCCGCGTTGATTCATGCCGTTTCAGTGCTGGTGATTGCCTGCCCCTGTGCGCTTGGGCTTGCCACGCCGGCGGCCATCATGGCGGGCACCGGGGCGGCGGCGCGGGCTGGCATATTGCTGCGCGATGCTGACGCGATTGAGCGTGCCGGGCGCATCACCTTGGTTGCCTTTGATAAGACCGGCACGCTGACGGAAGGCAAGCCGCGTTTGGCGGCGTTGCATCCCGCACCGGACATGACGCGAGACGAAGCCCTTGCGATTGCCGCCGCGCTGCAAGCGGGCAGTGAGCATCCCTTGGCGCGCGCGGTCTTGGCCGAAGCCGGCGCCACCCCGCCCGCCGATGATTTTCGTGCCCTGCCTGGGCGCGGTGTGGAAGGTATGGTCGGCGGGCGGCGTTATGCGCTTGGCAGTTCCAGGCTGTTGCAGGAAGCGGGCGGGATGCGCGGTGCCTTGTCCGATGCTGCAGCCGCAGGTGAAGCGGCGGGGCAAAGCCTATCTTGGCTGATCGAAGGCAACGAAGCCCGCGCGCTATTCCTGTTTGAAGATGCGCCGCGCCCGGGCGCCGCCGCAGCCGTGGCGGGGCTCGCCGCACTTGGCGTGAAACCCGCCATGATCAGCGGGGATCAGCGCGCCGCTGCCCTTGCTGTCGCCACGCCGCTGGGCATTACCGATGTGGCGGCCGAGGTTTTGCCCGATGGCAAGGCTGCGCGCATCGCTGCCTGGCAGGCAGCAGGCGAAGCCGTCGCGATGGTTGGCGATGGTGTGAATGACGCCCCGGCACTCGCCATGGCTGATCTTGGCATTGCGATGGGGACAGGGACGGATATCGCCATTCAATCCGCCGGCATTACCTTATTGCGCGGCGATCCTGCCTTGGTGCCGGCGGCTTTGGAGATTACACGCCTGACATTGCGCAAGATCAGGCAAAATCTGTTCTGGGCCTTTGGCTATAATCTGCTTGGCGTGCCGCTGGCGGCCTTTGGCCTGCTCTCGCCGCCCATCGCCGGCGCAGCCATGGCGGCTTCCAGCGTGAGTGTGCTGACGAATGCGTTATTGCTTTCACGCTGGAGGCCCCGGTCATGAATATTGGTGAAGCTGCCCGGGCATCGGCCATTTCCGCCAAAATGATCCGGCATTATGAGGCGATTGGGCTGATCTCAGCGGCGCGTGGCACCAATCACTACCGCGTGTACGCCGAAGCTGATGTTGCGGAACTTCGCTTCATTCGCCATGCACGCGACCTTGGCTTTCCGCTTCAGGATGTGAAGCGCTTGCTGGATTTATGGCGCAATCGCGCGCGGGCGAGTGCGGAAGTAAAGCGGCTTGCGCTGGATCATGTCGCAGCACTTGAAGCCAAGGCTAAATCCCTCAGCGCCATGGCGGAAAGCCTGCGCCATCTGGCCGCGCATTGCCATGGTGACGCGCGGCCTGAATGCCCGATTTTGGAAGAGTTAGCTGGAGCATTTTCAAGCCAAGTGGAATCACTTGGCGGCTCGGAAAATGCGACCAAGAGAACAGGAAAGGATGATCGCCATGGCTGACGCCATCACGCTGCAGGTTGGGGGCATGAGCTGCGGGCATTGCATCCGCGCCGTGACCAACGCCATCACGGCGTTGGATAAAGCGGCGAAGGTGGATGTGGATTTGGCCGCGAAGCGCGTGGTCGCGCAAACCAACCTACCGCGCGCGGATGTGGTGCGCGCGGTGGAAGAAGAAGGTTTTGCTGTAAAAAGCTGAAAGCTTCAGTCGGGGCGCGCGCCGGAAGCGCGCACCACGGGCGCCCAGCGCGCGGTCTCTCGGCGCAGGAATTCCGCCAGCGCCTCAGGTGTAGAAGCTTCCAGCACCAAGCGCCGCGCCGCCATGGCAGCGACCAATTCCGGTTCCTTGAGCACGCTTTGCATCGCGGCATTGAGCTTTGCCAGGATCGGCGCCGGCAGGCCAGGTGGGGCCATCATCGCGGCCCAATCCACACCATCAAAACCAGGCAGGCCAGATTCCGCGATGGTTGGAATCTCGGGCAAAAGTGGCACGCGCTTGCCATTGGGCACGCCCAGAATACGCAGCTTGCCCGCTTCCGCCTGCGGGATGCCATTCAGCGCCGTGGTAAAGGCGTAATCCACGCGCCCCGCGATCAATTCCGGCAAAAGCGCGCCGCCGCCGCGATAGGGCACATGCGTTGTACGAATACCGGCCATGAGATTGAGTTGTTCGGCGGCTAAATGCCCTGCCGATCCAATGCCGGAGGAGCCGAAATTCAACGCCTCGGGCCGCGCTTTGGCGGCGGCGATGATATCCGCCACGCTGCGAAAGGGCCGATCCACTGGCACGGCGAGCACATTGGGCACCTCGCCAATCAGGGAAACCGGCGTCAGATCCTTGAGTGGATCAAAGGAAAGATTGCCGTAAAGCGTCGGGTTGATCGCAAGCGGCCCGATTGTGCCAAGCAGCAGCGTATAGCCATCCGGTGCGCTGCGCGCGGTGGCTTCAGTCGCGATATTGCCGCCCGCGCCGGGGCGGTTTTCGATGACCACAGGCTGGCCGAGCAAGGCCTGCAAGCGCGGCGCAATGGCGCGCGCGAAGACATCGGTGGAACCGCCTGCGGCAAAGCCCACCAGCAGGCGGATCGGACGAGAGGGGTATTCCTGCGCCAGTGCGGGTTTCGCCAAAGGCAGCAGCGCCAAACCGGCAAGCAATTCGCGTTTTTTCATCATGGTCCCGGCCTTTTGTTTTGATCAGTTCAGGCGGATGCTGATGCTCCGCCCATGGGCTTGCAGCCCTTCGGCTTCCGCCAAAGCCACCGCTGCCGGCCCGATTTGCGCGAGCGCCGCGCCATCCGCTTCCACCCAGCTTGTGCGTTTCAGGAAATCAAAGCTGGAAAGGCCAGACGCAAAGCGCGCGGTGCGCCCGGTGGGCAGCACATGGTTCGGACCCGCGATGTAATCGCCAACCGCTTCCGGGCAGAAGCGGCCCAGAAAGGCCGCGCCAGCATGGCGAATATGCGCCAGCAAGCCACGCGGATCATCCACCATCAATTGCAGATGCTCGGGCGCGAGACGATTGGTGAGCGCTGCCGCTTCCGCAAGATCGCGCACTAGAATAACCGCGCCGTGGCGTGCCCAGCTTTCGCCGGCAATGGCCGCACGCGGCAGGGTTTTCAGCGCGTGTTCCACCGCCTGCGCCACCGCATCCGCCAGCGCCGCATCGGGCGTGATCAGGATGGATTGCGCGCTTTCATCATGTTCGGCCTGGGCCAGCAAATCCATCGCGACATGGGCAGGATCATTGGCGCCATCGGCAATCACCACCACTTCCGAAGGCCCGGCGATGGAATCAATGCCAACCCGGCCAAAGACCTGGCGCTTGGCTTCCGCGACATAGGCATTGCCCGGCCCTACAATCCGGTCCACCGGCGCAATGCTGCCGGTGCCCCAGGCGAGTGCGGCCACGGCTTGCGCGCCGCCAATTCGATAAATCTCCGTCACGCCCGCGCGCTTGGCTGCCGCCAGTACCAGCGGATTGAGCACGCCATCGGGGGTCGGCACCGCCATGGCGATGCGCGGCACACCGGCAGCGCGCGCCGGCAGCGCATTCATCAGCACGGAAGACGGATAAGCCGCCTTGCCGCCGGGGACGTAAATGCCAACCGCATCTACCGGGCCCCAGCGGAGCCCAAGCGTCAGGCCAGCATCGTCGCGCATCACCAAATCTTGCGGCAATTGCGCGCGGTGGAAGGTCTCGATCCGCTCCGCCGCCAGATTGAGCGCGGCGCGGAGTTCTGGCGCAATGGTCGCATCCGCCGCTTCAATCTCGGCCTTTGTGACGCGCAAAGCGGTGGCACTGGCGGGCTGCCAGCGATCAAACCGCGCGGTGTAGTCCAACAGCGCCGCATCGCCGCGCGCGCGGATATCAGCGATGATGCCGGCTACCACGCCGTCAACTTTCTGTGTGGTTTCGCGGGCGTCATCCAATAGCGCAGTGAAATCGGCTTCAAACCGGGCGTCGCGCGAACAAAACCGCTTCATGCGGTGGCTTCCAACGCGGCGCGGAAGCGCGCGATCCAGGCACCAATCGCCTCTGGTCGCGTTTTCAACGCGGTGCGATTGACAATGAGCTTGGAGGTGACATGGGCAATCACCTCAGATTCCTTGAGGCCATTGGCCTTCAGCGTGGACCCCGTTTGCACCAAATCCACGATCAGGCGCGCCAAGCCTATGGAAGGCGCCAATTCCATCGCGCCATTCAAATGCACGATTTCCGCCTGCACCCCGCGCGCCGCGTAATGGCGCTGCGCGATATTCGGATACTTGGTGGCGACCGTCACGCGCGACCAGCGGCGCGGATCATCCGGTGCGGCATTCACCGGTTCAGCGACTGATACGCGGCAGCGGCCAATGCCCAAATCAAGCGGGGCGTAGATTTCGGGATAGTCGAATTCCATCAGCACATCAGCGCCGCAAACGCCAATCGCCGCCGCGCCATGCGCCACAAAGGTCGCGACATCGAAGGGGCGGACGCGAATCACATCCACCGCGGGGTCATTCGTCGGGAAACGCAGGCGGCGGCTATCTTCATCCGCATAATCCTCGGCCGGAATAAGGCCGGCGCGGGACAAGACAGGGTGGAGTTCCTTCAGGATGCGCCCTTTGGGCAGCGCAATCACCAGCGGCGTATCGGCTTCAGCCGGCGCACTATTCAGCGCATTCGGGATCGGGATATCCATGACAATCAGCCCGCCAGTCTTTCAATATCGGCACCTACTGCCGCGAGTTTCGCTTCCACGCGTTCATAGCCGCGATCCAGGTGATAGACGCGGTTCACAATCGTCTCACCTTCCGCCGCCAACCCGGCGAGGATAAGCGAGACCGATGCACGCAAATCAGTCGCCATCACCGGCGCGCCGGAAAGTTTTTTCACGCCGCGCACAATGGCGGAAGCGCCGTGGAAATTGATGCGTGCCCCCATGCGCGACAGCTCCGGCACATGCATGAAACGGTTTTCGAAAATTGTTTCCGTGATCATGGAAGCGCCATCGGCCACGCACATCAGCGCCATGAATTGCGCCTGCATATCGGTGGCGAAGCCCGGGAAGGGTTCGGTCATCACATCGGCACCGCGAAGCCCATTGCTCCGCGTCACGCGCAACCCGCCTGCTTCTTCCGCAACATCCACGCCGGCTTCGCGGAGCGTACGCGTAACTGCCCCCAGATGATCAAACCGCGCGCCTTGCAGCAGCAGTGACCCGCCGGTGATGGCAGCGGCACAAGCAAAAGTGCCTGCTTCAATTCGGTCCGCGATGATGGGATGCGTTGCGGCGCCAAGGCTTGCCACACCTTCCACCAGCAGCCGATCCGTCCCAATGCCTTCAATCCGCGCCCCCATGCGCATCAGGCAGGCGGCGAGGTCGGTGATTTCAGGCTCCCGCGCCGCATTCATGATTTCGCTCTGCCCACGCGCCAGGGCCGCTGCCATCAGGATGTTTTCGGTGGCACCGACCGAGACCTGCGGGAAGATGATGCGCGCGCCCTTCAGGCCGCCTGGCGCGCGGGCTTCGATATAGCCGGCGGTGATCTCGATCTCCGCCCCCATTTGCTCAAGCGCTTTCAGGTGCAGATCAACCGGGCGGGTTCCAATGGCGCAGCCGCCGGGCAGGCTGACGCGTGCGCGGCCATGGCGGGACAGCAAGGGGCCGAGCACCAGGACCGAGGCGCGCATCTTGCGCACCAGGTCATAAGGCGCTTCCAGATCGGTCGCCGCACCGCTGATGGTGATGCTGCGCGCATTTGTGTCACGTGAAACACTGAGCCCGTGATGCGCCAGCAACCCCGCCATGGTGGCCACATCAGCAAGGTCCGGCGCGTTGGTCAGCGTCAATGGTCCATCAGAAAGCAGGCCCACCGCCATCAGCGGCAGGGCCGCGTTCTTGGCGCCGGAGATCGGGATACTGCCCGAAAGCACGCGCCCGCCGCGGATGAGGATACGGTCCATCAGAGTTTCGGCAGCGCAACCCCGCGCTGGCCCATATATTTGCCGCGGCGGTCTGCGTAGCTGACCTCGGGCGGTGTGTCGCCCTTCAGGAATAGGAATTGGCAAATGCCTTCATTGGCATAGACCTTGGCGGGGAGCGGGGTGGTATTGCTGATTTCGATGGTGACCTGGCCTTCCCATTCGGGTTCCAGCGGCGTGACATTCACAATCAGCCCGCAGCGCGCATAGGTGGATTTGCCAAGGCAGATCACCAGTATATCGCGCGGGATGCGGAAATATTCGACCGTATGGGTCAGCACGAAGGAATTGGGCGGGATGATGCAGACCGGGCCCTTGCGCGTGACAAACCCATCTTCGGAGAATGCCTTAGGGTCCACAATGGCATTGTCCACATTGGTGAAAATCTTGAATTCATCCGCGGCCCGCGCGTCATAGCCATAGGAAGACAGGCCATAGGAGATTACACCCTCGCGGCGCTGCGCTTCAACAAAGGGTTGGATCATGCCGTGTTCCGCCGCCATTTTGCGGATCCAGCTATCGGGCATGATGGGCATGGTGGTTTGGCCTGGCTCAAATAACGGCGCGGCGCGGCGCCTGGGAGCGGTGGATTAGCCCAGCCGGGGCGGGGGGACAACCGGGCGGGCTATCGGTTTACGCCGCCGCCGTCTTCATCGGCCGCGTGACCCAATTCGCCACCACCGCAATCACGCCCACCACCAGCATCACCGGCCAAAAGGCGGCGTAGCTGCCGGTGGCATCCACCACCCAGGCGCCGGCACCCGCCCCCAGAAACCCGCCCATTTGGTGGGAGAAGAAGCAAATCCCGTAAAGTGCGCCCAGATCGGCCACGCCAAAACGCCGCGCAATGGCCGCCGAGGTCAAGGGAACGGTCCCCAGCCAGATGAAGCCCATGACAGCGGCGAACACCAAGGTTCCCCATTCGGTGGGCGTGACATTGGCGAAAATCGCAATCGCAATCGTGCGGACCATGTAAATCCCGCCCAGGGCCACTTCCGGGCGGATGCTATTGCCAATCCGCCCGCAGAGCCATGATCCCGGGATATTGAACAGCCCCACCAGCATCAGCGCGGTCACGCCAAGCCCTGCCGGCAGGCCGCAGAGCGAAAGATGTGCCGGCAGGTGCGTCGTCAGGAAGGCCAATTGAAAACCGCAGGCGAAGAACCCAAGCGTCAGCAGCGCGAAATCACGCTCGGCCAAGGCGCGCTTTGCAAGCGCGGGCAAGCCCGCAAGCCCAGTCGGGCGCCCGGTGCCCGGCCCGGGCGGTGCCCATTCCAGCCGGGGTGCGACGAAGACCATCAGCACCATGGTGGCGGCCAGCATGAAAAAAGCGCCGGAAGTGCCGTAATCCGTAATGCCCCATTGCACGAAGGGGATCAGCGCCGCCTGGCCGATGGACCCGCCCGCCGAAGCCAAGCCCAGCGCATCGCCGCGGCGGTTTTCCGGAACAGCGCGCGCGACCGCGCCAAGCACGGTGCCAGACCCCGCCGCTGCCACGCCAAGCGCGGTGCAAACGCCAATCCCGATGATCAGGCTTGTCGTGGTCGGCCAAAGCGCCGGCAGGATCAGGCCGATGGCGTAGATTACCGCACCGCCTAAAGCCACACGCCCCGCGCCGATCTTATCCGCCAAGGCGCCGGCCAGCGGCTGGCCCACGCCCCAAAGCAGGTTATGGAGCGCCACCGCCGCGCCATAGGCAAAGGCTGGGATGGCGTGTTCCGCCCCCAGCGGCAGCAAAAATAGGCCAAAGGTCTGCCGCGCCCCAAGCGCTAAGGAGACCGAGGCCGCGGCGGCGATGACGACAATCCAGGCTTGTGCAGGCATGCCCCCTTATGGCGAAGCGGTGCAGCCTTGGCCAGATGGCAACCCGCTTGACGCGCCCCCGCACACCCCTTAAACGCCCCCTTTCGCTGTACCGCCCCGGGAGCAATCCAGGGGCTGTTCGGCGTTTTGGGGAACGTGGGAGACCTTTTGGGGTCGCATGCACCGCGGGCCTCTCGGTTTTATGAGAGAGGATTAGACAGTGGCTAAGAAGATCGCAGGCTATATCAAGCTGCAGATCCCGGCCGGCAAGGCGAACCCTTCGCCGCCCGTCGGGCCCGCGCTTGGTCAGCGTGGCCTGAATATCATGCAATTCGTGAAGGAATTCAATGCGGCGACGCAGCAGATGGAACCGGGCACACCGACGCCCGTGGTCATCACGGCGTATTCGGACCGCACCTTTTCCTTCATCACCAAGACGCCCCCCAATACCTATTTTCTGCTGAAGGCCGCGAAGCTCGACAAGGGCTCAACCGCGCCGGGCAAGGCCGCGCCGATCGGGCGCGTGACCAAGTCTCAGCTGGTGGAAATCGCCAAGGTGAAGATGCAGCACATGAACGCCAATGACGTTGACGCTGCCGTGCGCATGCTTGCGGGTTCCGCCCGTGCCATGGGCCTGACCGTGGTGGAGGGCTAAGATCATGGCACAGCAAGGTAAGCGCCTGAAGGCCGCCTATACGGGTTTTGACCGCGAAAAGACCTATGCTTTGGATGAGGCTGTGAAGCTCGCCCGCGGCGCAGCCAAGGCGAAATTCGACGAAACCATTGAAATTTCGATGAACCTTGGCATTGACCCCCGCCATGCAGACCAGATGGTGCGCGGCGTTGTGGGCCTGCCGCATGGCACGGGCAAGACCGTGCGCATCGGCGTCTTTGCCCGTGGCGCCAAGGCTGATGAAGCCAAGGCCGCCGGCGCTGACGTGGTGGGTGCGGATGACCTGGCTGCCATGGTGCAGGAAGGTAAGATCGAGTTTGATCGCTGCATCGCGACGCCTGACATGATGGGCCTGGTGGGCCGGCTTGGTAAGGTGCTCGGCCCCCGTGGCCTGATGCCGAACCCGAAGCTTGGCACCGTGACCATGGATGTGAAGGGTGCGGTGACCGCGGCCAAGGCTGGTCAGGTGGAATTCCGCGCTGAGAAGGCCGGGATTGTGCATGCCGGGATCGGCAAGGCTTCCTTCGCTGAGGCGCAGCTGGTTGAAAATGCCCGCGCCTTCGTGGAAGCGATCCAGCGCGCGCGCCCGACCGGTGCCAAGGGGACCTATGTGAAGAAGGTGGCGGTTTCCTCCACCATGGGCCCCGGCGTGAAGGTGGATGTGACCAGCCTTTCGGCTTCGGCCAATTAAGGTTTTGGCGCGGCCCTTGGCCGTGCACTGAATTCGCTTGGTCCTTATGGGGCCAAGCGGGCAGGGGATGGCCTTCGGCCATTCCCGAACCTGTCGGAGACCTCCTGTTGTCCTTCGGGACAGTAAAGGGCCCTCGGGCTCGCAGGGGATAGGCGGGGTGCCCAAGCAGAGACCTCCCAGGGTAAGTCCCTGGTTTGGCTTGGTTTGGCGTTCCGGACTGACAGGCGAACCGGGGTTGGTGCCATACCGGCGCCCGCCCCCGAGTGAACCCGGCTGGAGCCCTTCCAAAAGGCCCCAGTCACCGACGGAGACGTAGAGTGGAAAGATCGGAGAAGCGCGAATTCGTCGAATCCCTCGCCACGATCTTCGCCGAGACCTCCTTCGTGCTGGTTGCCCGCAATGACGGGCTGACTGTCACGGCTGTGAGTGAACTCAGGCGTAAGATGCGCGCGGCTGGGGCTTCGTATAAGGTCGCGAAGAACCGCCTGGCCACCCGCGCCCTCGAAGGCACCCGCTTCCAAGGCATCTCGCCATTGCTGAAGGGTCCGACCGCGCTTGCGTGGTCCGTGGACCCGGTGGCTGTCGCGAAAACTGCCGTGGAGTTCGCCAAGACAAACGATAAGTTTGTTGTCCTGGGCGGTGCTCTTGGAACCCAGATGCTGAGCGCCGATGGCGTGAAGGCTCTGGCCGAGCTGCCGTCCCTGGAGACGCTGCGCGCGCAGCTGCTGGGTCTTATCCAGACCCCGGCAACGCGGATTGCGGGCGTACTTCAGGCCCCTGGTGGGCAGGTGGCGCGAGTGTTGGCGGCATACGCCAAGAAGGACGCGGCCTGAGGCCCGGATGTTTTGTCCCCCGTGGCATGCGGCCCCGGGGGAGTTGCAAGAACCAAACCAAGATACTAGATCAAGGAGTACAAAGACATGGCTGATCTCGCGAAGCTGGTGGACGAGCTGTCCGCCCTGACCGTTCTGGAAGCTGCCGAGCTTTCCAAGATGCTGGAAGAAAAGTGGGGCGTTTCCGCCGCCGCGCCAGTGGCCGTGGCCGCTGCGCCGGCTGCTGCCGCTGCCCCGGCTGCTGAAGCTCAGACGGAATTCACGGTCATTCTGGCCGCCGGTGGCGACAAGAAGATCAATGTCATCAAGGAAATTCGCACCATCACCGGCCTTGGCCTGAAGGAAGCGAAGGACCTGGTGGAAGGCGCGCCGAAGACTGTGAAGGAAGGCGTATCAAAGGACGAAGCCGACAAGATCAAGAAGGTGCTGGAAGAAAACGGCGCCACGGTCGAAGTGAAGTAAGACTTCGGGCCGGCCCTGGGCATCCGCTGCCGGGGCCGGACGAAAAAAGTTGGGCGCGGGTGGAACCTCCCTGAAAAGGGGTTGGGTTCCGCCCGTTCCCGCGTTTCTCCGGTCCCGGACCGGTGGGGCGTTCAGCGGATAACCCGCGCCGGCAGGGTAGGCCGGCAGGACAGATAGAGAAGAGCAGGACAGGCATGAACGCGATCACCCAGTCTTTCACCGGGCGTAAGCGGATCCGCAAGAGCTTCGGGCGTTTGCCAGAAGTGGCGCCGATGCCGAACCTTATTGATGTGCAGCGCGCATCCTATGAAAGCTTCCTGCAAATGGAAGTGACCCCGGATTCGCGTACCGTCACTGGTTTGCAGGAGGTGTTCCGTTCGGTCTTTCCGATTGATGATTTCGCCGGGCGTGGCCGCCTGGAGTTCGTCCAATACGAACTCGAAGAGCCGAAATATGATGTCGAGGAATGCATCCAGCGCGGGCTGACCTATGCCGCGCCGCTCAAGGTGCGGCTGCGCCTGATCGTGTGGGATGTGGATGAGGAAACCGGCAGCCGTTCGGTGCGCGACATCAAGGAACAGGATGTCTACATGGGCGATATGCCGCTCATGACCGACAACGGCACCTTCATCATCAATGGCACGGAACGTGTCATTGTCTCGCAAATGCATCGCAGCCCGGGCGTGTTTTTCGATCATGACCGTGGCAAGACGCATTCCAGCGGCAAGTATCTGTTCGCCGCGCGCGTCATTCCTTATCGCGGTTCCTGGCTCGATTTCGAATTCGATGCCAAGGATATTTGCTATGTCCGCATTGACCGCAAGCGCAAGTTGCCGGTCACGACGCTGCTTTACGCGCTGGATAGCGCGGCCACTGAAATGCAGCGTGCCGAGCGTGGCGGGCAGATGGAACTGCATGAAATCCGCGGCATGGATGCCGAGGAAATTCTGAATTCCTTCTATGGCCAGGTGGTGTTTGCGCGCGGCCCCAAGGGCTGGTCGCGCACTTTTGACCCAGATTCCTTCCGTGGTGTGAAGCTGGCGGAAGCGCTGGTGGATGCGCGTACCGGTGAAGTAGTGGCCGAAAAGGACGCGAAGCTGACGCCGCGCTTGGCGCGCAAGATCGCCGAGGCGGGTACGACAGAAGTGCTGGTGAGCCGCGCTGAATTGCTCGGCCGCTTTGTCGCGGAAGATCTGGTGAATACGGAAACCGGCGAAATCTGGGCCGAAGCTGGTGAGGAATTGACCGAGCCGAAGCTGAACCTGATCGAGGAAATCGGGCTCAATCGCCTGCCGACGCTGGGCATTGATCAGGCTGTCGGCCCCTGGATGCGCAATACGCTTGCGGTGGACAAGAATTCCAATCGCGACGAAGCGCTGATGGATATCTATCGCGTCATGCGTCCGGGTGAACCGCCGACGCCCGAGACGGCTGAAGCGCTGTTCCGTGGCCTGTTCTTCGACATGGAACGCTATGATCTTTCCACGGTCGGGCGCGTGAAGATGAATATGCGCCTTGGCTTTTCACTGGAAGAAGTGCCGGATTATGTGCGCATCCTGCGCAAGCAGGATATTGTTGCGACGCTGCGCGTATTGCTCGACCTGAAGGATGGGCGCGGGCAGATTGACGATATTGATAACCTCGGCAATCGCCGCGTGCGGTCGGTTGGTGAGTTGATGGAAAATCAATATCGCGTTGGTTTGCTGCGCATGGAACGCGCAATCAAGGAACGCATGGGGTCGGTGGATATTGACACCGTCATGCCGCATGACCTGATCAATGCGAAGCCAGCGGCAGCGGCGGTGCGGGAATTCTTCGGCTCCTCGCAGCTGTCGCAGTTCATGGACCAAACCAACCCGCTGTCAGAAGTGACGCATAAGCGCCGCCTTTCGGCGCTTGGCCCGGGCGGTCTGACGCGTGAACGCGCGGGCTTTGAAGTGCGCGATGTGCATCCGACGCATTACGGGCGCATCTGCCCGATTGAAACGCCGGAAGGCCCGAATATCGGCCTGATCAATTCCCTCGCGACCTTCGCCAAGGTGAATAAATACGGCTTCATCGAAACGCCGTATCGCCTGGTGAAGGATGGGCAGATTGTGGGCGATTCCCGCTATCTGTCCGCGATGGAAGAAGAGCGTCTGATTGTGGCGCAAGCGGATGCCAATGTGGATGGCGATGGCCGCTTTAAAGATGAATTGGTTTCGGTCCGCCAAGGCGGCGATTTCCGTCTGGTGAAGCCGGAAGAAGTGACGGCGATTGACGTCTCACCGAAGCAGCTTGTTTCGGTTGCGGCGGCGCTGATCCCCTTCCTTGAAAACGATGACGCGAACCGCGCTTTGATGGGTTCAAACATGCAGCGTCAGGCGGTGCCGCTGATCCGCGCTGATGCGCCGCTGGTTGGCACTGGCATGGAAGCCGCGGTTGCGCGGGATTCTGGGGCCACCATTGTGGCGCGTCGTGACGGCGTGGTGGATTCAATTGACGGCGCGCGCATTGTGGTGCGCGCGACCTCCTCCGATGGTTCGACCAGCGGCGTTGATATCTATCGGCTCCGCAAATACATGCGGTCCAACCAATCAACCTGCATCAACCAGCGCCCACTTGTGAGGGTTGGTGATGCGGTGAAGGTGGGCGATATCATCGCCGATGGTCCTTCGACTGAGCTTGGCGAATTGGCGCTCGGGCGCAATGTGCTTTGCGCCTTCATGCCCTGGAATGGCTATAACTTCGAAGATTCGATCCTGATCAGCGAACGCATCGCGCGTGATGATGTGTTCACCTCGATCCATATCGAAGAATTTGAGGTGATGGCGCGCGACACGAAGCTTGGCCAGGAAGAAATCACCCGCGACATTCCGAATGTGGGCGAAGAAGCGCTGCGCAACCTGGACGAAGCCGGCATTGTCTATATCGGTGCCGAGGTGAATCCGGGCGACATTCTGGTCGGCAAGGTGACGCCGAAGGGCGAAAGCCCGATGACGCCGGAAGAAAAGCTGCTGCGTGCGATTTTCGGTGAAAAGGCTTCCGATGTGCGTGACACATCGCTGAAGCTGCCGCCGGGTGTTGCTGGTACCGTTGTGGATGTACGCGTCTTCTCCCGCCGCGGCATTGACAAGGATGAGCGCGCGATGGCGATTGAGCGCGCTGAGATTGAACGCCTTGCCAAGGACCGCGATGATGAAAAGGCGATCCAGGAGCGTTCCTTCTATTCGCGTCTGCGTGAACGCCTGCTGAACCGCAAGGCCACCGGCGGCTTCAAGCCTATCAAGTCCGGCACGGTGATCAACGATGAAGTGCTGGATGAATTCGCCAAGGCGACATGGCGCCAGATTTCGGTCGCGGACGATGCAGCGATGGCCGAAATTGAAGCCATGAAGCGCGAATTCGATGCCGCGATTGAAAAGCTGCAAAAGCGCTTTGAGAGCAAGGTCGAGAAAGTCCAGCGCGGTGATGAGTTGCCGCCGGGTGTCATGAAGATGGTAAAAGTCTTCATCGCTGTGAAGCGCAAGCTTCAGCCGGGTGACAAGATGGCCGGGCGCCACGGAAATAAGGGTGTGGTCAGCCGCGTTGTACCGGTTGAAGATATGCCCTTCCTGGAAGATGGCACTTCGGTTGATCTGGTGCTGAACCCGCTTGGTGTGCCTTCGCGCATGAATGTGGGGCAGATTCTGGAAACCCATCTGGGGTGGGCATGTGCCAATCTGGGCCGTCAGGTCGGTGAATTGGTGGATGAATATCGCCATCGCAGCGCGCGCCGCAGTGAATTGGAAGCCAAGCTCAAGGATATCTATGGCGACGAAGTCTTCGATCGCGATATCGCGCCGATGGCTGATGATCAGCTGGTGGAGCTTTGCGAGAACCTGAAGAAGGGCATCCCGATTGCGACGCCGGTGTTTGATGGCGCACGCATGGCCGATATTGAAGGCATGCTGGACAAGGCCGGGCTTGATACCTCGGGCCAGGTTTGGCTGCATGATGGCCGTTCGGGCGAGCGTTTCGAACGCAAGGTGACGGTTGGCTACATCTATATGCTGAAGCTGCATCACCTGGTGGATGACAAGATCCACGCGCGTTCCATCGGGCCTTACAGCCTGGTCACCCAGCAGCCGCTGGGTGGTAAGGCGCAGTTCGGTGGTCAGCGCTTCGGCGAAATGGAAGTCTGGGCACTGGAAGCCTATGGCGCTGCCTATACGCTGCAAGAAATGCTCACCGTTAAGTCGGACGATGTTTCGGGCCGCACCAAGGTCTATGAAGCCATCGTGCGCGATCAGGACAGTTTTGAGGCTGGTATTCCGGAATCCTTCAACGTGTTGGTGAAGGAACTGAAATCGCTAGGTCTCAATGTTGACCTGGAAAACCGCCCGGTCTGATGAATCAGCTTAGTCTTATTCTCTCACCGCTCAGCCGCCACGAAGCCTTCGTGGCGGCGGCCCCGCTCAAGAGGTTGGCCGCATGAACGAGCTTATGAAAATCCTGGGTCAGACGGGTCAGGCCGTCACTTTTGACCAGATCAAGATCACCATGGCGAGCCCGGAGCAGATCCGCTCCTGGTCCTATGGCGAGATCAAGAAGCCGGAAACCATCAATTACCGCACCTTCAAGCCGGAGCGGGATGGGCTTTTCTGCGCGCGCATCTTTGGTCCGATCAAGGATTATGAGTGCCTTTGCGGCAAGTATAAGCGGATGAAGTTCCGCGGCATCATTTGCGAAAAATGCGGCGTGGAAGTGACGCTGGCGAAGGTGCGCCGCGAGCGTATGGGCCATATCGAATTGGCCAGCCCCGTCGCGCATATCTGGTTCCTGAAGTCTCTGCCGTCCCGCGTTGGGCTGATGGTGGATATGTCGCTGAAGGAGCTGGAGAAGGTTTTGTACTTCGAAAGCTATGTGGTGCTGGAACCCGGCCTCACGGACCTCAAGCTGCGTCAGCTGCTGAACGAAGATCAGTATCAGGCGAAGCTGGATGAATTCGGTGAGGATTCCTTCAGCGTCGGCATCGGCGCGGAAGCCGTGAAGCAGATGTTGGGCGGGATTGAGCTTCAGAAGGAAGCCGTGACGCTGCGCGCGGATTTGAAGGACGCGACATCGGAAGCCAAGCGCAAGAAGCTGGTGAAGCGGCTGAAGCTGATGGAAGCCTTTGGCGAATCGGGCGCGCATCCGCAATGGATGATCCTGGATGTGGTGCCGGTCATCCCGCCGGAACTCCGCCCGTTGGTGCCGCTGGATGGTGGGCGTTTTGCGACGTCCGATTTGAATGATCTCTATCGCCGCGTCATCAACCGCAATAACCGCCTGAAGCGGCTGATCGAATTGCGCGCGCCGGATATCATCGTGCGCAATGAAAAGCGCATGCTGCAGGAATCGGTGGATGCGCTGTTCGACAATGGTCGGCGTGGACGCGCCATTACGGGGGCGAATAAGCGCCCGTTGAAGTCGCTTTCCGATATGCTGAAGGGCAAGCAGGGGCGTTTCCGCCAGAACTTGCTCGGCAAGCGCGTGGATTACTCTGGCCGTTCGGTGATTGTGGTGGGGCCGGAATTGAAGCTCCATCAATGCGGCCTGCCGAAGAAGATGGCGTTGGAACTGTTCAAGCCCTTCATCTATTCGAAGCTCGAAAAATACGGTCACGCCACCACCATCAAGGCCGCGAAGCGGATGGTGGAAAAGGAACGCCCCGAAGTTTGGGATATTCTGGAAGAAGTCATCCGCGAACACCCGGTGCTGCTGAACCGCGCGCCAACTTTGCACCGCCTGGGCATTCAGGCGTTTGAGCCGGTGTTGATTGAAGGCAAGGCGATTCAGCTTCACCCGCTGGTCTGCACCGCCTTTAATGCGGATTTCGACGGTGACCAGATGGCGGTGCATGTGCCGCTCAGCCTGGAAGCGCAGTTGGAAGCGCGCGTCTTGATGATGTCCACCAACAACATCCTGAGCCCGGCGAATGGCAAGCCCATCATCGTGCCGAGCCAGGATATTGTGTTGGGCCTTTATTACCTGAGCCTGGAGACGCCGGAATTCCGCGTGGCGCAAAAACGCGTGGAAGAAGTGCGGGCATTGGTGCATAGCGCCGGCGCCAAGGGTGGCCAGAACCTGACGCCGGAAGAAATTGAGGCGCTGAAATTCCGCCCGCAGATTTTCCGTGGCCAGCGTGAAATTGAACAGGCACTGGCGAATGGCCTGATCGCGCCGCATTCGGCGGTGCATGCGAAGGTTGATATTGGCGTTGAAAATGGTGGCCCGGCGACGGTGCTGACCACGCCCGGGCGCATGATGATTGCGGATTTGCTGCCCAGCCATCCACAATTGCCTTATTCGCTGGTCAATCGGCAGCTCACGAAGAAAAATATTTCTGACGTGATGGATGCCGTGTATCGCCATTGCGGCCAGAAGGAGAGTGTGATCTTCGCCGACCGTCTGATGGGGCTTGGTTTCCGTCACGCGGCGCGCGCCGGGATTTCTTTCGGCAAGAACGACATGGTGGTGCCCGACGACAAGAAGGGCATGATCGAACGCACCAAGACCGAGATCAAGGAATTCGAACAGCAATATCTCGATGGTCTGATCACCGCCGGCGAACGCTACAACAAGGTGGTTGATGCCTGGTCGCGCTGCACGGATGAAGTGGCCGGCGCGATGATGAAGGAAATTCAGCGTCAGGAAGTCGGCAAGCCGACCAATAGCGTTTGGATGATGAGCCATTCCGGTGCGCGCGGATCGCCCGCGCAGATGCGCCAGCTTGCCGGGATGCGCGGGTTGATGGCGAAGCCTTCCGGTGAAATCATCGAACAGCCCATCATCGCCAACTTCAAGGAAGGGCTTTCGGTGCTGGAGTACTTCAACTCCACCCACGGTGCCCGCAAAGGCTTGGCCGATACCGCGCTCAAGACCGCCAATTCAGGCTATCTGACGCGGCGTCTGGTGGATGTGGCGCAGGATTGTATCATTGTTGAGCCCGATTGCGGCACGGAACGTGGGCTTTCCGTTCGTGCGGCGATGGATGGTGCGGAAGTGGTGTCCTCACTATCCGAGCGTATTCTGGGCCGAACCGCGCAGGAAGATGTGTTCGATCCGGAAACGGGTGAGATCATTGTCGCGCGCAACAACCTGATTGATGAAGTGCAGGCCGAGCGCATCGAAACTTCCGGCGTGGAGCAGGTGAAGATCCGTTCCGTGCTGACCTGCGATGCGCGCCAGGGCGTATGCGGCTTTTGCTATGGCCGTGACTTGGCCCGCGGTACGCCGGTGAATATCGGTGAGGCGGTTGGCGTGATCGCCGCGCAATCCATCGGTGAGCCAGGTACGCAGCTGACGATGCGCACCTTCCACATCGGTGGCGCGGCGCAGCGTGGTGCGGAACAAAGTGCGGTGGAAGCCGCATCTGAAGGCAGCATCAAAATTCTCAACCGCGTGGTGGTGGCGAATAGCCAGAACCAGCCGATTGTGATGAGCCGTAATTGCGAAATCGCGCTGTATGACGCGCAGGGGCGTGAACGGTCTCGCCAACGTGTGCCTTATGGTGCGCGCCTGATCGCCGAAGATGGCGTGCAGGTCACGCGCGGCCAGAAGCTGGCCGAATGGGACCCCTTCACGCTACCGATCATCACGGAACGCAATGGCCGCGTTGAATGCGCCGACCTGATTGAAAATGTAACGCAGGTTGATCGCGTGGACGAAGTGACGGGCCTGTCATTCCGCGAAGTCGTGGAATACAAGGCGCCCGGCAAGGCCGCTGATCTCCGCCCACGTCTTATCCTGCGGGATGAGGCCGGGAATGTGGTGAAGCGCGAAAACGGCACGGAAGCGATCTACTTCCTGACGCCGGGTACGATTCTCTCGGTGGAAAACAATGCCGTCGTTGCCGCCGGTGACGTGCTGGCGCGCCTGCCGCGTGAAAGCTCCAAGACGCGCGACATTACGGGTGGTCTGCCGCGAGTAGCCGAATTGTTCGAAGCGCGCCGGCCGAAGGATCATGCGATCATCAGCGAAATTGATGGCCGCGTGGAATTCGGCAAGGACTACAAGGCGAAGCGCCGCATCCTGGTGGTGCCGGAACAGGTGGGTGATGAACCGCCTGTGCCGCGCGAATACCTGGTGCCCAAGGGCAAGCACGTCTCTGTCCAGGAAGGCGACTATGTGAAGCGTGGTGATCCGCTGGTGGATGGCCCCCGCGTGCCGCATGATATTCTGCGGGTGCTGGGCGTTGAAAACCTGGCCGATTACCTGGTGGACCAGATTCAGGAGGTCTATCGGCTTCAGGGCGTGAAGATCAACGACAAGCATATTGAAGTGATCGTCCGCCAAATGCTCCAGAAGGTTGAGGTCACCGATCCGGGCGACACCACCTATCTGATTGGCGAACAGGTGGACCGAATCGAGTTCGAAATCGAGAATGAGAAGCGGATCGCTGCCAAGGAACGCCCGGCGGTGGCCGAACCGGTGCTGCAAGGCATCACCAAGGCGTCGCTGCAGACCGGGTCCTTCATCTCAGCCGCGTCCTTCCAGGAAACGACTCGGGTGCTGACGGAAGCGGCCACGGCAGGCAAGGTGGATTACCTGGCTGGCCTCAAGGAAAACGTTATTGTCGGGCGCTTGATCCCGGCTGGGACGGGTTCCGTGATGAACCGCCTGCGGGCGCTGGCCGCGCAGCGGGATCGTGGCCGCCTGGCGGCTGCTTCCCCGGCTTTGCCAGAACCCAAGGCAGCCGAATAAGGATGGGTTTGGGCCGTAGCGTTGGATGGGGTGAATTTCCCTGTGGAAACAGGTGGAATTATCCACTTCCAGATGGTGAACGGCGCTTGACTTGAACTGGGGCGGGACGTAAAAGGCCGCTCCTCGCGCGTTTCCCCATTTGGGGCTCGCCGATTTTGGACCCAAAGCTGCGCCGCCGGCGCCGCCCCTTTGTTTGAGGGGCTGAGGCCGGCAGCCGATTGGAAGCCCGGAGGGCGCGATTTCTCGCGCCGTGCCGGGCTCTACCTTTTGGCGGAGTGGAAGGTCATTTGGATGGTTACGAAGGGGCGTCATGCCGACGATCAACCAACTCATCGCCCAGGGGCGTGAGACGAAGCCAGCCCGGAACAAGGTTCCGGCCCTGAAAGGCAGCCCGCAGAAGCGCGGTGTCTGCACGCGCGTCTACACGACCACGCCGAAGAAGCCGAACTCCGCGCTCCGTAAGGTCGCGAAGGTGCGTCTGACCAATGGCTTCGAAGTCGTGAGCTACATTCCTGGCGAAGGTCACAATCTGCAAGAACACTCAGTGGTGCTGATCCGCGGTGGCCGCGTGAAGGACCTTCCGGGTGTTCGCTACCACATTCTGCGCGGCGTGCTGGACACCCAGGGCATTGCCAAGCGCCGCAAGCGCCGTTCGCTCTACGGCGCGAAGCGTCCGAAGTGAGGATCTGAACCATGTCGCGTCGTCACCGCGCTGAAAAGCGCGAGGTTCTGCCGGATCCGAAATTCGGCGATATCGTTCTCAGCCGTTTCATGAACGTTCTCATGTATGACGGAAAAAAAAGCGTTGCCGAATCCATTGTCTATGCGGCGATGGATACGCTGAAGAAGAAGGGTGGGCCTAACAGCGACCCGCTGCGCGTTTTTCACGAAGCGATGGACAATGTGAAGCCCGCCGTAGAAGTGCGCAGCCGCCGCGTTGGTGGTGCCACCTATCAGGTTCCCGTCGAGGTTCGCACGGAACGCCGCCAGGCTCTGGCGATCCGCTGGCTGATCGAAAGCGCGCGCAAGCGTGGCGAGAACACTATGGAAGAGCGTCTGTCGGCTGAGCTGATGGACGCGGCGAATAATCGCGGCTCCGCCGTGAAGAAGCGCGAAGATACGCACCGGATGGCTGAAGCCAACAAGGCCTTCAGCCACTACCGCTGGTAAGCAACCCCCGATCTGGAATCACGAACATGGCCAAGGCAAAATTTGAGCGGAACAAGCCGCATTGCAACATCGGGACGATCGGGCATGTGGACCATGGCAAGACGTCGCTGACGGCGGCGATTACCAAGATCCTGGCGAAGGCTGGTGGGGCGACCTTCACTGCCTATGATCAGATTGATAAGGCGCCGGAAGAACGCGCACGCGGCATCACGATTTCCACGGCGCATGTGGAATATGAAACCGCCAACCGTCACTACGCGCATGTGGATTGCCCCGGCCACGCCGACTACGTGAAGAACATGATCACGGGTGCGGCGCAGATGGACGGCGCGATCCTGGTTGTGTCCGCCGCTGACGGCCCGATGCCGCAGACGCGCGAACACATTCTGCTCGCCCGCCAGGTTGGCGTGCCGGCGCTGGTCGTGTTCCTCAACAAGGTTGATATGGCGGATCCTGATCTGCTTGAACTCGTTGAGATGGAGGTGCGTGAGCTGCTGAGCAGCTACCAATTCCCGGGCGATGACATCCCCATCATCCATGGTTCCGCGCTCTGCGCTTTGGAAGACCGCGATCCTGAGAAGGGTGAGCAGGCGATCCTGAAGCTGATGGAAGCGGTGGATGCGTATATTCCGCAGCCTGAGCGCCCGATTGATCGCCCCTTCCTGATGCCGATCGAAGACGTATTCTCGATCTCTGGTCGCGGCACGGTGGTGACTGGTCGTGTGGAACGCGGGATTGTGCGCGTAGGTGAAGAAGTTGAAATCATTGGTCTGAAGGACACGGTGAAGACGACGGTGACCGGCGTTGAAATGTTCCGCAAGCTGCTGGATCAGGGCCAGGCGGGCGACAATATTGGCGCGCTGCTGCGTGGTACGAAGCGTGAAGATGTGGAACGCGGCCAGGTTCTGGCGGCGCCGGGCTCCATCACGCCGCACACGAAGTTTAAGGCGGAAGCCTATGTGCTGACGAAGGAAGAGGGTGGCCGTCACACGCCGTTCTTCACGAATTATCGTCCGCAGTTCTATTTCCGTACGACGGATGTGACTGGCGTTGTGTCTCTGCCGGAAGGTGTGGAGATGGTGATGCCGGGTGACAATGTCTCGATGGATGTGGAATTGATTGCGCCGATCGCGATGGATGAAGGCT
>JBIJAH010000031.1:0-43185 GCA_044345845.1 Roseomonas sp.
CTTGATGCATCAACAAAACGCAGCTTAACCTAACCCACTGATGGGCCAGATACTCCGTTACACAGCACGCCAATTGCTCTCAAATCATTTGACGACGGACAAGCGAATCCGCGCGCTGACCAGCACGTTCGAGCAATCCAACGCGATCCAAGGCGGCTAGGGCCAATTGCCGGTCAGCGCGGGTAAATTGCCTAAGCATTACCCGCAAAGTTGACGCATGCCCCATGCGACCAGCCAGCACGTTATCCATGGCCGAAAGCCGACCAATCAGGTTGAATTGCTGAAAAATCAGACCTACGTCACGTCTGGCCAGACGCAATTCCTGCCCACCAAGGGCAGACATATCACGCCCCAGCACCCGAACTACGCCTGTATCTGGCGCCACTAGACGCGTGACACAGCGGAACAATGTGGATTTTCCGGCCCCTGATGGACCAAGCAAAGCCACAAATTCACCAGGATCCACAACGAAAGATACGTCATCAAGTGCCAGTGTAGTGCCGTAACGCTTGGTCACGGTCTCGATCACAAGTGAATGCATTTTCGATTAGACCAACCGACGCCGAAGCCATGCAGAAAATTGGTCAATCGCCGTCACCATGATAAGCACAATCACGGAAAGCGTAAAAAGCTTAGGGAAATCCAGAAGGTCAATCGCTGCCTTGATTTCAATGCCGATGCCGCCCGCACCCACAATACCGAGGATAGTAGAGGTGCGTACATTTGCTTCCCAAACATAGAGCGAGACGGAAGCCAGATTCGGCAGAACAGCCGGTAGCATTGCATAAGTTACGATCTTGGTCCGATTTGCTCCTGAAAGTGCTGCTGCCTCCAGTGGCGCAGAGGGCAGGGTTTCAATCGCCTCAGCATTGAGCTTTGCGATGACACCCATGGAATGCACAATCATTCCCAGCACGCCAGCGAAAGGCCCAAGGCCTACGGCAGCAACAAACAGCAACGCGAAAACAACAGTATCAATTCCACGAAATGCATTAACTACCCAGCGTACCGGAAGAGAGAGTGCGGGCGAAGGCGTGACATTACGCGCAATGAAGACCGAGAGAGGAAAGGCCAGCAATGTGGCTACCACCGTGCCTACTGTAGCGATGGCGACTGTTTCAAGGCCGCGGAGCGCAAAGGCATCAAGATCAATGAGCAGGGGCGGCCAGGCTTTAGCTGCCCAGTTGAACAAGCGTGGTAACCCATTGATCAGCGCTTCTGGGTCCACCTGAGCAAGCCGGATACAAAGCGCCAGGAAACCCAGGAGCAAAATAGCCACGCAGGCACGCGCGATATTCGCGGCAGAAAAAGGGCGAAACGGTTCTTCTACGTAACTTCCGTCCGGCAGCCTGCGTGGAAAGTCGGACACGCCTCAGGCTGCGCGGAGCACGCCAAGGTCGCGGCCCATCTGCTCAAGCCCCCGATAGGGCTCATGCGTGGCCGGCACAAAGCCAGTATAGGGCCATGGCAGCGATTCCAATTCGGCCTGCGTCAGGCCAGCAAAAAGTTCGCCGATACGGCGCGCCATTCCGTCTTCCATGCCACGCCGCACAACAACACATTCATTGGGGAGCGGTTCGGATTCCCAAATGATTTGATTGGATGTCGCGTTGATCGTCCCATTGCGGATCATCGTATTGCGATGCGTATCCCAGCCAGTGGCCAGATCAACCTGACCGTTGATCGTCGCCATTTGCGCGGCGGCTGCGGAGGCGCCTTCGGCGTAGCGGCTGAAAAAGCTCTGCGGATCAATGCCCTTGCTGCGCAGGAAATGCGTGGGCACCAGCCAGCCCGAAGTCGACCCCCGATCCAGCATCTGCATGGATAGACCGCGAGCTTCCTCAGGGAAACGCGCAATGCTCAAGCCAGGTCGGCCCACGATGATGGCCTTGTATGTCGGAATACCATTGACCAGCATCGTATTCACGATACGGCTGCCACCATTAACATGGGCCAGGATGTAACCCCAAGGGCCCATCTGCGCGATATCAATCTGCTCATTTTGTAACGCTACAGAAATACCGGCCCAGTCATTGGCGACATTAAGCGTGAGGCTTAAACCCAGACGCTCGGCGACCAAGCGATAGAGAGGCTCCCACACGCGGCGTGTATCAGCCTGGGTGGGCTGCTGCGGGCCAAGGCCCACACGCAATGTGCCGCGCGATTGGGCATGAATTGCCGGCGCAGACAGCGTGGCGAAGGCGGATGTGGCCAAAATCAGCGACCGGCGACCAAAGCGGTTCATGTCGATACCCTTCCCGTGATATATTTTTTCGATAGGCGAAGGGCATTTCATCAGGGTGACAATGGAATGACGTTTTCGTTTCAGCAATCCTCAAGCCTCACTAGAGCGGTTTGAGTCGGGTCTAAAGTGGTCAAGTGCTTTCAGCCGGACCCGGAAAGAATGCGCGGAGGGCATCCGTCACCTGGATCAGGATCGGCGTGCCATCCCCATCCTTGCGCCACACCATCGCCAATTGATCGCGCGGCGCAGCCACCTTAATCAGCAGGCGGCTTTTGATCAGTCTGTTCACCACCGCGCGGCAGGCAGCGACTGGCAAATGCTTCGGCGCAATCGCCAGCAATTGCGGGTGCTGGAGGTCACCGATCGCGTCTTTGTTGTTGGCGTGCACATGACCAGGGAGCCAACGCTTGACGCGCGTTCGTGGGCCGACAGGGCGCGGAATATCGGTTATGATTTAGCCAAGCGGTTCGGTGCGACGGACTGCGTGATCATACTGAAGGCGCGCCGATCTAGGTTTTTTACGTTCCATGGCATAAGCTTTTTTTCGGTTCCCTCAAAACGCTTCCCGCGGGTAGGTCCTTTTGGTCGTTTGTCCTATATCGTTTTTGGGCAATCCATGTTGAACCAGAGCGGTACGATCACGATTTGGTCGTCGCGAGTTGACTAAGACTGCCCTTTTAAAGCCGAGAGTTAGAAGCCAATGCGGGATTACCCAAGCGGCACCGAGGCCGCCTGATAAGGGGAACGCTTGGCAAAGAGACCTCCGAACCCTCGGGGTTTAGCCCCTTTTTCAGATTTCAGCCCCCACCGCCCCACCAGTCTATTTCCCAATCACGCTGCACCGCAGCATGCCCAAAACCATTTTAGATCAACGCGTTAAACCTTGTCGGAAAAATCAGCCTACCCTCAAGCTTTGGAGAGAATTCGCCGGTTCGGAGAAAAAACGCCGAAACATTCCGCTTGAGCACCCTCATGGTCGCCAGAAAAAGCGTTGTTTTCAAGGGGGTTTAGGTGGTCACCTGGGGCGCTAACCCGGTTCGGCTAGGTGGCGACTGGAGCGGGCGAAGGGATTCGAACCCTCGACCCCAACCTTGGCAAGGTTGTGCTCTACCCCTGAGCTACGCCCGCTTAGCGTTTGGAGACCGGTCTTTGCCATGATCCTGCGCGGCTGACAAGATAGGGTGCTGGGAAGAAATTCGATTAGTCCAGCCTTCTAAAGGGGGGCGTTGCTAGCCAGGGTTCGGTCCCCATAGCCACGTGATCAAGACCCCCGATAGGTAGCGTAACTCCAGGGCGAACAAAGCAGCGGCACATGATAGTGTCCCTGATCCGCCGAAAGCCCGACCGCGAGGGTCACCACATCCAAATAGGGCAGCTCCGCCCCTTGGCCGCGGGCGCGGAAATAAGCCGCGACCGCGAAGCGCAATTCATAGCGCCCCGGGATGAAATCCGCCTGGGCCATCATCGGGGCATCGGTGCGGCCATCGGCATTGGTGCGCCGCGTGGTCACTAAAACCGGTGCGGGGTCCATGCGCCAAAGCTCCACCACCATGCCCTCGGCGGGGATGCCCTCAGCCGTATTCAGCACATGCGTCGAAAGGGAACCGGGTCCGCTGCGGGCCATGGTGTTTTCCTTCAATCCAAGGGCGCGCCGGCGGCGACCCAGGCGATCAGCTTGGCGCGTTCTTCGGCGGTGATTTCGGTCATATTGCCGGGGGGCATGGCTTCGGTCTGCACCTGCTGGCGCATGGAAGCCGCCCAGCGACGGATTTGTGCCGGGGTTTCCATGATCACGCCCTTGGGGGCGGCGGCAATGCCCTCAAAACTCGGCTTCGCGGCGTGGCAACTCGCGCAGCGCGCAGCGACGATGGACTGAACTTCCGTGAAGGTCGGCACCTCGGCGCTGGCATAATCCTGCTTGCCGGATTGCACGATGAAGAACGCCGCGACCATGGCTGCTACCGCGCCTGCGGGCAGCCAAAGCGCGTTCCGCCCCTGTTGGCGCAGCACGAAGAATTGCCGCACCAGCGCGCCGGCCAGCCCAATCACCAGCAGGATCAGCCAATTCAGCGGGTGCTGCCAGGTCATGGGGTAATGGGGCGAGATCATGATGAAAATCACCGGCAGCGTCAGGTAGGTGTTATGCACACTGCGCTGCTTGCCCCAACGGCCATATTTCGGGTCGGGCGTGGCGCCGGCACTCATCGCCGCCACCATTTTGCGCTGGCCCGGGATGATCACCATGGCGACATTGGCGACCATGATGGTGCCGGTCATGGCACCCACCTGCAAAAAGGCGCCGCGGCCCGAGAATATCTTGCAGGAGACATAAGCGACCACCGCCAGCGCCACCGCGCCGATCACGCCCAAAAGCGCCTCATTCTCCCCAAGCTTGGATCGGCACACCAAATCATAGGCAACCCAGCCACCCACCAGCATCGCCGCGCTGATGCCAATGGCCTGCCAAGGCGTCATGGGCATCACGGCAGGGTCAATCAGGTAGCTGGAAGCCTGACCCCAATAGATCAGCACAAAAAGCGCAAAGCCGCTGATCCAGGTCCAATAGGCTTCCCATTTGAACCAATGGAGCTTTTCCGGCATCTTTTCCGGCGCCAATAGGTATTTGCGCTTGTAATAAAACCCCCCGCCATGGATCGCCCATTGCTCACCCCGCACGAGGGGGTTCTTGTCCGCCGGCGGGTCAAGCTGATTGTCCAATGAAATGAAATAGAAGGACGCCCCGATCCAGGCGATGCCCGTGATCAGGTGCAGCCAGCGTATGGCCAGGTTGACCCATTCGGAGAGGGCGGCGAAATCCATCTTCTATCCCAGGCAAAAGGCTTATGTTGCAGCGCCACAATGCGTCGCAAGATGCGATTACGGCAAGGGCAAAGCTGCGCGGGGCGGATTTACCCTTGAAACCGGGCCGAATGAGGCGCAGGAACCGGCCCCCATGAGCCCCACCCGCCTCTCCCTCCCCAAGGACAAGATCAAGATCCTGTTGCTTGAGGGTATCTCCGATAGCGCTGTCGAGCTGCTGGCCGATGCTGGCTATCGTTCCGTGAAACGCGAAACCAAGGCGCTGGATGGCCCTGTGCTGGCGCGCGCGCTGAAGGGCGTGCATGTGCTGGGCATAAGGTCTCGCACCCAGGTGACGGAAGAAGTGCTGGCGGCGGCGGATCGGCTGATCACCATTGGTTGCTTTTGCATCGGCACCAACCAGGTGGCGTTGGAAGCGGCGGCGGCGCGCGGCATTCCGGTATTCAATGCGCCATTTTCCAATACGCGGTCGGTTGCGGAACTGACGCTTGGCGAAATCATTATGATGATGCGCGGTGTGTTTCCGAAATCCAATGCCGCGCATCGCGGGGAATGGGACAAATCGGCGGCGAATAGCTGGGAAGTGCGCGGCAAGACGCTTGGCATCATCGGCTATGGCAATATCGGCGCGCAGCTTTCGGTGCTGGCAGAAGCCTTCGGCATGCGGGTGATCTATTTCGATCACACCACCAAGCTGCCGCATGGCAATGCGCAGCCCATGCCAAGCCTGAACGCCCTATTGGCTGAATCCGATGCCGTGACAGTGCATGTGCCCGAAACTGCCGAGACCATGGGCATGATCGGCGAAGCTGCGATTCGCGCCATGAAGCCCGGCGCTGTTTTCGTGAATAATGCGCGCGGCACGGTGGTGGATCTGGAAGCCCTCGCGCGTGCGATGAAGGATGGCCATGTATTGGGCGCAGCCGTGGATGTTTTCCCCGTGGAGCCATCCCGCAATGGGGAAGCCTTTGTCTGCCCCTTGCAGGGACTTCCGAATGCGATTTTGACACCGCATATCGGCGGCAGCACCGGGGAAGCGCAGTCGCGCATCGGCCAGGAAGTGGTGCGCAAGTTGATTGATTTTTCCGACACTGCGGCGACGTTTGGCGCGGTGAATTTCCCGCAGGTGCAATTGCCGGCGCGGCCATCGGGTGCCCGTTGGACTCATGCGCATCGGGATACGCCTGGGATGCTTTCGCGTATCAATGAGATTTTCGGGCGGCGCGGGTTGAATATCTCGGCGCAGTTTCTGCAGACGGCGGGCAATATCGGCTATCTGGTGATTGACAGTGCTGAGGCGCGGAAGGAGGCCGAGGAGATTCTAGCCGAGCTTCGCGAATTGCCCGGTACGATCCGCGCGCGATTGATCTACGAACGCCATTGAAGCCAAGTGCACCATGGCGCCGGTTTGTGGCGCCTTTGGCGGTGGTGGTGGTGCTTGGCCTGGTTTGGGCCTTGGGTTTGCAGCGGCATTTGAGTTTGGATGCGCTGGCCACGCAGCGTGAGGCTTTGGCGGGTTTGGTGGCGGCGCGGCCGGTGCTTGCGGCCTTGGTGTATGTTGCGGCCTATATCGCCGTGGTGGCGTTTTCCCTGCCTGGTGGGGCGGTGATGACCTTGGCGGGTGGGTTATTGTTTGGCGCCTTTATCGGCGCGTTTTTGGCGGTGCTGGGGGCGACCATTGGGGCGGCGGTTCTCTTCCTATTGGCGCGATCGGCTTTTGCGCCTTTGGTGGCGGGGCGCGCGGAGGGGTTGCTTGGTCCTTTGCGGGCGGGTTTGGCGCGTGATGGGTTCTTTTATTTGTTGAGTTTGCGTCTGGTGCCGGTGTTTCCGTTTTGGTTGTTGAATTTGGCGCCGGCCTTGCTTGGTATGGCTTTCACCCCTTATCTGGCCGCGACTTTTCTCGGGATTATTCCCGGCACCTTGGTTTTTGCCGGTATTGGTGCGGGCCTTGATGAGGTTTTCCTGTCTGGCGCATCGCCTGACCTTGGTGTGATCTTTTCCCCTGGCGTGCTTCTGCCTCTGTTGGGCCTCGCGCTGCTTTCGTTGTTTGGCGCGTGGTGGCGCCGCCGTAGTTCGAATTGATTTAGTTCTGGCGGGGTCCGGGGTGATACTATTACCCCGGCTGGGGCTCGGGGGCAGCGCCCCCGTTTTTTGAGGAATTTTTCAGTGCCAGACACAGACATCGCCATCATCGGCGCCGGTGCTGCCGGCCTTTCGGTCGCTGCGATTTCGGCTGCGCTCGGCTTTCGGGTGACGTTGATTGAGCGTGGTGAGATGGGTGGTGATTGCCTCAATACCGGTTGCGTGCCTTCCAAGGCGTTGCTGGCGGTCGCGCATTTGGCGGCTGAGGCGAGGCGAGCCCCGCGTTACGGTGTGGTGGTGCCGCCGCCTGTGATTGATTGGGCGTTGGTGCAGGCGTCTGTGAAGCGTGCGATTGGCACGATTGCCCCGCATGATTCTGAGGAGCGGTTTCGTGCCATGGGCGTGGAGGTGTTGCGCGCGGCGGCGCATTTCACCGGGCGGGATAGTTTGGATGTGGGTGGGCGGCGTTTGGTGTTTCGCCGCGCTGTGATTGCTGCGGGGTCGCAGGCGGTGGTGCCGGCG
This sequence comes from Roseomonas sp., assembly GCA_044345845.1. GTDB lineage: Bacteria > Pseudomonadota > Alphaproteobacteria > Acetobacterales > Acetobacteraceae > Neoroseomonas. The sequence continues at coordinate 7,670 of JBIJAH010000031.1, forward strand.
ATCCCTGGGCTTGGGCAGGTGCCTTTTCTGACGCATGAGACGATTTTTGATTTGCCTGCCTGTCCTGAACATTTGCTGGTGTTGGGGGGTGGGCCGATCGGGTTGGAGATGGCTTTGGCGCATCGGCGGCTTGGGGCGCGGGTGACGGTGGTGGAGCAGGCGCGGATTGCCGCGCGGGAGGATGAGGGGTGTGTGGCGGTGCTGCGTGCGGCGCTGCTGGCCGAGGGGGTGGAGCTGCGCGAGGGTGTTGGCCTGGCCGAGGTTGCGCCGGCGCCTGGCGGCCTGACGGCGCGGCTGGCTGATGGTGCTCAGGTGGGGGCGAGCCATTTGCTGGTGGCGGTGGGGCGTGCCGCGCGGGTTGAGGGGCTTGGCCTGGAGGCGGCGGGGCTGGTTGGTTCGGCGCGCGGGGTTGCGACCAATCTGGCGCTGCGGGCTGAAGGTAATCGGCGCATTTGGGTGGCGGGGGATATTGCTGATCCGGTTGGGCTTGGCCCGCGTGCTTTCACGCATGTGGCGTCTCAGCATGCGGGAATTATTGCGCGTTCCATGCTGTTTCGCCTGCCGGCGCGGCTGGATTACGCGGCGCTGCCGCGCGTGACCTACACTGATCCAGAATTGGCGCAGATTGGCCTGACCGAGGCTGAGGCGCGGGCCGCGCATGGGGAGGTTCGCGTGCTGAGGCGTGGGCTTGGCGAGAATGATCGGCTGGTGGCGGAGGATCGGGCGGAGGGGTTGATCAAGCTGATCGCAACGCCGAGCGGGCAGCTTTTGGGGGCTTCCGTGGTGGGGCCGCGAGCTGGGGATATGGCGGGCATGCTGGGGCTGATGATCGGGCGTCGGTTGCCGCTTTCGGCCTTGGCGGGGGTGGTTCTGCCCTATCCGACGTTGCAGGAGGCCGCGAAGCGCGCGGCTGGGGATTTTTATGCGCCGAAGCTGGCTTCCCCCCTGGTCAAACGGCTTTTGGGGTTATTGAAGCACCTACCCTAAGATGGTTCCCCTGCGGGATATTCCGGGCTAATTGATGTCAATTCAAACTGACACAGGTGTTCCATGGAACGCATCCTTACGGGGCGCTCGGCGCTCGTCACCGGGTCCACTTCGGGCATTGGGCTCGGCATTGCGCTGCTGCTGGCGGAATCCGGCGCCAAGGTGATGCTGAATGGCATGGGCAAGGCAGAAGACATTGCGGCGGCGCGCGCCAAGGTTGGGGCGGCGATGGGCGGCGGTGAGGCGCCCTATTCGGCGGCTGATCTTTCGAAGCCGGCTGGCGTGCGCGCCATGGTGGCGGAAGCCGAAGCGGCGCTGGGGGGCGTTGATATCCTGGTGAATAATGCCGGTATCCAATTCGTGAGCCCCGTTGAGGATTTCCCGGAAGAAAAATGGGATGCGATCATCGCGATCAATATGTCGTCCAATTTCCACGCGATACGTGCGGCGCTGCCGGGGATGAAGAAGCGCGGCTGGGGGCGGATCATCAATATCGCTTCCGCGCATGGCCTGGTCGCGAGCCCCTATAAGGTTGCTTATGTGGCGGCCAAGCATGGTGTGGTGGGCATGACCAAGGTTGTCGCTTTGGAAATCGCGGAGACGCCGATTACCTGCAATGCGATTTGCCCCGGCTTTGTCCGCACACCGCTGGCAGAAGCGCAGGTGAAGCCGCTCGCCGATAAATTCGGCATTTCGGAAGAAGCGGCGCTCCGCGATCATTTGCTGGTGAAGCAGCCATCGCGCCGTTGGATTGAGGTAGAGGATATCGCGCGCATGGCGCTTTATTTGTGCGGCCCTGGTTCAGGTGCGGTGAATGGCGCGGCGCTTTCCATTGATGGCGGGTGGCTGGCTGCGTGATGGATGCCAATAGCCGGATAGAGAGCGGGCCGCAGAGCCAGCCAAAAGATCTGGCAGCGCCGGCCGTTGTCAAACCGGTTGCGAAAAAGCGCCTTAGCCTTGCGCTACAAGGGGGCGGTACGCATGGCGCCTTCACCTGGGGTGCCATGGAACGGCTGCTGGAAGAGGAGCGCATAGACTTCGATGGTTTTTCTGGCACATCTGCGGGGGCGATTAATGGGGCGATGGTGGTGCAAGGGCTGATCGAAGGTGGCCCTACCGCCGCGATCAAAGCGCTGGATCGTTTCTGGCGCAGCATGGCCGCCAATCTGGCGGTCAGCCCCTTGCAGGCGCTGCCGTGGGAAAAGGCGATGTGGGGGCATGACCTGACCTGGTCCATCGCCTATCGCACTTTCGATACGCTGTCGCGCGTTTTGTCTCCCTATCAAATCAATCCCTTCCCCATCAATTACAATCCACTGCGCGATGCGCTGAACCAGAGCATTGATTTTGATCGGCTGCGCGAAGAAACCAAGGCGCCGCGGCTGTTTATCTCCGCGACCAATGTGCGCACGGGCAAGCCTCGGGTTTTCACAAGACGGGAAATTGACGCGGAGGTGCTGCTGGCTTCCGCCTGCCTGCCGCAGGTTTTCAAGGCGGTGGAGATTGACGGCGAGCCCTATTGGGATGGCGGTTACCTCGGTAACCCGGCGCTATGGCCGCTATATGAACAGGGCGGGCCGCCCGATATCATGCTGATCCAGTTGAACCCGCAAGTGCGCGAAGAAATGCCGACGAGTGCTTCGGATATCGTCAATCGGCTGAATGAAATCACCTTCAATGGCAGCCTGATGGCGGAAATGCGCGCCATTGATTTCGTGCAGCGGCTGCTTGATGCGGGGCGGTTGGAACAGCCGCGCTATCGGCGCCTGTTCATCCATTTGATCGAGGATGAGGACAGGCTCCGTTCCTTCAAGCTTTCAACTAAATTCAATGGCGATTGGGAGTTTCTGTGCATGCTGCGCCAATTCGGGCGCGACGCGGCAGAGAAATGGCTGACGGAACATTTTGATAAGCTTGGCCGCGAAAGCAGCGTGGATATTCGGGATCGTTTTCTGTGACGGCCAAGGATATCTGGGACGCCAAGACCTATTTGCAGTTTGAGGATGAAAGGCTGCGCCCGGCGCTGGATTTGATTGCGCGGATTCCGCATGAAGCGCCAACGCTTGTGGTGGATTTGGGCTGTGGTGCGGGGAATGCACTGCCGGTGCTGGCGGCACGTTTTCCTGGTGCGCGTGTGATGGGGGTGGATGGCAGTGCGGCCATGCTCGCCAAGGCTGCGGCGGCGGGGTTTGCAACAGAGCAAGCCGATATCAATACCTGGGTGCCTGAAGCGCCCGTGGATGTGATTTTCAGCAATGCCGCGCTGCAATGGCTGGATGGGCATGAAGCGCTATTTCCGCGCTTGCTGGAATGCCTGGCACCTGGCGGCGTTTTGGCCGTGCAAATGCCATCCATGCATGCGGCACCCTTGCGCGCCGAGCAGGATCGGATTGCGCAGGAAGGGCCTTGGGCTGAGGTATTGCAGCGCGTGAAAAGCGCGCCGCCGATTTTATCGCCCGAAGCCTATTACGGGCTGCTGAGCCCGCGTGTCGCGAAGCTTGAGATGTGGGTGACGGAATACATCCATGTGCTGCGCGGCGAAGACCCAGTGGTGCGCTGGGCCATGGGCAGCAGCCTGCGGCCCTTCATGGATGCGCTGGGGACTGAGGGCAGCCAAGGGTTTTTGGCCGCCTATGCTGCGGCGATGCGCGCTGCCTATCCGCCGGGGCCGGATGGGGCGGTGCTGCTGCCGTTTCGGCGGTTGTTTGTGCTGGCGCGGAAGTAGGGGCTACCCCCGCGCCAAATCCCGCCTGAACCAAACATACAGCCCAAGCCCAACGCCCAACGCTGCCACCGCAAAGAAAACCGGCGCTGTCGCGCTCCCCGAGACATCCCTTAGCCAGCCAGCAAAGGCCGGGCAGCCGGTGCAGCCGGCATAGAACCAGACGAAATAAACACCCAAGCCCCGCGCGCGACGTTCCGGCGCCACGGCCTCAGCCGCCAATGCTGAAAACACGGTAATCGGCAGCGCGTAGCAGAAGCCATGCAGCAGCCCCAAAGCGGGCGCCCAGGCCACATCCGCAATCGGCAAGGCAAGTGCCGCCAGCATGGCAAGCAAGCTCGCGCTGATTGTCATCGGTCCCGCCACCCCCGCGCGGCGCGCAAGCCAGGCGCCTGCCGGCACGGCCAGCAGATTGCTCCAAGAAATGAGCGAAACGGCGAAATTCGCTTCCGCCAGCCCAAGCCCGCGCGCCATCAGCATCGGCGGCGCGAAGCTTACCAGCACCATGTAGGCGCCATTCACCAAGGCCCAGCAGGCGCCGGCCAGGCACATGCGGCGAAACTCCGCCTGCGTCAGCGCGCTGCTGGTGGCGCTGCTGGGCGGCAGCGCATGGGGCGCTGGCCCGCGCGCGAAGGCCACCGCTATGAAGGCAATGCCGCCGGCAATGGCCGCGACCTGATAGGGAAATTGCCAGCCAAAATCGGGCACAAAGCCCGGCAGGGCCGCCTGCGCGGCTGCAATGCCCAAGGGCCAGCCCAGCACATAAACCGCCATGGCGGGGAAAAGATCCCGCCCTACGAAGCGGTCCTGCACCATTTTCGTGAGCAGCAAAATCACCAGCAGCGTGCCGAGGCCCATGAGCAACCGCCCCGCCACCAGCAACGCGACCTCATCCGCACGTGCCGAAACAAGCGCCCCCAGGATCAGCAGTAAAATCCCCAGCAGCACGCCGCGCCTGTCCCCCAAACGCTGCGCGACCAAGCCCAGCGGATAGGCGAGGAAAAGCCCCGGCAACCAAAACAAGCCAACCAGCGTGCCAAAGCCTGCCCAATCCAAAGCGAAGGCTTCCACCAAGGCGGGGCCAGCGGCGCCGGGCGCCTGGAACATCGCGCCCAAGGCAGCGCGCAAGATAAATACTGCAACAAGAAAGGCAGCGGCGGTTTTCAAAAAACCCATTTTAGTGTGTTTCCCGTTCACAGGCGTTCACGGGCAACACACTAAACCCTTCTCTGGTCGTATTTTCCGAGTTGCCAAGTGATTCCACTTGGCTTGAAAATACTCCAGCCGCGCCTTCGCCCCGCGCCGCAGCGCCACCATCGCGTTCTGTCGGAACAGCGGCGCCAACCGCCTGCCCCGCGCTGCGCTGATGCCGATGAAGCAATGCGCTTCCCACCAGCGCTTGGCGCCTCCCTGGCCCTCAACATAGGGCAGCCGCCGCAAGCGATCACGCAACAAAGCATGGCGCCGCGCATTCCAGCCATCGGGATGGCGCCGGCTGAAGGGATTGCCGGCGGCGATGAAAACACCTTCCCGCACGCGCCAGCCTCTCAGCAGCACATCCAAAGCCGGTGCGCGCTGACCGATGCGCGCCGCATGCGCCCCCGCAAAATAACAGGAAGCGCGATAGGTCCGAGAAAGCTGCTCTGCCCGCTTCATCGCAACTGCAGCAACATGCCTTTAAGGTAAGCGCTTTCCGGCAACATGGGATGCAGTGGATGATCCGGCCCGGCACCGCCCATGTGCAGGATGCGCGCTTCCCGCCCTGCGCGTTGCACGCCCCAGGCGACGGCATCGGCGAATTCACCAGGTGCAACGTGATGGCTGCACGATGCGATGAAAAAGAAGCCCCCCTTTTCCACCAAAGTCGCGCCCAGCCGCGCGAGCTTGCCATAAGCGCGCAATGCCGCCGGTTGATCCTTGCGCGCCTTGGCGAAGGCCGGCGGGTCCGTGATCACCACGCCGAACCGCTTGCCCGCGCCCACCATGCGTTCCAAAGCTTCCAAAGCCTCGGCCTTTTGCGTTTCCACCCGATCAGCAACGCCATTGCGCTGCGCCGCTTCAAGGGCGAGTGCCAGCGCCGCCTCGCTGCGGTCCAACAGCGTCACATGGGAAGCCCCGGCGACGGCGGCGGAAATCCCAAAACCGCCCGTGTGGCAGAAGGCATCCAGAACCGTGGCACCCTTGGCAAGCCGAGCGACACGGGCGCGATGTTCGCGCTGATCAAAGAACCAACCGGTTTTCTGCCCGCCCAGCGGATTAACCGCGAAGGAAAGCCCGCTTTCCTCCACCGAGATCATGCCGGCTTCGCCATGCAGTAGCTTGGTTTCCTCGGCCAGGCCTTCCAGGGCGCGCACGGCGCTGTCATTGCGCGCAATCACCATCCGGGGCGCGATCAGCGCCTGCAGCGCTTCCAGGATCAGCGGTGTTGCGGCTTCCATGCCGGCACTATTGGCCTGGATGGTCACCGCATCGCCGTAGCGATCAATCACCAAACCCGGCAGGCCATCCGCTTCGGCATGGATCAGCCGGTAATGCGGGCGGTCGAACAGCTTGTCGCGCAAGTTCAACGCTTCCTGTAGGCGCTGCTTGAACCAGGCCGCATCACAAGCGGCATCAGGGTTGCGATCCAGCTTGCGCGCGCCAATCAGCGAATGGGGGTTGAAATGCCAAACGCCATGCTTGACGCCATCATCACCTTCCAGCCGCACAACACTGCCGGGCGGCAGCGCCTTGGCCGCCGGATTCATGGCTATTTCATTGGAAAAAGCCCAAGGGTGGCCGGATTTCACGCGGCGGTCTCGGCCAGGGAGCAAACGGATCACGGGTGGTACGGTAGTATTCATGCGCCGGACCATGGCGGTTTGCCGCTTGTCCCGCAATGCGCAAAGCGCCAGTAAGCGCTGATGTTGATCTGTCGAGACCTCCCTTCGCTCCGGGCCGCTTCGGCGGCGCTGCGTAGCAATGGCCGCCGCCTGGGTTTGGTGCCCACCATGGGCGCGCTGCATGATGGGCATCTTGCCTTGCTTGGCGCAGCGCGCGCCGCCGGGGCGGATGCTGTCGCGGCTTCCATCTTCGTCAATCCGCTGCAATTCAACGCCAATGATGATCTGGCGCGCTACCCGCGTGATGAGGCTGGTGATCTCGCGAAGCTTCGCGATGCTGGCTGTGATCTGGTGTGGCTGCCGCCTGTGGAAGCCATGTATCCGCCCGGCAGCGCCAGCGTGATTGAAGTTGCTGGTCCCTCCCGAGGTTTTGAAGGCGATGCGCGGCCTGGCCATTTTCGCGGCGTCGCCACGGTTTGCGCCAAGCTGTTTCTGCAAACGAGCGCTGATATCGCCGCCTTTGGTGAGAAGGATTGGCAGCAATTGCAGGTGGTGCGCCGCATGGCGCGCGATTTGGATATTCCGATCCATATCGAAGCGGTGCCGACCATTCGTGAGTCAGATGGTTTGGCGATGTCATCGCGCAATCGCTTCTTGAGTGCTGCTGAACGCGCCATCGCGCCGCTTTTGTATCAGGTGATGCAGGAAGCGGCGCAATCTATCGCACATGGCGCCGTGGTGGCGCAGGTTTTGGCGGAAGGCATGGCAAGACTGATCGCGGCCGGCTTCGCGCCGGATTATTTGGCGCTTGTGGTGGCTGAGAGTCTGGAGGTTTTGGAAACCTCGGACCCCACAAAACCTATGCGATTATTGGCGGCGGCGAAGCTTGGCACGGTTCGTTCGCTCGATAACCAGGCCGTATTTGCCGATACATGAACCTGCTCTCGCCTTTCATCGAATTGTCCTCAGGCGCCCTGCGTTTAGTGCCGCGCGGATCAGGAAAGAATCTGAACCTTCCTTTCTTGCCGCCGAAGCGGTGTTTTACCGCCCCATCAGCGCAGCGGCAGATGAATTCATCCCCATGGCCTGGCGCGCGAAGAAATTTTTGAGCCGCGGCATGCGGTCCACCGCGGCAATGCCAAGCCGGCGCGCGATGCGGATGGGGGCGATGTCATTGGCAAATAGCCGTTCCAGCGCATGCGTGGCACCCAGCATAAGCAGGCTATCGGGCCGCCGCTTCGCCTGATAGCGCGCCAGCACCGCCTGCCCGCCGGGGTCATCACCACGCGCCATAGCCTCGATCAAAAGCGAGGCCAGCGCATCAACATCGCGAAAGCCCAGATTGAGCCCCTGGCCCGCGATGGGGTGAATGCCATGCGCCGCATCGCCCACCAACGCCAGCCTTGTGTCCACGTAGCGCGCGGCATGCATGGCCGAAAGCGGATAGGACCAGCGCCGGCCAATCGGCTTCACCCAGCCCAAATGCCCACCAAGCCGCCGCGCGATTTCCCGCCCGTAAGCGGCATCATCCATGGCAAGGCAGCGTTCTGCGATTGCGGTCCTATCGGTCCAGACAATGGCGCTGACATGCGGGTATTCAGGCAGCGGCGGCATGGGCAATTGCGCGAAGGGGCCATGGGGCAGGAATTGTTCCAAAGCCATGTGCCGATGCGGCTTTTCATGTGCAATGGAACCGACAATGCCCATGCAATGATAATCCAACCGAGAAACACGAATGCCGGCCGAAGCGCGCAGCGGGCTGTTGCGCCCTTCAGCGCCCACCACCAACCGAGCGCGGAACTGCGCGCCCGATGAAAGGGTAATGGTCGCACCTTCGGCGTCCCGCAGGACCTCTGCCTTGGTGGGCGCATGCACCGCAAGGTTCGGCAACTTCGGCAAATGTGCGTTCAGGGCGATGCGAAGGGACCGCGCTTCCACCATCCAGCCGAAAGGCTCATCGCCAATCGCCGCATGATCGAAATGGAGCGACAGCGGGGAGGGGGCTTCGCCCGGCCTGCCATCGGCCACGCGAATGCCAAGAATAGGGCAGGGTTCCACCGGCAGCCTTTCCCAAACGCCGGCAGCTTCCAATAGCCGCTTGGAGGTCAGCGCAATGGCATAAGCGCGGCCATCGAAGGCGGGCATTTCCATGGGCGGCAGGGGGGCCGCGTCAATTACGGCCGTATCAATACCGGCGCTGGCCAGCCGCGCGGCCAAGGTTGCGCCGACGGGGCCGGCCCCGATCACGCAAACATCAACATCATGGGAAGATTTCATAGGCGCAGTTTACCGAGGCCGGTGGGGCTGACCAAGCCTTAAAGTGGCGCGCTAAAAATGATCAAAAAATATGCAACAGAGTAAAATTAGTGCGAATTTGGGCGTGAAATCGCCTAAATCAGGCGCAATTCCGCCGGCTGCGCTTGGCACGAGATTTGGATCAACAAATCCGAAGCGGGGGTTCGGCTCCCGCCCAGACAGAGGAACGGAAAGCGCGATGAAACTCGTTATGGCTGTCATCAAGCCCTTCAAGCTCGACGAGGTGCGAGAAGCGCTGACCCCGCTTGGCGTGCAGGGTCTGACGGTGACTGAAGTTAAGGGATTTGGCCGACAAAAGGGCCAAACCGAAATCTACCGTGGCGCGGAATATCATGTGAGCTTCCTGCCCAAGGTAAAGATTGAAGTGGCCGTGCCGGCTGAAATGGTGGATGCGGTGGTAGAAGCCATCGCCAATACGGCGCGTACCGGCAAGATTGGCGATGGCAAGATTTTCGTCATGGATGTGGAACGCGCGTTGCGCATTCGCACCGGCGAAACGGATGAATCCGCGCTGTGAGCCCGATTTTCGAAACATTGCAAAAGAAGGGACAACCCATGAGGTTCCTCGCTCGCTGCGGTATGGCCGCGGCTTTTCTTGGTATGGCCGCAGCGCCTGCCTTCGCTGCTGATGAGGCGAAGGTTGATACGGGTGATGCCGCCTGGATGCTGGTGAGCATTGCGCTGGTGCTGATGATGACGGTGCCGGGCGTGGCGCTGTTCTACGCCGGCATGGTGCGCAAGAAGAACGTTCTCGCCACTATGATGCAGTCCTTCGCGATCTGCGCCCTGGTCACGGTGCTATGGATGGTTGCCGGCTACAGCCTTGCCTTTGGTGAGGGCAATGCCTGGATTGGCGATTTTTCGCGCTTCTTCCTGGGCGGTCTGGCAGAGAATTGGGACAAGCCCTTCACGCTAGGATCGGGTGATGCCGCCGTTGCCACCACCATTCCAGAATCCGTGTTTCTGACCTTCCAGATGACTTTCGCCATCATCACTGCGGCGCTGATCACAGGCGCGGTCGCTGATCGCATGAAGTTTTCCGCGCTGATGGTCTTCATCGGGCTTTGGACTTTGCTGGTATATTCCCCCATCGCGCATTGGGTCTGGCATCCGAATGGTTGGATTTTCGAACTCGGCGCGCTGGATTTCGCGGGTGGCACGGTGGTGCACATCAATGCCGGCGTTGCCGGGCTTGTGGCTGCGATCGTGCTTGGCAAGCGCATTGGCTACGGGACTGAAAACCTCTCCCCCTACAATCTTGGTCTTGCGGTGATTGGTGCCGCGCTGCTCTGGGTGGGTTGGTTTGGCTTCAATGCTGGTTCGGCCTTGGGTTCTTCCGGCGGGCGCGCTGGCATGGCCATGCTGGTCACGCAAATTGGCGCGGCGGCGGCGGTGCTTTCCTGGACGCTCGCGGAATGGATCGGCAAGGGCAAGCCTTCCGTGCTGGGCGCGATTTCCGGCGCCGTGGCGGGCTTGGTTGCCATCACCCCTGCCGCCGGCTTCGTGCTGCCGGGAAGCGCGCTGATCATCGGCCTGGTGGCTGGTGTGGCGGGCTATTGGGGCGCCACGATCCTGAAGCATGCCCTCAAGTATGATGACAGCCTGGATGCCTTTGGTGTGCACGGCATTTGCGGCATTGTCGGTGCGCTGCTGGTTGGCTTCCTGGCCTATGGCCCGCTTTCCGCGACAACAGCCGTGCCAGACGGTTTGTCTGGCGGCATGGACCAGTTCATCAAGCAGGTCATCGCTGTGGCCGCCACCATGGCTTACACGGCGGTTGCCACCTGGATCCTTCTCAAGATCACGGACGTTATCGTTGGTCTGCGTGTGACCGAGGAAGAAGAGCGCGAAGGGCTGGATGTCGCGCTGCATGGTGAGCGTATCGGCTAAAGCTTGAGACGGAACGCCCGAACAGAAACCGCGCGGGATGCACCCCGCGCGGTTTTTTATTTGGACCAGCGCGCCTGGTCAGGCGCGTTCAATCAGCTCAATCTTATAGCCATCCGGGTCTTCGATGAAGGCGATTACGGTGGTGCCGAATTTCACCGGCCCCGGTTCGCGCGTGATCTTCACGCCAGCGGCGCGGAGCGTATCGCAAGTGGCGGTCACATTCGGCACGCCAACCGCCAAATGCCCAAAAGCGGTGCCGAGTTCGTATTTCTCCACACCATAATTATACGTGAGTTCAATCACGCCGGCCCCGGTTTCCTCCCCGGCATAGCCCACGAACACCAATGTGTATTTGCCATCCGGCACATCGCGCCGGCGCAATTCCTTCATGCCCAGCAGGCGCGTGTAAAAATCCACGCTGCGGTCAAGATTGCCCACGCGGAGCATGGTATGCAGAAAACGACCTTGGCTCATGTAGCTTCTCCTTTGCTGTATTCGGCAGGGTCAAAGGCCAGCAGGAAAATCCCTGCCGCCTCCGCCGCTGCGATGGTGGCGTCACGGTCCAGCAGAATGGTCCCACCCGCCTGAAAGGCCAAGCCGCGCAGCCCGGCGGCACGCGCTGACTCCACCGTCTTCGGACCAATGGTCGGCAGATCGGCCAGATAGGATTGCGCGGGCTTCGGGCCTTTCACCAGAATGGGGGCGGGGCCTTCGCGCTTCAAAGCGCCGGTGCGCCCTATCAGCGCATCTGTGCCTTCAATGGCTTCCACGCCCAATACCAGCCCCTGCTGCACCACCACCGCCTGGCCGACATCCACCGCGCCCAACGCATTGCACACGGCAATCCCGCGCGCGATATCCGCCCGCGCGATATCATCCGGCATGGGGCCGGCCAGAAGTGCGGCCTGTGGCAACAAGCCCGACAGCAGCGCTTGCGCGCCCACCACCTCAAACCCTTCTTCGGCCAGTACTTTCATCACGGCGCGCAGGATGGAGTCATCGCCGTTGAAGGCCGAGCGGCCAATGCGCCCCAGTAATTTCAGCGAAGCCGCATCAGGGCGGAGAGAAAGCAGGGAAGGGCGCGCCACATTCCCAGCCAGCACCACTTCCCGCACACCATGCTGCTTCAGCCAGGCCAGCATTTGCGCGGCCAGACCCCAGCGTAGCGTCACATGGGGGTGCCCAGCATAGGCCGCCGGGTCGCCATGGCCTTCCAACACCACCACATGAACTGGCCGCCCCATGGCTGCCGCGGCCTGCACCACCCGGACCGGCAGGGTACCCCCGCCCGCGACTACGCCGAGAGGCTCAGGCATGATTGCGGTCAGCGCCTATGGGCGCAAAAGCGACGTGCGCTCATTCGCCGTCATCATCCATATCATCACCCCCGCGCCCTGCCTTACATAGGCCCCGGCGAGAGGTATTGCGGATGAAATTCAGCACTTCGCCCACATTTTTGTCATCCGCGTAGCGCTTTTCGGCTTCTTCAACCCGATCATTGAAGACGCCCGGTTCCCGGAAGATCAGGCGAAAGGCAGCGCGCAGCGCATGGATTTCCGGCCGCGAAAAGCCGCGTCGCTTCAGGCCGATAAGGTTCAGCCCAATCAGCCGCGCGCGATTGCCCATCGCAGACCCATAGGGGATCACATCCGCTTCAATCCCACTCATGCCGCCAATCACTGCCTGACGGCCGATGCGCACGAATTGGTGAATGGCCGTGCCACCGCCCACGAAAACCGTATCTGCAATTTCCACATGCCCGCCCAGCATGACATTATTGGCGAGAATAACGCGATCCGACAGGTGGCAATCATGCGCCACATGCGCGACCGCCATGATCATGCAATCCGCACCAACGCGCGTGATGCCATCACCACCAACACTACCACGATGAATGGTGGCGTGTTCGCGGATTTGCGTGCGCGCGCCAATTTCACAGCGCGTCGGTTCATTCTTGTATTTCAAATCCTGCGGCGCCATGCCGATGGTGGCGAAGGGAAACACCTTCACCCCCGCACCAAGGCGCGTATGCCCATCCACCATCACATGCGCAATCAGTTCAACGCCGTCTTCCAGCACCACATCAGGGCCGATGACGCAGCCTGGGCCAATCTTGCAGCCCGCGCCAATCTTTGCTGCGGGCGAAACCGCAGCGGTCGTGTGAATTTCGGTCATGCTCAGCGATCCAGAATCATGGCGGCATAAGTCGCTTCGGCCACCACCTTGCCATCTACCTTCGCCTCGGCGGAGAATTTCCAGATATTGCCGCGCTGGCGTTCCTTTTTCACATGCACGCGCATCTGATCGCCGGGCACCACAGGTTTGCGGAATTTCGCATTATCAATGGTCATGAAATAAACCAGTTTGCCAGCCGAATCAGGCCCCAAGGTTTCCACTACCAGCACCGCTGCCGTTTGTGCCATGCATTCAATGATCAATACGCCCGGCATCACCGGCATGGTCGGGAAATGGCCCTGGAAGAAATTTTCGTTGATCGTGACGTTCTTGATGCCAACGCAGCTTTCATTCTTCACCATATCAACTACCCGATCCACCAATAGGAACGGATAGCGATGCGGAATCGCATGCATGATCTTGGCGATATCATAAGCGCCGATATCGGTGGGCGTAGTGTTGTCCTCAGACATGATTTTCAACCCGCTTCTTCATTTCCCTTGGCCGCCGCCAGCCGACGCAGGCGCGCGAATGCGCGCATGGTTTCCTTTGCAGGCCAGGCTGGGCTGCCCACTACGTCGGTGCCGTCGGGGATGTCATTCATTACACCCGCCTGGGCACCAACCCGCGCCCGCGCACCGATGGTGAGATGCCCTGCAACGCCAACCTGCCCTGCCAGCACGGCATAATCGCCGACTTTGGTGGAACCTGAAATGCCCACCTGCGCCACAATCACCGCACCGCGGCCAATCGTCACGTTATGGCCAATCTGGACCAGATTATCTATGCGCACCTCGGCGCCGATAACCGTATCGCCGCCCGCCCCGCGATCAATGCAGCTACCCGCGCCAATTTCGGCACCATCGCCAATGATCACCCGGCCAAGCTGCGGCATGGTGACATGTTTGCCCTCGGCGTTAGTAATGAAACCAAAGCCTTCATTGCCAATCCGCGCACCGGGGTGAAGCACCACCCGGGCCCCGGCGATGCAATACATCATGCTGGCATGGGCATGGATACGCGCATGCGCCCCAAGCTTGCAGCCGGCACCAATAGAACAGTGATGTTCCAGAATGGAGTGCGCGCCAATCTCAGCCCCAGGCCCGACGAAAACAAAGGGGCCAATTTCACACCCGGCGCCAATAATCGCGTCCTCAGCGATGACCGCTGTTGCGTGAATACCAGGCTTTGGCTGAGCCTGAGGGTGGAACAATCCTGCGATACGGATGAAATCGGCCTGCGGTGCTGCGACAATAATGGCTAAACACCCAGCGGGCAGATGTTCCGCGAATACCGTTTCGATCACTACTGCGCCGGCTTTGGTCGCCTTGAGGGCTGCCAAGTGCCGCCGCCCTTCCATAAAGGCAATATCCTCGGGCCCCGCCAAATGCAGCGGGGCGACACCTGCAAAAAGGCGCCCATCATCATCCGCTGCCGTCAATCCGATGGCGGCACGGATGGCGCCGAGTGAGACCGGCCCCGCAGAGGGATAAAAACGGGTATCCGCACCCAAGGCTATCAGTTCCGCCGTGGGGCCGCGGGGGCCGGCGCGGGTGTGGTGGCCGGGCGTGGCGGCGGCGCTGCCGAAGGATCAGGCGGCAGATTAACAGCACTGATCATACGATTGAGCTGCACCGCCACATCTTCAGTCATGTCAAAGGCTGGTTCGTTGAAAATGATCAGCGGGCGAGGCAGCACCAGATTGATGCTCCGGCTGGCCGCCACTTGGCGAATGACGATGGCAAGCGCCTGTTCAATCTCACGCAGCGCTTGCTGGGCCAATTGTTCCAAATCCCGCGCACGATCACGGAATATGCGCTGCCCCTCGGTGATCTGGTCTTGCAGTGCGCGTTCACGCGTGCGCAGCTGCTCGGGCGAAAGCCCACCGCGCTCAATGCCAAAGCGCTGCTGTTCTTCACGCCAGCGCTGCTGCTCGCTCTGCACATCCTCATTCAGCTTGGCGCGGCGGCGTTCGATTTCCTGGCGCACCTGATTGAAGGCGGTGGAAACGCGCTGGATTTCCGGCACATCCACCACGCCAATCACGGCGGCTGGTGGCGGTGTGCCGGGCGGCAGAGGGGCAACTGCCTGGGCCGGCTGCGCCGGGCGCTGCGGCTGAGCGGGCTGCGCGGGGCGCTGACCTTGCGGCTGCGCCTGCCCCTGGCCTGGCACGAACCAGCCCGGTTGATTCTGCGCCGCGGCCACCATGGGGAAGGCTAATAGCGCGGCAAGGACAAGGCGGATCATGGGGCAATCATCCCGTGTTAGAAGCGTGTACCGAAGCCAAGGCGGAAAAGCTGAGTCTTGTCGTAGTCTTTCTTCACAATAGCTTTGCCGAAATCAATATTGATCAGCCCGATCGGGCTGCGCCAAGAAAAGCCAATACCGACACTCACGCGCGGATCGGCCTCATCTACTGGTTTGGCGCCCTCATACTTCGTCTGGTCGTAATAGCTGTCCGGAATTCCGGACAGCGACCCCACATCCACAAAGGTGCGGCCCAGAAGGCCCAGCTCATTCGGGAGCGGCAAGGGGAAGCGCATCTCGGCTGAGGTGGTCCAGAGAACCTGACCACCAAGCGAATCCCCTGTTGCGGTATCCTGCGGGCCGGCACCGCCAAGGCGGAAGCCACGCAGGTTTTCACCACCCAGGAAGAAGCGGTCCACAATGCGGTCATCCTTGTCGCCTAGTGGGCTCAGAATCCCGCCGCCGGCAGCAAGCACCAACACGAAATCAGGGTCATTCAACCAGCGTTCGAAGGGAATGTAATATTGCCCATCGGCGCGGGTGCGGAAGTAGTTCACGTCGCCACCAATGCCCGCGTAATCGCCACCCACGCGCACCACATAACCAGAACGCGGTTCAACGCGGCTATCGCGCATGTCGTAGGTTACGGTGGTGGAAACTTGCGACAGCAAGGATCGTCCAGCCTGTTCCTGAATGAAGCGAGAGGCGTAATCGTTGATATCAAATATATCGCGGTCAATCAGCGAATAGGACCAGTTCTGGCGCAGCCTGTCGTTGATTTCATAACCTGTGCGCAAAGCAAAGCCTGCACGCCTTTCGCGATAGCCGGTCACGAAACGCAAATCACGATTGATCAGGAAGGCATCCGCGCCGGCGGCCAGATTACGATCCAGGAATTGCGGATCAGTGACCGAAAGATCAAGCTGGCTGCGCTTTTGCGCCAATACGCCGCCAACACGACCATCGAGCCCCATGCCGAGCAGGTTGCGTTCCCGCACGCCAACATCCAACAAAAGCCCCGCATCAGTGGCGTAACCGCCGCCCAGAGTGAATTCGCCGGTGGCACGTTCTACGACCGATGTCATCAAATTCACCTGTTCAGGCCCTGAACCGGGCTGATTGGTGATTTGCACATCGGAAAAATACCCGAGGGACCGAACGCGATCACGCGAACGGCGGATTTGCCGCGCATTCATCGGATCGCCTTCAGCAAGGCGGAATTCGCGGCGGATCACGCGGTCTTCCGTGCGCGTATTGCCGGAAATATCAATGCGCTCAACGAAGGCGCGGGGGCCTTCACGCACAATGAAGGCCAGATCAATGGTGGCCGCTTCCGGATTGCGGGTGATGCGAGGCAGCACTTCGATGAAGCTTTCACCGCGCCCTTGCAGCGCATCGGCAAGGGCTGTGGCGGCGCGCTCCACTGAATCGCCATCATACCATTCGCCATCGGCGATTTCGACTTCGCCGCGCAGCCCAGTGATGCTGATACGAGGAACTTCGCTGATGATCTCAACCTTGCCGACACGGTAGCGCTGCCCTTCATTGATCGTGAAGGTAACAAAGAACGCGCTGCGGTCCGGGGTCAATTCACCGGAAGAACCTGTGATCTGAACATCTGCAAAGCCTTGGCGCAGATAAAAACGGCGCAGCAATTCGCGGTCATAAACCAAGCGTTCGGGATCATAGATATCGCTGGAAGACAGCAGGCGGAACCAGGCCTGTTCCTGCGTTGAAACTATATCCCTGAGCCGGGCTTCAGAAAAAGCGTTATTGCCAACAAAATTAACCCGGGCCACCAGGGCAGGATCGCCTTCGACAATTTCAAACACCAGATCAACGCGGTTCTGTTCAAGCTCCACGATTTTGGGCTCAACGGTCGCGCGAAACCGCCCGCGCCGCGCGTAAAGTTCCAATATGCGCTGCCGATCCGTCTGCACCGCCGCTGGGGTAAAAACCCCGCGCGGCTGAATCAGAACAACGCCGCGCAGAATTTCGCTGGAAATGCGCCGATTGCCTTCAAACGCAACGCGGTTGATCAGGGGGTTTTCCACCACCTGCACCACTACGCGGCTGCCTTCGGTGCGAATTGTCACATCACGAAACAGGCCGGTCGCGAATAAAGCGCGCAGACTGCGGTCAATACGGTCCTGTTCGGCTACATCACCGGCTTGAACCAGCATGTAGCTACGCACCGTATCAGGGTCTATCCGCTGGGTGCCCAACACCTCAACGGCCGTGATGCGGCCGCCACCACGGGCAGGTTCCTGCGCGGCCAGAGGCGCGGCCAGGGCCAGGAAGACAAATAGGGCGAAAAGAGCGCGTAACTGCTTCACGGACTCGGCATCTCTCTCAGGATAACACCTCTACCTAGCCGAGCAGCGGCCCCCTCGCCACCCCCAGGAGCATTTTCAAGCCAAGCGGGTATGCTTGGCGGCTCGGAAAATGCGACCAAAGCATGGGATAAAGGCGATAGGCCGCGTTTGGGGCGGCGGATCGCCTTTATGATCAGCCCAGCAGCCCGCTCACCCAGCGCACCACGCCAAGCTGCGCCAAGTCATTCCAGGTCGCGAAAATCATGAGCCCGATCAGCAAGGCAAAGCCTGCGCGGAAGCCATATTCGCGCGCCTTCAAGGGCAGGGGGCGGCCCCGGATGGCCTCAGCGGCGTAGAACATCAAATGCCCGCCATCCAGTACCGGGATCGGGAAAAGGTTGATCAAGGCCAGATTGACAGAAAGCAGCGCCGCGAAGGTGATGAAGGCCGAAAGCCCCATATTGGCGACCTGCCCCGACATTTGCGCAATCCGGAGCGGCCCGCCCAGATCCTCGGCCCCGCGGCTGCCGGAGATCATCTGCCACACCCCAACCAGCGTCTGCCAGGTGATATCCAGCGTATGGGTCACCCCCGCCCAGACGGCGCTGAAGGGGTCAAGCTTCTCAAAAATCGGCGCGCCGGCCGTAATGCCAAGCATACCAAGCCCATCGGAAGGGCGCGGCTGCGGGGTCGCCATGACTTTGATTTGGGAATCGCCCCGCGCGACCATGATTTCAATGGCCTGTCCAGCGCGCGCCTGGACATAGCGCTGCAGGGCTTCAAACCGCTCGACCGGCTGCCCATCCATGGCGATGATCCGGTCCCCCGGCGCCAGACCGGCCCGGGCAGCGGCTGAGGATTCCACCACATTGCCCACGGTCGGCACTGCGGAAGGCTGGCCCACCACCACGAAAAGCGCGGCAAAAAGCAGAATGGCCAGGGCGAAATTGAAGAAGGGGCCTGCGGCGACCACCAAGGCGCGGTCGCCCACGGATTTCTCATGGAAGGTCTCACCGGGGCGGAAGGCCGCCGCCTGTTCTGGCGCGGCCTCCCCCAAATCCTCCATGCCGTGCATTTTCACATAGCCGCCAAGTGGCAACCAGCCGATCCGCCATTCGCAGCCGCGCTTGTCGGTCCGGGTGTAAAGGGCGCGGCCAAAGCCGATGGAAAAACGTTCCACATGCACGCCGCGCCAGCGTGCTGCCAGATAATGGCCCAGCTCATGGATGAAAATCAGCACCCCAAGCACCAAGAGGAAGGAGGCGATGCTACGAAAGGGTTCGGGCAAAAATTCCAAGAGAAAGGCTCCTAAATAAGCGCGAATTCAGACCAGCGCGGCACGCTTTGCGGCAATCAGCCCCGCTTCGGACCGCGCCGCGCCGTCATGCGCCATGATGGCGGGCAAATCCGCAGCCTCTGGCGCACCGAGGCGCGAGAGCGTTTCTTCCACCACTGCCGCGATATCGAGAAAGCGCAGCCGTTTTTCAAGGAAGAGGCCGACCGCAATCTCATTCGCAGCGTTCAGAATGGTGGGCGCCCCACCGCCGGCGCAGAGCGCAGCACGGGAAAGCCTGAGCGCAGGGAAGCGCACCGGGTCTGGCGCGAAGAATTCCAGCTTGCCGAGCGCGATCAGATCAAGCGGCGGCACAGAAGCCGCCATGCGCGCCGGCCAGGCCAGGGCATGGGCGATGGGCGTGCGCATATCAGGCGTGCCAAGCTGCGCCAGCACCGACCCATCGGTGTATTGCACCAACCCATGGACGGTGGATTGGGGATGGACCAGCACCTCAATCCGCGATTCCGGCACTGGGAAAAGCCGCGCGGCTTCGATCAGTTCCAGCCCCTTGTTGAACATGGTGGCGGAATCAACGCTGATCTTGGCCCCCATGGACCAGACCGGATGGCGCACCGCGACTTCCGGTGTCACCAAAGCCATTTCCGCCATGGACATTGTGCGGCACGGCCCGCCCGAGGCTGTCAGGATGATCTTCGCCACCGCCGATGGGTCGCGCATATCCAGCGCCTGGAAAATGGCGTTGTGTTCGCTATCCACGGGCAGAATGGTCGCACCCCCGGCGCGCGCTACGGCCAAAACCGGCTCACCAGCGCAGACAAGGCTTTCCTTATTGGCAATCGCCATCACGCCGCCGCGCGCGAGTGCGGCCATGGTGGCAGGCAGGCCAGCCGCGCCCACAATGGCGGCCATGGTCCAATCAGCGGGAAGGCTTGCCGCGGCTATCACTGCTTCCGGCCCCGCCGCTACCTGGGTATTCGTCCCGGCCAGAGCTTCCTTAAGTGCCTGATACTGCGAGGCATCGGCCAGCACCGCATGCCGCGCTTTGAGCCGCCGCGCCTGGGCCGCCAAGCCCTGCCAATCACGCCCTGCCACCAGCGCCACAATGTCGAATTGTCCTTCGGCGGCGGCTTCCAGCAGAGAGACCGTGCTTTTCCCAACCGAACCCGTACTGCCCAGAACCGTAATCCGGCGCGGTGCGGCCCCCCCGTTCAATGCCATAGCGGCGCGCCCCTGCCGGCGAGCAGCGCAAAGGCGGTCGCGAGCGGCGCCGCCGCCATCACGCCATCCAACCGGTCAAACACGCCGCCATGTCCGGGAATGAGTGAGGAGCTATCCTTCACCCCGAAGCGGCGCTTGATGGCGCTTTCCAAGAGATCACCTGCCTGTGACATCAGCCCCAGCATGGCCGCGATTGCTGCCGCGCGTGAAGCCCCCCCTGGCGCCAGCAGCGATGCTGCCCCCGCGCCAATCAGGATCGCCGCCAAAAGCCCCCCCGCCGCACCGGACCAGGTCTTGCCCGGCGATATGGCCGGGGCAAGCTTCGGCCCACCCAAAGCGCGCCCGGCGAGATAGGCCCCAGTGTCGGAGGCCCAGACAACCAGCACCATGAACAGCGTATTGAGCAGCCCGGCCCAATCCGTGCCGCGCAGCAAAATCAGGGAAAAGCCACAAAGCCCAATGTAGAAAAGCCCCGCCGCCGGCCAGATATCGCCGCGCCGTTGCAGGACCAACAACACCGCGCAGCCCGCGACCAAAAGCCCCAGCGCGCCAAGAGGCGGGCCAAAGGCTGCCAGCAGCATGACGCCGAGCGTGATGATGGGCAGCAGAATACCGGGCCAGCGATAGACTGAAGCGCCAGAAAGCCTGAGCCATTCCCAAGATAGCAGCACCATCACGGCGCCAATCAGCACGTCCCAAACGACACCGCCGCACCAGATGCCAAAAACGGCGATTGGGATCAGCACCGCCGCCGATGCCCCCCGCAGCGCCAAATCGCGCCAGGGGCGCGATGCGGCGGCACCCGCTGCCGATTGAGGAGTTGAAGCTTCGGTCACGTCAGGGGCGCAGCCCATAGCGGCGTTCACGGCGATGGAATTCAGCCACCGCGCCGCGCAAATCCTCAGCCGAGAAATCCGGCCAAAGCACATCCAAAAAGACGAACTCCGCATAGGCCGCCTGCCACAGCAGGAAATTCGACAACCGCTGTTCGCCCGAGGTGCGGATGATCAGATCCGGATCGGGCATGCCCGCCGTTTGCAGGAAGCCACCAAATTGCGCTTCGCTCAGCGCTTCCGGATTCAGCGTGCCGGCCTTGGCGGCGCTGGCAATGGCTTTGGTCGCGGCCAGAATTTCATCCCGTGCGCCATAGGATAGCGCCATCACCAGATTGAGCCTGGTGCCGCCCGCAGTGGCTTCTTCCGCATCGGCCACCATGCGGGACAGTTCTTCGCCGAAGCGGCTATGGTCACCAATCACATGCAGCTTCACGCCATCACGCACCAGCCCGGCCACTTCATTGCGGAGGTAAAGCCTGAGCAGGCCCGATAGGGCGGAGACTTCCTCAATCGGGCGGCGCCAATTCTCGCTTGAAAAGGCGAAAAGCGTGAGCCAGCCAATGCCGGCTTCAGCGGCGGCCTGCACCGCGCGGCGTGCGGCTTCCGCGCCGGCGCGATGGCCAAGCGCCACGGGAATCCCGCGCGCTTCCGCCCAACGGCGATTGCCATCCATGATGATCGCAACATGCGCTGGCGGCGCCTGCGGGGCGCCGGATGAAGGCATGGGCTCGGTCGCGGCACTCATGCGCCGCTTCCTTCCGCGCGATCAGGCCCCATCCGGTTCCGCAAGCGCCATTCCCCCCAATATGCCGGATGATCCTCAGACCGTCCGAATATCCTTGTCCTTTTCGACCAAGACAGCGTCTATCTGCTTGACGAATTGATCGGTCAGTTTCTGTACCTCTTCCTCGGCGCGCTTTACTTCATCTTCGCCGAGTTCGGCCTTCTTGCCCGCCGCCTTGATCTGTTCCATGCCATCACGCCGCACACCCCGCACGGCAACGCGCGTCTGTTCAGCATAGCGCGCTGCGGCCTTGGCCAATTCATTGCGCCTTTCGGTGGTGAGCGGTGGCAGCGGCACGCGAATCACCTGGCCTTCCGCCTGCGGGTTGAGCCCAAGATTGGCTTCCCGAATGGCGCTTTCCACCGCCTTGGCGAGCCCCTTGTCCCAGACCTGCACGGCCAAAAGCCCCGGCCCCGCGACCGAGATATTGGCCACCTGATTGAGCGGCGTGACACTGCCATAGGCTTCGACGCGCACCGGTTCCAGCAAGGCGGGGCTGGCGCGGCCCGTGCGCAGGCCGGAGAATTCCTTCTTCAAGGTTTCCATCGCGCCTTCCATCCGGCGCGTCAGATCCTGTTTCAGGGCCTTTACATCAGTCGGCATGTTGCCCTTCCCCCTGGGTTTATGGAGCCTGTTCCACCACGGTCGTGAATTTGCCTTCGCCCTTCATGACGGCGGTGAAGGCGCCTGGTTCGTGGATATTGAAGACAATGATGGGCAGCTTGTTTTCGCGCGCCAAGCTGATGGCCGCCGCGTCCATCACTGCCAAGTCCCGCGCCAGCATATCAAGATAGGTGAGTGTTTCGTAGCGCTTGGCATCGGGTTTCTTGCGTGGATCGGCGGAATAGACGCCATCCACCTGCGTACCCTTAAAAAGCGCATCGCAGGACATTTCAGCCGCGCGCAAGGCTGCCGCGGTATCGGTCGTGAAAAACGGATTGCCCGTGCCAGCCGCGAAGATAACCACGCGGCCCTTTTCCATATGCCGCTCAGCACGGCGGCGGATGAAGGGCTCACAAAGGCTTGCCATCGGGATCGCGCTTTGCACGCGCGTCTGCACGCCAACCTTCTCCAAAGCATTCTGCATGGCGAGCGCGTTCATGACGGTCGCCAGCATACCGATGCTGTCAGCCTGGGCACGGTCCATGCCGGAAGCAGCGCCCGAAATGCCGCGGAAGATATTACCCCCGCCAATCACCAGGCAAACCTGCACGCCAAGGTCCACCACGCCGCGAATGTCTTCGGCAATGTGCCGGCAGGTGGCGTTATCCAGCCCGTAATCACGGTCCCCCATCAGGGCCTCACCGGAGACCTTGAGCATGACGCGCTTATAGGCCGGGTTCTGGCGCATGGGGGCTTGGTCTCGACTCGGGTTCGGGTTGCGGGCGCCACCATAAGGACATGCCTGCGAAGGCGGCAATAAGTTAAAGCAAGGGGGGGCGCTCAGGCTCCCCCCAGCTAGTCAGTTCAGGCCTTGCCTGCGGCAGCGGCCACTTCGGCGGCGAAATCGCCCTGCTGCTTTTCAATGCCCTCACCCAAGTGGAAGCGGGCAAAGCCGGCAAGCTTCAAGCCCGCCTTCTTCACCACTTCCTTCACGCGGCTTTCGCCATCATGCACCCAAACCTGCTCCAGCAGCACCACTTCTTCGTAATATTTGCGGATACGGCCTTCGACCATTTTTTCGATGATCGCTTCGGGCTTGCCGGAAGCGCGCGCCTGTTCGGCCAGCACATCACGTTCCCGCGCGAGCGCGGATGGGTCCACAGCCGAAACATCCACCGCTTCCGGGCGCGCCGCCGCCACATGCATGCCAATCTGGCGACCGAGTGTTTCCATCACGGATTGTTCGGAAGTGCCTTCAAGCGCCACCAGAACGCCGATCTTGCCAAGCCCAGGCTTCACGGCGGAATGCATATAAGTTGCCACAGTGCCTTCCGCGACCTGGAAGCGCTTGGCGCGACGGATGGACATGTTCTCCCCAATCGTCGCGATCAGCTGCGTCAGCTGGTCCGCCACCGTCTTGCGCTGGGTGGTTTCTTCAACCAGATCCACCGTGCCCGGCCAGGTGGCATTCTTCAGCGCTTCAATATCGTCGCCGACCGTCAGCGCCAATTCGGCAACTGTTTCCACGAAATGCTGGAAGGTTTCATTGCGCGCGACGAAATCCGTCTCGGCATTCACTTCCACCATGGCGGCGACGCCCGGGGCCGAGGCAAAGCCCACAAGCCCTTCAGAGGCAACGCGGCCGGATTTCTTGGCGGCTGCCGAAAGGCCCTTCTTGCGCAGCCAATCAATGGCGGCTTCCATATCGCCACCATTTTCGACCAGCGCCTTCTTGCAATCCATCATGCCTGCGCCGGTACGCTCGCGCAGGTCACGCACCATACCCGCTGTGATTTCAGCCATTGTTCATCCCCATTGCTGGATGATTGAAAGAAAAGGGGCCACCGATTGGTGACCCCGAAAGCATCAGGGCTGGGCCGCTGCTTCGGCGCCTTCAACCGGCGCCACTACTTCAGCAGCGACTTCTGCCGCGACTTCCGGCAGCGCTTCTTCTGGCAATTCCTCAACCGCGCCAAGGTCAACGCCGGAAGCCTGCATTTCCGCCGAAATGCCATCCAGCACCGCGCCCGCGATCATGTCGCAGTAAAGCGTGATGGCGCGGATCGCGTCATCATTGCCAGGAATTGGGAAAGTCACGCCTGCGGGATCGGCATTGGAATCGACCACCGCAATCACCGGAATGCCAAGCTTATTGGCTTCTTCGATCGCGAGCTTTTCCTTGATGGTGTCAATGACGAAGATGATATCGGGCAGGCCGCCCATTTCCTTGATACCACCCAGCGCGCGGTCAAGCTTTTCCTTGTCGCGCGACAGCATCAGCACTTCCTTCTTGGTGAGACCCGCCGTATCGCCCGACAGGCGCTCATCCAGCTGGCGCAGGCGCTTGATGGAACCGGTGATGGTCTTCCAATTCGTGAGCATGCCGCCAAGCCAGCGATGGTTCACGTAATACTGACCGCAACGCACGGCGGATTCCGCGACATATTCAGCAGCGGCCTTCTTCGTGCCAACGAACAGCACGCGGCCACCGCCGGCGACCGTATCGCGCACGGCGCGCAGCGCACGGTCCATCATCGGTACGGTCTGCTGCAGATCCAGGATATGCACCTGGTTGCGCACGCCGAAGATGTAGGGCGCCATGCGGGGATTCCAGCGGCGCGTATGGTGGCCAAAATGCACCCCAGCTTCGAGCAGGGCACGCAAAGAAACGACGGGCATCGCCATGAGCGATCTCCTTCCATGTTGGTCCGGTTGAGCCTCCGCGGCGCCTTCCCCGGTGAGGGGGACCGGACCCTGCCTGATCAGGAAGGGTGCGCCGCGTGCGGATTACCCCCGGGCGCGGCCCGGAAGCGGCGCTTCTTTGGCCGAAATCCTGGCCTGAGGCAAGGGGGCATTCAGGAGCCGACCTTCAAGGTGGAGGTCAGCCCGCGCAGGCAGGCCAGGATGGAAAGCGGGGTAATCTTGCCGGTGCGGGGGTTTTCCTCGGAAGGCACGTTTTCAATGGTCATGGTGAGCCGCACGGTGGTGGCCTCCACCCGAATGGTATGGGTGTTTCGGGTTACGGCCGGATCGGCCCAGATTTCGACCATGGTGCGGTCCGGCCCAATACCGGCCAGGGCCAGCGCGGCGGCGACATTCACATTGGCGGGGAAGCCCTGGGCGGCATCAAAGGCATTGCCCTTGAAAACCCGGGTCGCGCTGGTGATGGCGCCAACATCAATCTTGTTCGCCTCAAGATAGGGCGCCCCGGCCAGGCCGCGCGGGGGTTTGCGGGTTTCGATGGTGACACTTTCCACATCGCCTTCCGCCGCGGCGCGCACGGCATCAAGGCCGAGTAGCGCGCCGGTCGGGACAATGATGCGCCCCCCAGTGGCCCGCGCCCGTTCCACCAGATGCATGCGCGGCAGCAGCGCGCCCACGGAAGACGGCACAAAAATCCGCCCGGCTTCGATGGCGGCGGTGGCGATTTCCTCAAACACCGCAGCCGGCGCCGCTTCCACCACGATATCGCAGGCGGCGAGTTCAGCGTTGGAGACGATGCGCGGCGGGTTGGCAAACCCCGCCACATTCGCTTCTGCCTTGGCACGGTCCCGGGCGGAGGCAGCGGCGAGCTTCAGCCCCGGCACGCCGCGATCCAGCGCGCGGGCCAGATGCAGCCCAATTGCGCCCAAACCTGCAATGCCAACCGTCAAATCCTGCGCCATAAGAGCCTCCGTCTGTTCGCGGGACGTCTAGGACAAAATGGCGCTTCGGCAAACGGGGCTTATTCTTCCTTGAAGCCGTAATCCGGAATGCCCTGTTCATTGCCGTAATATTTATAGGGCAGGAACTTGCCGGACATGGTGATCTTCACGCGGTCGCCCTTGGGGTTCGCCTGGCGTTCGAAATCGAAATCAAAATCAATGGCGGACATGATGCCATCGCCGAATTCCTCTTCGATCAGCGCCTTCCAGGCAGGGCCATTCACCATCACCATTTCATAGAAACGATAGATCAGCGGGTCCGTGGGCGGCATTTGCGTGCCGCGATAGGGCACTTCATTCAGCATGCGCTGTTCAACTTCAGAAAGGCCAAACAGCTTCGCTGCCTTGGCGGCGAGTGGTTTTACGAACTTCATCTGCCCAAGCAGTGCACCAACCACAAGGGTTGGCGACATGCCGCCGATTTCCTCGCAGATATATTTCCAGGTCCAGCCTTTCTCGCGCTTGATGTCGAGGATTTTTTCAGTGAGTTGGGCGCGCGTCATCGCGTTTCTCCAGCTTTGGTTTGGGAAGGATCACTCCGCCGCGAGCGGCGGTGGGGAAAGGGCAGGGCTGACTTCCGGCACGGCGCGCGCGGACCAGTCAGCCGGCGGCGCATCGGCCTTGAAGGCACGTGACCGCGCGATCAGGAAATCGAGGATATGATCACGCAGCGCATGATAGCCTGGCATGTGATGCAGATTGGCGCGCGTACGCGGCTTGGGGAGTGTGTTCAACACTACCTCCGCGATGCGTGCCTCTGGCCCATTTGACATGAGCAGGATACGGTCCGCGAGCAAGATTGCCTCATCCACATCATGCGTGATCATGAAGCCGGTTTGCGCGGTTTCGCTGACCAGCCGCGCGACCTCATCCTGAAGCGCGCCGCGCGTGAGTGCGTCAAGCGCTGAGAAGGGTTCATCCATCAGCAGCATTTTTGGATTGATGGCGAGTGCGCGGGCAATACCAACGCGCTGCTTCATGCCGCCGGAAAGCTCGGCTGGTTTGCGATCTGCGGCGTGGTCAAGGCCAACGCGCTTCAGGGCTTCACGTGCGGCAGCGTCGCAAGCGGCGCGCGACCAATCGCGATGGCGGCAGGAAATGGCGAAGGCGACATTGCCGGCCGCCGTCATCCAGGGCATCAGCGCATGGCCTTGAAACACCACGGCGCGATCAAGCGATGGGCCAGAGATTGCCTGGCCATCCACAATCACCGCGCCATCATCAGGCGCTTCAAGCCCGGCTAGGATATTCAGGATGGTGGTCTTGCCGCAGCCCGAATGCCCAACCAAGCAGACGAATTCGCCGCGCGCAATGCCGAACCAGACATCCTGGAAGACGGTGGTGGGGCCATAGCGGCGCGCAACACCTTCGATGGAAACATAGGCTGTCATGGGGTTACTCCCGCCAGGCCACGGCACGCGCGCCAAGCCCAAGCAGCCGGTCCAGCGCAAGGCCAACCAACCCGATCATGAGAATGGCAATCACGATATCGGCGATGGAAAGATTATTCCATTGGTTCCAGACCCAATAGCCAATGCCGGTGCCACCGACTAACATCTCAGCAGCCACAATCACCAGCCAGGCAATGCCAATGGAAATGCGCATGCCGGTTACGATGGTGGGTGCTGCGGCCGGCAGGATTACGCGAATGGCAGTGCGCCAGCGCCCCGCTTCCAACGTGCGCGCCACATTCAGCCATTCGCGCCGCACGCTGGCGACACCAAAGGCGGTATTCAGCAGCATGGGCCAGATGGAGCAGATGAAAATCACGAAAACCGCGGAGATGGCGCTATCCTTGATGGAATAAAGCGCGAGCGGCATCCAGGCGAGCGGCGAGACCGGGCGCAGCACCTGAATGAAGGGATTGAGCGCGGCATTCAACAGCGGCGACATACCAATGACGAAGCCAAGCGGAATGGCGACAATGGCGGCAAGCCCGAAGCCCGCACCAACACGCAGCAGCGAATAGGCGATTTGCACGCCAATCCCCTGATCATTCGGCCCGCGCACATAGAAGGGATCGGCAAGCAATTCCAAAAGCCGCCTGCCGATGGCGCTTGGCCCCGGCATGGGCGTGGTGCCGCCCTGCGCCGCCGCCTGGCCGAGCAACGCGGCATATTCAGGATCAAGCGCCGGACCGCCGCCGCCGGCCTTCGGCATGACGGCGATTTCCCAGGCGCCCAGAAAGATCACCAGGATCAGTAAGGAAAGCCCGGCTGACCGCCAGAAGGATACGCTGGCAGACATTACGAACGGCGAATAGCGAAGCTGTTGAGATAGGCTTCGGGCTGCGCGGGATCAAAATCACGCCCGAAGATGCGATGCGTACGTGATGCACTGGCCGGCACTTCCATGCCAAGCTCGCGCATCGCTTTCCCTGCATCGGTCGCTAAAAACACCTGTTGCGCGACACCCGCGTAATCCACATCGCCGCGGATTTGCCCCCATCGCTTCATTTGCGTGAGGATCCAGGTCGTCATGGAACGCCAGGGGAAGGGGTCGAAATTGATCCGGTCTGGCACGCGCTGCACGCGGCCAAGCCCATCTGCGAAGGTGCCGGTTAGCACCTGTTCCACCACGGTGGGCGGCTGGTTCAGGTAATTCTGCCCGGCAATCGCCTGGGCCACTTCGCGCCGGTTTTCTGCCTTGGAAGCATAGGCGGTGGCTTCAACAATCGCGCGCATGAGTGCCGCGAAGGTATTGGGCGTTTCGGTCATCATCCCACGCGGCACGGCGAAGGCGCAGCAAGGATGGCCATCCCAGAATTCCTTGGTCAGCACATGGATGAAGCCAACCCCGTCAAAGACAGCGCGTTGGTTGAAGGGATCGGGACCGAGATAGCCATCAATATTATCGGCGCGCAAATTGGCGACCATCTCAGGTGGCGGGACCGAGCGGATTTGGATATCGCGATCAGGATCAAGCCCGGCTTCGGCCACGTAGGCGCGCAGCAAATAATTATGCATGGAAAAATCGAAGGGCACCGCAAAGCGGAAGCCCTTCCAATCCTTGGGGTCACGCTTTTCCCGATGCTTATTGGCAAGCGTAATGGCCTGGCCATTGGTGTTTTCAATCGCCGCCACCGCCCAAGGCACGGGCTGCGCCACACCAACCCCAAGCGACATCGCCAGCGGCATGGGGGAGAGCATATGAGCCGCGTCATATTCGCGCGCGATGGATTTATCGCGGATCACGGCCCAACCTGCCGTGCGGATGACCTCTACATTCAGGCCGTTGCGCCTATAGAAGCCCATGGGATCGGCCATGATGATCGGCGTGGCGCAGGTGATGGGGATGAAGCCGATTTTTAGGTCACGCTTTTCCGGAGCACTGCCGCCCTGCGCCAAGACTTCGCGCGCGCGGGCCAGCGGAAAGAAGCTATCAAGCGCGGCAAACAGCGTGCCGGCACCAACCGCATTAATCAGCGCGCGCCGCGTGGCAGCCTTCGGGAAGGCCGCACGCAACACGGCTTCCTGTGCGACTTCCCCGAAGGCCCCGGTGCCGTCCGCAGGCGGACTCTCACAAGCAAAGCCCGAGGCATGGGCGGTGCCACAGCCGCAAGGGGTAAGGGTGCGTGCTTGTGGGCGGCGATGAAAGGCCATGTGACATCTCCCGGGCGTTAGGCGCAAAGGCGCAATGAGCCTCAGGGCATAGCAAGGCTTGTGCCGCGAATTTGGGCGATTGGGAGGGTGTCAGTGAGGTAATCCGCCCTAGTGTTGGGCATTTTGCACTAATTTTATTCATCTGGTGCGATGTGAGCGGCCAGTCACCCTTGAGTGGCGCCCAATACCTAATCCTTGTTCAGCCTGACTGCCCATGCGATTAAAGTCCATAACGCATAGATTGAGGAGCAGGCGTCTTTGTCGTGGCCGTATGCGGAACCCGTCGCCCTGGCGCGTGGCGGATTGCTATTCTGCCTCTGGCTGGTGCTTACCGGCGCGGACCCCTTCGGCCTGCCTTTCGGCTTGCTCGCGGCGCTATGTGGCACCCATGTCAGCCTCAGATTGCTGCCGCCTGGCCCCAACCGGGTTGCATTGCGCGCGCTGCCAAGCCTGATTGGCACCATGCTGCGCCAAAGCTTCAGCGCGGGCTGGGATGTGGCGCTGCGCGCCTTCGCGCGGCCTTCGCGCCTGGCGCCCGGGGTGATCGAGCTTCCCCTCACTATCCCGCCTGGGCCATCACGCGATGCGTTTCGCGCGCTTGCCAGTCTCGCGCCCGGCTCTCTCCCGCTTGATGATCTGGCGGATGGCCGGCTCAGGCTGCATGCGCTCGACCTCGCTTTGCCACTTGCGAAGGATATCGCTGAAAGTGAAGCCGCTTTCGCGCGGACCCGAAGGGAGGCCAAACATGGCTGAGCTGCTGATCGGTACCGCCGCCCTGCTGGTACTCAGCGCGCTGGTCGGCTTGGCGCGTGTGCTGCGCGGGCCCACGCGCGCTGACCGGCTGCTCGCCGCACAATTGCTCAGCACGGCAGGCATTGGCGCGCTGCTGCTGCTCGCCGCAGCGGGCACGCCGGCATTGATTGATGTTGCGTTGGTGCTTGCCCTGGTCGGCGCTTTCGCCTCGGTCGCCTTTGTCATGGCGTCGCGCGTGATTGGACAGCGATGAGCCTGCTCGTATCGCTCCTATCGGGCGCCTGCATATTGGCGGGCGCCTTTTTCTTTATCGCCGGAACCCTTGGGCTGCTGCGTTTCGGGGATACGCTCAGCCGTGTGCATGCGCTGACCAAGGCGGATAACCTTGGCCTTGGACTGATCGTGCTTGGGTTGCTGCCGCTTGTTGGTAGCCTGGCCGATGCGCTCAAGCTTCTTGTCATCTGGGCGCTCGTTTTGCTTGGGGGCACCACGGCGGCGCAGCTTGTTGCCAGCGCCGTGCGGCGTGAACAGGATCCACCGCCGTGACTGCGTGGCTGCTTGATCTGCCGCTGGCACTTGGCCTGTTTGGTGCGGGGGCGGCCACGCTCACCGCGCGGTCGCTTTTTGGCGCCGTGCTTGGCTTCATTTCCACCGGCCTGATCGCGACCCTGGTTTGGGTGCGGCTTGAAGCGCCAGATGTTGCCTTGACCGAGGCTGTGATCGGCGCAGCGGCGACTTCGGTCATCATCCTTTATGTCGCAAGCCGCATTGGCAGCGGAGCAGCGCCGCCGGCGCCACCACATGTCCTGCTGCGCGTTCTGGCCGCCATCCTCTCAGCGCTATTGGCTGTGCTTTTGGCGTTTGCGCTGCTCGCCCTGCCAGAACAGGCGCCGAGCCTTGCCGCTGCGGTGCTGGAGACCATCGAACCCACCGGCCTTGGCAACCCGGTAACTGCAGTGCTGATGGCGCATCGGGCGCTTGATACGCTGCTCGAATCCGGGGTGCTGGTCTTTGCTGTTTTCGTGATCTGGTCCATGGCGCCGGAGCGGCGCTGGGGCCGAGCGCCGGGGCCGGCTTTCGTGGCGGAACCGCATGGGCCACTCACCTTCCTCGCCCGGGTGCTGCCGCCGATTGGGATTGTCATTGGCATCTACATCGCCTGGGTGGGTGCCGATGCGCCGGGCGGTAAATTCCAGGGGGGCGCGGTGCTTGCCGCCATGTGGGTGCTGCCCTGGATTGCCGGTCTGGCCGCGCCGCCACGCATCAGCGATATCCGCCTTCGCCTTGCCATCGCGGCGGGGCCACTTGTGTTTCTGGTTATTGGGCTTGCGGGCTTCGCTTTGGCGGATGGCTTCCTTGCCTATCCACCCGGCTTTGCCAAGCCGTTGATCCTGATCATCGAAACAGCCATGACGCTTTCCGTCGCAGCCGCCATGGCATGCATGATTGCCGGCCCGCCAGAACGGCGCGCTCGGCCATGAATGTAACCGCCACCTTTGCGCTTGCCGCCGCGGGGCTGATCGGGCTCGGGCTTTATGGCATGCTCGCGCAGTCATCGGTGTTGCGGAAAGTGATTGCCTTCAACCTGCTTGGGGTTGGGGTATTCTTGGTTTTCGGCGTGGTGGCGCGGCGCGGCGCAGCGGCCGGCCTGCCGGCTGATCCGGTGCCGCAGGCAATGGTCATCACCGGCCTTGTTGTTGCCTTTGCCGCCACCGCGCTTGCGCTGGTGCTCACGCTTCGCCTGCACCAGACCACCGGCGCGGTGACCCTTGCGGAAGACCCAGCCGCCACTGCGCCCCTCGACAAGCCAGAGGCGGTCGCAGAATGACCGGAACGCCGGGCGGGTCGCTTTTGGTGCTGGCAATCGCGCTGCCGTTCGGCGCGACGCTTATCGGCTTTGTGCTGGGTGGCCGGGCGGCGGCGAGGATCGCGCGCGCCGCACTCTGGCTATGGTTCGCGCTTACGGTGGCGATTGCGGCGGTGGTCATCGCGCGGGGTGAACCCATCGCTTACATGCTGGGCGGCTTTACGCCACCGGTTGGCATTGCATTGGCGGCTGATGGGCTTGCTGCCGCGATGCTACTGGCAGCCGCCATCGTGCTATTGGCCGCTGGGGTTTTTGGCCGTGTCGCCTACCCGGCGCCATCTTGGCATGAGGGAGGGCGTGCTGCCTTTGCTTATTGGTGCCTGCTGCCCGCGCTTGCCGCTTCTCTCGCTGTTGCCTTTTTCGCGCGCGATTTGTTCAGCCTTTTTGTCGCGCTGGAGATGCTGACCTTCACCGCGCTGGCGCTTGCCTGCCTTGATGGTCGGCCTTCGCAATTCAAGGCAGAGCTGCGCTACCTGTTATTCGCGCTGCTGGGCTCCGTTCTCTACTTGCTCGGTTGCGCTTTGCTCTACGGCGCCTATGGCACGCTTGATATCGGCTTGCTTGCGGGCAAGACGCGCGCCGATGCGCCGACGCAGCTGGCCGGCGCGCTGATGACCGTGGGGCTGCTCGCCAAGATGGCCGTGTTTCCGCTGCATCTTTGGCTGCCGCCAGCCCATGCCGGGGCGCCACCAGCGGGTTCTGCCTTGCTCTCTGGCCTTGTCGTCAAGGGTGCTTTTGTTTTGCTGGTGCGGCTGTGGTTCTGGGTGCTGCCTGGCCCGCCCGTGGCAGGGGCAGAATTGCTCGCGGCCCTTGGTGCGGCGGCGATCCTGGTGGGCAGCGTGGTGGCGCTTAGGCAGGAAAAGCTGAAGGCGCTGATTGCTTATTCGACAGTCGCGCAAATTGGCTATCTGTTCCTGATGTTCCCGCTGCTGATGGCGGGTGACCCTGATGCGGCAACGCGCGCCTGGATGGGGGGGATGGTGCAGGCAGTCTCCCACGCGCTGGCGAAGGCGGCCATGTTCCTGGGCGCTGGGCTGATTGTGCAATCCATTGGTGAGGACAGCGTAGCAGGGCTTGGCGGCGCGGCGCGGGCCGCCCCTTTTGCCGTGCTGGCGATTGGGATTGGCGGGCTTTCGCTGATGGGCGTGCCGCCCAGCGGTGGCTTTACAGCGAAATGGATGCTGCTGCGCGCTTCGGTGGATACCGGACAATGGTGGTGGTCACTGGTTATTCTTGCGGGCGGGCTGCTAACCGGCGGCTATGTCTATCGCCTGATCGCCGCGGCCCTGGCGCCAGCAGCGCCGGGGACTAATCCGCGCCCCGTTTCGCGTGAGCAGGAAGCCTGCGTGCTGGTGCTTGCGCTGCTATCCATGCTGCTTGGGCTGCTGCCACTTTCGATGCTCGGCCTGGCGCAGATTGGCCAGCCGGTGATCGCACCATGAATCTGCTGTTGCCGCTTATCCCGCTGCTGCCGGCGCTGATGCTGCTGGCACTTGTTTGGCCGTTGACGCGGGGGCGCGTGATGGGCGCGCTTTGGTTGGCACCCTTGCCCGCGCTGCTGATCGCTCCCTTCGCCATGGGCACATCGCTGGTGCTTTACCCAGGCGGGCTTAAGTTTACGTTGCTGCTGGATGCGCCGGGGGCGTTGCTGCTCGGTGGTGCCGCGCTGCTTTGGAGTGCCGCCGGCCTTTTCGCCCGGGCGCAGATGGGCAAGGGGCCAGCAGCGAAGCGCTTCGCGGGCTGGTGGCTGCTGACGCAGTCGGGCTGCCTTGGCGTTTTCATCACGGGCGATCTTTTGAGCTTTTACCTGGCTTTCGCGGTGGTGAGCCTGGCCGCTTTTGGGCTGGTGGCGCATGACGGCACGCCAAAGGCGCGGCGGGCAGGGGGGCTTTACTTGCTGCTGGCGGTGCTTGGTGAAATTGCGCTGCTACTGGCCTTCGCCCTGCTGCATGGCCGCGCGGGTACCGAGAGTATCGCAATCGCCGATGTCGCGCCGGTGCTGCGCACTACGCCGGGCGGGCCGGTGATTGCGGCGCTACTGATCCTGGGCTTTGGGCTCAAGATGGGGCTGATGCCTTTGCATGTTTGGCTGCCGGTAGCGCATCCGGCAGCACCTGCGCCCGGTTCCGCGGTACTGAGCGGCGCCATCATCAAGGCCGGTGTGATCGGGCTGATCCGCTTTTTGCCCTTTGATGGCCTGCCGGTGGCCGATGGTGTCTTGCTTGCTGGCCTTGGCTTCGCCACCGCCTATTGGGGTGTTGCGATGGGGCTGACGCAACGTAACCCCAAAACCATCCTGGCCTATTCCAGTGTCAGTCAAATGGGTGTGGTGGCAGCGACACTCGGCATGGGGCTTTTCCTTGGGCTTGCTGAAACGCCGATCCATGCGGCCTTTTATGCGCTGCATCATATGCTGGCGAAGGGTGCCTTGTTCCTTGGGGTTGGTCTGGCGCTTGCCACCGGCCCGGCAGGAAGGACGCTGGTGCTGCCGCTCGCGCTGCTGCTGGCGCTTGGCTTTGGCGGGCTGCCGCCAACCGGCGGGGCGCTCGCCAAGGCGGCGGTCAAGCCGGAACTCGGTGCCGGCCTTGCCAGCATGGCCGCGATGCTTTCCGCCTTCGGCTCAACTGCGCTGATGCTCCATTTTGTCCATCGGCTGCGGGCGGCAATGGTGGCGGCGCCTAGCACCGCGTCAGGCTGGGGCCTTGGCGTGCCATGGCTGCTGCTGGGGGTAGGGGCGCTCATCCTTCCTTGGGCGCTGTATGGCGCGGTAACAGGTAAGGCGCCGAGCGGTGATTGGAGCGCCGAGACGATCCTGCCGGTGGCAGCGGGGGCTGCATTCGCAGCGCTTTGGACCCGCATCGGCCCGCGCGTACCTGAGGCGCCGGCGGGTGATCTGTTGGTATTCGCGCAGCGCGGTTCGCCATGGCGCGACGCTTTGGCGCGCGCGGTCGCGGTGGTGGAAGAAGCGGCACGCCCCTGGCCGGTGGCGGGTATCGCGCTTCTGCTGCTGATCCTGGCGTTTTACAGCCTGATTGGTTTCAGCGGCTGATTTCGAAAGGCGAGCAGCCCGAGTTCGACCGGTATCCGCCGCTCGACAAGTAGGTGATGGGTCCAGGCATCGGCGCATATGCATGTTGCTGTCTGGCCCCCAAGGTGCCGCTGCCGCCTGAGTTGACTGTAAAGCACGCAATCAACGCGCAAAGCAGAGTGGCGGGGAGGGCGCATCCGGATGCGCACGCCGGCGCAAAGCCTTGCGTTACTGTTCTACTTGTCTGGCGAGCCGGTCTCCAACTCGAGGCTAGCGACCAGCGCATCAATCTCCATCGTGGCGAAGGTGGAATAGGTGTCGCTGACCGCGTAGGGCAAGATGATGCGGCT
>JBIJAH010000032.1:0-43113 GCA_044345845.1 Roseomonas sp.
TTCTATTTCCGTACGACGGATGTGACTGGCGTTGTGTCTCTGCCGGAAGGTGTGGAGATGGTGATGCCGGGTGACAATGTCTCGATGGATGTGGAATTGATTGCGCCGATCGCGATGGATGAAGGCTTGCGCTTCGCCATTCGCGAAGGTGGCCGCACCGTCGGCGCCGGCGTTGTCGCCAAGATCACGGCGTAAGATTACCTTGGGGCGGCGGGGTTTCGGCCTTTCCGCCCAAGGGCATCGCGGCTAGGATCATTTGGTCCGGGTTGCGTTTAGGGGTGTAGCTCAATTGGCTAGAGCGCCGGTCTCCAAAACCGGAGGTTGGGGGTTCGAGACCCTCCACCCCTGCCAAATTATGGTTTGTTTACTCCGGGTGGGGGCTGATAGGCCTGCCGCCCGGTGATGTTTTTCAGGGGAACCGACATTGGCCAAGCTCGATCCCGCGCAATTCGTTCGGGAAGTCCGTCAGGAAGCCTCCAGGGTTACCTGGCCGTCGCGTAAGGAGACCCTCATCACCACAGGGCTGGTGCTGGGGCTTTCAACCTTGGCTGCGATTTTCTTTCTGGTCGTGGATCAGCTGATTCAGTTGGCCATGCGGCTGGTCTTTGGTATCGGCTAAGTAAGGTTTTAAGGAGGTACGGCACCGTGGCCGATAAGAAATGGTATGTCGTGCATGTCTATTCTGGCTTCGAGCGCAAGATCGCCGAGCAGATCAAGCAGCAGGCTGCGCAAAAGGGCCTGGCGGACAAGTTCGACGAAGTGCTGGTGCCGACCGAACAGGTGGTTGAGGTGCGGCGCGGCCAGAAGATTGATACGGACCGCAAATTCTTCCCCGGCTACGTACTGGTGAAGATGGAAATGACCGATGATGCCTGGCATTTGGTGAAAGACACACCGAAGGTCACAGGCTTTCTAGGCGCCCGCAACAAGCCCCAGCCCGTGCCGGCGTCTGAGGCTGAGCGCTTGCTCAAGCAGATGCAGGAAGGCGTAGATAAGCCCCGCAAGCCCGCCGTGATCTATGAGGTTGGTGAACAGGTGCGTGTGGCCGATGGCCCCTTCACTTCCTTCAATGGTGTGGTTGAGGAAGTGGATGAGGAAAAGGGCCGCCTGAAGGTGAGTGTTTCCATCTTCGGTCGTTCGACCCCGGTGGATCTGGAATACGGCCAGGTCGAAAAGCTGTAATGCGGGGAGGGTGCCTTAAGGGCACCCCCTTCAGCGGCGTATCAGCGCCGCTTCAAGCGTGTTTTCCAAAAGGCAGGCAATGGTCATGGGGCCAACCCCGCCTGGAACCGGCGTAATGGCGCCGGCGTGGCCAAGTGCCTCGGCATAGGCGACATCGCCAACCAGGCGGCCATCGCCTAAGCGATTAATGCCAACATCAATCACCACGGCGCCGGGGGCAATCCAATCCCCGCGCAGCATTTCAGGCCGGCCTGCTGCGGCGATCAGGATTTCGGCGCGCCGGCATTCGGCGGGCAAATCGCGTGTGCGGGAATGGGCAATGGTCACGGTGCAATCCGCCCCCAAAAGCAATTGCGCCATGGGCCGGCCAACAATCTGCGACCGGCCAAGCACCAGTGCCCGGGCACCTTGCAGCGCCACGCCCGCTTCCGCCAGCAGATGCATCACGCCCCGCGGCGTGCAGGGCACCAAGCCCGGCTGCCCTGCGGCGAGCCGCCCGGCATTGAGGGGGTGGAACCCATCCACATCCTTGGCAGGGTCCACCGCGGCAATCGCGGCCTCTGCCCGGATATGGGCGGGCAGGGGCAGTTGCACCAGAATGCCATCCACTGCTGGATCGGCGTTCAGACGCGCGATTTCGGCCAGCAGGGCGGCTTCTGTCGTTGTTTCAGGCAGGTGCAGGGTAGCGCTATCAAAACCTGCCTCCAGCGCCGCGCGGTCCTTGTTGCGGACATAGACGCCGCTCGCGGGGTCTTCACCCACCCGCACCACACGCAAGCCCGGCTTGAAGGGCAGCGCTGCGATGCGCGCGGCAAGGCCAGCCCGTAGCTTGGCGCTGAGTGCCTTGCCATCAAGAATGCGTGCGGTCATGCCAAAGCCTCGATTCTAGGGATAAGCAGGGTGGGGTCGCCGGAGATGCGGAGCGTCTTTTCCCGCGCCGCAGCCCCTTGGGTGACTTCCACCACCGATACCGGAATGCCCAGGGCGGCGGCTAGTGCCGCACAAACCGCGCGATTGGCGCGACCATTTTCGGGGGCTTCGGTCACCGCTACGCGCAGCCGGGGGCCGTCAACGCCCGGGCTTAAACCATCAAGCCCTGGGCGGCGGGATTTGGGTTGCACCTTCACCCGCACCAGCAGCGCGGCAGCTTCCGCGCGCCAGAAGCCCTTCATCTGCCAAGGCTGCTCCCCAGCAGGCCAAATTGGATTTCGGCCAGCAGGATGCGCGCGGCCTGCAGCAGCAGGATCAGCGCAACAGGTGACAGATCAATCCCCCCAAGATTGGGCATAAAGCGCCTGAGAGGGCGCAAGGCCGGTTCTGTCAGGCGGTGGAAGAAATCAGCAATCGCCCAGACCGCGCGGTTGCGCGTATCCAGCACATTGAAGGCAATCAGCAGCGAGACAATGGCCCCGATGATGAGCGCCCAAACGAAAAGGCTGAGCGCGGTATCCACTAGCCAAAACAACGCGTGCATGAAGCCTCCTGCCAAGCCGGCGCCGGCGCTATTGGGCGCGGCTGCCGGGAATCTCCCCGATATATCTTAAAGAAGGGCGCATGCCGCAAGCCTTTTGGTTTGTTGGTGGGTAACCCGGGTATCTGGGCCCCGGCCTGCCTTGACTTCGCGGTAAAGCTGGGGCACCTACCCGGCCCTTGGTGCGGGGCTGTAGCTCAGTTGGGAGAGCGCGTCGTTCGCAATGACGAGGTCAGCGGTTCGATCCCGCTCAGCTCCACCATAAAGCCCCTTTTGAAGATAGTGCTTTTTTGCTGCATCCAGCTTGGCTTGCACCCCAGGCTATGGGCTTAGCGATAGCGTTTCGCTATTCTTGGTCGGCCTTAGCATCACCACCGAACCAGAACACAAGGTATGCCCATGATTTCCGTAATCATTTGCAGCATTGATGATACGAAATCAGCGCGTATTCAGGCCCATTATCACGCGCTTCTGACTGGGCATGCGCATGAAATCATTCTGATCCGGGACGCAAAGTCGCTGTGTGAGGGTTATAATCGCGGCTTCGCGCAAAGCTTGGGCGAAACCCTTATCTTCTCCCACGACGACATCGAAATCCTGTCTGACGATTTCGCCCCGCGCCTGCTGCGATATCTGGATGCACATGATGTTATTGGTGTGGGGGGCACATCGCGCCTTGTGGGGCCAAGTTGGTTCGATGCCGGGCAACCCCACATCCATGGCTGCATCACGCATCGCCTGCCGGCTGTCTTCCGGTTTGAGTGTTTCGGCCCGCCTTCTTCACAGGTCCAGGCAATTGATGGGGTCTTCATGGCCGCGCGACGCAAGGTGGTGCAGGCCATAGCCTTCGATGAAGCCACCTTTGACGGTTTTCATCTTTATGATCTGGATTTCAGTTACCGGGCGCATCTGGCAGGTTTCAGGATAGCGGTGCCCTGGGACATCATGATTCTTCATGATTCAATGGGAAAGCTGGATGCCGCTTGGCAACATTACGGCGCGCGCTTCGTTGCCAAGCACCGTGCCTCCCTGCCTGATCTGAAGCCTGGCATTCGGGATTGCGTGCGGGTCAATCTCAGCGCGATCGAGGAAGTGAAACTCCGTCATCGCCGCATGATCGCCAATCGAACCACCGCGCTTGAGGCGGATGCAGCTTCTATGGCTGCTGTTTCGGACCCAATGGATCCAGTTTGGCAGTCTGCCCTGCTGGAACTGCCGATATGTCTTCCGCAATCCGCCTGGCTTGGACATGTCCCCTTCCTGTCGCTGATATTCCGGCTGATGCGACCAGGCCGCTATGTTGAACTTGGTGTTGATCTTGGCGCCAGCTTTTTGGCCGCCTGTGAGGCCAGCCGGCGTGAGGCTTCCGCTACGCAGTGCCTGGGTATTGATACCTGGCAAGGTGACCCCCACGCAGGTGTGCGCGATGGATCAAGGGCTTTTGAAGGTTTGGCACATGTAATCGCGCAAAATTTCGCGCATGCCAGGCTCCTGCGCACAACCTTCAATGAGGCGCTAGACCAATGCGCCGACGGTTCCATTGATTTGCTCCATATTGACGGCATGCACACCTATGATGCGGTCAAGCATGATTTTGAAACTTGGCTGCCCAAGCTTTCGCACCGCGGGGTTGTTCTGCTGCATGACACCAAGGTCTTTCGGGGTGATTTCGGCGTATGGCGCTTTTTTCTGGAATTGCAGCAACGCTATTGGGGTTTTGAGTTCTTCGATTGGCACGGCCTGGGTGTCGTGGTGGTTGGTTCTGAACCCGATGCCGGGGTGCGCGCCTTCATGGATTACGTTTCCCGATCTTCGGTGAATGCAAACGCCATGCGTGGCGCCTGTGAAGCGGCCGCGCGCACCATGCCTGATCGGCTGCGCACCCAGCATGAGTTGACCGGTTGGCGGCCGATGCCCGGAATGGAAAAGCTACTGATGCGTTGGTGAGGCTATTTGCCTTGGGGTCTCACGCGGGGCGCGATGTGTTCCCGCGCCTTCCCAATTCGGTGTCATTTGCGGCGCGCCACTATTCCGGCTTAATGCCCGCAACCGCGGCCACCGCGCGCCATTGCGGGATTTCTTGGCGCAGCCGCGCCGCCAGGGGTGCGGGGCCGTTCAAGAGTAACTCTGATCCGCGTTCGGCCATGCGGCGGAAAAGCGCGCTATCCGGCGCGGCCAATGGCGCCAATTCAGTAAGCAACCGCGCAACGGGTTCGGCGGGCATCGCCTTTGGCGCCATTATCGCAAGCCATGAAGTCACGCTATAGCGCGGCACATGTTCAATGATGGCTGGCACATTGTCCAGCAGCGGTGCGCGCAGGCTGCCCGTCACGCCAAGTGGGCGGAGCGTACCAGCGCGCAAATGCTCAAGCGGGATGGGGCCTTCTGAAATGATGCTGTCAATATCGCCGGCCAGCAGCGCATTCATGGCAAGCGTAGCGCCACGATACGGCACATGTTCCAGCCTAATCCCCGCCCGCTGCATCAGCAGCGCGCCCGCCAGATGCGTGGCAGTCCCGACCCCCGAACTGCCCCAGGAAACCTTCCCGGGATTGGCCCTGGCCAATGCTAGAAATCGTACTAAATCAACCGGTCCATTGGGGCGGCCTAAAAGCAGCATTGGCGTGTCGGTCACCAAGGTCACTGGCTGCAAATCCGTGAGCAGATCAAGCTCCGGATGGCGCCGCATGGCTAGCAGGGTTGTGATGGAAGAAGACGTGACCAGGAAACTATGATGATCCGTCGCCTGCGCCACATGTTGCGCGCCAAGTGAAACGCCCGCCCCGGCGCGGTGTTCATATACCACCGGCTGGCCAAGCCGCGGCGTCAGGAATTCTGCCATGAAGCGCGCGGGAATATCCTGCGGCCCACCAGGCGGGAAAGGGTTAATCAGCCGCACCGCGCGATTGGGCCAAGCCTGGCCCTGCGCCAAGCTTGGCGCGGCAAGGCCTGCCCCGGCGGCCGTCAGAAAGGCGCGGCGGGTTGAAGCGATTATCGCCGTGCCCTCACTCAGCCCAAACATAGCCGATAGAGCGCAATCAGCCTTTCCCAATGGCGTTCCGCCCCTGGCTTGTTGAAGCACCAGCGGCCGGGGAAGGCGAAGCCGTGATGCACGGCTGGATAGACTTCCAATTCCCCCCGGGCGCCTGAGGCTTCAAACTGCGCGCGCAATTTATCCACCATGGGAAGCGGCGCCAATTCATCATGTTCGGCGCAGGCAATATAAAGCTCTGCGCTGCCTTGCCCGAGCGTCAGATGCGGGCTTTCCACCGCATCACTGACAAGCCAGGTGCCATAGAAGGAAGCGGCAGCGGCGATGCGCCCTGGATAGCGCGCGGCGGCGGCCAGTGCATAAGGCCCGCTCATGCAATAGCCATGCACGCCAACCGGGCCGGGGCGTACGTGTTTTTGCTGGTCGAGAAAGCCCAGCATGTCAGCGACATCTTCCATCACCGGCGGGATGGTCATTTTGGTGCGAATGGCGCGCATGCGGTCGCGTTCAGGGTCGCCCACTGTCAGTACGCCGGGACCGAATTTCGAATCTCTCCCGGCGCGGTAATAAAGATTGGGCAGCACCACGTAATAGCCCGTGGCGGCAAGCCGCCGCGCCATATCGTAAAGCTCCTCACGAATGCCAGGCGCATCCATCAGCATCAGCACGGCAGGGAAGGGGCCGTTGCGTTCCGGGTGACAGATAAAACTTTCCATCGCGCCGGCGCGGGTCTGGATATCAATGATGCTTTCGATCATCCTGCGCGCCCTTCAATCCGCCTTGATGCCGGCGGCGCGGATCACATCGCCCCAGGATTTCAGATCATTCGCGATACGGCGGTTGAAGCTGGCTGTATCCTCAAAATTGGGCGTGAGGCCGGAATCGAGCAGCCTTTGCCGGAAGGTTGGATTTTCGAGTGCCTTCTTCATGGCGTCATTCCAGGCGCGCGCCGCATCGGCGGTAATGGCGCGCGGGCCGCACACGCCAAACCAGCCGGCCATTTCAAGCCCCGGCACCCAATCGGAAATTGGGCGCGCCTGCGGAAACAGCGGCGATCCGGTGGGATCACCCAGCGCCAGCAGGCGCAATTCACCGCCCTGGATCTGGCGCGTCACATCGCCAAGATTCGTGATCATGAAATCCGCGCGCCCACCAAGAATATCCACAATCGCTGGCGTCGCACCACGATAAGGCACATGGACAATATCAAGCCCTGCCTTGGCCTTGAGCAATTCCACGGACAAATGCTGCGCTGAACCCACGCCGGCTGAGGCATAGGTCAGCCCGCCCGGCTTGGCGCGCGCGGCGGCCAGCAATCCTGCCACATCCTTATGCGGACCATTCGCCGCGACAACGAGGCCATAGGTGGAAAGCGCCACATTCACGATGCCAGTCATTTCCGTGCGCGGATCAACCGGCAGGCTCGCCCCTGGCAGATTGGGCGTGATGGTCATGGTGCCCATCGGGCATTGCAGCACAGTGTTGCCGTCGGGGGCGCTGCGCGCCACCAATTCAGCGGCGATCAACCCATTGGCACCGGTACGGTTTTCCACAACGCCGCGTGCGGGCAAATGCGGTGCGGCATATTCGGCAATCAACCGCGCCATCAGATCGCCCGTGCCGCCCGCGGCGAAACCGCTGATCACGCGCACGGTGCGGTCCTGCGCCAGGGCAGGGCCAGAAAGGGCAAGAGCGGTAAGACCCGCCAGCAGCAGATGACGCATGATTATTCCTCCCGTTTCGGAGCATTTTCAAGCCAAGTGGAATCACTTGGCGGTTCGGAAAATGCGACCCAGAAAACCCTTGGTGCTTGTCCGGCGAACGAATGTGAGCGGGACACGAACCAAGGGAGCGTATCAGGAAGCGGGCGCGCCGCAATCCGGCAGGGCACGCAAGGCGGAAAGCCGTGCAGCGCCATGGTCACGCGTGGAAACAACCTCGAAGCCCGGAAGCACAACGGCTTCCTCATCGCGCCCTGTTTCGGCAATAATCAGCGCGCCGGGCGCGATCCAACCCTTGGCCAACAAACCCGCCAAGGCACGCGGCACCAACCCCATGCCATAGGGCGGGTCCAGGAACACCAGGCTGCAAGGCGCGGGAGCGATGGGGGGCGCGGTGACATCACCGGCAATCACACGGCAGGCATCGCCCGCCTTGCAGCCAGCGATATTGGCGCGCAGCGCCGTAAGGGCTGCACGATCCCGTTCAATGAAAAAAGCCCGCACCGCGCCGCGCGAAAGTGCTTCCAGCCCCATGGCACCAGTGCCGGCGAAGCCATCCAGCACGGTCGCATTTTCCACCACGGCACGCCCGGCCCAGGGTGCGTGCCAAAGCTGGTCGAATATCGCCTGCCGGGCGCGGTCACTGGTCGGGCGTGTCGCCAAGCCCGGCGGGGCGGTAAGCACGCGCCCCTTCCAGCGCCCGGCGATGATGCGCATCAGCCCTTGCCGCGGCGCGGCGTCTGTGGCCCGGCATGCCGCGCGCGCGGGGGGCGTTGCGGCTTGGCGGCTTGGGCTGCCGGTGCTTCCGGTTCCACTACCGCGTCGCGCCCGCGCTTTGGTGCATCCAGGCCCAATTGCTCGCGCAATACCTTGGCGTTTACTTCCTCCGCCGCGCCGCGCGGCAGGGATCCCAATTGGAAAGGCCCATAAGCGGTGCGAATCAGGCGCGTCACCGCCAGGCCAAGATGCGCCATGACTTTGCGTACTTCGCGGTTCTTGCCTTCGCGCAAGGCCACGGTCAGCCAGGCATTGGTGCCCATGCGCGCATCCAGCCCCGCTTCGATGGGGCCGTAAGCCACGCCATCCACCGTGACCCCGCGCGCAAGCGCGGCCAAGCCGCGTTCATCCACCTTGCCATGCACGCGCACGCGATAACGACGCAGCCAGCCATTGGCCGGCAATTCAAGCTTGCGCGCCAGCGCGCCATCATTGGTCAGCAGCAGCAAGCCTTCGCTGGTGAGATCAAGCCGCCCGACCGAAACCAACCGCGGCAGCCCCTGCGGCAGATTGGCAAAAACCGTGGGTCGGCCTTCCGGGTCACGATGCGTCGTCACAAAGCCAGTGGGCTTATGGTAGCGAAAC
Source organism: Roseomonas sp. (assembly GCA_044345845.1). GTDB lineage: Bacteria > Pseudomonadota > Alphaproteobacteria > Acetobacterales > Acetobacteraceae > Neoroseomonas. The sequence goes on from JBIJAH010000032.1 coordinate 8,729, forward strand.
AGCCGCGTGCGTTCCGCTGCGGCGATGGGCTTGCCATTGACGCTGATCTGATCACCCGGAGAGATAAAAGTGGCGGGGCTGGTCACCAGCTTGCCGCCAAGCCGCACCAGCCCTTCCGCGATCAGCTTTTCCGCATCCCGGCGGGAAGCCACACCTGCGCGCGCCAGGAATTTCGCAATGCGTTCGCCGCGCGGGCCTTCGGCTTCTTCGTCATCACTCATGCGCGGCAGGCCGCGATGAAGGCGCTGAAAATCGCGGGATCATCAGGGTCAACGGCATATTCTGGGTGCCATTGCACCCCAAGCGCGAAGCGGAAGCCTGGGTGTTCAATACCCTCAATCACGCCATCCGGCGCCAGCGCATTCACCAAAGCGCCATCGCCAATGCTGGCCACGGCTTGGTGGTGGGCGGAATTCACCGCCATGCGCTGCTTGCCGATGATGCGCGCCAGCATGCTGCCTTCGGTGATGGAAACCTCATGCCCCGGTTCCGTGCGCGGGTTTGGCTGTTCATGCGCCAAAGCCCCCGGCACCTCATCTGGAATGTGTTGGATCAGGCGCCCACCAAGCGCCACCGCCAGCAATTGCTGCCCGCCGCATATGCCAAGCACGGGCTTGTCGCGCGCCAAGGCCGCGCGGGTTGCGGCCATTTCGAAATCCGTCCGCCCGGGCTTCAGCGTGACCTTGGGGTGCGGCGCGCCGCCGCCCCAAAGGGCCGGGTCCACATCAAAGGCGCCGCCGGTCACCATCAGCGCATCCACCTCCGCCATGTAGGCTTCCGCCATTTCGGGGTGATGCGGCAGCGCCACGGGCAAGCCGCCTGCGGCGACAATGGCCGAGAAGTAATTCCGCCGAAGCGCATACCAGGGCAGCTTAGACCAGCCGCCGGCCTCTTCGGAATCGAGGGTTACACCAATCAGGGGAAGGGATCGCATGGCGCAGCTTTAGGGTATTTCGGGGGTAAAGGAAAACGCGCGCGGGTCGGGCTTGAGGCTGCCGCAATGATCCTTCGGAGCCTTTTGCAGGGTCGGCAGGAGTGTAGTTTCGGCTCGGACTGGGGCAGGAACGGGTGATTGGTCATTCCGGCCCTTTTGCAACGCACGGGAATGGGCTTTGAATTTGTTTGATAAGGTCCATATGTCGGACACTACCGAAACGTTTTCTTGGAGGGTCTTCTTTGCGCATCCTGTCCGCCGAATTGCATGATTACTTGAGCTTTCACGACTGCGAGCCAATTGAGTTTCGCGAGGGGATCAATCTCATTGTTGGGGTTAATAATTCCGGGAAGAGTGCCCTCCTTAAGGCGCTCAACCCAGGTCTACCGACACAGGCAAATCGCAACGAGCAGCGATTTCGAGCTGCCGAACTCCGTCAACCACGTGTCACCTTAACAGTAAGAACAACCGGTGAACGCTTTAAGAAGATGGCTCTTGAACAAGGATCCATTTACATTCCAGTGGAACCTGGCCGCGATGCCCAAGAATATGGCTCATTTTTTTTCTCACTCGATCAGCTTGAAGTTTCATTGGTTCATCATGGCAGTAGTCAGGTAACAAGCACATACCCTGGTCATGGCTTGTTCGTGCGGCCACCGGCTGGCTTCACTAGCTTTCATGCGCCACCAAGCGCAGCGTTTTTCGTTCGGAATGTGAATGGTGATCTCGAGTACCGTGGAACAAGCACGGATGAAGCCGATTCATTCTCAGGGTTTTTGCAGGCGATCTACCACCAAGATATGTTTTATTTTTCTGCCGAAAGGCTCAATGTTGGCGAAAGCCCCTATGCGGATGCTAAACGGTTAAGCCATAACGCGGATAATCTTGCGGCAGTCTTGGCAACGCTTCAAGGGAGTAAAGGTAGTACTTTTGATCGTCTTAAGCAGCACCTCAGAGGCATATTTCCGACATTCGGAAATCTGAGCATAAGACCGAAACCTGGTCAGAATATTGCGGAAATCGTCATCTGGCCGACCGAGGCGATGGACGAGCCGGAGCTTGGCTTTCCCCTTAGCGAAAGCGGAACAGGTGTTGGACAAGTTTTAGCTATTCTTAGTGTGGTGATGACAACAAATGAAAGCGTGATCATCATCGATGAAATCAATAGCTTTCTTCATCCGGGCGCCGTAAAGACCCTCCTACGACTTCTTCAAACCGAATATAGCCACCACCAATATATTGTATCTACACATTCCCCAGAAGTGATCAGTGTTGGTAATCCTTCGACGCTCCATTTGGTTCAGCGCGATGGGTATCGCTCCAGCGTCCGCCGATTAGATTTGGAGAAAGTTTGGGAACTTCGTGAATTAACGCGTGAACTCGGGATTTCGATGTCTGATGTATTCGCGGCTGATCGTATTATCTGGGTTGAAGGACCTACTGAAGAAATTTGTTTTCCGGAAATCTACAAATTTGAGACAAAGAAATCTGTCCCCGCTGGTTGTAAGATAGTCGCGGTGTCTGACACGGGGCGCCTCACCGGGGGCAAGAATAAGGAGGCGATTTTTCAGCTTTACCGGTCGCTTGAAGAAAAAGCGGCTCCCTTGGTGTCTAATGTTAAATTCAGCCTCGATTCGGAGGCCCTAACGCTGGACCAAAAAACTGACTTGGCTCGGGCTGCGAGCGGTAGCGTAGAGTTCCTCCCGCGAAGACACTTGGAATGTTACCTCATTAATGCAGCAAGTATCGCTGATTTTGTTGCTCATCGACATAAGGAAGCTTCATCGGACGCATCCGTCCCAACCGCAAATGAGGTTGAAGCAGCACTAAAAGATCGTGCTGTTACCCCAAAATTTAAGGTTACCGAATGGAGGAACGATCTTGAAGACAAAGAATGGTTAGCCCGCGTCGATGCGGCCAATCTCATCATTCAGGTTTGCACGGATGTTTCAGAAACCCGTGTTACCTTTAACAAAAACCGCGACACCCTTCTGCTCCTTCAATTGGTTATCAAGAACAACCCGGCTCAACTCGCGGAATTAGGCGAGTACGTCCGGCGCTTGGTGGATGGGCAAGGGTAGAAGGCAACCATAGGCTCAAAAATCCCTGCGCCAGCGGCTTCTGTCGTCCGATAGCCCCCATGCGACTCGGGCTCTCCCCTGGACCGCCAAGGCAGGGCAGGGCAGGAAGCCGCCATGACCCCCATGGAACTGGCCCTTGAAGAAGCCCGCGCTGCCGCCGCCCGGGGCGAAGTGCCGGTGGGCGCCGTGGTGACAGACAAGGCAGGCCAGGTGCTGGCGCGGGCCGGCAATGAAGTTGAAGCCCGCCATGATCCTTCAGCCCATGCGGAAATGCTGGCGCTCCGCGAAGCGGCCCGAAAACTGGGCCAAACCCGGCTTACCGATTGCACCCTGACAGTGACGCTGGAACCTTGCCCCATGTGCGCCCAGGCGGCGTCCTTCTTTCGGGTCGCGCGGGTGGTTTTTGGCGCCTATGACCCCAAGGGGGGTGGGGTGGATCATGGGGCGCGGGTTTATGCCGCTTCTTCCTGCCATCACCAGCCGGAAGTGGTGGGGGGCATGCGGGAAGGGGAAGCCGCCGCCCTGCTACGCCAGTTTTTTGCCGATAAGCGTTGACCGGGTGTTAATTTTACCAATGTAGAATAATAAGCTGTAATTCGTTGTGTTGGGGCGTCGTGGGATGCGCGTGTTGGATGGTCGTGACCTTCTGAAGGGGGGCGACCATGAATTCATCGTCAATATCTATCGGCTGATCCTCAAGCGTGGGCCGGATGAACACGGCTATCGTCATTTTCGAGATATTCTGGAAGCTGATCCGAACTGCCGGCGGCGCATTGTCGAAAACATGGTCGCCAGCGCTGAGGCCCTGCGCCTGAATGAGGAAGTGCTGATCACTTGGGAAGAAGACGCTTCCTTCAGCAAGCCGCTGCAGGAATTATCGGCTGAAGCCCTGCTGGTGCTGTTCCGGCAAAAGCTTGATGGGCTGGATGGGCCGGCCCGCGCCCATTTGGCGCCGACGCTTAAGGAATGTTTGGCCTTGGTTCGCCGGCGCCGCCGCTGGTGGTGGTTCCGGCGCAGGCCTGCTGCATAATTTTGCCTTGAAGCGGGCGGAAAGAATTAGTGATGGCCCAAGCCTTGGCAGGCGGGCGTTTGGGGTTCAGTTTCGCCCCTTATTCTTCGAAAGGGTCCCGGGCCTGATGAGCGAACCTCGCCCTATTCAATTGTTCGATGTCATGGCCCAGCAAAAGCTGATCCGTGCGGATCTTGATCGGCGCATTGCCGCGGTGCTCGATTCGGGGCGCTTCATCATGGGGCCGGAGGTGGCTGAGCTTGAAGCGGGGCTCGCTGCCTTTGCCGGCGCGGCGCATTGCGTTGGCGTTTCCTCTGGCACGGATGCGCTGCAAATCGCCATGATGGCGGAAGGGATCGGGCGCGGAGATGCGGTATTCCTGCCCGCCTTCACCTATACCGCCACCGCCGAAGTGCCCTTGGTGCTCGGCGCCACGCCGATTTTCGTGGATGTGGATAAGTTCAGCTACAATATGGACATTGCCGATCTTGAGCGGCGGGTTGCGGAGGTGAAGCGCCGCGGCTGGCTCCGCCCGCGCGCCGTGGTCGGCGTTGATCTTTTCGGCCTGCCGGCGGATTGGCCTGCCATTGAAGCGATTTGCGCGCGCGAAGACATGTTCGCCCTGGATGACGCGGCGCAGGCTTTCGGCGCCAGCCTGAATGGCAAGAAGCTTGGCCGATGGGGGCACGCTGCGACACTTTCCTTCTATCCGACCAAGACGCTGGGCGCTTATGGCGATGCAGGTGCGCTGCTCACGGATGATCCGGTGCGCGCGGAGCTGTATCGGAGCCTTCGCACCCATGGCGAAGGCAAGACGCGTTATGAGGTTGAGCGTACTGGCATGAATGGCCGGATAGACACGATCCAGGCAACGATTCTGGCCGCGAAGCTGCCGCTGCTGAAGGGTGAACTGGCCATGCGCGCCAAAATCGCCGCTGTCTATAACGCGGCTTTCGGCGCCAAGGTGGGCATTCAAGCCGCCCCTGTTGGCGCGGTGAATGCCTGGGGGCTTTACACCATTCGGCTCCGCGATAGCGACCAGCGGAGCAAGGTGCAGGCGGCTTTGACCGCCGAGCGGATTGGGAGTGGCATTTATTACCCGAAGCCGCTCCATCGCCAGCCCGCCTATGCCGCGCATCACGCCGCCGCGTTTTTGGGCGATGCAGCGCCGCTTGCCATCAGTGAAAGGCTGGCGGGGCAGGTACTGTCCCTGCCGATGCACGCCTATATGACCGAAGAAGATGCCGCACGTGTGGCCGATGTGGTGCTGAATAGCTTGTAAATCGCTGCAAGCTTCGCCAGCATGATCGCTTCTGACATGGGGGCGCGTCATGCATCGTCGCACGCTTCTTGCTGCCACAGGCAGCGCTGCCCTTGCCGGGGTGGGGTCAGCGCGCGCTGACGAAGCGGTGGATGTCGCGCTTGTCCTGGCCGTGGATGTTTCCCGTTCCATAGATGAGGATGAGGCGAAGCTGCAACGCGAAGGCTATCGCGAAGCGGTGACCGACCCAGCGGTGATCGCTGCCATTCGCGGCGGCATGATCGGGGCGATTGGCCTTGTGTTTATTGAATGGGCGGGCATTGAATATCAGCGCACGGTGCTGCCCTGGACACGCATTGCGTCTGAAGCTGATGCGCGGAGTTGGGCCGAGGCTTTGGCGCATGCACCGCGTGCATCACTCTCCTGGACCTCGATCTCTGGCGCCATCATCCATCCCCGGCGCGAATTGGCCGCCTGCCCATTTGAGGCGACACGGCGGGTGATTGATGTCTCTGGCGATGGGCTGAACAATAGCGGTCCACCGGTTGAAGTGCAGCGTGATGAGGCTGTGGCGGAAGGCATTGTCATCAATGGCCTGCCGATTGTGAATGACCGCCCGACCTTTGGCCGCCCGCCACCGGCCAATCTTGATCTATATTTTCGTGATCGCGTAATTGGCGGGCCGGGGGCGTTTTATATTGTTGCCGAGGATTTCAACAGTTTCGGCCAGGCGGTGAAGCGCAAATTGATCAGGGAGATCGCCTGAAAGGCGCCATTACCCGGTCGGTGATGGCGCCGTCAGTCGCGCTTGCCCACGCTGACGGCGCTGTCCGACGTTACGGGGAAGGCGGCCAGGCTTTTTTCTACCAGATTCGGTAGGCTCCGACAAAGCTCAGACACGCGGGGCAAATCGCGCGCCACGCAGGCTTCTTCCAGCGAAGATGCAATGGAACGCAAGGCTGCCGCGCCAAAAGTGCCGGCTGCGGATTTCAGCCCATGCGCTTCTTCTTCAATCACCGAAATGTCATCAGTCGCGGTCAAGCGGGCCACCCGCGCGCGGGTTTCATCGGCAAAAACGCCAATCAAGCGCGGCAGGCGCCCCGGCCCGACAGCGGCGCGCAATTCCTGCAAGGTGGTATGGTCAATCAGGGTCGGGCCAGCCGGGTTCGGTTCCTCCACCGCCGCACGAGAGCGACGCGGCCGATTTTCCAGCATATCGGAAACCGCAGCGAGCAATGCGGTCAAATCCATGGGCTTGGCCACATGCGCATCCATGCCCGCTTCAAGGCAGCGCGCGACCTCGTCCGGCATGGCGGCGGCTGTCATGGCAATGATCGGCACGCGCCCAGCCGGGCCTTCCAGGCCGCGAATCGCAGCCGTCGCCGCAAGCCCATCCATGCGCGGCATGCGCACATCCATCAGCACCAGATCATAAGCGGCGGTACGCGCCGCACCCAGCGCTTCTTCGCCATCGCGTGCCAAATCCACCGCATAGCCGGCCTTGCGCAGAATGGCAGCGGCAACCAGCTGATTGGCTTCCCCATCTTCCGCAATAAGGACCCGCCCGCGCGCACCTGGCAGGGGTTTTGCGAGTGCTGGTCTGGGCAGAAGCGTGCTTGGCGGACGCCCGGATTCGGCAATTGGGCGCAGCGGAATTTCAAAGGAAAAGGTGGATCCCTTGCCGGGGGTGGAAGCCAGCACAATCCGCCCGCCCATCAGCCCGACCAGACGCTTACAGATCATGAGGCCAAGCCCAGAACCGCCATAGCGCCGCGCGGTTTCCGGCCCGCCCTGCGCGAAGCGCCCAAAAAGCCGCGCCTGCACTTCGGGGGGCATGCCAATGCCCGTATCGGCAACGGCAAAACGCACCATTCCATTCGCTTCCGCGCGTTCAACCCGAATACCAACGCCGCCCGCTGCGGTGAACTTCACCGCATTATCGGCAAGGTTCAGCAAAACTTGGCGGAGCCGCCGCGCATCACCAATCACGCGCGCAGGCAGCAATGGGTCAATGCTGGCCGAAAGCCGGATGCCCTTTTCCGCCACGGCGGGCGCCAGCAGATCAAGCACTTCGGCAACCGGTGCGGCAAGGTCGAATGCTTCTTCCTCAATCGCCAAATGCCCCGCTTCAATGCGCGACAGATCGAGCATTTCATTCACGGTCGCGAGCAGCAATTCACCGCAGCGTCGCGCGGTTTCCGCATAGGCGTGCTGTTCGGCATCAAGCGTCGTATCCAATAGAAGCGAAATCGTGCCCATCACACCATTCATCGGCGTGCGGATTTCATGGCTCATGAAGGCCAGAAAGTCGCTTTTCTCCGCATTGGCGCGTTCTGCCGCGCGGCGGGCGCGTTCCGCATCGCGCGCGAATTGCTCGCGCGCGGAAACATCATGCTGGATGCCGAAAATGTAGCGGACCTCTCCATCTTCGCCCAAAACCGGAGAGAGATGGAGTTCATTGACAAAACGCGATCCATCCTTGCGGTGATTGACGATTTCAACATCAATCGCCTTGCCGTTTTCGATGGCTTCACGAATGGCCTTGATGTGGCGCGGATTGGTGCCCGGGCCTTGCAGAAAGCGGCAATTGTGCCCGATGACTTCTTCTTCTGAATAGCCAGTAATGCGATAAAACGCTGGATTGGCGTAGATGATCGGGCAATCAGGCAGGTTCGGATCACAAATGACAATGCCGGTTGGCATCGCAAGTACAGCGGCGCCCAGCACGCCCTGCAAGGGCGTCGGCAGAGTGGCCGGAAGGCTATTCGCTGTAGGAGACGAGCGCTTCGAATGGGACATCGAGCTTCTTCCTCCCTTCAAGAAATGAAAGTTCAATCAGCGCGGCTGCAGCCGGCACTACGGCGCCCGTCTGGCGCAGCAAGCCAATGCCCGCCGCCATGGTGCCGCCGGTCGCCAGCAGATCATCCAGGATCACCACGCGCTGGCCGGGGCTGACGGCATCAGCCTGCATTTCAATGCGGTCCGTGCCGTATTCCAGCGCGTAATCAAGGCCAATGCGCTCACCGGGCAGTTTGCCGCGTTTGCGCAGCATGATGAAGCCAAGCCCCAATTCCAGCGCGAGCGGTGCGGCCACCAGAAAGCCGCGGCTTTCAATGCCGGCCAAAAGGTCAGGCTTAAAGGGGCGAATCGCCGCCGCCATGCGGGCCATGGCAATGCGCCAAGCTGGGCCATGCCGAAGCAGGGTGGAGATGTCATAGAAAAGGATGCCCGGCTTCGGAAAATCCAGGATGCCGCGGATATGCGCCTTGAGATCAACCTGGTCGTTTGTGTCTGTCACGTTGCTGCGCTGTCTTTGTTTCTGCTGTACCGACCACTTCCCTGCCGCCTTGGCGGGAGAGGCGTGATCCAGCCCTTCCTGGGTAATCATAACAACGTGACAGTTACAATGTCCAGTCAAGTTGACACTAGTGGCAAAATTTCTCACTCGGCCCTAATTACGGGTCATGTCAAAACCCATGCTCGCCGGAATTATCGGTATCCTCGGATTTCTGCTCTATGTGGCGGCAGTGATAATGCTTGCCGATCATGTGCTTGGCACGCATTGGACGGTTGAATTCGTCTATTTCGCGCTGGCCGGGATTGTCTGGGTATGGCCCGCCAAGGCCCTGATCATTTGGGCTGCGCGCTGATGTGATTGGTCGGAGTGAGAGGATTCGAACCTCCGGCCCCTGCGTCCCGAACACAGTGCTCTACCAGGCTGAGCTACACTCCGATGCCGAACTTGCCGGGAAGGCGCGGTATAGCGGCCAGGGCAGTAGGCCGCAAGCCGGCTGGCCCCTTCCCGAACGCCAGGGCCTGAACGCCCAATTTTATTGTAAACCGCTGCCCGAAGCGCTAGGCAAAATGTTAATCTGGATTTTGGAGAACCCCATGAAAGCCTGGAAATTCGCCGCCGCCTTTGTCACCGTGCTTGCGGTCGCGGCTCCTGCCTGGGCGCAGGGTGATGTGATTAGCGCCCGCCGCGATGGCTTGAAAGGCATTGCGCGACAGATGGAAGGCATCAAGGCCGTGGTGGACCAGCGGGGCGACACGCGTGCCACCGCTGCCGCCATCGCCGAAATGATCAGTTTTTTTGATGGCTTTCCGGCGCGTTTCCCGGCGGGGAGTGGTACCGGGGACACCCGCGCCCTACCGGCTATCTGGACCGATCGGGCCGGCTTTGAAACGGCCAATGCGAATATGCTGACCCAGCTTCGTGCCTTGCAAGCGGCAGCTAATGCTGGCGACCAAGCTGCCTTTGGTGCCGCTTTTCAGCAAACCGGCGCCACGTGTGGCGCCTGCCACCGCCCCTATCGCGGGCCGGCGCGGTAAGCGTTTCCCGCTCTCAAGGCTTTGCTAGGGGCGCGGTTTTCTAAAAGAAGCGAATAAACAGGAAAACCGCCGCCCCGGCCAAAACCAGCAAGCCAAGCGCCAGGCGCCCCGGTGCCATGCGCGGTGCCTTGACCCCTTCCGGCACCAGCTTTTCCCCGGTGAGCATGGGCATGACCAATTCATGCCCTTTCACCAGCTTGTAGAGCATGATCGCCAGCACATGCAGCGCAATCGCTGCCAGCAGATAGCGCTGTATGCCAAGGTGGAGTGCCGAGAGCGATTCTGAGGTTGCTTCACCCACTTTCAGCGCCAGCGGGCCATGCTGCGAATAGCTGAAGCCAGGGTCGTGATTGGCGAAAAGCCCGCTGAAAGCCTGGGTCAGCAGCAGCGCCAAAAGGACAACCACCATCCAGCCGCCCGCAGGGTTATGGCCGGTTTCCTTGTCCGGATCGCGTTTCGTGAGCTTGGATAATTGCCGCAAGGCGGCAAGGGGTGATTTCAGGAAATGGGCGAAACGCGCATTCTCCGAACCCACAAAACCCCAAAGGATGCGAAACAGAACCAACGTCAGAATCGCGTATCCAGAAGCGTAATGCAGCGTCCAGGCGCCGCCCTTGCCGCTGGCATAGGATGTCGCGACCAGGGCAATCAGGGTCCAGTGGAAAAGCCTGACGGGGCGATCCCAAATGCGGATTCGGGTGGTTCCTGAGCTCATTTTTCCCGCCGATCACTATTGCTGCCAAGGCCCGTGTTGCGGCCCAAGGACATGACATCTAGAAGTCATGAACGGCATCCATAGCATAGGCAAGGGATGTTCGCCGCCATTGCCGCGGCCGGGGGGCAGCAGAATGAATGTCAACCAATCCGGCGGATTGACCGCCAAGAAGCTGATTGTCCCAGCCTTGCTGCTGGTTTTCGCTCTATTGGTCTTTCTGGGCTGGCGCGGGCTTTGGGCGCCCCAGCCAAATGATGCGTCCCAGCCAATGCGCGCCCCGCTTGCCGAATCCGGCCCCGGTGCCGCGCAGGGTAATGCCGGGCAGGGGGCGCAGCTTGCGATTCCGCCCGCCCCCACGCCCCCTGACCTTGCCAGCCCCGCCAGGGAAGCCGCGCGCGCCGAGGCCTCCGCGCCAAACGCCGCGCTTCCCGCCATGATCCCACCGCGTTTCGATGTGGTGCGCGTGGGCGCACGGGGCAGTGCTGTGATCGCAGGCCGCGCCGCGCCGGGGGCGGATGTGATTGTGCTTGCCGATAATGGTCGCGAATTGGGCCGTGCGCGGGCAGATCGGCGCGGCGAATTTGTCATTCTGCCGGCTGATCCGCTGCCACCAGGGACAATGGAGCTCAGTCTGCGCGCCCGTTTGGGTGATCAGGAGGTGACGGGCCCCGATACTGTGGTGCTGGTCGTGCCCGATACCGCCGCCGCGATGGCGGAAGCAACGCGGCCAGCCCCGGAAGCGCAGCCTGCCCCGGAAGCGGGGCGCGCCGCTGAACCCCCCGCAGCCGCCCCACCTGGGCCTTTGGCGGTGCTTATCCCTGCGCGGCCCGAAGCTTCTGGTCCACGGTTATTGCAAGTTCCCGAGCCCACGCCGGTGGATCGCGGCGCGCCGCGGCTTGGCATTGATTCGGTTGAATATGACCAGGCCGGTTCAATGCGATTCGCCGGCGGGGCGCAGCCTGGCGCCCGGCTTAGGCTCTATGTGGATGAAAAATATATCGGCGATGCGGTGGCGGATGCGCAGGGCCGCTGGGCGCTCATGCCGGAAAACCAGCCCAGCATAGGTCGGCATCGGCTGCGCGTGGATCAGATTTCGCCGGCAGATGGGCGCGTTTTGGCCCGCGCTGAAGTGCCCTTCCAGCGCGAAGACCTGCCCGCCGAGGCCTTTGCCCAGCAGCGCATTGTGGTGCAGCCGGGCAATAACCTATGGCGCATAGCCCGCGCGACTTATGGGCGGGGTACCCGCTATACGGTGATTTATCAGGCCAATAAGGATCAGATCGCTGATCCAAACCGGATTTTCCCTGGTCAGGTCTTTGCGCTACCAACCGCCCAGCCAGCGCCGGCGGCTTCCAACCGGTCCAGATAGGGGTCAAGCGCAAGGACAAAGCGCACCAGGGCCGCGATCAATTCAGGGGAGTTGGTTGGCGGTACCACGGCCAGGGCCGCTTCAAAGCGAATCCGATGATCCGGCGTCAGGCCGATTTGCCAGCCTTCCGGCAGGCCAGGTGTCAGCGCGGCCAGGGTGGCGAAGCTCGATTGGCGCTGGTCTCGGCCCTCCGCCGTGGAAGGGATGCGCGCGGCGTCCGTTTCCACCGCCAGCCCAACGCTGCTGAGTTCCGCCCTGCAAAGCCGGCCCCGCCAGTCAAAGGTGAATTCCAAAGGGCGGTCCGCCAGCATGGGCGCCAGACGGCCTTCGGGGTCTATGGCCATCGGGCCCAGGGTGATCATATCCATGGGACGCATTCTTGTGCATTTTTAGTAAAAACACTGTAAGCGACCCCGCATGGCACTCGGACAAAGTCTTCGCATGGTTCTCGCCCGGCCTCATCCGGCGGCGAGGCCCTTCCTCATCGGTGGCGCTGCAGTGGCGCTGCTGGGCGGCGCCCTGCTTGGCGCTTTCCTGTTTTGGCTCGGCGTGGCGTTCACGCTGTTCTGCCTTTACTTCTTCCGCGACCCGGAACGCGTGCCGCCCGCGCGCCCTGGCTTGGTGCTGGCGCCGGCTGATGGGCATATCGTGTCCGTCATGCCGGCCAAGCCGCCGGTAGAATTGGGCATGGGTGAGGAAACCCGCTGGCGCATCGCGATTTTTCTCTCGGTGCTTGATGTGCATGTGAACCGCATGCCAACCGATGGCACCGTCACGCGCATTGCCTATCACCACGGCAAATTCCTCAGCGCCAATCTGGATAAGGCGAGTGATGAGAATGAACGCAATGCGGTCGCACTTCGCCTGCCCGATGGGCGCGATATTGCGGTGGTGCAGATTGCCGGGCTGATCGCGCGGCGCATTCTGTGCGATGCGAAGGTGGGCGATGTGGTGCAGGCGGGTGATCGCTTCGGCATTATTCGTTTCGGCAGCCGCACCGATGTTTACCTGCCGCCGGGCGTGGAGCCTATGGTAGCAGTCGGCCAGACCATGATTGGTGGTGAAACGGTGCTGGCGGAGTTGCAGGCGCGATGAATAACGCCCCGCAAGGCGCGGCGCCGGAAGGGCGCATCAGGCGGCTTAGGCGGCGCTTTCGCCCGCGCACCCGGCCGCGTTTTGAAGGGCAATCCTTCAATCGCCTGATTCCGAATATTCTGACCATGCTTGGGCTTTGCTGTGGCTTGGTTGCCATTCGCGCAGCCTTTGAAGGGCGCTTTGCCGAGGCCGCCGTGCTGATTGTGGTGGCGGGCGTGATTGATGGGCTGGATGGCCGGCTTGCGCGCCTGCTGAAAGCGACATCTCGTTTCGGTGCAGAATTCGATAGTCTGGCGGATTTTCTTTCCTTCGGCGTCGCGCCGGCGCTCGTGCTGTATATCTGGGCGTTGCAGGATTATCGCGGCATTGCTTTTGTGCCTGCCTTGCTTTTCGCTGTTTGCTCCTCGCTCCGCTTGGCGCGCTTCAATGCGGCGTTGGATGTCGGGCCGGCGCCAAAGCCTGCCTATACCTATAATTTTTTCACCGGCGTGCCGGCGCCGGCGGGGGCGGGCTGCGCGCTATTTCCGCTTTTTGCGTGGCTTTTCTTCACGCAAATCGAAATGCCCTTGCTGGCCAGTATCATGCGCAACCCCGTGCTGATCGCGGGCGTGCTGATCCTGGTGGGCGGGCTGATGGTGAGCACACTGCCCACCTGGTCCTTCAAGAATTTCAAGGTACCGCGCGCGGCGGTATTGCCGCTGCTGCTTGGCGTTGGCTTCTACATGGCGCTGCTTTTTGCTGAACCCTGGGGCGCGCTTGCCATGGCGGGTATTATTTATCTTGGCATGTTGCCTTTTTCGGTGCGGTCCTATTTGCGGTTGAAGCAGGAAGCGGAAAGCCTGCTGGAACCCGTGCTGGTTGCTGATAATGGCACGGGAAAGACCGCCCCCTGATGCTGCGCGGCCGGCTTGAATTGCCCTTGGATGGCAAGCTGATCAGCATCTCGGGCGGGCCGTTTGATGCCATGCCGGAAGGCGCGCGGGGGCTTTGCCTGGAAGCGGGCGCCGCGCGTATTGGCGAAGCCGAATGGCAGCTTGATGTGCCGGATTACGGCGTGCCGGATGAGGCTGCGTTGCGGGCGATATTGGCGCAGATGTTGGAAGCCATGCGCGCCGCGCCCGATGGCGCGTATCATATTGGCTGCAAGGCCGGCATTGGGCGCACCGGTACCGTTATGGCCTGCCTTGCCATCATGGCAGGCGCTGTGGAAGGCGACCCGGTGGCATGGCTGCGCGCTGCCTATTTTCAGGGGGCGATTGAAACCCCAGGGCAGGAAGCCTTCGTGCGCGGCTTTACGGCTGCGGGTTCGGTCCCCTAACATTCTTGCCTTGTGCAGGAGAAACGCGATGCCTCAAATCCTCGATCCCCAAACCATCGCCGATTATGATCGTGATGGCGCGGTTGTGATCCGTGGCGCCTTCGCGCCGCATTGGATTGAACTGCTCGCTGGTGGGGTGGAACGCAACCTGCGGGAGCCCGGCCCCTTCGGCAAACGCTATACGCCGGAAGGCAAGCCCGGCATGTTCTTCGGCGATTACTGTTCCTGGCAGCGCATTTCGGAATATGAGGCGTTTTTGCGCCATTCCCCCGCCGCCGCGATTGCCGGCGCGCTGATGCAAAGCGGCAAGGTCAATCTGTTTCATGAACATGTGCTGGTGAAGGAACCAGGCACGGAAGAACCAACGCCCTGGCATAATGACCAACCCTATTGGACGGTTGAGGGCTGGCAGGTGTGTTCGCTTTGGATACCGCTTGATCCCGTGGCGCGGGAGAATGGCGTGGAGTATGTGGCCGGGTCGCATCGGCGGGGCGAATGGTTCAAGCCGAAGCGCTTTGCCGATAGCGCCGACCATCCATCCGACGATCCGCGCTTTCTGCCGGTTCCCGATGTTGAGGGTAATCGCGGCGCCTATACGCTGCTGGGTTGGGATCTGGAGCCCGGCGATTGCGTGGCCTTCCATGGGCTGACTTTGCATGGCGCGCCGGGCAATCGCAGCGGCAAACTGAGGCGCCGCGCGGTTTCAGCGCGTTGGACGGGCGATGATGCGGTGTTCACGCGCCGCAAGGGGATTGAGAGCCCGCCCGCGCCCGCGAATGCACCGGCGCATGGTGCGGCGATGGATAGTGAGGTGTTTCCGGTGGTTTGGCGGGCGGCTTAGGCTATCAAAGCCACCACCAAAAACCCAACCCCCGCCACGCCCGCCGCCGCGCCCATCGCCGGGCGCAGCCAGCGTGCGCGCGTGGCCTGCTGTGCCAGTGCCATGGCGCCCAGCATCAACGCACCCTGGATCACCGCAAGCCCCGCCAGATAGGCCAGGATCGGTGTTGCCTCGGCGCCAATCACTGCCTCAGCAAAAGCGTGGCCATGGAACAGCCCGGCCAGGGCAAAACCTGCCAGCAAGCCCCCGGCGCTGACCCGCCGCGTCATCAGCAGCGCAAGCCCCACCATCAGCACCGAAGCCGCTACCAGCGCCTCGGTCGCACCCAGGCCGATGCCGGCCAAATGCAGCGCCACGCCCGCCATGCCGGCAGCCAGAAACCCTGCCTGCGCCCGGAAAGCGCTACTACGCGGCAAAGCCGCCGCCAGCACGCCGGCCGCCAGCAGAAAGGCCAGATGATCCAGCCCAATCACGGGATGGCCGATGCCGGAAGCAAAGCCCTGCCACAGCGTTTCCGGCATGGCGCCGTCCATCGGGTGATGCGCCGCCGCCGGCAAAGGCAGCAGGGCCATCAGGCTCAGGGCGAAAATTTGGCGGCGCATCGAGACCTCACGAGGTTAAACCGCAACATGCTTGCCGCTTCGGGGCCGTGATGCAAGCGGGGCGCGGTTGGACCGGCGGGGGGAAGCCTCTATATCCTGTGCGTGATCAAATTCCCTCAGATTCCCCTCCTGCTTGGTGCGCTGCTCCTGGCCGGCCCCGCCCTCGGCGCATGCGCCGATTCCCCCGCGCCTGGCGTGGTCTGGCGGCGTTGCCTGCTCGATAATGTGGACCTCTCGGACCGGGACCTGACGGGGGCGACGCTGCGCGACAGTTCCTTCGCGCGCGGGCGTTTTGTGGGCGCGAAGCTTACCGGCGTTGATGCTTCCGATGCGCGCTTCAGCTTTGCCGATATGTCCAATGCCGATCTCACCGGCGCCACCTTGCGCAATGTGGATCTGACCCGCGCGGTGCTGGCGGGTGCGGTGTTGAATGGCGTGGATTTGCGCCGCGCGACGCTGTTTCGCGCCGATTTGCGCGGCGCCGATCTGACCGGGGCGGAGCTTACCGGCACCAATCTTTCCGGCGCGCAACTCGGTGGTGCGCGCTGGCTGGATGGCGAGAAGATTTGCGCCGCCGCTTCCATCGGTTCCTGCCAATGAGCGATGCCGAGTACCTAGCGCGGCTCAATGCCGAACAGCGCGCGGCGGTGGAAGCGCTTGATGGGCCGCTTTTGGTGCTGGCCGGCGCGGGCACTGGCAAGACGCGCGTGCTGACCACGCGATTCGCGCATTTGCTGCGCAGCCGCAAAGCCTTTCCATCCCAGGTGCTGGCGGTGACCTTCACCAATAAGGCTGCGCGCGAAATGCGTGAGCGTGTGGGTGCGATGATGGGTGAGACGGTGGAAGGGCTTTGGCTTGGCACCTTTCACGCACTCACCGCACGCATGCTCCGCCGCCATGCGGAACTTGTGGGGCTCAATGCCAATTTCACCATCCTGGATACGGATGATCAGCTGCGCCTGCTGAAGCAGGTGATGGAAGCCGAAAATCTTGACCTGAAGCGCTGGCCGGCAAATGGGTTGATGGCGATCATTCAGCGCTGGAAGGATCGCGGCCTGACGCCTGATGCCGTGACACCCGCGGAGGATACGGATTACGCCGCAGGGCGCGCGCGTGGGATTTATGAGGCGTATCAGTCGCGGCTGAAGGCACTGAATGCCGCTGATTTCGGTGATTTGCTGCTGCATGTGGTGACGATTTTGCGTGGGCACCCGGAAGTGCTGGCCGATTATCAGCGGCGCTTTCGCTATATTTTGGTGGATGAATATCAGGACACCAACCTGGTGCAGTATTACTGGCTGCGGCTGCTGGCACAGGCGCATCGCAATATCTGCTGCGTCGGTGATGATGACCAATCCATCTATTCCTGGCGCGGGGCGGAAATTGAAAACATCCTTCGGTTTGAAAAGGATTTCCCCGGCGCGCAGGTGGTGCGGTTGGAATCGAATTATCGCTCAACGCGGCCAATCCTCGCCGCCGCTTCCGGGCTGATTGCGCATAACACAGGCCGGCTTGGCAAGACGCTCCGCGCCGGGCGCAGTGATGCGGATGGGGAGAAGGTGCGCGTTGTCTCTGTCTGGGACAGCGAAGAAGAAGCGCGCATGGTGGGGGAACGCATTGAAGCGGCGCGGCGTTCGGGGGAATCACTTGGCGAGGTCGCCATTCTGATCCGTGCCGGTTTCCAGACACGCGCCTTTGAAGAAAGGCTGATCACGCTTGGCCTGCCCTATCGCGTGGTGGGTGGTGCGCGGTTTTATGAACGCCAGGAAATCCGCGATGCCATGGCCTATTTCCGCGTGGTGGCGCAGCCCGCGGATGATCTGGCGTTTGAGCGCATTGTGAACCTGCCCAAGCGCGGACTTGGCGATACCGCGATGCGCGAAATGCATGCGCTGGCGCGCGCGGAAGCCGCGCCGCTTGCCATGGCCGCTGGGCTTGCCTTGGAAAAGGGTGTGATCAAACAAGCCAAGGCGCGGGCCGCTTTGGGCGAATTGCTGGAAGGCTTCGCCCGCTGGCGCGCCATGCTGCCCAATGAAGGCCATGTGGTGATGGCGGCAACGCTGCTCGAAGAAAGCGGCTATACCGATATGTGGAAGCAGGATCGCAGCCCGGAAGCGCCGGGGCGGCTTGATAACCTCAAGGAATTGCTGCGCGCCATGGCGGATTACGAAACCTTGGCGGGGTTTTTGGAGCATGTCTCGCTGGTGATGGAAAATGACGAAGCGGCGGAAGGCCAGCGCGTTTCCATCATGACATTGCACGGCGCGAAGGGCTTGGAATTTGATCGCGTTTTTCTGCCAGGTTGGGAAGAAGGCGTCTTTCCATCGCAGCGCAGCCTTGAAGAAGGCGGCGAAAAGGCGCTGCAGGAAGAACGGCGCCTAGCTTACGTTGGCATCACGCGGGCGCGGCGCTTTGCGGTGATCAGCCATGCCGCCAATCGGCGCATTTACGGCAATTGGCAGGCTTCCATCCCATCGCGCTTTTTGGATGAATTGCCGGCATCCGAGATCAAGCTGGAAGGCAATGCCGCGCGGGAGATGCGAAGTGCCGGTGTTTTCCCAAGCGCTGGCGGGCTTTACGGCCAGCGCCCGCGCGTGATTGAAGCAGCCGCCTGGGAAGTGAAGGAACGCCCAACGAGTTCCGCGCGTTATGCCAAGGGCGATCGCGTCTTTCATCAGAAGTTTGGCTATGGCGAGGTTACAGGCGCGGAAGATGATCGGCTGGATGTGCGCTTCGACAAGGCGGGCGAAAAGCGCCTGATTGATCGTTTTGTGGAGAAAGCCTGATGCGCCCTGCCGGCCCCGATGGCGCGGGCGCCCTTTCCCGCCGCCGCGCTGAACCGCTTGAAGCGCTCAGCATTGATGGGCTGAGTGAGGAAGCGCTGCCCTTCTTCGAAGCCGCTTTGCAACAAGTCTGCGGCACGGTTGCCTATTTCCGCGATGAACCAAGCGATACCTGGCGCGTGGAAGGTGTGCGCGAAGCAGGGGCAGGGCAGGAAGCGCTGGAAAGTGCGCTGGCCTTGGCCGCGCTGGTGGCGGGCATCGCCCAGCCCGAATTGCAGATCGCGCCGGTGGAAGCGGATGGTTGGCTTGCACGCACCGTGCAGGCTTTTCCCGAACAGCGCATTGGCAGGCGCTTTCTGATCCGCCCGACCCATGTTGCGGATCGGCCCAGTTTTGATCGGCTGGTATTGAAACTTGATGCGGGCTTGGCGTTTGGGTCGGGCGAGCACGCTTCGACGCAAGGCTGCCTGATGGCGTTTGAAGCCATGGCGTATCGCCGCCCCCGGCGCATCATGGATCTGGGCAGTGGTTCCGGCATTCTTGCCATGGCAGCGGCGAAGTTGTTGCGCGCTTCGGTGACGGCGACTGATATCGAGCCCTGGTCGGTGCGCATCTGTGCGGAGAATGCGCGGCTGAATGGCCTGTCAGCCCAGATGCGCGCCCTATTGGCGGATGGCTGGCGGGATCGGCGTTTGCAGGGCAAGCGCTATGATCTGATTTTCGCCAATATTCTGGCGCGCCCGCTTTGCGCCATGGCGCGAGAATTGGCGGCGCATCTTGCACCGCAGGGGACGGCCATTTTGGCCGGGCTTCTCGGCACGCAGGCGCGCATGGTGCTGGCGGCGCACCGCCGTCAGGGCCTGGTGCTTGAACGCAGGATAGATGTTGGGCCTTGGACTACTTTAGTGCTGAGAAAGCGTTGATCAGAACCCTCGGCTGAAGGGCCAATCCTCCGTAGCCGAGATGAAACGCAGGGCCTTGGCATTCGCTTCATAAGCGCGTTTTGCGATCATGATGTTAACCATTGACGCCTCAAGGGCTTCCTGCCCTTGAATGGCGGCGATGCCAGACCCGATACCCTCACGAGGGATGGGCGGGACGAACACAGGCCTTTCTGGCGCTGTGGCAGTATTGGCAAGGCGTATTGCCGCCATTTCCAGACACTCCACGGCACGCTGCATGCCGCTCAGCGTCGCATTCATTGCGGCATTGATGCCGCCGGGGATGGTTTTTGTCATGAAGCTAATTTAGCCGAGATTCGTAAATAAACTTCTGAAGAATAGACACCTCTGGTGGAAATCTGCGACCACCCCTCACTTTTTTTGGTTCACTCCGCCGCTGCGCGCCGATCAATGTGCTGGCGCAGCCTTGGCATCACTTCCTGCGCTAGCCGCGCCATGCTTTCCGCTTCCCAAGCCGCATTGGGGCCGGACCAATCAAGCCCCGCCATCAGCACATGGCCATAGGGGCCGGCTTCCTCCCGCAGCGCAATCAGCTTGTCCAAAACCGTGCGCGGGCTGCCCACAATGACACAGGCATCAATCATGTCTTCCGGTGTTGCTGCGTTGTGGTCCATGTCATCGCGCGGGGTCATGGTGGAAGCGAGGCCGGCGCGCTTCGCGAGGCTTCCCAGATAGTCAAAATAATAGCGCGTAGCCCCTTCCGGCGCGGTGGCGCGGGCCTGGGCTTCTGCATCGGTTGCCGCAATCACGAAATTCCGCGCCATACGCCAGCGATGGCCATCCGGTGCCTGGCCCGCTTCGCGCATGCCGGCGGCAAGGCTTTGCCAATGCCCGGCCAGGATGCGGTGCGCCACAAAATTGGCGCTGATCACGCCCCAACCACGCTTGGCCGCCAGCGCCACGCCCTGCGAATCCTTGGACCGGGCAGATACGTGAATGGAAGGCCCGCCTGGCTGGAAGGGCTTTGGCATGAAGCCCACACCATATTGCGGCAGCACATTACGGGAAATCTTCACCGGCCAGGTTTCCCCGCCCACATCATAAGGTGGCTCGGCCGCCCAGATTCGCTGGATGGTTTCAAGCGATTCCACCATGCGCTTGCCGCGTTCCTTGGGTTCGATATCGCCAAACAGCTCAAAATCCGAAGAAAGCCCCCCCGCGCCAATCCCCATCATGAAGCGCCCCTGCGCCATATGGTCGAATTGCGCGACCTCAGCCGCCACAATCGCCGGGTGATGGTTCGGCAGATTGATCACGCCGGTGCCGAAATTCAGGCTCGTGCGATGCACCAGCCCCGCCATGAACATCAAAGGGGAGGCGATGGGTTCGGATGTGGCGGAGAAATGCTCCCCCACCCAAACCTCCTGAAAGCCCAGGCGGTCCGCAAGGAGGGATTTTTCTGTATCCTCTGCCAGGGTTTCATGCATGGGGCGCTCCGGCGGATGGAGCGGCATCATGAAAAGGCCAAGATGCATTCGGCGCTTCCTCAATTCATTTTGGGCGATGTCTCTCGCCACTTGAACCCAAAGCCTAAAGCAAGCTTGTACCAAAGGTGAAGGGGGGGTGGGCCTTGCCAGGGGGCGCTTCTACCCCGATGTTCTCCCCGTGACCCCTTCCGCCAGACTTGCCGCCGCGATTGAGCTTCTCACGATGCTCGAATCTCAATGCTTCGCCCCCGATGCGCGTCGCCGCCCCGCTGATGCGGTGGCCAGCGATTTTTTCCGCGCCCGACGCTTCATTGGTGGGGGGGATCGGCGGAGCGTCAGCGAATGGGTCTGGGGCGTGGTGCGGCAAAGGCTGCGGCTGGATTGGAACCTGGCGCGCCTGCCGGCTGAGCCAACCCCGCGCCTATTGTTGATGGCCTATCTGGTGCTGGTGGCTCGCTGGACCGAAGCGGATATTGGGCGCGGCTTTTCCGGCGAACGCTATGGCGCGGCCCCACCCAATGCAGCGGAAGCCCGCGCGGTGCGCATCATGGCCGGGCGAGAGCTTTTGCACCCGGATATGCCTGATCCGGTGCGCTTCAACCTGCCTGATTGGCTGTTGCCGGATTTCCAGTCACGTTTTGGCGCGACGCTGGCGGAGGAATCCGCTGCCATGGAACAGCCCGCAGCCCTTGATCTGCGCGCCAATTTGCTGCGCGGCACGCGGGAAGAAGCCGCGGCCAGCCTGGCGGCTGAGGGCATTGCCACCGAAGGCACCCCCTTTTCCCCCTGGGGGCTGCGCGTGCCATCCCGCCGCCCGGTCACGGGCACGGCGGCCTTCAAGGCTGGCCTGATTGAAGTGCAGGATGAAGGCAGCCAGTTAATTGCGCTTTTGGCCGATGCGCGCCCCGGGATGCGGGTTGCCGATTACTGCGCCGGCGCCGGGGGCAAGACGCTGGCCATGGCCGCGACCATGGAAAATCGTGGCAAGATCACGGCCTGCGATACCTCTGCCCCCCGGCTGGAAGGGGCGGCTTTGCGCTTCCGCCGCGCCGGGGTGGATAACGCCGAACGCCATTTGTTGAGCGCCGGGGACCGCTGGGCCAAGCGCCGCGCCGGCAGCTTTGATCGCGTTTTGGTGGATGCGCCTTGCACCGGCACCGGCACCTGGCGGCGCAACCCGGATGCCCGGCTGCGTACCCGCCCGCAGGATTTGGCCGAGCTTATTGCAGTGCAAAACGACATTCTGGAAAGGGCAAGAGAATTAGTGCGCCCGGGCGGCAGATTGGTCTACGCTACCTGTTCCGTATTGCCCGCGGAGAATGAGGAGCGAATGGAAAGCTTCCTGGCAAGTAACCCGGATTTCGCGCCAATGGCGCTCGACGCGCTCTGGCCCACGCTGCGGCCAGGCGTCGGTCAGCCCTGCGCGGGGCCATGGTTGCGGCTTTCTCCGGGGGTGCATGGTACGGATGGATTTTTCTGCGCTGTACTGGAAAGAAAGCCATGATCGCGATCCGCCGCGCCCGTGCCAGTGATGCTAGCGCGATTGGTGCGCTGCATGTCGCGGTATGGCGCAGTGCCTATGCCGGCATTCTGCCCGATGCCTATCTGGCCGGGCTTTCCGCAACGCGCCTTGCTGCGGGTTATCAGCGCGACATGTTCGACCGACGCGGCGGCTATGCCGTGTTTGTCGCGGTGGCATCCGGCGATGACGCGCCGGAAGGCTGCGCGCCGGATGAAGCGACGATCGTCGGCTTTGCCTCTGGCGGGCGGTCCCGGCGCGGGGACCTCGCCGATGGGGAAATCAATACGCTCTATCTGAATGAGGATTACCGGGACCGTGGCACTGGCCGGCGGCTGATGCGCGCGGCGGCGGCGCATTTGCGCGTGGTGGGCTGCCGTTCGGCCATGGTTTGGGTGCTGAAGGACAACCCCACCCAATGGTTCTACCGCCATTTGGGCGGGCGGGTGGTCGCGCGCGGGCAGACCCGCGTGGGCGGCCAGCCGGTGGAGCAGGTGGCGATGCTTTGGGAGCCGATTGACACGCTACTGGCTGCCACCGCCACGGCGCCGGAGGCGTGAAGCATTTTCAAGCCAAGTGGACCCACTTGGCGACTCGGAAAATGCGACCAAACCTGGAGCATTTTCAAGCCAAGTGGACACACTTGGCGATTCGGAAAATGCGACCAAACCTGGAGCATTTTCAAGCCAAGTGGACCCACTTGGCGGCTCGGAAAATGCGACCAAACAAACCCTAACTTGCCCGGAGGCGCGCCTTGTGGTGCAAGCCCACATGGCCCCTGAACCGCACGACTCCTCCCCCCGGCACGATCATGTGCTGATCCTTGATTTCGGTAGCCAGGTGACGCAGCTGATCGCGCGCCGCGTGCGGGAATCTGGCGTCTATTGCGAGGTTTGGCCCTTCAATCACGCGCCCGAAGAACGCATCCGCGCTTTTGCGCCGTGCGGCATTATTCTATCCGGCGGGCCGGCCAGCGTGACCGAGGGCGAAAGCCCGCGCGCGCCGGAGGTTGTGTTCACTCTCGGCGTGCCGGTGATGGGAATTTGTTATGGCCAGCAAACCTTGGCGGCGCAGTTGGGGGGCCTGGTTGAGCCTTCCGACCACCGGGAATTCGGTCGTGCCTTTGTGGACGTAACCGGCGAATGCGCCATTACGCGCGGCGTCTGGGCCAAGGGGGCGCGTGAACAAGTTTGGATGAGCCATGGTGATCGCATCACGGCCCTGCCGCCTGGCTTTCGGAGTGTCGCGAGCAGTGAGGGCGCGCCCTTCGCCGTTATCGCCGATGATGCGCGGCAGTTTTACGGCACCATGTTCCACCCGGAAGTGGTGCATACCCCGCATGGTGCGGCACTACTGAAGAATTTCACCCATGGTGTTTGCGGCTGCGCCGGCGATTGGACCATGGCGGGCTTCCGCCAGGAAGCGGTGGCGCGCATCCGTGCCCTGGTGGGGCAGGGGCGCGTGGTGTGTGGGCTTTCCGGCGGCGTTGATAGCTCGGTCGCTGCCGTGCTGATCCACGAAGCGATTGGCGATCAACTGACCTGCATTTACGTGGATCACGGGCTGATGCGCGCGAATGAAAGCGAACAGGTGGTCAGCACTTTCCGCGACCGCTTCAACATCAAGCTGATCCATCGCGATGCATCCGATTTGTTCTTGGGCCAGCTTTCTGGCGTGACGGACCCGGAAGTAAAGCGCAAGACCATCGGGCGGCTATTCATTGAAGTCTTCGAAGAAGAACAGAATAAGCTCGGGGGCGCGGATTTCCTGGCGCAAGGCACGCTTTATCCGGACGTGATTGAAAGTGTCTCGGCCACTGGCGGGCCATCTGTCACCATCAAATCCCACCACAATGTCGGCGGCCTGCCCGCCCATATGCGCATGAAGCTGGTGGAACCCTTGCGCGATTTGTTCAAGGATGAGGTCCGCGCGCTGGGGCGGGAACTTGGCATTCCGGAAGAAATCGTGGGCCGCCATCCCTTCCCAGGGCCGGGCCTGGCCATTCGCATCCCTGGCGAAGTGACACGCAAAAAGGCCGATTTGCTGCGGCGCGTGGATACGGTGTTCCTGGAAGAAATCCGCAATGCGGGTTTGTATGACGCGATCTGGCAGGCCTTTGCGGTGTTGCTGCCCGTGCGCACGGTGGGTGTGATGGGCGATGGCCGGACCTATGATCAGGCCTGCGCGCTACGCGCCGTGACCAGCACGGATGGCATGACGGCGGATGTCTATCCCTTCGACATGGGCTTCCTCAATCGTGTTGCGGCGCGGATTGTGAATGAGGTGCGCGGGATCAATCGCGTGACCTACGACATCACAAGCAAGCCGCCGGGGACGATTGAGTGGGAGTAGAAGTTCTGCGGTCTGTTAAGCAATTCCGGCCATTAGAATTATCGACGGCGATCTGTGTTGTCACCAATTCGTTTGTGAGCGGTTGTGGAGCATAACAGATGTTCGAGCGCATTTATATTCGTCGAGAAAACGTGAGGCCCGATAATGTGGTTTGGGGCAGAATAGCCGAGGCGCTGCTATTCTATGAGAAGGTCGTTGTTGAGTGTAGCCCAGCATGGCTCGCCAACGCGGCCCCGCAAGTTGGGTATGAAGTTCTAGAAGAACTGATTAGCGAATTTGGACTACAGATGGTCCTATCAAAAACGATGCTTGGAGTCTCAACGATTCGGCGAGTCTCAACGAATCCGCAGGATTTACGCCCGCCAATGCATGGTTTCCACTACATTTCAAAGGTGGGGGCCGAGGGAAAGAATAGCGAATCAAATGCAGAATTTATCGAACGTATCGCGAAGAGTGAAAATGAAAAAAGGCTCCTTCGTTTATGCGAAATACGTGAAACGCCATTTCCCGAAACTAAAGACGACCCCCTAAAATTTGCAGTCAGTGATTTCTCAAGGCGAAATATAAGTTCAGAAGATTTCAAGATAATCATCGAAAGTATCGCGCCTGCCTTCAGGATACCCGACGATTTCTTTCTGCATGGAAAACAAGCATCGAGTGATGGTCATTTTTTTATAGCGTCGAATTTGATTCTGTCAGAGTTACGGGGCGCATTGGCGATATCTCGCGAGACACCGATCGGGTTTGCAGATCTTATGTCGATGTATCTGCAGGCGCGTGTCCAAATGAGTAGCTGCGCCCTATTTGGCTGCGACTTCGATGCAGACGATATCGTGTGGCAATTCTTCAGCTCTCGTATAAAGGAAGTTGTCCAGAAAGTAACAAGAAACCAAGAGGAAATACAACTTTTTCAGAAAGAAGCATTCCCCGGCGGCCGCGAAATTTCGGATGCGATAAACTACGGCCATCGCTCCATGAAGGATTTTTTGCCGGTACTCGAAGGTGCAAAAAGGTTTAAAAAATTCCTGCAGCAAATTGAAGGAGATCGAACATTAATGAGTGACTATATTGCTGCCATCTCAAGTTCAGGCTGGCTTGAGACGATGCGCGCAAAATATGCTCGGTTTGCAGTTTTCACAGGTGGCGGCCTTATAATCGATTCATTGGGTGGCGGAGGCTTGGCCGGCCTTGGGTTAACGGCGTTCGAGACGTTTTTGCTGGATAAGATCGTCCATAAGTGGAAGCCAAACCAGTTCGTTGATGACACAGTGCGGCCATTTCTCTCTTATTAGACAGTTCCAAGTACCGTTTCTCGACGGAACCCAGTTAGAAAATGCCGGGCTGTATGACGCGATCTGGCAGGCCTTTGCGGTGCTGCTGCCCGTGCGCACGGTAGGTGTGATGGGCGATGGGCGGACCTATGATCAGGCCTGTGCTTTGCGCGCCGTGACCAGCACAGATGGCATGACGGCGGATGTCTATCCCTTCAACATGGACTTCCTGAACCGCGTGGCGGCGCGGATTGTGAATGAGGTGCGCGGGATCAATCGCGTGACCTACGACATTACAAGCAAGCCGCCGGGGACGATTGAGTGGGAGTAAGGGGCGGGCAAAAGCATGCCCGCCAGTGTCTGCCGCGTGCCGCAAGAAAGAATCAACGCCAGTCGTCACCTGGCATGATGCGCTTCATGAATTGGTCGAACATGGGTACCGTGAAGGCTGTATCACCATGATTGGGGCTCCAGATCATTCCTTTTGAAATAAGGGAGCTTCGTGTTGGAGCCAGCGAAGACACGACGGCGTCGAATCGCGCGGCAATATCTCCAGAACGATGTGGGCCTTCACCCAAATCAGCCATGGTACGAAGATATTTTTTCTCTTTCGGTGTCAGGCGGTCGAAGCGAACACGAAAAAAGCTTTCGTCTAGTGCCGCGACAGCGGTGATGGATGCTGCGTTTACGGCCTCAATATCAATCGGTGACGCCTGCGCCGACCGCCAAGTATGACTACCCCATTGCTGTAGGAAGTACGCATAACCTTGGGTGACCTCCAAAATCTGGCTTAAGGCCCGATCAGTGATTTCCACCCCCTCATCCTTAAGCGGTTTTTCGATGGCTTGGCGTGCCGCATCCGGCGGAAGCGGTCCGATAAGGGGAAAATCAAAGAGCCGCTCAGCATAGGATTTGGCGTTCCCCATCTGCCCGCGTAATTGCGGCAGGCCAGCGCCAACCAGCACAACCGGCAACCGGTGCTGCTCGGTCCGGTGCATCGCAGTGATAAGGGCCGCCAGTTGCGCCTCCTCAACGTATTGCAACTCATCTATGAAAATGGCCAGAGCCGTATTGGCTGATTTCGCTGCCAAACCTACTTGCTCAAACAGCGCTTGCAGGTCGTGCTCAAGATCGCCGTTGTCGGCCAGGCCCGGTTCGGGCTCATAGTCGAAGCCCACCTCGATATCACCATAAGTCACCTTGAGCTTGCGCGCGAAACCGGCCAGCGCGCGCAAACCGCGGATAGCGTAGTCTTTCGCGGCGGCTATCTGGCTCAGGCGCAGAAGGGCCTGACGCAATTGAGGTGCGATTAAGGCCGGAAGCGATCGCCCTTCAGGAGCCTCGATGCGGACAGTGTGAATCTCCGCCGCTTCCGCATCCTCCTTGATGCGGTCCAAGAGCACAGTCTTCCCGACCCCGCGTAGGCCTACAAGCATTGCGCTCTTTGCCGGCCGTCCAATGCGGGCACGCTCGAGCGCGATACGCAAAGCTTCGCGCAGGTCGTCACGGCCAGCAAGTTCCGGAGGTGGAGTGCCGGCACCGGGGGAAAAGGGGTTGCGTATGGGATCCATAGAAGTCTTATATACTGAAATTTGTGAAATTACAATACATAGATAACTTTACAAACTTTTATATAAAATCAGCCTTCATGAAGGAATTCAAGGCTTAAGAGTATACTCACACCAAACGTAACAGTGCGGTCATTCCTCTCTTTTTGGGTGGAACGCACTGCCGTTTCTCGATGAAACAAGGTTTGAAATGCCAGCCTGTATGAAGCGATCTGGCAGGCCTTTGCCGTGCTGCTGCCGGTGCGCACCGTGGGTGTGATGGGTGATGGCCGGACCTATCATCAGGCCTGCGCGCTACGAGTCGTGACCAGCACGGATGGCATGACGGCGGATGTCTATCCGTTTGATATGGGCTTCCTCAATCGCGTCGCGGCGCGGATTGTGAACGAGGTGCGCGGGATCAATCGCGTGACCTATGACATCACAAGCAAGCCGCCGGGGACGATTGAGTGGGAATAGGCAGCGC
This sequence comes from Roseomonas sp., assembly GCA_044345845.1. Lineage (GTDB taxonomy): Bacteria > Pseudomonadota > Alphaproteobacteria > Acetobacterales > Acetobacteraceae > Neoroseomonas. The sequence goes on from JBIJAH010000032.1 coordinate 36,634, forward strand.
CTTTCCGCCGCAATAGGCCGGCTTTGCACATCCCGTTTCAGCGCCTGATGGGATGCGGGGGCGCTTATTGGGCGATGTGGGGGAATTTTACCTAAAACGCGCCTCTCACGAGCATGTGATACAACCAAAAGGAGAATCTTCATAGAATATATGCTCGCTATTAGAGGTTAACTGTAAAAAACAAATCCTTTGGTAGATTTTTTATGTACTTAAATGTAATCTATAGATGTTTTGCTTTTCTTGTTGCTATCGTTTTCTGAAGAATTTGATAATAAAGCTTGATTATTTCTTTATGGGGTGCCATGAAAACGTTTGAAGAAACGCATAATCAGTGTCGAGTTAGGGGTTGATAAGGCAATTGGGGCGATACTGCCTCGCCGCATGTGCCGGATGCGCAGTTTGGCGCGAAACCGGGTGCGGTGCGGGTGGTGTTTCAGCCGATCTCCTGTGTCGCAAACAGCCCGCGTCACTGTGATGGAGCCGAGTAAATGAGCGGTGCTGGTGTAACCGTTTCCCTGACCAATGATGCCGGTGACAGCTTCCCGGGTGGGAACTTCACGGACAATCTTGGCAATGACAGCGTGCTTGGCGCCAATGGCAATGACTTTATTGACGGTGGCAATGGCAATGACACGCTGAATGGCGCCAATGGCAGTGATTGGTTGGATGGTGGCGCTGATCGTGATTCTCTGATCGGTGGCGAAGGCGCGGATACTCTGGCTGCCGGTGAAGGCAATGATACCCTGTTGGGCGGCAATGGTACGGATTGGGCCAGCTACGCAACGGCAACCGGCGCGGTCACTATCAATCTTGCCGCTGGTACCAGCAGCGGCGCGCACGGGAATGACAGCCTGACGGGCATTGAGGCTGTTCACGGTGGCAATGGCGCGGATAGCCTGCTGGGTGGTGCGGGTAATGACACGCTTGATGGCGCCGATGGCAATGACACGCTGATTGGCAGCAATGGTGATGACTTCCTATCCGGCAGCAATGGTTCAGATTCCCTCCTTGCGGGAATTGGCAATGACACGCTGCTGGGTGGCGATGCGGATGACACGCTGCGCGGTGATTTGGGCAATGATTCGATCCTTGGCGGTGATGGCACCAGTGATTGGGCAAGCTATGCTGCTGCGACCGGTGCAGTTGTAGTCAATCTCGCGGCAGGTACTTCTTCCGGCGCGTATGGCAATGATACGATTGTCGGGATCGAAAATCTGTTGGGTGGCGTCCACGCGGACATTCTGACCGGCGATTCCCAGGCCAATATCTTGGACGGTTTTGAGGGCAATAACAGCCTGTCTGGTGGCACGGGTAATGATACCCTGATAGGCAATATTCATAATGATACGGTCATAGGCGGTGTTGGCGATGATTCGCTGACTGGTGGCGGCGGCCTGGTTGATTTGGCTTCCTACCTTGCCGCTTCGGGCGCCGTTACGGTTGACCTTGTGGCTGGTCGCGCCACAGGTGCGGATGGCAACGATGTTTTGTTTGGCATCGAGAATGTTGTCGGCAGCAATTTCGCCGATAGTCTATTGGGCGATAGCGCGGCCAATAGCCTTGATGGCGGTGCTGGCAACGACACGATTGTTGCCGGCGCGGCGAATGATAGCGTGGCTGGCGGTTTGGGCGATGATTCCCTTATTGGCGGCGCGGAATCAGCGGATTGGCTGAGCTTTGCTGCGGCCAGCGGTGCGGTCACGGTTGACCTGGCCAATGGCACCACATCCGGCGCTGCTGGCAATGACTCCGTTTCCGGCTTTGAAGTTGTCATCGGCAGTAATTTTGCCGATAGCGTGCTCGGCGATAGCGCGGACAATCTATTGGATGGTGGCGCGGGCAATGACTCGCTTGATGGCGGCGAAGGCAATGACACGCTGCGTGATGATGGCGGCGCGGACCTGCTTATTGGCGGCAATGGTGTGGATTGGGTGAGCTATATCGGCTCTGCGGCCAACCTGACGGTTGACCTTGTTGCGGGCACAACATCTGGCGCCGCGGGGCTCGATACGCTTTCTGGTTTTGAACATGTGATTGGCGGTACTACCCAGGATAGCTTGCTTGGCGATAGTCAGGCCAATTTCCTATGGGGCCATGATGGTAATGATACGGAATTCGGCGCGGCGGGTAATGACACACTGTTCGGTGACCGCAACAATGATTCGCTTGGCGGTGGTATTGGCGATGACTCTATCGTTGGCGGTTTAGAGATTGATGGCGCTTTCTACAGCGCGGCGTCCGGCGCTGTAACGCTTGACCTGGTGGCCGGGCGGGCCACGGGCGCGGATGGCAATGACACGCTAGCGGGTATCGAAAATCTTACAGCGGGTAATTTTGATGATAGCCTACTGGGCGATAGCGCGGCCAATAGCCTTGATGGCGGTGCGGGGAATGACACGGTAGTTGCGGGCGCGGGTAATGATACGCTGATTGGCGGGCTGGGCGATGACCTGCTGGATGGCGGTGCGGATAGTGCGGATTTGCTGATCCATGCCTTTGCGACCGGCGCGGTAACGGTTGATCTTGCTGCTGGCACAACATCGGGTGCCGATGGGAATGATACGCTTTCATCTATTGAAGGTGTTCTTGGCGGTAATTTTGACGACAGCCTGCTGGGTGACAGTGCAGCCAATACGCTGGTGGGTGGCTTGGGTAATGATACGCTGGCGGGCGGCGATGGCGCTGCCGATTGGGCCAGCTATATTGGCGCCCCAGGTTCCGTAACGGTTGACCTTGCCGCTGGCACATCCTCCGGCGCAGCCGGCTTTGACACGCTGACGGGCATTGAGAATCTTATCGCTACTGGTGGCCTCCCCGACTTTGCTGATTTCTTTATTGGCGATCATAGAGACAATATTCTGGATGGTGGTTCTGGTAGTAATACGCTTTCGGGTGGTGCCGGCAATGACACGCTGATTGGTGGCATCAATAGCGGTCGGGAATCCTTGATCGGCGGCGTGGGTGACGATTCCATCTTCGGCAATGGCGGTGCGATCGATGCTGTTTCCTACCTTGCCGCTTCGGGTGCCGTTACGGTTAATCTTGTTGCAGGACGCTCAACGGGCGCTGATGGCAATGACACACTGTCTGGCGTTGAATATGTGCAAGGCGGAAGCTTCGCCGATAGCCTGCTGGGCGATAGCCTTGCCAATAGCCTTGAAGGCGGCGCGGGCAATGACACGCTGGATGGCGGGGCCGGTAATGACACGGTCAATGGTGGCTTTGGCGATGATTCACTTTTTGGCGGCGCGGATAACGTTGATTCGTTGAGTTACGCTTCAGCCACAGGCGCGGTGACGATTGATTTTGCCGCCAGCACAACAGCGGGCGCTGAGGGGAATGATACGTTCTCTGGATTTGAGGCGGTAATCGCCGGCAATTTTGATGACAGCCTGCTTGGCACCATCGGGAATGACACGCTCGCAGGTGGGCGCGGCAATGATGTGCTGTTTGCTGGTGGTGGTTCCAGTGATTGGGCAAGCTATGCGGCGGCAACTGGTACGGTAATAGTCAATCTTGCCGCAGGCACATCTTCAGGCGCTGATGGTATTGATACGCTTACCGGCTTTATAAATATTGTGGGTAGCGCGGCCGGTGCTGATAGCCTGTTGGGCGATAGCCAAGACAACGTCCTAGACGGACTGACCAATCATAACACCCTGGATGGTGGCGCTGGTAATGATACGCTTGTTGGCGGTTCAGGCGCTGATTCCTTTACGGGCGGCACTGGGGATGACTCGCTTTTCAGTAGTCTAACCGGAGATTGGGCTGGCTATAAATCAGCCTCTGGTGCGGTCACAGTTGATCTGGTGGCTGGTCGGGCAACAGGCGCGGATGGCAATGACACGCTGACGGGTATCGAAAACCTGGTTGGCAGTAATTTTGCTGATAGCCTGCTGGGCGATAGCCAGGCCAATAGCCTTGATGGCGGTGCCGGCAATGACACGGTGATTGCCGGCGCAGGCAATGACACGCTGATCGGCGGGCTTGGTAATGACCTGCTGGATGGCGGCGCGGATAGCGCGGATTGGCTGAGCAATGCCTTTGCCATTGGCGCTGTGACGGTTGATCTTGCTGCCGGCACTACATCCGGCGCCGAAGGGACGGATATTCTTTCTGGCATTGAAAACGCGCTGGGCAGCGGTTTTGATGACAGCTTGCTGGGCGATAGTGCTGCGAATGCGCTGAGTGGCGGCATTGGCCATGACACGCTTTCTGGCGCGGCTGGCGATGATACGCTTTCTGGCGGTGCGGGCGATGATTCGCTGCTGGGTGGTGAGGGTTCCGGTGATTGGCTGAGCTATTTTGATGCATCCGGTGTCGCCAACACCATTGACCTTACGCTGGGCCTGGCAACATCTTTGGGCATCCACGGTTTCGATACGTTCTCTGGCTTTGAGAATGTTTTGGGAAGTGCAATTAACTCCGACAGCATCTTGGGTGATAGCCAGTCGAATATCCTGGATGGTTCCGCAGGTAACAACACGCTATCTGGTGGGGCGGGCAATGACACGCTGATTGCCTCAACCGGCAATGACTCATTTGCCGGTGGTAGTGGCGATGATTCGCTCTTTGGCGGCGCCAGTGTTGATTGGGCCAGCTACGTTGCAGCCTCTGGCGCGGTGACGGTTGATCTGGATGCTGGTCGCGCCACCGGTGCTGATGGCAATGATACACTGTCCGGTATTGAGAATGTGCGGGGCGGCAATTCTGCTGACAGCATTCTGGGTGACAGTGCGGCCAATAGCCTTGATGGCGGTGCGGGGAATGACACGCTGGCGGGCGGCCTTGCGAATGACACGCTGATTGGCGGCGCTGGCGATAACTTGTTGATTGGCGGCGCTGAGTCGGCGGATTGGGTGAGCCATTCCGATGTTGCCGGCAGCGTTACGGTTGATCTGGCCGCTCTGCGGGCGATCGGCGCGCATGGTACGGATACGCTTTCAGGCATTGAAAATGCGCTCGGCAGTAATTTCGATGATAGCCTGCTGGGCGATAGCCTTGCGAATGCGCTGAGTGGCGGCATTGGCCACGACACCCTTTCTGGCGGCGCCGAGAATGACACACTGCTTGGTGGTAGTGGCGACGATTCGCTGCTGGGTGGTGAAGGTTCCGGCGATTGGGCCAGCTATACCGGCGCGGTGACGGTTGATCTTGTCGCGGGCACGACAAGCGGTGCGGATGGTTTTGATACGCTTTCCGGCATTGAAAATATCTTGGCTGGAGCTGGCGCTGATAGCCTGCTCGGGGATTCGCAGTCGAATATCCTGGATGGTTCTACGGGCAATAACACCCTGTCCGGTGCGGCAGGCAACGACACGCTGATCGGCAATACCGGCATTGATTCACTTACTGGTGGAAGCGGTGATGATTCGCTGTTTGGCAGCACGGGCGTGGATTGGGCTTCCTATGCTGCGGCGTCTGAGGCCGTGTCGGTTGACCTGGTTGCAAACCGCGCCACCGGCGCTGATGGCAATGACACGCTTTCGGGCATTGAGAATGTCCGGGGCGGTAATTTCGCTGACAGCATTCTTGGTGACACTGCGGCCAATAGCCTTGATGGCGGCGCGGGTAATGACACGTTGGATGGTGGCCTTGCGAATGACACGCTGATTGGTGGCGGTGGCGATAACCTACTTATTGGCGGCGCTGAGACTGCGGATTGGATCAGCCATTCCGATGTTGCTGGCAGCGTCACGGTTGATTTCGTGGCCGGTCGTGCGACGGGCGTGCATGGCACGGATACGCTTTCCGGCATTGAAAACGCGCTCGGCAGTAATTTCGATGACAGCTTGCTCGGCGATAGCGCGGCCAATGCGCTGACGGGTAGTGCCGGGCATGACACGCTTTCTGGCGCGGCTGGGGATGACACACTGCTGGGGGGCATCGGCGATGACCTGTTGCTGGGTGGCGCAGGTAGCGCCGATTGGGCAAGCTATACCGGTGCGGTAACGGTTGATCTTGCCGCTGGTACGGCTATCGGTGGTGATGGGTTCGATACGCTTTCCGGCGTTGAGAATGTGCTTGCTGGTGCTGGCGCTGATAGCCTGCTTGGCAATTCCGAAGCCAATACCCTTGATGGTTCCACTGGCAACAATACTCTTTCTGGTGGGGCCGGCGATGACAGGCTGATTGGCAATACGGGCGCTGACTGCCTTGCCGGCAGTATTGGCAATGATTCGCTGTTCGGTAGCACGGGCGTGGATTGGGCCAGCTACGTTGCAGCCTCAGGCGCGGTGACGGTGGACCTACGCGCGTCGGTGCCGAACGCCTTCGGTGCCGATGGCAGCGATACACTGTCTGGCATTGAAAACATTCAGGGCAGCAACTTCGCGGATAGTATTCTGGGCGATAGCCTGGCCAATAGCCTTGATGGCGGCGCGGGCAATGACACCCTTGATGGTGGTTTTGGTAACGACACACTTATTGGCGGCGCTGGCAATAACTCGCTCATTGGCGGTTTGGATACTGCGGATTGGG
>JBIJAH010000033.1:0-43046 GCA_044345845.1 Roseomonas sp.
GCGAAAGCCCGCTGGTCAGCGCTATACGCACCGCTTCTTTGCGAAATTCATCCGTCCTGCCTGTGCCCATGGTTCATCCCCTTTGCTGCACAATATGTGATCAAAGGAGCGGCACAAAACCGGGACAGGTCCAGCTTCGCGCTGCGCATCAAGGGAGTTGAATTCCATGTCGAGCCCTTCCTCGCTCGACTTTCGCGTATAGATGGCGCAGCGCAGGCGCCGCGGCATTTGCAATGCGGATCCTGGTGCGCGGTTCATCGCGGATCCCGCCCGGCCTCACGCAGGCCGAAAAAACGGTAGCCATTCCACTGCGTGCCGGTGATGGCGCGCGCGACGGCCGAGAGGGATTTGAATTTCCGACCCTGCCAATCAAAGCCATCGCGCAGCACGGTCACGCTATGCTCGGCGCCATCCCATTCGCGCAACAGGCGCGTGCCGGGGATGGGCTTGCGCGGGTCGGTCATGATTGCCTTGCGGGTGTTCTTGCCCTCGAGTTCCTTGACCAGCAGGTCGAGCACGCGGCGCGTGTCGCGCGAAAGCCCGCCCAGCATGAGTTCCTGGATGCGATTACCGAGGCGTACCTCCAGGTAGCTTCGGCTATTATTCGGCGCGGGCGTGCCAAAGAGCGCTTCCCATCGTTGCTTGAGTTCGACCACGCTCATTTTCCGCAGCGCTGTCAGCTGCGCCACGACGCTGGCATCGTTGGGGCCGGCGTTCATTCGAACTGGTTCTGCTTCAGGTTTTTTCTTCAGTGCTGACATCAACTTTCTCCGACGCGAATGGTTGGTTTGCGACGACCAACACGGCGTTTGAAGACGAGAATGTCGAATGAACTTTCTCTGTTTTCGGCAGATAAAGAACTTGCCTCCTGAGCCTGAAGGCGCCTCAGCCCGGTGGCCAGGATGCGCGCGACTTCATCCAGGCGCTCCGGTCCGGAGAGGCACTCGGCAGGTAACCACCCACTTCCAGACAATCGCGCCCATGCCGTAGAGGCTGTTCACGCCGGGCTACGTGGTGCCAACGCGCACGGGCTCAATGCCAAGATTGAGCTTGGCGGAACGATTGAGTGCGACAGGGACCGCCCCGCAATCGCGCAGGCAACTGGTGCAATTCGGGTCGTCTCTTGTGGGATAGAGATAAATATAGCCGCTCAGGAAAGGCGCCAGAGGCGTTGACCGTCCTTCGATATACGCGGCTTCCTTTCGGGCGTCGGCACGCGTGTAAACAGGTTGGCGATAGCGGTGGACAATAACCCCTAGCTTACATGCCGTTCTTGCGGCAGGCGCGACAGGCGACGGAAAACGGCAAAGGCTGCAGCTGCGCTCGCCTCCTGCATGGCGCCTTCGCGCACCTCTGCCTGGTTCCACATCCAGCTTTGCGGCGGATCATCGCGCATGGACCAATCGGGGAAGATGCGCTCCGGCGTATCGCCCACATGCAGTAGCACGACATCCACATGGCGGTCATCAGCCTGGATACGCCCAAAGGTATCCGTCACCGCCGCGCGTGGGCCTTCCAGCATTTGCATGAACATATCGGCGCGGCAGATCAATGCACCGGTGATGCCCTTCGCAGCGTTCAGCGCGCGAGCGGTGGTCAAAATATCATCCAGCATCGGCGCGTTGAAGCCAAAGGGGCGCGACGTATAGATAAGCTGGCAAAGGCGCATCGGCATGTTGCACTCCCGAAGTGTGATTGCATGAAGCATAGGCGAAGCAACTGGCCGAAAGGAGAAAATTCAGCACGAGTGCGGCAAATTTCCACAGCCCGTGCATCACCCTGGCGCGCTGCGTGGGGCACACCATGCCTCTATTGGACCGTGATGTGCAGCAAAATTGGGCCAGTACCGCCCAGGCTTGGTTATCTGATCACCGCTGCGGATTTCCTCCGGCAAATCCATGGTGGTTGATGCTACGCCCTGCCCCGCGTCACAAGTCGCCCAGGCTTCTCGCCCGTAGCGCCCTTACCGGCGATATAGGTGGAAACACCGTTGGCCCAAACTTCCTCGATACCCACGCTTTCCTGCTTCGGGTCTTCGAAAGTGGCACGGTCAATCACCGTATCGGGATCAAACATGACCAGATCGGCATAGGCACCTTCGCAGATTACGCCGCGATCCACCATGCCAAACACGGCGGCGGGACGCCCGGTCATTTTATGAACAGCGGTCTCAAGGCTGAACAGGCGCAATTCGCGCGCATATAGGCCAAGCACGCGCGGGAAAGTGCCCCAAAGTCGCGGGTGCGGATGCGCATCATGCGGAATACCGTCCGAACCGATCACAGACATGGGATGCGCCATGATGCGACGCACATCGGCCTCATCCATCTGGAAGGTGATCTGCCCCGCCGGCAGCAGGCGTTCTGCCGCCATACGGATATCCGTATTCCAGCCGCGCGCGATGTCGGACAGATACTTGCCGGCCATTTTAGGATGCGGAATGGACCAGGTGATCATCACCTTCACATCATCGCGCAGCCGATCCGGCATCAGCACGGTGGACCCCGCCGGATAGGGATAAACATCGAAGCAGACTTCCTGGCTTTGCGCATAAGCATCAATCAGCGCCAACGTCTGCGTCGAACGCCCGTAGTTTTCCGGCATGGAACATTTGTGGTGGCTGATCCAGACGGGGCAGCCGACACGATCACCGATTTTCAGTGTTTCTTCGATGGAAGCGCAAACACGGTCTGCCTCATCACGCATATGGGTCACGTAAATGCCGCCATAAGCGCGGAGTGGCTCGGCAACCGCAATCACTTCTTCTGTCGTCGCGTGCATATTCAGCGGATAATAAAGCCCCGTTGAAAAGCCCGAAGCGCCTTCGGCCAAGGATTGCTTCACGCGTAGCCGCATGCGTTCAATTTCGGCATCATTGGCGACGCGCATGACATCACCATCCATGATTTCCACGCGCATGGTTTGGTGGCCAACCAGGGCATAGGTATTCACTTCTGATCCCTGCTTTTTCAGCTCATGCGCGTAATCACCAAAACTATCGAAACGCCACCAGCCATCTTCGCCAATCAGGTCAAGTGGCGGCGGGGGGCGCTTGGTGAACCGCGCGGGGGCAAGGCTGACACCACAATTGCCAACAACCACGGTGGTGACACCCTGGCTGATCTTGCAGGTCATGCAAGCTGGCCCACAAAGAACAGCGCGGTCATCATGCGTGTGGCTATCAATGAAGCCCGGCGCCACGGCCTTGCCGCCCGCGATCACTTCTCGGTCCGCGCTCGCCCCACCAAGATCACCCACCGCAACGATACGGTCGCTCGTCACGCCAATATCGCCGCGCCGGCTGGCGCCGCCCGTGCCATCAATGATAGTCGCATCGCGGATGATCAGATCACAGCGGAGAGCCATGGGAATGTCCTGAAAGCGGAGGTTAAGAAGGACATGATCATGCCGCATGAACGGTTAGGGGGGAACCCCAATTCGCGGCCTACACTTGCCCCAATCGGCCCTTCAGCTGCCCGGCCCTTCCATGGCCATTGCCGCTGCGGTGCCTAGAAGAATTTCCGCAATTCTGGTCACCTCAAGCGCCTGAAAACCGCCACCATCCAAACTCTTCATTGTGATACGGAGTTTCTGCGCATAGCGTTGCCGTAGGGTGTCGAAGGCGTCGCTCTGGCCCGCCCGTCGCCCCGCATCCTCAAGCCGGCGCAGTGATCTGGCCAGATGTTCAATATTCACAATGATCGCGGCATGGCGCTTTCGGTTCGGTTCTTCAAGCGCCGGCAGGAACTGGTCTTCCACAATCTGCGTGGCGGTCGCCTCTACCGCCTTGCTGATCTGTTCAAACAATGGCGCACTCAAATCACGACGAGTCTTGAGGCGACCCGCCGGCGCCGCTTCCAGTTCCCTGAGGAATACAACATATTCCTCGGCGATATGGGCTGCACGTACCGGATCTTCACTGGGCAGGGAAGGCACGGGAAGCTGGCTCAATTCTTCCAGCTTGTCATCGGCGATGCTGCCGGCCAGCGGCGAAAGCCGTGCTGCCGTCGTGAGGACTGATCCCGGGCTATGGGCTTCATGTAGAAGGCTCAACAAGGCCATACCAAAAACGGCCATGCCTTCCTGGGCAGGTCCCTTGAGCGCGTTGATCACTAATTCAGGGGAAGGCCCGGAAAAGCACGCAAGCTTTGCTTCCCAAATGGTATCCGCATGCCGCCAGATGGCCGCTGCCGTATCAAGCAAGTCCTTGCATTGGCGCGCATCAAGACCGGCCATGGCGGAGTGTTCCGGGAATTGAAGCTGTGGCGCAAGGCGCGCCGCTTGGGCCCAAAGCACGCGCCCAGCGTAATCCAATTCTAAAACATCCAGGAAATTACGCCCGCTGAGACTGGCGTTGATGTCCTCCGCCGCCGGCCCCATCGCTTCACGGATTGCATTGGCAATCGGCAACAAAGCTGGACGCGGAAACTTCGCGCCACCCATCTTCCAGGCTTTTTCTGGCACAACAGCACCATCGAATGGCAGGAAAAGGATCCGCGCGAATGTCAAAGGTCTTGGCGGGCGCAGTAACCTAAGCCGTGGGCGCGCTGCCTCAATAATTGGGTCAAGTACCCCACGTGACGGCACAGCCTCAAGCACGGCCACCACTTGGCGAAGCACGGTATCTGAGGCCACGGATGTTCGCTTGGAAATATTTGCGACCGACTCCTCATTCAAATTCTGCTTGCCGATCTTATCCGTAATGGAAAGCGCTGACTGTACCATGAAGGATTCGCGTAACTTTCGCGCTTCGGTATCAAGCCTGAGTGCATGGGCACCGCAAGGCAGGGCTTCATTTCGGGTCGCAAACTCCAAAGGCCGGCTGGCGCGCCAATCCAGGCCATCAAAAACCGGCGGCATTTCCAGGCGCAGTTTGGAACCTCCTTCCGGAAAACCAAGCCACGTCTCCACCTCCTTCGGCATGTGGGGGGTCAAGTGACTCATTTCCAAAAGACAAGCTTCGCGCTCAGATGGTTCCGATTGCCGCCACAGCGCGATAACGATATCCCACCCGTTCAGCAGCCATTCTGTGCGCTCTGCGCGGTTCCGGACTGATTGCGGATCACGCAGCCAATGCTGCAGAAGTTTGGTGGTATCATTGCCGAACTCATAAAGATCAGCCATGGCCGCTTCGGCGCAGCGAAGCGTGAGTACAGCCTTGCGCAAGACGAATTCTGCCCTGACGGCGCGCGGGCTGCCGCGCCGCGGCGCGGTCCAAAGATCCAATTCCTTGACAAGTTCCTGTAAATCCAACAACGCCTGTCGCGCATAGCAAATCACAAAATCACGCGGCTTGCCAAAGGGCATGAAGACGCCAGCGAGCCCTTCAAGGGCTGCCTCAACCTCTTCGGTCTTGAAGCCAAGGGTCTTGCTCACGCGCCCAACTGCCCGGCCGATTCTTGGGCGCAGATAGCTCAGGCTTTCGTCTTCTGGCGCTACCTTCTCCTCACCCAGCCATTCGGTGCGGCGGATCAAATCTGTCAGCAGCAGGAAAAAGACCCGGCGGACGGCAGTTCTATCCTTGGATCGTTGGTCGCGCGCCCAGTTTCTGGCGGCGCTACCCCGCAGCCCTTCGGCGGCTATCTGCTGCGTGACCGCGCGGGTATGCGCCGGGGTGATCGCAGGTGCATCGAGCAGCTTCTGCCATAATGCCTGGTCATGCATGGTCATGGCCTGGGTGGTGGCGACCTCACTCCAGGGCAGGATATTCAGCCCAGCGCGTGCCGAGAGGCTTGGTAGGGCCAGATCGCGCTTGCCATTTTTTGGCGCCTGAATGAACCTGGCACCGAGCAGATGCGGCGTCGTGAACGCCACAATAGCCCCCCGCTGCTGGAAATCCGCGGGATCAGCGGGATCCGGCTCGGGGGGAATGAAAAGACTTCTTGGCCCGGAACTGAACGACATAACCACGCTTCATAGAAGGAAGTTTCCCCCGCCTGCGGGTAAAACCGTTGATTTCCGCCATCCTAGTCACTTTTTCCGGCTTGTCCAAGCGATATTGGGGGGCATCCATTTCGATGGATCACTTTTTGGTCATCAATCGCGGGCTTCAGGTCTCACCGATACATCCTACTATCGGGGGAACTGACGGCTGCAACCTTCCCTCTAGGTCAAGGCATCAAGCGCCGCTTCCGGCCCGAGCAGGATTTCGGCGATCCGCGCCAAATCAAGCTTGGTCAAACCAGCCGGCGCCAACAGCTGCTTGGTCGCCCTCAGGGCTTCGCCAATGCGCTTTGCCGAACCCTCATAGCCATGATCAATGCCGTAGCGTCGGCCAATCAGTTCTATCCGGCGCAGGGCCCGCGCCTGGCTTTCCAGCGCCACGACCTGTTCATGCGTGGCGGATGTGGCAAGGCTTGGCAATTGCCGCATGATTTCCGCGTCAAGCCCTTCCTCATAAGCTAGGCGGCAGGTCAGTTCGGCTTCCTGGCGCAACTGCACCAGCCGCTCAGTGCGGTTCGGGTTCCGCGTGGGGGGGGCGTTTTCAAGATCATGGAAGGCGCGCCCGAAGGATTCGGCAAGCGTCGCCGCCGCCACAAGATCCTGCGCTGGCAGGTTTACGCGCGCCCTGGCCAGCCAATCATCCACAGCGGCATCGGCAATACTGCCAGCCCGATCCGAAAGGCTTGTGGCGGCTTGCGCTACCAATCCCGGGTTGGTCGCTTTTTGCATCAGCGTCGCAAGGCACATGCCAAAGGCGGGTGAATCCTCATCGGCTATGGGGGCGAGGGCCGAGCGTACCGCTTCTTCTGGCGGGCCCCAGCCTGAAAGCTGTATCGTCGCCCAAAGCGGCCCGGCATGGCGCCATACCCCGGCTGCAAGCTGCACCATGCTTTGAAAATCTTCGAGCCGAAAACCGCTATTGGCCCAGCGCGGCCCTGGTTTTAGGTTGCCGGCAAGCGCCGCCGCCGCGGCCCAGATTATCCGCCCCGCCCGATCCACCGCCCCGGTGTCCTGGAAGGTTTTGCGGGCGAAGCTTGCCTCCAGCTTCTGCGCTTCTTCCCCCAAGGCCAAGCGCAGGGCTTCGGCAATCCCATGCAGGGCGGCGCGCGGCAGGCGAAAATCACCCCTTTGCCATTCCGCATTATCCACAATGGCGCCATCCAAGGGCAAGAATAGAAGCCTGGTGAGTTGAAGGCTGCGCACCGGGCGAAGCTGGCGTAGCCGGGGGCGGGCGGCATCCAATAGCCGATCAGCCTCAGAACGGTCCGGCAGGCGATCCAGGATTTCCACCACATTGGTCAGCGCCATGTCAGAAGCAGCGGCCAAGGCGTGGATAAGGTGGCGGGTTTCGGCAAGCTGGGTTTTCGCGCGCGATGCTTTGGCGGCCAACGGCTTATGCCCACCACCAACACCCTGGCCAGCGTCAGCGGGGGCATCCCCGGTGGGTCCGCTATTGCGGCGGATAACCGCCATTTTTGCCTGGCTTTCGCCACGCAAAAGCGTCAGTTCCTCATTGCGCGCAATCATGTCCACCAAGCGACCGCTGCGCCAATCTTCGAATTGCTGGACAATTCGATTGGTACGGCGGGCCATGGCCCAATCGGGCTCTACCCCATACCAGCCTGTCACTTCCTTGGGCAGAATGGGTGCCAGCAGCGCCATTTCCATGATGGCGTTGGTTTTTTCCGAAATGGAGGCGGCATTCCAGATGCCGATAATCATATCCCAACCATCCAGAAGCCAATCAAGCCTTGTCAGGCGCTGGCTGACATTCCCGGAATCGACACGCCAAGCCTGGATGGCGGCAAGCGTATCGCCGATGAGGGAGTCAAATTCTTCCGCCGACTGAAGGGCGCAGCCAAGGGTCAGATCAATGGAATGCTGCACCATGCCGGCCGTCTCAGACGTACTACCTTCTGGCAAGCCTTCTCGCCAGTCTGCGATGGAATGCGTCAGTTTGCTGAGTTCCGTCAGCAATTGGCGCGACGGTGCGGGCCGATTATCTTGTGGCAGGCCCAAGCCACTGAAAGCTTTTGATAATTCTTCTAGTGCAGAGGCCACTGTTTCGGTTGATGCGCGCAACCGCTTGGCAGATTGGGCCACGGCGCGCTGGCTGCGCAACATCAATTGCCTAGGATCATCCAGCTCCGGCGGCGGCTTTGCCAGTTCAGGGCCTTCCGTGCGCTTGATGAGATCAAGAAGCAGACCAAAATTGATGCGCTTTTCGCGCGCTTCGCGTGAGATGCGTGATTCTTGCACTGCAGCAGCGGCGCCACGACCCGCGAGCCCTTCCATCGCTGCGGTTTCTGCCGCTTCGCGCACAATTCGCGGGGTCAGGGTGATTTCATCGCGCAGCAACTGCCAAAGACGCCTGTCATGCAGGGTTGGCGAACAAATCTGCGGGATGGAAACCCAAGGAAGGATATAAACGCTTTCACCCCCGGATGGGTTTGGAATAATCACTTCAAGCGACGACTTATCTTCCTGCGGTCGGGCCCGCGCACCAAGAAGCAGGGGGGTCGTAAAGGGCACATTTACGCCGCGGTCGAAGAAAGTCGCCGGCTCATAGAGCCGTGGGTTGAAGTTATCGAGCTTGCGGGCGGTTCTGGCGGTCACGGACCGCAATGTCGCAGGATTCGGTAAAAAAACCGGCAACGAGGCGTAAAGATCCAGCCCCTGGGCAGGCCCCCTGCCCCATTCACGGCAAGCCCGGCAGAGGATGCGAAAATTTCTTCTAGTGCCGGGCCGCAAACGAACAGGAATTCTCTCAATAGCCCGCGTGGGAGGCCGTTTAGGCAAAGGACACGTCACTGATTGACGCGCCGGCCCGCAAACCGCAATCCTGCCTTGGACCAATGGAATAAAGGGTGACTTCGATGGAAATGAACCGCCGGGCCTTGCTGCTGACTTCCGCCGCTTTGGCCGCCAATGTCGTCGCACCGGAAGCCGCCTTCGCGCAGGAACAACCGCGCCGGGGGGGCATCATGACGGTGCATTTCCCGACCGAACAGCGCATCCTGAACCCCAGCCTGCAAGCTTCAACCGGCGTTTACATCGTGGGCGGCAAAATCCAGGAACCGCTGGTGGATCTTGATGCCGCCGGCAATCCCGCGCCTTGCCTAGCCGAATCCTGGGAAGCGACGCCAGATGGCAAGACCATCACCTTCAAGCTGCGCCAGGGTGTCACCTGGCATGATGGGCGGCCCTTCACCTCGGCGGATGTGCAATTCACCGCCATGGAGATGTGGAAGAAGATCCTGAATTACGGGACGACGCTGCAATTGTTCCTGGAAGCCGTTGATACGCCAGACGCGCATACCGCGATCTTCCGCTACAGCCGGCCCATGCCGCTGAACCTGCTTCTGCGCGCACTACCTGATCTTGGTTATGTTTCCGCCAAGCATATCTATGAAGGGACAGATATTCGCCAGAACCCCGCGAATACCGCGCCGATGGGCACCGGGCCCTTCCGCTTCGTGCAATATGAACGCGGGCAATTCATCATCGCCGACCGCAACCCGAATTACTGGCGCAACAATATGCCCTATCTGGACCGCGTGGTCTGGCGCGTGGTGTCGGACCGTTCGGCGGCGGCGGCGCAGATGGAATCGGGGCAATTGCTGTTCAGCCCCTTCTCCGCACTTTCCATCGCCGATTTCACGCGGCTTGGCCGCGACCCGCGTTTTGAAGTGACCACGCGCGGCAATGAGGGCAATGCGCGCACGAATACGCTGGAATTCAATTTCCGCAACCCGATCCTGGCCGATATCCGTGTGCGCCGTGCCATTGCGCATGCGCTGGATATTCCCTTCTTCATCGAAAACTTCTTGGGCCCCTTCGCCAAGGCTGGCACGGGGCCGATCCCAACCACCTCGCCCGATTTCTATCCGGCGAATATGCCGCAATACCCCTTCAACCGCGCCCAGGCGAACCGCATGCTGGATGAAGCCGGGCATCGTCGCGGCGCAGGCGGGGTGCGCTTCAATCTGCGCCTTAATCCTGCACCCTGGGGCGAGGATATCGCGCTATGGTCCACCTTCATTCAGCAGTCCCTGAATGAGGTCGGCATCCGCGTTGAAATCGTGCGGCTTGATGCGGCAGGGTTCCTCCGCACCGTCTACAATGACTGGAATTTCGATCTGGCGACCGGCTGGCACCAGTATCGCAACGACCCTGCGGTTTCCACCAGCGTCTGGTATCGTTCAGGCCAACCGCGCGGCGCACCCTGGACCAATCAATGGGGTTGGACGAATGAGGAAACGGACCGCGTGATTGACGCTGCCGCGACCGAATTGGACCCCGCGCGGCGCAAGGCGCTTTATGCCGATTTCGTCCGCCGGGCGAATACGGAATTGCCGCTATGGATGCCGATTGAGCAGATTTTCGTCTCTGTTATCAATCGACGCCTTCGCAATCATTCCAATACGCCGCGCTGGGCGTCTTCATCCTGGCACGATCTCTGGCTCGCTTCCTGATCAGCGCCTGATTTCTGATGCGGGTATTGAGCCTCGCTGCCCGAAGATTGGCGGCGTCCTTGCCGACGCTGCTGATCATTCTGGCCGCCATGTTTATGCTACTGCAATTGGCGCCCGGCGATACGGTGGATGCGCTGATTGCGCAGATGGGTGGCGGCGGTGATGCGAAGCTGGCTGAGGATCTCCGCCGCTTCTACGGGCTTGATCTTTCCATCCCGGCGCAGCTTGGCAATTATGTGTGGCGGTTGATTCGCTTCGACCTTGGGTTTTCGGCGATTTACGGCAAGCCCGTCGCAACCGTGATTTTCGAACGCCTGCCCGCCACGCTTGCGCTGATGACAGCGGCGCTTTCCTTCGCCTTTTCCGTCGGGCTGGTGCTGGGCGTGATTGCAGCGAAGCGCGTGAATGGTTGGCCCGATACGGTGATCTCCACGCTTGGGCTGATCTTCTACGCCACCCCTTCCTTCTGGTTCGGGCTGATGGCGATTGTGTTGTTTTCCGTCCATCTGCAATGGCTGCCGGCTGGCGGGTTTGAGGATGTGGCGGCGGGCCTCACGGGCTTTGCGCGGCTGCGCGACATTGCCGCGCATCTGGTGCTGCCCACACTCACTCTCGGGCTGATATTCCTCGCGATTTA
Organism: Roseomonas sp.; assembly: GCA_044345845.1. GTDB lineage: Bacteria > Pseudomonadota > Alphaproteobacteria > Acetobacterales > Acetobacteraceae > Neoroseomonas. Next base: position 11,056 of record JBIJAH010000033.1, read on the forward strand.
TCTCCGCATCATGCGCGCTTCCATGCTGGAAGTGCTGACGCTCGATTTCGTGCGCACGGCGCGCGCCAAGGGCTTGGATGAAACCCGCGTCATGGTGCGCCATGTGCTGCGCAACGCCATGCTGCCCATGGTGACGCTGATTGGCTTGCAAGCTGGCACCATGCTGGGTGGTTCCGTTGTGGTGGAAAGCGTGTTTTCCCTGCCAGGGCTTGGGCGGCTTGCCTATGAAGCAGTGGTGCAGCGGGATTTGAATACGCTGCTGGGGATTGTCTTCGTCTCTGCCCTGCTGGTCATTGCCGTGAATTTTTTGGTGGATTTGCTCTATGCGCGGCTGGATCCGCGCATCGGCAATGGGGGCGCGCCCTGATGGCCGCACTCAAGCGTTTTGCGCTGGCCTATTTGCGCAACCCGGCGGCAGGCCTTGGGCTTTTGCTGCTGATCGCGATTATCATCATGGCGCTGACTGCGAATTGGTTCTTTCCGCGTGACCCGCTAGCCCTTGCAGGTCGCCCGCTGCAATGGCCAGGCGCCAATCCGCGCTTCGCGCTGGGAACCGATAATTCTGGGCGCGATATCGCGGCGCAGATCTTTCATGGCGCACGGGTATCTTTGCTGATTGGCTTGGTTGCGACCTCCATCGCCGTTGTCATTGGCATCGTGATCGGCGCGCTGGCCGGCTATTACGGCGGTGTGGTGGATGATGTGCTGATGCGCCTGACCGAGGCGTTTCAGACCCTGCCCAATTTTCTGCTGCTGCTGGTGCTGGTTTCCATCTTCGGGTCAGAACTCACCACCGTGGTGGTGGCGATTGGCGTGGTTTCCTGGCCCGCCACGGCGCGGCTGACACGCGCTGAGTTTCTCAGTCTCCGCAACCGGGAATTCGTGCAGGCCTGTCGCGGGCTTGGCATGGGGGATGGGCGGATCATCTTCCGCGAAATCTTGCCCAATGCGCTGCCGCCGGTGATTGTCTATGCCAGCGTTGTCATGGCCGTCGCCATTCTGCTGGAAAGCGCTTTGGCTTTTCTGCGGCTTTCCGATCCCAATGTTGCATCCTGGGGCAATCTGATTGGCCTCGGGCGCGATGTGCTGCGCGTGCAATGGTATGTCTCTGCCATTCCGGGCATTGCCATTCTGGTGACGGTCCTGGCCGTCTCTCTCGTTGGGCAGGGCTTGAATGATGCGCTGAACCCAAGGCTGAAAGGCCGATGAGCGCGGTGCTTACCCTGCAAGGCTTGACGGTCGCCCTGCCGCGCGGGGCGGATCGGCATGAGGCGTTGCGGCAGGTCTCACTTGAATTGAACGCGGGCGAAATTCTCTGCGTAGTTGGCGAAAGCGGTTCCGGCAAATCCATGATGGCGAGTGCAATCATGGGCCTGCTGCCTGGGAACGTAACTATTTCGGGCGGCAGCATCCTCTTTGAAGACAAGGATCTCGCCAGCGCGAATGAGGCGACCATGCGCGCATTGCGCGGTGCCCGCATTGCCATGGTGTTCCAGGAACCCATGACTGCGCTCAATCCCTTGCGCAGCATTGGCGATCAGATCGCGGAGATGTTTCGTATCCATACGAGCCTGAGCAATGCCGAGATTGAAGCCCGCGTGCTGGCACTGCTGACGGAAGTGCGCATCCCGCACCCGGCGGAAGCCGCGCGCGCCTTCCCGCATGAGCTTTCTGGCGGGCAGCGCCAGCGCGCGATGATTGCGATGGCATTGGCGCTTGATCCTGTGGTGCTGATTGCCGATGAACCGACTACGGCCTTGGATGTCACCACCCAGGCGCAGATCCTGGCGCTGATCCGCGATTTACAGCAGCGTAAGGGCACGGCGGTGCTGTTCATCACGCATGATTTCGGCGTGGTCGCGGAAATCGCGGATCGCGTTGCGGTGATGCAGCATGGGCTTGTGGTGGAACAGGGGCCAGTGCGCGATGTGCTGCATCAGCCCCAGCATGATTACACCAAGGCGTTGATCGCCGCCGTGCCGCCGCTGAAAGCCCCCGCGCCACGGGCAATTTCCAGTGAGTCCATCCTGGTGCTGGAAGGCGTACAAAAAACCTATCGCAGCGGCGGTTTGTTCGGGCGCCGCCGGCGCGAAACCCATGCGGTGCGTGATGTGACACTTTCACTGCCCAAAGGCGGCACGCTTGGCGTGGTGGGCGAATCAGGTTCGGGCAAATCCACTCTCGCGCGCTGCATCACGCGCCTGGTGCAGGCGGATGGCGGCAGCATTCGCCTGGATGGCGTTGATCTTTTGCACTTGTCGAAGCGCGAAGCACGCAAAGCCGCGCGGCGCGTGCAGATGGTGTTTCAGGACCCCTATGGCTCACTCAATCCACGGCGCCGCGCGGGGGAATTGGTGGCGCAAGGCCCGATGATCCATGGCATGTCGCGCGATGCGGCCATGGCCAAGGCGCGCGAATTATTCAGCCTGGTCGGGCTTGATCCGGCGGCGATTGAACGCTTTCCACATGAATTTTCCGGCGGGCAGCGCCAGCGCATAGGGCTCGCGCGCGCGCTGGCAATGGAGCCGGAAGTGCTTGTCGCAGATGAACCTGTCTCCGCACTTGATGTCTCGGTGCAGGCGCAGGTCTTGAAGTTGCTCGCGGATTTGCGCGTCAGACTTGGGCTTTCCATTGTCTTCATCACGCATGATTTGCGCGTGGCGGCGCAGGTTTGTGATCTGGTCGCGGTGATGAAGGATGGCGTGGTGGTGGAATACGGCCCCATCGCGCAAGTTTTCGAGGCGCCGCGCCATGCCTATACGCAAGCGCTACTTGCTTCAGTACCCGGGCGCGGTTTCGGCGCCTAAACTATCAGGCCGCGCGGGCCGAGGCGCGCCACATGATGATGCCCACCACAAGCGCCGGCACGCCGCAAAGCAAAAAGCCAACGCCATGGCTATTCGTGATGGCAAGCTGCGCCGCATAGATCACGGGCAGGATAAAGGCGCCAACCTGGCCAAAGGACAGCACGCCACCCGTTGCCGCGCCGCGCATGCCGGGCGGGGCGAGCCGCGCCGCTTCTGACAACAGCACTCCATGCCAGGACATGGCGGTGGCGCTCATGCCCGTGGCGATGGTGGCAATCAGCAACGGGTGCCAATCCGCAGCGTAAAGGCTCATCAGCACCGCGCTGGCCGCCATGCCAAGCGAAAGCCCCGCCATGACGCGGCGTGGGGAAACGCGCCCACTACTCAGCCAGCCCCAGAAAATGCGCATCGGCACGGCGATAACCATGGCAATGGCAAACATCAGCCCCGCCGCCGCCAGATCGTAATTCAGCGCGGTCAAATAAAGCACGTAATAGCTGGTGAAGGCGGTTTGCAGGCCGTTGAAGGCAAAGCAGGCCAGCGACAATTCGCGCAGATCCTTGGATTTCAACACCGCCGCCAGCGTGGTGCGGAAATCCGAAAAATGAAAGCTGCGGCTTGGCACGCGGTCAGAATCAAACTCGCCACGCAGCGGTTCCAGCATCACGGCGAATAGGAAGCACGCGCCGGCTGTGACCAGCAAAGCCCCACTCCAGCCCCAATACCAGGTCATGAGGGGGCCAAGCAGCCCAGCCAGCAATAACCCTGCGGGCACCGCTGTCTGCTTGATGGAAAAAACCAAGGGCGCCTGTTGCGGCGGTGAATAACGCCCGAGCAGATGCGAACTAGCGGGCGTGGAAGTTGCCGCACCACCACCGCCGATGATCGCAGAAATCAGAAAAAACAGCAGCGGCCCCGCCGCCGCCAAGGCCATACCAAGCGCCAGAAACACCAGCGCCACCTGGCTCATGCGCAGCGCACCGTAGCGGATGATAAAGCTGCCGCAGCCAAGCTGGAACACGAGTGCCGCAAGCGCCGCGGCGCCGACATAAACGCCGACCAGTGCCGGGTCTATGTGCAAATCCTCGATAATCGCGGGCGCGATGACAAGTGGCAGGGTGCGACCAATGGAAGCAAAGGTCTGCTGCACAAACATGGCGCCAAGCGCCAAATACAAAAGCCTCTTCGCCGTATTCGCTACCATGAAAAACAAACTGGCCCCGCAAAGACACGCAAGCCTAGGCGCGTTTTGCGGCGGGCGAAAGATGCGCCGGAAAGCCTAGCCGTCATCCTCGGCATAGGGGTTGCGCGGGGATCGCATTTGCAGCCGGATCGGCACGCCCGGCATGGTGAAATGCTCGCGGAAGGAATTCACCAGGTATCGCCGGTAATCCTCGGGCAATTCATCAGCCCTTGTGCCGAAAATCACCATCGTGGGTGGACGCGCCTTGGGCATGGTCGCGTAGCGCAGCTTTATGCGCCTGCCATCCACCAGCGGCGCCTGATGCCGTGCCAGCGCCGCTTCAAACCAGCGATTGACCTCCCCGGTCGGGATCCGACGATTCCAAAGCGCATAGGCCGCGCGCACCGCAGGCATCAGCTTATCCACCCCACGCCCGGTCGCCGCCGAAAGCGGCACCACGGGCACGCCCTTGGATTGCGCGAGTGATGTCATGAGCGCGTCTTCAACGCGCTTGCGTGCCACATTGCGGTCTTCCACCGCATCCCATTTATTGAGCGCGATCACCAAGGCGCGGCCTTCACGTTCCGCCAGGCGCGCAATGCGCAAATCCTGTTCATCCATGCCAAGCAGCGCATCCAGGACCAGCACCACCACTTCAGCTTCCTTGAGCGCGGCAAGGGAGGACGCGACCGACATCTGCTCCAGCGTTTCCTGCACGCGGGCCTTCTTGCGCATGCCGGCGGTATCCACCAGGCGCACCTCACCACCCGTAGAATCGCGCCATTGCACGGCCACCGCATCACGCGTGAGGCCCGGCTCAGGGCCCGTGATCATACGGTCTTCACCCAGCAGCGCATTCAGCAGCGTGGATTTACCCGCATTGGGCCGGCCCACAATGGCAAGGCGGAGTGGGCGGTCTGGATCTTCCGCCTCAGCCTCATCGTCTGGCGGCGGGCCTAGGCGTGCGGCGATTTCATCATGCAAATTGCCGAAGCCATCTCCATGTTCAGAACTCACCGGCACGGGGTCGCCCAGGCCCAATTCAAAGGCTTCCATGGCGGCGGTGGTGCCAGCGCGCCCTTCCGCTTTATTAGCAACCACCAGCACCGGCACGCGCATCCGCCTGAGCCAAGCCGCGAAGGCGCGATCCGCGGGCGTGATGCCGGCGCGCGCATCCATCACAAACAGCACAAGGGAGGCACCGCGCAAAGCGGCCTCAGAACTCGCGCGCATGCGGCCTGGCACGGTATCGGGGGGCGCTTCCTCAAGCCCCGCCGTATCCACCAAAGTCACATCCCGCCCAGCGATGCGTGCGGTTACTTCCTTGCGGTCACGTGTGACGCCTGGTGTGTCATGCACCAAAGCAATGCGGCGCTGCGCGAGCCGATTGAACAGCGTGGATTTGCCGACATTGGGCCGGCCCAGAATGACAATGATGGGCTGCATAATGTGGTGCGGTCTCAGCCTTCGCCGGCAAAGGCGATGAGACTACCGTCATCCGTCGCCAGAATGAGGCGCCCGCCCACCACGATCATCGGCAGCGATAGCGCAGCCGGCAGGCGCTGGCGCCCCAGCACGTCACCATCCAGGGGATTGAGCGTGATGAGTTCTGCCCGGCTGGTGCCGACAAAAAGCCGCCCACCCGCCAAAACTGGTGACGAAAGCTGAATGATTTCCTGCGGCCTATTGCCCTGCGCTGGCGGGCGAAGCGAAATCGCCCAACGCACCTGCCCAGATTCGCGATGCAGCGCCGCCATTTCCCCGGCATCCGTGGCGCCAAAGACCCAATCGCCAGCGGCCCAAGGCATTTCGGTGCCGCCAAACTCACGCTCCCAAATGCGCCGGCCCGCACGCAAGTCAATGGAAAGCCCGACACCGCCCATACCAATCGCAATCACCCGCCCGCCTGAAATCACAGGTGCAGCGCGCACACTGCCCACATCGGCAAGGCTGGTGGCGCCCGCAGCAGCTAGGCTGTCGCTCCAGATCACGCGGCCATCATTGGCGCGAAGGGCAAGGATTTCACCAGAAGGAAAGCCCGCCACCACCGTTTCGCCCATAATGGCGGGCGGCGGCAGGCCAAGCGGCACGGTCAGAATCGCCTGGGCATGGTAGCGCCAGAGCAGTTTTCCGTCTTCAGCGGAAAGCGCCAGCAGTGTGCTATCCAAAGTGGTCACGAAAATCCGGCCATTGGCGAAGGAAGGCGCGCCACGCGCGGGCGAAGGCAGACGTTCACGCCATTTCACCGCCCCATCAGCAGCGGAAAGCGCCAGCATTTCGGAAAGCCCGGTCGCGACAAAAACTGTATCGCCTTCAACGATTACGCCCGCACCGCCGCCATCGCCGCGTTCATTTGCCGGGCGGGTATCTACCCTCCAACGCCGCGCGCCCGAAGCGATGTCGAAAGCGGAAACAAAGCCATCCGCATCGCCCATGAAAACACGATCCGCGCTGGCGACCGGCCCCGCAACCACGCGGCGACGGAAGGATGTGCCAGTGCCATAGCTGGCGGACCAAGCCTGACGCAGATTGGCGCCAAGGGCGATGTGCCCTCCACCATGGCTGGCCGCGCCACCAAGCTGCGGCCAAAGGCCGCGCGCTTCTGGCGCAGGGACCGAAATGGTCAGCCCACGCGCCTCGGCATCCGCTTCCACGCTGCGATCCGGCATGGTGAGCACAGATTTGCGCTCACCCGTGATTTTCACGCGGCGTTCGCCGAAAATGCTATCCAACGTGTCGCAGCCAGCCAAAAGGCCAGCCGAACCCAGCAACCACGCGCGCCGAGAGATATCCCGCCCCGTCATCCTTCTAGCCCCATGGCAAGCCGTTGCGCCCTTTCCCTGACACCGCGCGGCGCGGTAACATCGGCGCCTAGCGCCTGGAAGGCTTGCCGCGCTTCATCACGCTTCCCGGCGCGCAGCGCAATCAGCCCCGCGACTTCGCGCGCCGAGGCATTCCATGCCGAATCGGGGCGGGTCAGCGGCGTAATCCGCGCTGCCAGCATGGCCGGGTCCCCCTGATCAAGCGAACGAATCACCCAAAGCAGCGATGCCAAATCCCGGTAAAGCGGATCGGCGCTGCTATCGGCGGCGATCGCATCATAAAGCCGGAGTGCTTCAGCAAGCTGTCCGGTTTCGGCCTGGAGCGCTGCGGCACGCAGCCTTGCCAAATCACGATAGCCAGCAGGCACGCCGCGCGAGACTTCCTCAAAGCGCTGTGCCATTGCCTTGAGGTCCGCCCCTTCAGCCTCTGCCGCGCGATGGGCGGCCATGAAGGCGATGGCGGCTTTCTCAGCCTCCCGCGCTTCGTACCAACGCCAGCCCTGAAAGGCGCCAATGCCGGCCAGCACAAAGACCAGCACACCCAAAACCAGGGTCCCATAGCGGGTCCAAAGCCGGCGGGCGCGTTCAGCGCGAAGGTCTTCCGCAACCTCATCGAAAATATCGGGCAAGGCGGTCCTCGGTCAGAATGACGAACAGTATCAGGGCTAAGCCCTTCCGCGGCGGCGGTCAAACGCTGAATCTTCGAGCAATACCGGCGATTGGTAACAATTTTAGGCAAAAATTTGTAATTCATTAACTTTTATGGTCTCATGTGAGTTCATGCGTCCGCTCCGCCCCTTCTGTGCCGTTTTTTTGCTGCTTGCCGGCTGTGAAGGCTTGGGCGCGCCAGGCGCCCCATTGCTCTCCATACCCGCGGCGATTGAAGGGGTTTCCCTGGTCACGTTGCAGCGCGGTGTTGGGGATACGGCTGTATCCCTGGTGACGGGCGAGGATTGTTCTTACGTGCGGCTAGCGCGCGGCCAGACCTATTGTGCTTCAAACGCGCCGCCACCCGCGCAACCGCTTTGCACACGCAGCCTGGGCCAGGTGGATTGCTGGACCACACCGCCCGTGGCCACCCCGGCGCATCGTGGCGTCCGCGACGGGCCTTACGAACTGACTGCCGAGCAGGAGCGGAATCGCACAGCGCGCTGGCCGAAGCTGTTTTAGCCGGTTCGGTCTTCAACTTGCACGGCCAAGGGCGCATCCTGGGCAGCTAGTTCAGTCCTGACGCTGTGCCAATTCGCGGACCGGGCCTCACCTTTCAACGATGGCGGCTTCTATGGCCGCGTTCATGGCCCGGATGCCTTCAGCAGGGCCAGCCGGATGATTCCACACCGCCCCGATCACTGCCAGGAAATCGGCCCCGGCCTGCACCAAGGGCGCGCAGTTCTCCGCCGTGATCCCGCCAATGGCAACCGATGGGATTTCAAACATCTCCCGCCACCAGGCCAGGATTTCCGGCGCGGCGCGGTGGATGGTTTCCTTGCTTTCAGTCGGGAAGAAGGCACCAAAGGCAACATAATCCGCCCCCGATTCGCCGGCTTCCATGGCAAGATGGCGCGATGCATGGCAGGTGATGCCCAGAATGCGGCCATCCAATAAATGCCGCGCTGCGGTGTGGTCGCCATCACCTTGGCCTAGATGCGCGCCATCACAGCCAAGTTTGGCGGCAAGCGCCGCGTTATCGTTCAAAAGAAACGCCACATCCCGTGCCGCCGCAATGGGCATGAGGATTTCCACGGCACGCGCGATTTCATCCTCGATCGCGTCTTTCAGGCGCAATTGCAGGCAGGCAACATCGCCCGCATCCAGCGCCGCGGTGAGCGGCACCCGAAACGCCTTGGGATCAAGCCGTTGAGGGGTAATGAGATAGAGCCGGCATGGGGCGTCTGACATGAGGGTGACCAAAGGCTTCAAAGGATGCAGACAAGCCGGAAGGAGATTTTCTGGCAAGCGTGCACGATAAATTGCAAGGGGGGGCTAGGCGCGGCGCGCAACTGGGGCTACAGACCGCGCCTTCCGGCCTTGTCCCGTTCGTCTAGAGGCCTAGGACACCAGCCTTTCACGTTGGCAGCACGGGTTCGAATCCCGTACGGGACGCCACCTCTCCTTCCCAAAACATGCTCTCAGCCCTGGGTGGGCTTGAAAATTCCCGAGCATCTGGGGGCTTTTCGTCAGAAACCTTGATGGTGCGGGGGCGGAAAATTGAGGCTGAACCCTTAGGTTTGAGTGTCCACGTCGCCCCGGGAAGCTCCATATCGGCCCGGCCTCGGGCCGTGGCTCACAATTTTGTCTCCGTTTCGCTCACCAATGCGCGCCGCCTTGATGCGTCGCTTTCCCTATCATGGCGCCAGTTATACTGCGCCGTTTGCGCCTTGCTGACCCACAGCGTTCTCCCCTCGCTGGCAGCGCGGTGGCCGAGGGCACGCCCTTCGCGCGCCTCAACATCGCGGCAACTCGCCCCGAAAGTAGAAGCCCGGCGCCTAGCGCTCAACGAAAACAAGGACCGGCTGATTGATGTCGCCACCGCCAATGCGACGATTGATGAAATCGCCAGCACCATGAGCGACGCGCTGCTGCGGGGCTCAACGCGCGGCTGGTCGCAGTGGTGAAGCCGGAGCCGTGGTTGCCGGCACGGTCGGGGCTGGTGGGGCAGTCGCTGGTGTCGCCGAAGCCGACTGGGGCGTAGGCGGCGGCACCGGCGGCGCGGTCGCAGGTACAGCCGCTGCAGGCGTGCTCGTCGCAGGCGAGGTAGGTCTTGCTGGCGAGGTTGCGGTCGGCGGTGTTGCGGGCGCCCCCGAAGGTGGCGTCGGTAAGCTCGGCGGTAGCGGCGCGGCAGGCGCTCCAGTCGTCAATGGCGGCGCAGCGGCGGTTCGCGTCGGCCGTACCGCAGCAGCTGCGCCCTGGGCGCTGGCGCGCGCCTGGTCAGTTTGCGCCGCAAGTTCAAGTTCGCGGGTTGGATTCAAGGTATTGAGCTTCAATCGCTCGACCGTTTGCTGCGACGCCAGCCGGTCGAGTGGCACCTGATCGGTGCGGAACTGAAGTTCGACCGACGACGCAAGATCGGCCGAGACATTGGTTTCCTCGGCGGTGCTAACATCCCGTGTTGACACGAAACCGATCGACGATTTCAGCGACGCTGACGCGCTGAAAGGCCCGAAACCGCCGCCGGCACTTGCCGACGCCTCGATGCGCGCGTCGGCGCTGGTGCCTCGGTCTTCGCGCGCCGCCGAGCGCGCGTCGATGTGAAAGCGCATCGCTGCCGAAATACGTCCGCCGTCGATGACGATCCGCTGCATTCCCATCGACACCATCGTCGCCAGCATCTCCTGTTTCGACTTCGCCAGGGCGCGCTTGGCGAACGGTACCAGTGACTCGGCGCCCCCCGAAGGCACTTCGGCGTCGGGCTCCAGCCCGAACGCCGCGCGCAACGCCGCCTCGGTAGGGGGCGCACCGGTCGCGCGCAGCCGCGGCGGTTCAGGCGGGTCGTCGCTGGGCTGAGGCGGGCCGTCGAATTCGTCGCGCTCAGGGATATCGAGGGCGAAGCTCGCGGGGAAGCGCTCCGCCAGCCAGGCACGCGCCGCGCCGTCTGAGCCTGCCAGCGTCTCAAAGCCGTCGAGCGATTGTGAAACACCTCGGATCAGTTCGACATACTGGTTGATCTGCTGCTGGTTGGCATCAAGCATCGCCTTGAACACACCGGTGATAAGTTCGTTTACGAAGCGCGGGAAGGACACCGCCCTGAGTATCGCCTGGGTCGCCCCCGCCGCGCGGTCAACCGCCACACCGGAATATTCGTCACCGGCGTTGAGCGCGCGTACCGGCCGCCGGGCAGGTTGCGGCGGGGCGGCGGGCGCGTCGCTCACAGCCGAAAGGACTCCCGCCGCGTGGGCGATACGCACCAGCGAATTGGCAATCGTTAGGCGTTCACCGGACGGCAATTCAGCGTAGCGCGGGGCGGCGGTTAGCGCCTCGCGCACCCCATCGCGCGCCGCCGCGAACGTCGCGTCGGCGACCGGCGCGCTGTCGAGCGCCACAGACATGGCGTCAAGATCCCAGCTGCGCCCAGTCGTCGCGCGCCGGCGCGTCGGCTGGGCGCGGTTTGGGCAGCACCGGGTCGGGTTCCGCGTTCATCAGCTCCAGCGTCTCGTCGAGCCAGTCGACGGCGGCGTCGATCACCGGGCTATCGGGACTGACCTCGACTCGCGCGATCTCACCGAGGGTGGGCACGACCTCCGCCAGCCAGGCAATCACCGTCATCCCGGCCTTCCCGCGGCGCAAATGCACCAGCGTCTGGCGGCGCGGGCGCTTGAGACGGCGATCGAGCGCCGCCACCGCGTCCCACATCGTGCGCGCCATCAGCGCGGTCTTGACCGTCGGGTGGTTGAGAATCGCCAGCGATTGCCCCAGCGTGTCGAGCACTTCGCGCGCCAGGAACAGCGTCATGCTACCTGCTGCCCCGGCGAGATTCTCGGCAAGCGCCAGCGCCGAGGGCCGCACCCGGCTTGGCGTACGGCTGTTCTGGCTGTCGCTCGCGGCGATGATCGCGTCGCACAGATCGAGCAGCAGCTCCTCGAAGACCCCATTCTCGCCCGCCTCGGCGTCGGTCGGCCCCGGTGGCGTGCCGAACAGCCGCGTGAACATGGCAACGCGCTCCGCCGACGTTGGGCGGTCGGCACGCGCGTCCCAGAAGGCGTCGAGCAACGTCGCCGCCGCCCCCAGTTCGCGGTTGAGGCCGCCGGCGCGCGCCAGGCGCGTCAGGTCTTCGGCCGCCTGGATGATGCCGGCGGCCTCCAGGGTTGAGGCGAGGTATAGGCTGGCGACGCCGCGCAATTGCGCGGCGTCAACGGGCGCAGATGGCGGCAGGTTGATCTGGCCGAGATCGGCCATCACGAAGGCAACGCTTTCGGCCATGGCGACGAGGTCGCCTGCCCGCGCCAGCGCGCGGTCTACCGCGCGCCCGCCATGAAGGAGGTCGCTCAAACTGCCCCCCGCGCCGGGGTCGGCGCGGCGGCAGGCGGTGGCGCCGCGGCGGCAGCGGCGGCGCGCTGCGGGTTGGGATCGACTGGTGTCGAATTGCCGCTGATGGCGCCGATCATTGCTGGCGTTGCCATCTTCTCTAGCGGCAAATAATCCGACTTGAAGTTGATGCGCACCTCCCCTGCGAGTTTGGCCTTCATCTCCAGCTTGCTTTCGCTGGTCTCGTCCAGCGCGGTCGAAACCGTCGCCACATGGCTTTGCTCGTTGCGGTTGACCGATCCGCCGCCAAAACCGAACATCCCGAACCCGACGGCACTGGTGTTGGTGTTCCGCTTCGACTGACGGTCATACATTGATGCCTTGTAGTCACGCTTGGCGGTATCGGTTGAGCGCATGTCGAATTGTACCTTGGCATTAATCGTGCCGTCGGTGACGACAATACGGTTGATGCCGAGCATCACCATCGAAGCGAGCAATTGTTGCCGTGACTTGGCCATTGCCAGCCGCGCTGCGTTGACCAGCCGGATTTCCTCGGCGGGGTCAGACAGGTCGGTGATCGGCTTTTCGAGGCCGAGCGCGCCGTTGATCTCAGCCAGCGCTGCCTCCCCATCCTCGCCTTTCAGGGCGAGCCGCGAGCCGGGGATTTCGGCTTCGTCGTCTGTTTCGACGTCCAGAAGATCGGGGAAGCGATCAGCCAACCAGTCGCGCCCGGCACCGGGGCCGATATTCTCATTCATATAGTCCTGGGTTGACTTGGCGACATTAGCAACGAGTTCGCCATAAGCGCGCATCTGTTCGATGGTCGTCTCGACGATGGTTTTGAAAACATTGTTGACGAGGCCGCCAACAAACGCCGGAAAGTCAACCTTGTTGACGAGGTTGCCGAATTGTTCGACGCCTTGCGCCGCGGCGCCGGCCTCGAAGTCCTTGCCGGCGAAGCCCGGCGAGCGCGACAGGTTCTGCTTTGTCGCCTGCACCGCGTCGGCAAAGGCGGCCGCCGCCGGCACAACGCGCGCCGGGCCAGGCGGCGCGTGGGGCGGCGCCGGCGGCGTCGCCGTTTCGCTGACCACCCCGCCGGGATCGGCAATATAGCTGACCACCTTGACCATGTCGTGGGCGAGCTTCTGCTGTTCGGCCGGCGACAGTTGCGCGAAGGCCGGGATAGCGGTCAGCATCCCACGTACGCGGACGCGCGCCGCGTCAAGTGCCTCTGGGCTCGGCGTGCCAGCAGACTGGGCCATCGCCATCGCTGCCTCAGGCCGCGGCGGGGGCGGGGGTGGTGGCGGGCGGCGCGGCGGCGGGTGGCGGCGTCGCGCCCGCGGCATAAACCGGCCGGTTGTGGTCAACGGGCTTGGAGCGCATCTGCAGTGCCGCCATCATTTCCGGCGTCGCCATCTTCTCCAGCGGCAGATAATCGGTCTTGAAGTTGACCTCGACATTGCCGGCCAGCTGTGCCTTGACGCTGATGTTGCTGTCCTGCGTTTCTGACGCTGTGCTCATCGCGGTCAGCACAGGTTTTTCCTGATATTTGTAATCGCCCTTGGTAAAATATTGTGAACTATATTCGGGTGTATTGTACTGACCTTTAGAATCCCCGCTCCTTTCAGAAGAGCCTTGGTAATCGCTGGTCTTTTGCAGATTGCCGTATTGATCGCGTGCGTGGTCATAGGCTGCCGCGCTGCGGGCCATCTTTCGTGAGTCAGTTGTCTTGAAATCATAGACGATTTTCGCTGACAGTTTGCCGTCGGTGACGACGATGCGCGACAGGCCCATCATTACCATCGTCGCCAGCATCTGCTGTCGCGCGGAGGCGATGTGACTTCGCGCCGCTGTGATCAGCTTTGCTTCCGCTTCGGGATCGCTGACGTCGAGGCTCGTCAGCGTACCGCCTTCAAAACCACCGAGCGACCCGTTGATCTGGGCGAGCGCCCTGGTCTCGTCGACGCCGTCGCGCAGCTTCAGCCTGGGGCCGGGCGCGTCGCTGTCCTCACTTGGACCGATTTCGAAGACATCGGGGAAGCTGTCTGCCATATGGTCGCGTCCCTGGTTCGGCGTCGTGTTCTCGTCGCGGAACTGGTTCAGCGATTTCGATACGCTCGAGACCAGTTCGCTGTAAGCCTCCATCTGGCGGATGTTTGAACTGACGATCGAATTGAAGACACCATCGATCAATCCTGAGACGAACTCGACGAAGTTGACTTCCTTCATGAACGCCCCGGCGGCGCGCGCCCCAGCCATCGCCGCACTCGCCTCGAAGTCCTCTCCGATCGCGTCCACCGCCTGGCGCGCATCCTTGTAGCTGGCCTGCTGGGGGGTATTCGCGGCACGGTCGAAGATGTTCATCCCCGAGGCGAGCGTATTACCAGGAATGCCTTCCGGCGCCGCCAAATATTGTGCAACGCGGGCGGTATCCTGCGCGACCTGGCGCTGCTTTTCTGGGGGCAGCGCGTTGAACGCGGCGCTGCGGGTAAGCACTTCCCGAACCGCGTCGCGGACTTCGGGACTGGGCGCTGCGGGCGTAGGCATTGTGACAGTCCTCCGGCAATAGGATTCAGGCGTAGGCGGAGAGCGGCGCTGTCTGAGGGTCTAGCGCACGGGCATCAACCTCGAACTCGACGGGACGCAGAAACAGGCTGACCTTGGGCCGGCCTACCGGCGTCGCCTTGATGCCCAGGATCGAAAAGCGCCCCGGCCAAGCACCGTCGGTAGGTGTGAAGGCACCCATGAAACGCTCAAGTGCCGTCAACTCGCGCGGGCGTTCGGTCAACCCCAACGTCAGCAACTGCAGGAAGTTAGCCGGCAGGTCTGGGATCGCGTCCAGCATTACGTGAAGCTCAAACTCTGGCCCTTCCGGGCTCTGACCCAGCGCTATCAGTGTCGAACCCGCCGGTAGGTCGAAGCGACCGCCAAGCGTCACGCCCAGTAACTGCAGGATACCGGGCAACTGCCGGCCAAGCCCAAGCTCGGTCAGGATTGGCTGCAGGTCAGCGACGCGTAGCAACGACGTCAACAGGAAGGTCATCTTCTGCTGGCCGTGCGCGCGGTTGGCGATCAGCGTCGTGAATACCGGCCGCAATCCAGGCAGCGCCGACATCACCGGGCCCACCAGCGCGGTCAGCTGCGACGGCAGATCGCCCATGCGATTTTCGCCGGCCTCGTAGACGACATTCGCCGATTGAAGGCCGTCGCGATCGAAACTCGATCCGAAGAACGCGCCATAGTTGAGCGCTCCGCCGTTGGTGAAGCCACGGTACGCTTCACTTGACCGGTCAAACCAGCCAAGGGCCTCGCCGCCAAACGCGCCACCGACGAGCCGCCGCATCTCATGCGTCGCTGCGTCGCGCCGGTCGCTGCCGCCCGCCTCTGGCCCAAGCGGCTCAAGCGAGAACGCCAGCGTGCCCGGCCTGGCGCCCGCAAAGGTTGGCTCCAGCGGCGCGGCACCAGGCTGCAGGTGGTTGCGCGCGTAAGCCGGATGATTGGCCGGGAGTGCGAAGGTCTCGTCAAGCATCCGCTGCATGAACGAGGTCGGGTTGGCGGTTCGCAACGACTGCGCCGCCGACGACAGCCGCTGCTTGACGCGGGTGCTCAAGGGTTCGTAGCGCATGGGGCGATCCTTTGCTTGTCAGTAGCTGCCATAGCGGTTGGGTGCACCGCGCCGGCTGCCGCCGCCGTTGCTCATCCCGAGGCTGATGCCGGCCTGGTCGAGCAATTCGCGCGCCATAGACGGGATCTGGATTGGCCGGCTTGGCCCTTGCGGGCTTTCGCGCGGTTGGCCCATCTCTTCGATACGCTCGTCAGGTACAGCAGTATCCGCAATCCAAAGCTCGCATGCGTTGACCACGTCATAGTCGTTCGGATGGCTGGTAGCGGTTTCGCCCGCACGCCGTGGCGGCGGGCTTTGCACTTCGGTCAGATCGATAATCGGGCCGCCAAAGCTGGGGCTCATCCGTTCGGTATTCTTCGCCAGCCATGCGGTGATGATTGCCCCGCAGGTTGCGAGTGTGCGGTACTTCGAACTGTTGCGCGCGCCGCCAAGTTCAAGCGCGGCGACCTGGTCTATCACCTGCCACATGTCGCGCGCGCCAAACGCGCTCTTGATCGTTTCCGACGACAGCAACTCGATCATCTCGTTGATCTGGGTGCTGAGATCCTGCGCGACATAGTAGGACATGCCATAGCCGCGCGATGACAGATTATAGGCAAGATCACGCGCAGCTTTGCGGACCTGCTGTTGGCCGCCGCTGGCGGCACTTGACGCACGGATTAGACGGTCGATGCGGTCTTCGCGCGTCAGCAAAGTGACAGACGACACGAAGCGCATCCACAGGTCGTTGAAGTCGGTATTGATGTTTATGTCGGGTGGGCCGCCGGGGATGCCAAGTGTCATCGCGTAGAAGGTCTGCCGCTCGCTTTCGCTCATGCGTGTTGGGGCGTCGCGCCAGTATCTGTAAAGTTGGGTGCCAGCCGGACCGCGACCGATCGGTAATGTGCCGCGCTGAGACATATCAACGAGCTTGTCGAGCACTTGGAAAGCCTTCAGTTCCTCGAACATCGAGGCGAAGATCGCCGAGCCGGCCAAACTGATATTGTCAGCGACAAGCGCGTCGTCTACCGATTGATCCAGATCAGGTAGCTTGATGCCGAGTTCGTGAAGCGGCCGCTCCGCGCCAACGTTCTGTACTGTGTCGAGCGCCTTGTCCACCTGGCGCGACAACTGGGTCTCGGTCGCCGCCACTCCGCGACTGGCAAGGGCGCGCATCACGCGGGCGAATTCCAGGGACGACACCGTGCCGTGGCCATCGTCGCCGCCTTCGCGAACGGTAACGTTGCCCGCCGTCGCCAGAATTGGCAGTACCCGTTTGGCGAGGTCGAAATTCGCCTTCACCTCGCCCATGGCGACGTAAAAGGCTTGGCTCAGACGCTTGGAGGCAGGGTCGTCTTTATCAGGCGCAATCTGCGGCGGCTTGTCGCTGACTGCAAGCCTGGGCAAGGCTACGCCGTCGAGTTCCAGATAACCAAGCGTCAAAGCCACGCGGACTTGCAAACGTTCGGCGTCTGCATTTTTTTCGAATATCAGGAAGCCATCGTTGTCGTGTTCGATAACGATTTTATCGAAGCTATCGTCATTTTGGAACGCATGCCGGACACCCGAGAATAACGGGTCAACGTAAGCACCAGCAGGGAACTCTGATTTCTTCAATTCTGCGTTTTTTCTCAATTCTGCGATGCACAGAACCAGCCCATCAATGCGGTCAAGTTCAGCGCGTTCGCTTTCGGCCAGGTCTCCCCGCTTGGTTCGGCGCGCCACCAGGCGGTCTTGCTCGGCTTCGAGCGTGGCGAGCGCAGCTTTCTCGCGTGCAACAAGGTTTGCGAAGCGGATCCTCATCATGGTCGGTCTCCGTGGCGTTGGAATGGTTGGCGTTATGGTGGGGGTCGGTGTCGTTATTGGCGGCGGTTCGCCTTTCGGGGGCGAAGTAGATTTGGGCTCGGACGGGCCGACCTTGCGCCGTGATCTGGTCAGGCCCCGCGGTGGACCCCGTTTCGGACGCGGCGGTTTAGTCATCGTTATCCTCCTCATCCCTCTCCATGCCGATCGCCTCGCCATCGAGTTCGGCGTCAAGTAGTTCGAGCGCCGCAGCGACATTGAGCACGCCAGCGCCCATGCCTTCGCCGGGATCGCCGCCCCAGGGTTCGACGCTCGCGCACAAGATGGCGCGGGCAGCCGCGGGCTGCAGAGGATGCGACCGTCGGGCCGCACGTGCCATCAGAAGAGCAGCTGCTCCTGCAACGAAGGGGGCGGCAAAGCTGGTGCCAGTGGCGTTCTGATAGCCGTGGATCGTAGCGGTCAGGACTCGTTCGCCCGGCGCGGATAGCGCCACATGAGTGCCGCGCGTGCTAAACTTACTGGGCCGCCCGTCGTCCCCGACCGAGCCGACCGCGATCACGTCCGGAAACGCAGCCGGCCAGTAGGTCCGCATATCACCGCTATTGCCCGAGGCTGCAACCAGAACTACCCCGCGTCTGGCTGCATAAGCGATCGTTTCGGCATGGGGGCGCGGCGCGTTGGGTTCGAGCGCCTCATCGTCGGTGCCGAAGCTCATGTTGACGATTTGGGCGCCAAGATCGATCGCCATTTTCAAGCCCATGTCGAGATCAGCAATGGCGCCGATGCCGACTGCCGCCGCCCGGCCCGGGAAGCGCGCCGCACCAAGCGACCGGATCGGCAACAACTGCGCCGCGCCGCAAAGACCCGGCGGCATTCCGCGTCCATTGGCGCCAATGATGGCGGCGCAGCCGGAACCATGGCCGACGAAGCGATCGGTCGGATCAATGTCCACGCCGCGGTGATCACCGAGCAATTCGACGCTGCCAGATAGCTCGCCGGCGCCTAACCGAACGGTGTCAAAGCCAGAGCGCGTGCGCCCAGCGAATTCCGGGTGACTGCCAGCAATGCCGCTGTCAACGACGCCAATGATCAACGCGGCGTCGCCCGGCTCCATCGCCAGAGCTTCGGCGTGCCGGATGCGGGTTCTGGCTGGGCATGCACTGCCTACCGGCACCGCCCCCACCTGCGGAGCAAGGACCGGTCCGTCGAGGCCGACAGTAGCGACATAATTCGGAATTGCCGCCTCAACCATGCCCAGTTGCAGCAACGAAATGGCCAGATTGCCGACATGTGTTCCAGGTGCCAAATCGAAGCGGATCAGCCGTGCAACGCCGGTCAGCTGCTCGTCGTCAGACCAGTCGAGATGTCGCCGGCCAACCTGGGCCAGCCCCCGGCACGAAGCATGGACGCGTTCCGCGCGCACAGCGCCACCGAAGCTGGCAACGATGCGGTCAACCGCGCCGATACCAGTGGCTTCGAGCGCCACCGCCGCGCCGCGCCGCGTGTCGAGCGCCGATGGGATGCGGTCTGGCGTCTCGCCCAATGCCAGTCGGACGAGAATGCTGCCTGGTAGCGCATAGGCACCCGAGCGATGCGCCCAAGGCTGTAGGGCTCGGCCGGCACTCATGCGACCGCTCCCGCACCGGGAGTTTCGCTCGCATGCAAGTTCGCCGGCGTCTTTGCCATCTGTGCGTCGAAATAGACGTGCGCTGGGTCAGCAACATCGTGTGCCAAGCTCATCGCCCCCGCCAGCTGGTGCGCCTGCGGGGCCAGCACCAATTCGCGGTCGGTCGCCTGCACAACCGTGACACGCTCGCCACCAATGGTTACCGTTGGCGGCGCGCCATTCTTCAGTAAATTGCGACCGCGCACGCGAACCCGATTGAGTACCGCTCTCGGCCCCTCACCGGAGGCCGGCCCCTGCGTCGCGCTCACGTCGTCCACCATCGGTCGCGCTGCCCGTGCCAGGGCGCTGCGTAGTCGGTCAGCAGGCAGATTGGTGATGCGCCCGACCGAACCCGAAATGCCGCGCCGCTCAAGGTCGTTCAACTGGCTCACGGTGCGCACACCTACGCGCTCCAGCCGCTGGCGCTCATCGTCGTCCAGCGTCTCCAGCGTGTCGAGGCCGGGGTCGTCAGGCGTATCCGCCGACAACTGCACCGAGTTTTCGTCGATCATTGGCCGGGTGATGGCGGTAAACACTAGGTGGAAAACGCTCGCCTCGCCGTCCGCCGCGCTGGCCGGGCGAATGCGCACTTCGCCGCGCTGCACTTCAACATGCGCGCGCAGATCGAGCGAAATGTCCTTTATTGCGAATGTCAGAGGTAGGCTGTCGTTGCGGGCCTTCAGCGTCATGCGCGCCTGCGCGGTATCTAATTGCGCCTGCACCGCCTGGATGAAATCCTCCAGCGGGACCGAACCGGCAATGCTCATGACGACACCGCTTCGGCGCATAGGGTGACGGTCAGCCGCCCGGGCGGACGGTCGAAATCAGTGCGCCGATGGAAGCGCGGCAGGTCGGCGATGAACTGAAGCGCGCCGTCGCGTTGCTCGACGCCGGCCTCAATCGGCAGGCTGAGTTCGAGCGAGGTCGCGCGCACGATCACCGCCCGGAAGTCGCCGGCGCCACCCATCGCGTTGGCCAGTTCGACGAGCACATCGGCCAGCGGCCGGCGAGGCGCGTAGTCGTTCATGGCGTTACCGGCGTCGCAGGAGCTGCCGGCAGCACGGCAACGGGCCCAGCCGAACTCGCCGGCGGGGCGATGGCCCCGGGCCGCGCGGCGCGTTCCAGCATCACGCGACGCGCGTCGTCAACGAAGCGGTCGAGCGGCACCGTCTCGCTGGCGAAGTTAATCTTGACCTCGCCGAACAGCTCGGCCTTGAGGTCGCTGTCAGTCTGCGAGTTGACGCCGACCGTTGATACCTTGGTCGATGGTGCGGCATAAGTGATGGACCCGCGGCTGCCCCAGCCGCCAACGCTCGATCCACCGCCCGCCATCGCCTGGTCATCGGATACGGCATAGTCAACGCGTGACCGATCGGCCGCCGCTGCGCGGAAGCGCAACCGGGCCGCGATGGTGCCGTCCTTCACCACCACCCGGTTCAGCCCGAGCATGACCATCGTCGACAACGTTGCCATGCGGTCGCGCGCCACGCGGTCGCGCGCCGCTGGAACCAGTTGCGCCTCGATAAGCTCGGCGGTCAGCGTCTGGCCGCCGAGGCCAAAGTCGGACAGCCACGCCGGCGGTGGGCTGTCGTCGTCCTCACCGGCGCGCGGCACAACGCTCGCGCCGTCTTCGCCCCGCGCCAGCATCAGCTCGCGCGGGTGCTGCGCGATCAGCCAGTCGCGCGCCTCGTTGGCGGTGACATTCTCGTCCTTGAAGCGCTCAAGCGGCTTAGCCACCGCGCTCACCAAGTCGGCGATGCTGTCCGTCTGGCGGATGCTGGCGTCGACGATGGCGTCGAAAGTACCGTGTATCAGGCTGGCGACGAACTGCGGGAAATCGATCTCGTCCGACAGCGCACCGGCCCGCCGGCCTATCGTCTCGGTCGCGGGTGCCGCTTTGGGTTGCGGGGGGGCGGGCTGCGCCTCCTCACCAGGCGCCACCGATCGTCGGTCCCACGGTCCCGCCATCGCGCTTGCGGGCGCGGCGGCGGGGGGGGCGCCGGGTGGCGCGCCGACGCTGTAGGTGATGGCCATCGCGCGTCCGGCCCGCTACTGCTGCGTCCAGCGTGTGCTGAACTCGGTGCGACCGTCGCCGAGCAGCTTAAGGTCGCTGACGGCGATCAAGTCCGATCCGATAGTGCGTGTGAAGCGCCAGTGGAAGCGGATGCGGAGCGCGGCGCAGCCGTCGGGCGCATAGACGATGTTATCGTCCATCAGCTGCGCGCGAACCGCCAGCCCCCAGCCAAACGCGTCGTTGGTGCGCAGATTGCCAATGACGACATTGCCGAGCGACTTGCCGTTGCACTGCCACCCGACCTCGAAGTCAGCGCGGATCATGTCGCCAAGCAAATTCTCGCTCCAGGGACCGGTGATGGTGATGGTATCGCCATCGCGCATCGGCGCCGGGTTGGCCGGGGCGACATCGCCTGGGTGCTTGATGCCGCGGCCCTGGTCCAGATCCCAGGTGACGCGGCCTTCGCTCGATGTCAGGGGCGAAACGACTATACCGGCAATCGCGACTGCCGCGCCCAGGCCGCCATCCATGGCACGGGCGCCCATCGGCTGTGCGGCGGCGGGCGGGTCGAGCACGTCGAACAGCGGCATGAGCATCTTGTCGTCGAGGCCGAGGTCGAGCGCGCGACCGATCTGGTCGCTGAATTGCCCGCCGATCCGCCGTGCGCGGGCGCGCGGGTCGGATGGCAGCGGCGGGCGCGTGATCGCCGGCTCGCCGCCGTCCATGGCGTGAGGGCCCAACGCAGGGCCGCCCAACGCGGGTCCGCTCGGATGGGCGGTGATTGAGGTCCAGCCGGTCTCTGCGCTGCGATCCATCGGCGGCAGCAGCGAGGTCGGCCCCTCGTTATGCGCCACCGGATCGTAACCGTAGACGCGGTGCCCGTTCAGATAGAGTTCATGCGCCGGAAAGCTGTCATGCTCACCCATCACCTTGGCCTCGACGCCGCCACCGGCGAGCCGCAGGAACACGCCGATATCGGCGTCGATATTGGGCGCGACCAGCGACAGCGGCATCCCTCCCGACGCCGTAATGCTGAACAGCGATGAGCCTTCGCTGACCGTCATGATCGCCCGCACCGTGCCCGGCGCGCCCGCCTGGATGCTAAGGTTGGCGTCGTTAGCCGCCAGCGTCGCGCGCTCCGTCGGTTCTGGATGGCCAATCTTTTCGAGCCACCAGTCGGGCTTGCCCTCCGGGTGGAAGACCTGATCGCCCGAATAAGCGGTGCTCTCGCCCCAGTGGCGGTCGAGGATGGAGATGCTCTCGATGCCGCCGCCCGGCGTCAGCTTGACCTTTGCGTGGATTTCGCCGCGGCTGGTGCCCTGGTCATAGGAAAAGCCGCGCCCATCGCCGCCATAGGCGCCAATCGGTGCGTCGATCGCGGGCGAGGGAATGAACATGCGATATTTGACATCAACCGTAAGCGGGTCGGCGCTCAGCATCCGCGCCCCACCGCCGCCCGGCGCCTGCATCGCCCCGGCGCGCGCGGAGACCGCGCCGCGCGTCACCAGCGGCGCGTTCGGGCGCGAGCCCCGCGCCGTCATCGGCTGCGCCAGCCCTTGCGCGGACGCCAGTCCGCGGCCGTTGATCCACGCGATCTTCGCCTCGGTCAGCGCGCAGGCCTGATTGACGACATTGTCATGGCCGGCGACGTGGACACCGACGAGCATCCAATCCATCGTGGATTGCCGCGCTTGCTCGTCTTCATGGCCATGGACATAGAACACCGGCGAGCCGCTGTTGCCCCTTTCGGTCTGCAGGTTGTAGCGGATGATCTCGCCGTTCGAGCTGAGTTCGCGGACATGATCACCGTCGAGATGTTGCTTGAACGGGTCCACCGTTTCCGCGCCGTAACCGCAGACGATGATCGGTGACGCCTGGCTGACATTCAGCGCTAGCAGCGTAAATGTCAGTCCGCTGGCCGGCGGTGTTGTCACGCGGATGACCGCAAGGTCGAAGTCGTGAACGCCATCGGCATAGCGTGGGTGGATCGACCAATCGGCCGCCTGCACGGTGAAGGCCCGGCCTGTGTCGGCCTGGCCGTTGCGGCCCGGCACTACCCACGCGCTGGCCATCTGGTAAAGATTGTGCGCGCAGGTCAGGATCAGATCGTGGGCGATGTAAAAGCCCGTCCCGTAGTAGACGGTGCCGTCCGCCGCGCTCATCTCGAGGTGGCAGATCGCTGAGTGTGGGAAGAAGCCAGTGTCGGCGACGCCGGCGCGCCATGCCCCCTCGCGCCTTGCGAAATCGGCGAGCGCCGCCGCCGCTTGCGCAGGGTCGGTGGGCGTATAGATCATATCTACATGAGCGAAAGGACGCACGCGAGGCCTGGACTGCGCCGGGGCGGGGCCGCGTTGACCCTGAGCCAGCCGCGCCGGCATCGGCCCGAAGCCATCGTCATAAGCCAGCGCCGCCGGCGCGGATGCGCCTGCCTGATAACTGCCGCTACTGTTCGCAGCGCCGTTGGTGTAGCCGCCACTGCCGCCTGCACCGTTGACCGCGCGTGCCGGCTCGCTGCCTGGCTTCGCTTGGTCGCCCGCCCATTCGAAGACCGGCGCACGCTGGGTGCCGCGCCCGCGCCCGCCGAAGTTTGCCCGTCGCAACGTTCGGCCAGTCAGCTCGCGCAGCGATACATAGGGGCTGCCCTCGCGCGGCATGGCGTCCACATTCATCCCGCCATTGTTGGCATGGCCGGTTGCCAGCCCAAAAAACAACCGGTCGCCACCGATGAAGCGTGCCAGCACGTCGCTCGGCACAACGAATACGCCCTCGCCGTGCGGGACGGTCAACCGACCGCCTTCGCGACTGGAATAGAAATTTGCCGCTGTCCGCTGATGGCGGTTCTCGGGCGCGAACAGGCCGATATCGGTCGCCAGCGCGACCTCGGCATCTATGTCGGGGCGGTCGGTTCGGATGCTGAAACCCAGCATCGGGAAGCGGTCGCTGACTTCCATGCGGTTGGGTCGGATCTGCGCGGGCATCGCTCTACCTTTCTTTGGGGTCGCGCCGGCCGGCGCTTGAAGCGGCGAGATCAGCCCGCGCGGCGCGGATGCTCTCGGCGCGGGCATCGAATTCCGGGAGCGAACGGCGCACGACTTCCAGCGCCGAAAGCCCATCGCGCACTGTGGCGATCGGGCCGTTGGCGTCTTCGTGCGCCGCTACCGCGTCCCCCAGCAACCGCGCCAGCAGCTTGGCGTGCGTCGGGGACGTGGCGATGCGTGTGTGGATGGCGACCGCGCCGACGTCGTCGCCGTCGGAACGATATTGCCCGAGATCGATCAGAAACTCGAAGGGATTGTGACCGACCTCAAAGTAATTGACATAGAGCGCGCTTATCATCGTGGTCGCACAGGGGGGCGGCGGCGGGCTTTGCTGGAACAAGGGTGACACTCCGGCTGATAACCCAATAACGCAAGGACCATGCCAGCCGACCGAAGTTCCGCAAGTATCTACAATTGCTCAGGAAAGTACGGTTTTTCGGTCATCAACCGATGGCCGTGGGCGTTACACCGCATCGCAACCGGCGTAACATGTTACAGCTGGCCATCGGCAGCCAGACGGTCACCAAGCCCGTGCTTCGACAATTTTCGGTAAAGCGTCATTCGCGACCAGTTCATCGCCTTCGCTGCCTCGACCTTGTTCCAATTCGTGCGGTCGAGCGCTGCCAGCATCCGGGTTTTTTCGTCGCCCTCCGTCGCCCGCCGCAGCGCAGTCAGCGATGCGAAGGCAATGGGTATATGCTCGACGCCGATGGGCCCATCCGGCGGATCGATGAACACTGCTTCGACGAAGTTACGCACTTCGCGAACGTTGCCCGGCCAGGGATAGCGGGTCATCAGCGCCATCAGCTCGGCAGTGGGGCGACGAACCGTCAGGCGGCTGCGCATGTTGAATTCTTCGATGAAATGATCAACATAGGATGGAATGTCACACGGTCGCTCGGCAAGCGCGGGCACGCATATGCGCGCGACGTTCAGCCGGTAGTAGAGATCAGAGCGAAACCGCCCGGATCGGACCTCGGCTTCAACATTCTGGTTCGTTGCTGCCATCACCCGGATATCGACGGCGTGCGCCCGGGGCGCGCCGATCGGCTGGACCTCGCGCGTCTCCAGCGCGCGCAGGAGCTTGGCTTGGCCCAGCAGTGGCATCTCGGCGATCTCGTCAAGGAACAGCGTGCCGCCATTGGCGAGGCTCAGCTTGCCGGCGCGCGCCGCGATAGCGCCGGTAAAGCTGCCCCTTTCGAACCCGAAGAATTCGGCTTCGAGCAGCGTTTCCGGCACCGCCGCACAGTTGATCGCGACGAAGGGCTTGCCCGCGCGGCTTCCGCCTTCATGCACCGCTCGCGCGACATGCTCCTTGCCGGTGCCCGTGGCGCCGGTGATCAAAACCGGGGCGTCGGACCGGGCAATGAGCGGGATGAGCTTACGCAGCGCTGCCGCGTCTGGTCCGGCACCAAGCACAGGCTCTCCGCCACTCACCCACGCCATCGCTCGCCTCCAAGGCATTGCCGCCGCGGCCGCCCAATGTTTCGAGGGTATCTATTTGTTCGCCGTCGAATGCATTGGGACATCGTAGACGGTTGAGTATCGGAGTATCTGGCGTATCGGGTCGCGAGGTTAGGCAGCGAGTTGCTGATTGATCAAGGGAAATGTTCCGAGCGGTGTTGAAGATCGCCCCTGGTGTGCGTTAGATGGACACTATGCGGCTGCCCGGACAGACCAACCGAGGACGCCTGATCGGCCTTCTGTCGGCGTGCCAGGAGACCTGCGCGCAGTTGAGACAACTGGCTCCTGGCCTTCAGTCTGCGGAAGCCCTTGGTCGCCTCGAGCATCACGGCTACGGTACAACGCGGCGCCATCGAGGCATCACGCCAAATCTTGACGCTACGGCAGACGCGGCGGGTGAAGACGCCGCCATCAGCCGGGACAGTTTGTCGCCTGCGTCTCGCTGTTTCAGGGTGGTGGGGAGGGTTTGAGTGGCTGGCCAGGGCATCAAAATTCAGCTGGTGAGCTCATCTTCACTCTCCTTGGGGTCACGATGAGCCGGAAATCCTGCGCCATTCAAATCGCCAGTTTGGTCCCATAGGCGCTGACGCCGGACAGTCCGCCATCAAATGACGGAAATTGGACCAATCATGTCTTCTGGGCGCACCCAAAGATCGAAGTCTTTGGCGCTCACCAAGCCAAGCGTAACTGCGGCTTCTTTCAAAGTAAGGTTTTGCGCGAGAGAATACTTGGCAATCGCGACCGCCTGATCATAGCCGATATGGGGGGTTAGCGCGGTCACCAGCATGGGGGATTTGGCTAAATTCTCCGCAATACGTGGCATATTGGGGAAGAGTTTAGCCACCATATGCCGCGCAAAACTGCCTGCGGCATCGCCTAGCAGCGAAGCACTTTCCAGGACGGATTGGATGATCAAAGGCTTGAAGACATTCAACTGTAAATGGCCCTGGGCACCAGCAATGGTGATGGCTGTGTGATTACCCATTACCCGGGCCGCGACCATGCTCAGCGCTTCGGCCTGGGTTGCGTTGGTCTTGCCAGGCATGATGCTGCTGGAAAGCCCATCTTCCGGCAGCAGTAACTCCGCTATACCACCGCGCGGCCCGCTGCCAAGAAGCCTGATATCATTTGCAATTTTTGTAAGCGAAACGGCCACCGTATTCAGCGCACCAGAAAGCGCCACCAAGGCATCATGCGCTGCCATACCTTCGGATTTCTCGGGATTAGGGGCGAAGGCCTCGCCGCTTTTTTCCGCCAGAATGGCGCAAAAGAGCGTATCAAAGCCGGGATCACGGTTCAGGCCACTTCCTGCCGCCGTGCCGCCTTGCGGCAGTAACAACAAATCCGGTACGCACAGCGTAACACGCGCTATGCCACGTTCCACCTGCCGTGCCCAAGTGGCAGCTTCCATGCCAAGGGTGATCGGCACCGCATCCATTAAATGCGTCCGACCCAGTTTCACAATCGCCTGCCATTCTCTTGATTTTTCGACCAAGGCAGTATGAAGGGCCTCCAAGCCTGGCAATAAGCGCTTTCGCAAAAAGACCAGCGTTGCGATATGCATCACAGTCGGGAAAGAATCATTCGAAGATTGGCATAAATTCACGTGATCATTGGGATGGACCGGGGCCCGAGTACCGAGTGATTGACCCAGCAATTCATTCGCGCGATTGGCGATAACCTCATTGGCATTCATGTTGGTTTGCGTGCCCGAACCGGTCTGCCAAACAGGCAACGGAAATTCTTCATCCCGTATCCCAGCCTCAATTTCCGCGGCGGCCTTCTTGATGGCCTGAGCAATACCTTCGGGCAGCAAGCCCAAGCGCCGATTGGCTTCCGCTGAGACCCATTTTTGGGTGCCGGTCGCATGTATCACGGCGGGATCAAGCCGCTGCGTGCCAATTTGGAAAAGATGCCTGGCGCGCTCCGTCTGTGGCCCCCAATAGCGTCCCGCAGGGATTTCAACTGCCCCCAAAGCGTCTTCTTCAAATCTGGTTGCGTTCATGGTTGCCATTGTAATCACTTTTCCGTGTTCCTGCGGCATGTCATTAAAAATACACTGCGCTCCTGGACCTGTATCCGACCCAGATAATCTAAGGCGATGGAAGCATGGCTCATGAAAATGCTTCCACAGACGGCATGCAGAAGGTTTATGGCGAAGACCCGCACACTCATGCGCGAGCGTCTATTTTGATCTTCACTTCGGCTAACACCTGACGTTGTAAGCCGTCAAATATAGACCAGCCCCCAATTCGGCCTGAAACTTGGCGCAACGGTGATGGCCTAAGCGTGAGCCTAAGCCCTGGAAGTTACCCGAACAGCCCTCGCGCATCATGACCAACAGATTGCGCAGCGGGGCTCATGGGTTCTGATCATTGGGAAGTCGTATGTTTCGGGATAATTGCCCCGTGGCCTTGTGCAGAACCAGCGTGTGAACCATCTCTGGAACAGAAGCGGCTGACCGGATCTGGTTGAGCATGCCGCCTTGCCCTCACAAAGCGAACCATCTCGCCACGATAGGCTGCGCCGGCCCACCCGGGGTTGGTCGGCCGTCTCCGCTGCCAACACCCCCAGCCGCAACGAAGGACGCCGCCATGACCGTTGAATGGGCCTACGCCACCCCTGTCGCAAAGCCCTGGGGCAAGGTGGATCTGCGTCCCTGGAGTGCTCTTGGCGGGTCAGGCGAGGCTATCGGAGAGATCCGGTTCGAGCGCATGGGTCGCGATGTGGCGCGGCCGGCGCTGTTGCTGAAGTTGCTGTTCACCGCTGAGGCACTCTCGATCCAGGTGCATCCGGACGACGCACGGGCGTCAGCCATGGGTCTACCGAACGGTAAGTCGGAGGCCTGGTACGTGCTCGACGCGCGTCCGGGCGCCGAGGTCGGGCTGGGGTTGCTGCGTACGCTCAACAACCAGGCGCTGCGCGCCGCAGTCGAAGATGGCGGGATGGTCGGCCTGGTGAACTGGGTGGGAGTGCGCCCCGGCGATTTCCTTTCCGTCCCCGCGGGCACCATCCATGCGCTTGGCGGCGGAATGGTCGTTGCCGAGGTACAGCAGAACAGCGATGCCACCTTCCGGCTGTTCGACTACGGGCGGCCGCGACCGCTGCACCTCGACGAGGCCATAGCGGCCTCGCATGCTGGGCCGCGCCCCCCGCAAGCCGCGCCGCGGCAGCTTGGCGCCAACCGGACCCTGCTTGGCGACCTTCCCTGCTTCGTGGTCGAGGCTCTTGATCTTGCGCCCGGCACCGACTGGCGGCTGCATGCGCGGCAGGAGACGTGGCTGCTCATCATCGGCGGTGGCGCCTGCTGCGCCGGACGCGAGGCCCGATGCGGCGAGGCGCTTTTGATCGAAGCGGCGACGGTCAACATCTTGGCCGGACCGGACGGTCTGCGGGCGCTCGTCGCCTATCCCGGCCCGTTGCAGGACCGGTTGCTGGAGGCAGGGGCGGCAGATTTGTCGCCGCAGCCATGCGGAGCGGATGCGGCGGGGCTGGCCGCATGAAGCCGCTCGATCGCGTTGCCTTCATCGGAAACTCGCTGCCGCGGCGCTGCGGCATCGCGACCTTCACCGCGGACCTGCAGCAGGCCGTGGTCGCCGCGAAGCCGGGATTACAGGCCGGCATCGTCGTCATGAACGATGCGGGAAACCGCTACGATTATCCATCCGACGTCATTCACCAGATCGACGAGGATCGCATTGAGGATTACACGAGCGCAGCCGATGCGCTGAACGCCAGCCGGACGCGCGTGGTGTGCCTACAGCACGAATTCGGCATCTTCGGCGGGGAGGCCGGAAGCCACATCCTTGCCCTGCTCACCCGGCTGACCATGCCGGTCGTGACCACGCTGCACACGGTGCTCGCAGCGCCAAGCCCAGCGCAGCGCGAGGTACTGCAAGGCGTGATCCGGGCCTCGGCACGGGTCATTGTGATGGCCGAAAAGGGGCGCGAATTGCTGCGCCAAGTCTATGGCGTACCGGCCGACCGCATCGAGATCATCCCGCACGGCATCCCTGAGGTCGCCTTTGCCGAACCGGATGCTGCCAAGCTCCGTCTCGGCTTTACCGGGCGGCCGGTAATCCTGACCTTCGGCCTGCTGTCGCCGAGCAAGGGCATCGAGGTGATGATCGATGCCATGCCACTGGTGCTGCAGCGCTGTCCCGCAGCGATCTATGTCGTGCTGGGCGCAACACATCCCAACCTCGTCCGGCAGCAGGGCGAGGCCTATCGCGAGAGCCTAGTCGCGCGCGCCACGGCACGGGGCGTCGCCGGCAGTGTGGTCTTCCTCGACCGCTTCGTGGACCTCGACATGCTGCTCGACTTCATCTCGGCAGCGGATGTCTATGTCACGCCCTATCTCCACGAGGCGCAGATGACGTCGGGGACGCTCGCCTATAGCTATGGGTTGGGCAAAGCGGTCGTCTCCACCCCCTATTGGCATGCGCAGGATCTGCTGGCCGACGGCGCCGGGTTGTTGGTCCCGTTCAACGATGCGCCCGCGGTCGGCGAAGCGGTCGCGGGGCTGCTGGCCGACGATGCGCGACGGTTCGACATGCGGCGGCGCGCCTATGCCGCCAGCCGTCCGATGACCTGGCCGCGCACCGCGCTGCGCTACCTTTCACTATTCGATCGGGTCCGGCGTGAGCACCGGCCCAGGCTGATCACTCCTCCCCTGGCGCAGCCGCGGCCGCCGCGCGTGCTGCCCGAGATGCGAACCGAGCATCTGCTAGCGATGTGCGACGATACCGGCCTGCTACAGCACGCGGTGCATGCGGTGGCCGACCGCGCGCATGGCTACTGCGTGGACGACAACGCCCGCGCCCTGCTGCTTGCCTGCGCCATGATGGCGCCGGGCGAGCAGCCACTGCCGGAGCCGTTGGTGGCCCGCTTCGCCGCCTTCGTGCAGCATGCCTGGAACGCGGACCGAGGGCGCTTCCGTAACTTCATGAGCTTCGACCGCCGCTGGCTGGAGGCGAGCGGCTCGGAGGATAGCCACGGGCGCACCCTCTGGGCGCTTGGGAAAGCCGCACGGGCGGACGTCAATGCGTCGCGGCGCCGCTGGGCGGCTGAGCTCTTTATACAGGCGCTGCCGACCACCGAGACGTTTGGGTCGCCACGCGCCTGGGCATTCACCCTTCTCGGCCTGGAAGATTACGGCGAAGCGGTCCCCGACGACACCCTTGCACCGCGGTTCCGTCGCCTGCTGGCTGACCGCCTCGTCGGCCTGCTGGCGGGCTGCGCCACGGAGGACTGGACGTGGTTCGAGGATGGTTTGGCCTATGACAATGCCCGGCTGCCGCAGGCACTGATCCTGGCCGGCGCGACGCTCGGCGCGCCCGGGCATGTTGCGGAGGGATTGCGCGCCCTGCGCTGGCTCGTTCGCGTGCAGACCGCGCCATCCGGCGTTTTCCGGCCGATCGGCACGGATAGCTTCGGCGAAACGCGGCGCTTTCCGCGCGCCTTCGACCAGCAGGCGCTGGAAGCCACGGCAACGATCGCAGCCTGCCTGGCCGCGCGGCGTCACAACGCCGACCCGGTTTGGGCGGAGGCGGCCGAGACGGCCTTCGCCTGGTTCATGGGGCACAACGACCTGGCCGTACCGCTGGCCGATCCCGAAACAGGGGCCTGCCGTGATGGCCTGCACCGCGACCGCGCGAACGAAAATCGCGGCGCTGAATCCGTATTGTCCTACATGCTGGCGCTGACGCAGATGCACGGCCACCGGCGTGCCGTGGGTAGCCGCGCCGATCTGCAAGCGTCGCTGACGGGCCGCATTGCGGACACGCCAGGCGGCGCTGTCCAGCCGAACCACCTGAGTCCTGATCCACCCCCAGCGAAGAGAAGAGACGTCCATTGCCCCGCGCAGCATTCCTAAACCGGCAGGCGTCATTTCTGCATCCCGATCCGGCCCGAGTGGTAGTCCGTCCATTCCGGCCGGCGACTGAGCCGCGCGACCTCAACCCGACCGACAAGACCCGCGCGAACCATATCCTGACGCGCGTGCTGGCAATGGACGAGGACACCGCGATCCAGCAGCTGGACGATGTGTTGGCAAATTTCCAGGGTCGCCATCGCAACCTGTTACACACCTGCGAGGCGCGCGCCGACGACATGGAGGCGGCCTTCGCCGGGCACCAGCGCTTCACGACGCTGCAGCGCCGGCTGGTCGGCGCCTATTTCCTGCACGAATACTCCTTCGAGGCAGCCGCGCTGTTCAACCCCAGCATGGTCTCCCATCCCGACCAGCCTGTCACGCCGGACGGCACGCATCGGTTCATCCTCTCGTTGCGGGCCGTGGGCGAGGGCCATGTCTCGTCGCTCACCTTCCGATCAGGATCAATTGCCGAGGACGGGAGCGTCCGCATAGATGCGACAGCACGCCTTGCCGCCACGCCGGCGATTCATGCACGGGTCGCGGACACGCATGGCGAGACGGTGGACGTCACCTTCGACGCTGAAAGCGACATCAGCGAGCGCGTCATCTTCCCGATCACCGCATCACAATCGAACGGTATCGAGGATGCGCGCTTCCTGGAGTTCAACGATGAGGGACGCCGCGTCTACTATGCCACCTATACCGCCTATAGTGGGCGGGCGATCCGTTCGGAGCTGATCGAGACGACCGATT